>JAFUTW010000047.1 GCA_017484085.1 Clostridia bacterium
CCCATGTAGGTGTAGCAGTTGAGCAGCCAGGCGAGCTCCGCGTGCTGATGCACGTGGCTCTGGAAGAAGAGGACGTTCTCCTGCGGATCCAGGCCGATGGCCAGCAGCAGCGCCAGCAGATTTTTGGACTGCTCGCGCAGTTTGGCCGGCTCCTGCCGGACGGTAATGGAGTGCAGGTCGGCGATCATGTAGAGGCAGTCGAAATCGGCGGACAGCAGTTTCCAGTTGCGCATGGCGCCGATATAATTGCCCAGGGTGGGCGTGCCGGAAGGCTGTATGCCGGAAAGGATGCGCGCCTTGCGCTCGGGCGCGGCGCTTGTGCTTTGGTTTTCCATAATAACTCCCCCTTGCAGTGGCGGTAGTATCATCCATATCCCAAACATTATAGCATAAAGCGCCACCCCGGGCAACAAGGCCGCAATTGACTTTTTCAGCCTGTAAAGGTATACTTTGCCGCGTATCCCAATGATGTATGCAAAGCGGAGGAGACTGTCGCATGGAAGAAAAGGATCTCGGCAGGATCGTCGTCCTGATCCCGGCCTATAAGCCGGATGCCAGGATGGTGGATCTGACCCGCAGCCTGCTGGATGAAAAGCTGACCGTCATGCTGGTGGACGACGGCGGCGGGGAACAATACGCTCCGCTGTTTGAGAAGTGCCGCAGGATGGGCGCCAGAGTGGCGGTCCACGCCGTCAACATGGGCAAGGGGCGGGCGCTCAAAACGGGCCTCAACGAGATCCTCCTCTCCTGTCCGGACGCGCTGTGCGTGGTGACGGCAGATGCGGACGGCCAGCATACCGTGCAGGACATCCTGCGCGTCGCGCAGGCCGCGGCAGAGCATCCGGATGCGCTGGTGCTGGGCAGCCGCGCCTTCACGGGCAACGTGCCCTTCAAGAGCCGGTGGGGCAACCGCATCACGCGCTGGGTCTACCGCCTGGCCAGCGGCATCGCCGTCGGCGACACGCAGACGGGGCTGCGTGCGCTGCCCGCTTCTTCCCTCCGGGATATGGCGAGGATCGACGGCGAGCGTTACGAGTATGAGATGAACGTGCTCCTGCGCCTTCGCGATCTGGGCCTCGGTGTTTTTGAGGTGCCCATCGAGACCATTTACATCGATGACAACAGCGGAAGCCACTTCAACCCGGTGCGGGATGCCATGCGCATTTACATGGTCATCTTCAAGTACCTGTTCTCGGCCATCGTCTCCTTTGTGGTGGACTATGCGCTGTACTGGCTGCTGATCGGCGCGGCGGGGCTTGCGCCCTGGCTGGCGTATGCGCTGGCGCGCCTGGTGTCCTCACAGGTCAACTACCGGCTGAACCGCTACACCGTCTTTTCCGGGCGGGGCGGGAAGAACGCCATGGCCAAGTATTACGCGCTGGCAGCGGTGCAGGGCGCCCTCGGCGCCGCGCTTGTGCAGCTGCTGCCCAGGGTGATCCCGGTGCCGGCGGGCGTCATCAAGATCCCGGTGGATATCATCCTGTTCGCGATCAGCTTCGTGATCCAGCGTGATTTCGTTTTCCGGGACAAGTAAAACCTATACAGAAAGGGCTGCAGGTCTTCCGCACCGGAAGACGGTCTGGAGGAACGGATATGGCAATACGGAAAAGGGGAAGGCGCGCGGCTGAAAGATGCCTGCCGCAGCTCCTTTTTTCCCTTTTGGGGTGGGTTTTGCTGGGCCTCATCCGAAGAGCCGCAGCGCCTTCCCCGGGCCTGTGGTTTCTTCTGGAGGGGTTGGGAACGGCGGCTTTTGTGGCTCTGCCCGCATGGGCCGGGCTGTCCCTGCCCGGCAGCGGCGGGATGGCTGCGCTGCCCCTCTGCAGGGCCAGCGCGGGGCAGCTGTTTGCCGCCGTGATCTGCGGCGCGCTGTTTGCCGCGCCGGCTTCCCTGCTGCGGGAGATGGCCGCTGTTTATACCGGGAGCGGCGGTGCAGTGCCGCAGCCGGTGGACGGGAGCTTTGTCTTTCTGCTTACGGGCTGCGTGCTCGCTGTCCCGCTCTGCCATGCGGTTTTCTACCGGGGATACCTGGAGCGCTCGCTGCGGGGCCTTCCCAGAGGCGGGCGCCTCATCCCGGCCCTGCTGTTCGCGCTCTCGGGCGCCTGCCCGGCGGACTTTCTGTCCAGGCTGTGCCTGGGGCTGGTGCTCTCGGAGATCACGGTGCGCCACGGAACGCTGCTCTCCTCCGCTGCGGCGCACGCATCCTTTCTGTGTGCCTGGCTCTTTACGGGCATGCTGGGTCTTCAGGGCTTTTTTACGGGCACGGGCTTTTTTGCGGTGTCGCTGCGGGTCCTGCTCGCTTTGGCGTGGTATTACAGCTTTAAAAAGGTCTGCGGACAAAAGGCTTCCGGCGAAACCATCGATGCTGCCGGCCTTCTGCGCCTGACGAAGAGGGACCGGCTGATCCTGGCCGCTGCGGCGCTGCTGACGCTCGCCTCCGGCGTGTGGGGGGTGCTGCAGTGAACGCGGTGGTCCTGTGTGTCGGCAAGCTGCGGGAGCGCTGCTGGCGCGAGGCGGCGGATGAATACGAGAAGCGCCTGACGCGCTACGGCCGCATCGAAGAGACGGAGATCCCGGACCTGCCGGAGCCCGCCAACGCCTCGCAGGCGGACCGCGAGCGCGTGATGCGGGAGGAGGGCGCGGCGCTGCTGCGCCGCATCCGCCGGGAGGACGAGGTCATCGCCCTGTGCATCGACGGCAAGGCCTGTTCTTCCGAAGCGTTTGCCTCGCTGCTGTCGGAGGCGGAGCGCACGGGCAGGCGGCAGGTCTTCGTCATCGGCGGCTCTCTCGGCCTGGCGCCGGAGGTGGTGCGCCGGGCGGACCGGAGGCTCTCCTTCTCGCCCATGACCTTCCCGCACCAGCTGGCCCGGGTCATGCTGCTGGAGCAGATCTACCGGGCGTGCAAGATCAACGCAGGGGAGAAATATCACAAGTGACCCCGGAGGGAATATGACATACGATTTCGATCTGGTCGGAAAGATCGGCTCCATGGCGCTCATCCGCAGGGAGGATGCCGATATCGACTACAATATCTTCTCACGCCTGGGCAGGGAGCTTGCGCCGGGCATGATCTGGGTGACGAGCGGCGCAGCGGAGATCGGCCGCCTCGATTACATCCGCAGGACGGGGAAAGAACTGGATGCCTCCTCCGTCGATGCGAAGACGGACTACGCGGCGCAGGGGCAGGCCATCCTGATGGAGCAGTACCGGCACTTCATCCGGCAGGAGTATTCCGTGCGCCAGGTGCTGGTGGAGCATCAGCATTTCAACGACCCGGAGAAGCGGGAGCACATCCACCGCCTCTTTCTCCGGGCGAGGGACCAGGGGGCCATCCCCATCGTAAACTACAACGATCCGGTCTCCGACGAGGAAAACCGCAAGTGGGAGCTTTCCGAGCTGCGCCGCGAGCACCGGGTCGTCCACGAGTGCGTGGACAACGACGAGACGGCCGCGGTCATCGCGGGCCTGGTGAAGACGAAGATCCTGCTCATCATGACATCCACCGAGGGCATTTACCGGGACCCCGCCGACCCCGCGTCGCTGGTGCGCGACGTGCTGGCAAAGACGCCGGAGGCGCTTGAGGCAAAGGTGCGAAAGCTGCAGGAGAGCTGCGTGGGGGTGAGCAGGGCCGGCGCAAACGGCGCGCATGCCAAGCTGGAGTACGCGCTGGAACCGGCGCTGCGCGGCACCACGGTGATCATCGGCCACGGCCGGCACCGGATCTCGGACCTCGTGGAAGGCCGCGTGCCGTGTACGCGCATCGGATTGGAGTGAGAGGGCTTTGAAGGCAAATCTGCACACCCACACCACGCGGTGCGGACACGCGGTCGGCGCAGATGAGGATTACATCAAGGCCGCGCTGTCGCAGCACTTTGACGTGCTGGGATTCTCGGATCACGTTCCCTGGCCGTACGCTTCGGGCTATACGCACGACCACGTGCGCATGAGGGTGGACGCTCTGCCCGAGTATGTGCGCAGCATCAGGGCGCTGCAGGAGCGCTACGAAGGGCAGCTGCGCGTCCTGACGGGCTTTGAGTGCGAGTATTTCCCGGATTACATCGGCTGGCTGAGAGAGACGGCGGAACGCTGGCAGCTGGATTATCTCATCCTCGGCAACCACTACGACGGATCGGATGAGACGGGCATGTACTTCGGCAAGGTTGAGACGCCCGAACAGCTTTCCCGGTACGTGAAGCAGACGGTAAAGGGGCTGGAAACGGGCCTTTTCACCTATCTGGCGCATCCGGATCTCTTCATGCACCGCTGGCCGCTGGGCTTTGATGATGACTGCAGGGCGGCGGCAAAGGACCTGTGCGAGGCCTGCAGGGCGCTCTCGGTCCCCATGGAGTACAACACGCACATGCGCTATGCGGGCAAGGGAACCCCGGGCACCGGTTACCCGTGCCAGCCGTTCTTTGAGATCGCGGCGGCGTGCGGCGTGCCCGTCATGATCGGGCTGGATGCGCACGACCCGCGGGAGCTGTCGGACGGGACGCAGTGGGACCTGGCAAAGGAGGAGATCCGCGCGATCGGGGCGGAGCTTCTGGACCTGGCGCCGCTGCGCGGCTTCGGCGCAGATGGGGACGGCGTGCGCTGCCCGGAGACGGAAAGGAAGAACGGAAATGGATAAATGGACAGATAAACTGCGCGCGGGTGCGGCGCGCCTGATGGCCGGCCGCTACGGTGCGGACCACCTGAACCTTGCAATCGTTGTCGCCTCCCTCGCGGTCACGCTGATCGGGAGCCTGACAGGGCTCCGGCTGCTGGTCATCGCGGCAGACGCGCTGCTCGTGCTCGCCTTCTGGCGGATGCTGAGCCGCAACCGGGAAGCGCGCATGGCGGAAAACCGCGCCTACCTGACGAAGACCTATGCCGTGCGCAAAGCGGTGAGCGAATGGGGGAACCGGACGAAAAACCGCAAGCAGTACCACTACTACAAATGTCCCAAGTGCCGCGAGCGCCTGCGCGTGCCGCGCGGCGTGGGCAGCGTGACCGTCACCTGCCGCAAGTGCGGGGAGAAGTTTGAAAAGAAGGCGTAACGCGTGCAGGCTGCCTCACCGGTATGTGTGCGGCGGCCTGTTTTGCAGCAGGCGCTTTGTCAGAAAGATAACATCTCGAACGGAAAAGGGATGCAAAAAAGGACGTCGAATAAAGAACAAGCTGATTTTATTCGGGACGCAGGAGGGTTGGAAGCGAGCATGTTCAGGATCGTGAAAAAGGAACACCTGAATCCGACGGTGGCGCGCATGGAGATCGAGGCGCCGTTTATCGCGAGGAAGGCCGAGCCGGGCCAGTTTATCATCTACCGCGCGTTTGAGGACAGTGAGCGCGTGCCGCTGACCATCGCGGGGACGGACCGGGAAGCGGGCACCGTTTCGATCATCTACCAGATCGTGGGCGGCTCCACGATGGAGCTGGATTCCCTTGAGGCCGGAGCGTATCTGCACGATTTCGTGGGGCCGCTGGGCGTGGCGACGGAGACGGAAAGCCTGCACAAGGTGTGCGTGGTGGGCGGCGGCGTCGGCTGCGCCATCGCCTATCCGGTGACGAAAAAGCTGCACGAGCAGGGCTGCGAGGTGCACGCCGTCGTCGGCTTCCGCACAAAAGACCTGCTTATCCTGGAGAAGGAATTCAAAGAGGCCAGCGACCGGCTGGAGATCATGACGGACGACGGCAGCTGCGGCCGCAAAGGCCTGGTGACCGCCGCGCTGGAGCAGCTGATCGAAGAGGGAAACCGCTACGATGAGGTCATCGCCATCGGGCCGCTCGTCATGATGAAATTCGTATGCCAGGTGACGAAGAAGTACGGCATCAAGACCGTGGTCTCCATGAACCCCATCATGATCGACGGCACGGGGATGTGCGGCGGCTGCCGGCTGACGGTGGGCGGCGAGACGAAGTTCGCCTGCGTGGACGGGCCGGATTTCGACGGCCACCTCGTGGATTTTGACGAGGCGATGCGGCGCGGCGCGATGTACCGCGACTTTGAGACGCACGCGCGGGACGCCGCGTGCAGCCTGCTGAAGGAGGCGAAGTGAGATGGCCGTACAGAGGAACATGGATCCCCGTAAATGCCCGATGCCCTCTCAGGACGCCAAGGTGCGGGCGCACAACTTTGACGAAGTTGCGCTCGGCTACACGTGGGAGATGGCGGTCGGCGAGGCGAAGCGCTGCCTGAACTGTCCCAAGAAACCCTGCCGGAGCGCCTGCCCGGTGGCGATCGACATCCCGGCTTTTATCGAGCGCGTGGCTGCCGAGGATATGGAGGGGGCCTACCGGATCCTCTCCGCGAGTTCCGCACTGCCTGCGGTGTGCGGCCGCGTATGCCCGCAGGAGACCCAGTGCGAAGGGCAGTGCGTGCGCGGCATCAAGGGAGAACCTGTGGGCATCGGACGGCTGGAGCGCTTCGTGGCGGACTGGCATCGGGAACACAGCAAGGAAAAGCCGCAGGCACCGAAGAGCAACGGGCACAAGGTGGCCATCATCGGCGCGGGCCCTTCCGGCCTTACCGCTGCGGGAGACCTGGCGCGGCTCGGCTATGCCGTTACGGTCTTTGAGGCGCTGCACAAGGCGGGCGGCGTGCTGGTGTACGGCATCCCGGAGTTCCGCCTGCCCAAGCGCATCGTGCAGCAGGAGATCGACGGGCTGACGGCGATGGGCGTGGATATTGAAACCAATATGGTCATCGGCAAGGTGCTGACCATCGACGAGCTGTTCGATATGGGCTATGAAGCCGTGTTCATCGGCAGCGGCGCCGGCCTGCCCCGGTTCATGGGCATCCCGGGCGAGAGCCTGAAGGGCGTGTACTCGGCCAACGAGTACCTGACGCGCATCAACCTCATGCGCGCGTACGAAAAGGACAGCAAGACGCCGATCCGCCACGGGGAAAAGGTGGCCGTCGTGGGCGGCGGCAACGTGGCGATGGATGCCGCGCGCTGTGCGCTGCGCATGGGCGCCAGGGAGGTCAGCATCGTCTACCGCCGCAGCATGGATGAGCTGCCGGCCAGACGGGAGGAAGCGGAGCACGCGATGGAGGAAGGCGTCGTCTTCCGCGTGCTGACCAACCCCGTGGAGGTGCTGGGCTACCGCAACCCCGATGACCCCAGGGACCCGAAAAACGGCGAGGTCTGCGGCATGCGCTGCGTGGAGATGGAGCTGGGCGAGCCGGACGCTTCCGGCCGCCGCCGCCCCATCGTGAAGGAAGGCAGCGAGTTTACCCTGGAGATCGACACCATGATCATGGCGATCGGCACCAGCCCCAATCCGCTCATCCGGTCCACGACGCCGGGGCTGGAGGCCAACCGGCACGGGTGCATCGTGGTGCGGGACGAGGCCGGGCAGACGAGCCGCGAGGGCGTGTTTGCGGGCGGCGACGCCGTAACGGGCGCCGCGACCGTCATCCTGGCGATGGGCGCGGGCAAGAGCGCCGCGGCGGCCATCGACGCCTACATCCGTGAAAAAGCCGGACGCACGGAATAAGTGACAGGAATTATTGAACAACAGCAGGCAAAATGTTGCACCTTCACCCGCCGTATGATAAAATGACATCAGATCATTTCATTGACCGGAAAGGAGCGCTGCACCATGAAGAAAACGCTTGGCATTCTCCTGATCCTGACGCTGCTTTGCGCGGCAGTGACAGCACAGGCAATCACAAAGGAGGAACCAGAACCGCTTGTGATCAATCCCAAGATCTCGCTGGTGGACTACGGCTTTGCAGCAGCGGGCCCAGGAGGATTCATTACGGATCTTTATGGGTATATCCTTCAAAGCGACGAACAGACGGACGTCTCCGGAAAAACACCCTGCATTTATATCAAACTTCGTAATGATACCGATACTGATCAAAACGTAAAGGTTTATCTGAGAGGCGGCAACAAGTTCAACTGCTACTGGAGAGACAGCTTTTTGATCCCCGCCGGTGAGATGAAGATTAGATTCTTCGGTGGGCACAAAAAGATAACAACTTATTGTGGCTCATGGTCACTTGATTTGACTGGCAAGAACGGGCTCGTGCGCTTTACGATGGACAAGGAATAGGAATTGCAACCGGCGGCCCGGCACGAAAGTGCCGGGCTTTTTTCATGCCTGTGTTCGCGTTCCGTTCGCCCCAAAATGAGCCGGGGGTTCTTTCCCGAAAAGGACAGACGTGATATAATGGCAAGCTGTAACGGCAGCGCCCCGCGCGGGGCGGGAAAGGAAATGGATCATGCCCAGATTTATTGAAAAGAAGTTGGACCGGAACGCACCCTGCTGGTGCCACAGCGGCAAGAAGTACAAGGTCTGTCACCTGGCTTTTGACGAGAAGATCGCGGAGTTCCGCCGCCACGGCGCCCGTGTGCCGAACCATAAGATGATCAAGACGCCCGAGCAGATGGAGGGCATCCGCAAGAGCGCGAAGGTCAACGTCGCGGTGCTGGATTATGTGGCGGAGCACATCCGCGAAGGCATCACCACCGAGGAGATCGACCGCTGGGTGTACGAGCAGACGACCCGTGCCGGCGCGATCCCCGCGCCGCTCAACTACGAAGGATTCCCCAAGTCGGTGTGCACTTCGATCAACGACCAGGTGTGCCACGGGATTCCCTCCGAGAGCGACGTGCTGAAGGCGGGGGACATCGTCAACGTGGACTGCTCCACCATCCTGAACGGGTACTTCTCGGACAGCTCGCGCATGTTCATCATCGGCGAGACGACGCCGGAGAAGAAGAAGCTGGTGGAAACGACGCGCGAGATCATGCTCGCGGGCCTGGAGCAGGTGAAGCCCTGGGGCTTCCTCGGCGACATGGGACAGGTGATCTCCGACATGGCGCACGAAAACGGCTACACCGTCGTGCGGGAGATCGGCGGACACGGCTGCGGCGTACAGTTCCATGAGGAGCCGTGGGTCAGCTACGTCACGAAGAAGGGGACCGATATGCTGATGGTCCCCGGCATGTGCTTTACCATCGAGCCCATGATCAACATGGGGACGGACGAGATCTTTGAGGATGCCGACAACGGCTGGACCATCTATACGGCGGACGGCATGCCCAGCGCCCAGTGGGAGATCCAGGTGCTGGTGACGGAAGACGGGCACGAGGTCATCTCCTGGTAACAGGGACGGAAAGGAACACCATGCAGGATACCCGCTTTGTCCTCAAATCCCCCTTTAAGCCGCAGGGCGACCAGCCCCAGGCGATCGAGGCGCTGACGCGGGGCGCCGAGGCAGGCATGCCCTGCCAGGTGCTGATGGGCGTCACCGGCTCCGGCAAAACGTACACCATGGCTTCCGTCATCGAGCGCCTGCAGCGGCCAACGCTTGTCATCGCGCACAACAAGACGCTGGCGGCCCAGCTGGCCGCGGAGTTCCGCGAGTTCTTCCCGGACAGCGCGGTGGAGTACTTCGTCAGCTATTACGATTACTATCAGCCGGAGGCTTACATCGCTTCCTCCGACACCTATATCGCCAAGGACTCCGCCGTCAACGAGGAGATCGAGCGGCTGCGCCACAGCGCCACGGCAGCCCTGTCCGAGCGGCGGGACGTCATCGTGGTGGCTTCCGTCTCCTGCATCTATTCCATGGGCGACCCGAAGGAATACGAGGGGATGATGGTGTCCCTGCGCCCGGGGATGGAGATGAACCGGGATGAGTTGCTGCGCCGGCTGGTGGAGATCCAGTACGACCGCAACGACTACGACTTCGTGCGCGGCACCTTCCGCGTGCGGGGCGACGTGGTGGAGATCTATCCCGCGGGCAACGACCGCAACGCGGTCCGCGTGGAATTCTTCGGGGACGAGATCGACCGCATCAGCGCGGTGGAGGCGGTGTCGGGCAACGTCGTGATGACCCTCAGCCACATCGCCATCTATCCGGCCACCCACTATGCCACCAGCCGGGAGGCGATCGAAAAAGCCATCGGCGATATCGAGCGCGACCTTGCGGTCCGCGAGGCGGAGTTCCGTCAGGCGGGACAGCTGGTGGAAGCGCAGCGCATCGTGCAGCGCACCAACTACGACATCGAGATGCTTCGCGAGCTGGGCTACTGCACGGGCATCGAGAACTACTCCCGCTACTTTGACGGGCGAAAGCCGGGGGACGCACCCTTCACGCTGCTGGACTACTTCCCAGAGGACTTCGTGGTCTTCATCGACGAGAGCCACGTCACCCTGCCGCAGGTCCGCGCCATGTACAACGGCGACAGAGCGCGCAAGGAGGCGCTGGTCTCCTACGGCTTCCGGCTGCCCAGCGCGTTTGACAACCGCCCGCTGCGCTTTGAGGAATTCGAGCGCCGCATCCACCAGGTCATCTGCGTCAGCGCGACGCCCGGCCCCTATGAGACGAATCTGGCTTCCCAGGTAGTGGAGCAGATCATAAGGCCGACGGGCCTGCTGGATCCGAAGGTCATCGTGCGCCCCGCGACGGGGCAGGTGGACGACCTCTATGCCGAGATCCGCGAGGTGACGGCCAAGGGCTTCCGCGTGCTGGTGACGACGCTGACCAAGAAGATGGCGGAAAGCCTTACGACTTACCTTTCGGAGATGGGCGTGCGTGTGCGCTACCTGCACTCGGACGTGCAGACGATGGAGCGGCAGGAGATCATCCGCGATCTCCGCCTGGGCGAGTTCGACGTGCTGGTAGGCATCAACCTGCTGCGCGAGGGCCTGGATCTGCCGGAGGTGGCGCTGGTCGCCATCCTGGATGCGGACAAGGAAGGCTTCCTGCGCAGCGAGGTCAGCATGATCCAGACCATCGGCAGGGCGGCGCGCAATGCCGAAGGCCGGGTCATCATGTACGCGGATGCGCACACGGAGAGCATGAACGCCGCCATCTTTGAGACGGAGCGCCGCCGGGCGATACAGAAGCGCTTCAACGAGGAGCACGGCATCGTCCCCACGACGGTGATGAAGTCCGTCCGCGACCTGCTGCAGGTCGGCCGTGCGGCGGACGCGCACGAGGAAGCGCGCCGTCCGGAGAAAGCGATGACGGAGGACGAACTGAACCTCCTCATCAACGCGACGGAGGAAAAGATGCTGCAGGCTGCGGCCAACCTCGATTTCGAGCTGGCGGCTAAGCTGCGCGACCGGCTCTTCCGCCTGCAGGGCAAAGGGCCGGAGGAGATCCCCGCCGCGCCGGCCAGAAGGCCGCAGCGCCGCAAGAAGAGAAGCAAGTATTTGAAAGCATAAGGAGCACCATGCAGGAAAACATCGTCATCCGCGGCGTACGGGAGAACAACCTGAAGAACTTCGATCTGACGCTGCCCCGCAACAAGCTGATCGTCTTTACCGGGCTTTCGGGCAGCGGCAAGTCCTCTCTGGCCTTTGATACGCTGTACGCGGAAGGACAGCGCCGCTATGTGGAATCCCTGTCCTCATACGCCAGGCAGTTTCTGGGCCAGATGGAAAAGCCTGATGTGGATGCCATCGACGGCCTCAGCCCGGCGATCTCCATCGACCAGAAGACGACAGGGCGCAACCCCCGTTCCACCGTGGGCACGGTGACGGAGATACACGATTACCTGAGGCTTCTCTATGCCCGGGTGGGCATCCCGCACTGCCCCAAATGCGGGCGGGAGATTTCAAAGCAGACGGTGGATCAGATGGTGGACCAGCTGCTCTCGCTGCCGGAGCGCACGCGCGTGCAGCTGCTCTCGCCGATCATCCGGGGCAAGAAGGGCGAGCACCTCAAGGCGCTGGAGGACATCCGGAAAAAGGGATTCGTGCGCGTGCGCGTGGACGGGGAGATCTTCGATCTCTCGGAAGTGCCAGCGCTTGCGAAGACGAAGAAGCACACCATCGAGGTGGTGGTGGACAGGCTGATCCTCCGCGAGGACATCCGTTCCCGCCTGAACGATTCGCTGGAGACGGCGCTGGCCCTCTCCGGCGGCGTGCTCGTGGCGGATATCGGACCCGGCGAGCGGGAGATGCTCTTTTCCGCCAACCTGGCCTGCCCCAACTGCGGCATCTCCATCGAGGAGCTGGCGCCCCGGGCGTTCTCCTTCAACAGCCCGTACGGCGCCTGCCCGCACTGCGCAGGCCTGGGCATGCTGCAGCGGATCGACCCGGACCTGATCCTTCCGGACAGGCGCAAGAGCCTGGCGCAGGGGCCGTTTGATGTGAACGGCTTCGGCAGCGGGGATGTGACGACGCAGGCCGGCATGTTCTTTGAGGCGCTCAGCCGGCGTTACGGATTCTCCATGGATACGCCGTTTGCCGATCTGCCCGAAGAAGCGCAGCGCGCTGTGCTCTACGGGACGAACGGAGAGCCGCTGGAGATCCATTATACGCGCGCCGGCGGACAGATCCATTCCTTCCAGGCGCCCTTCGAGGGCGTGATCCCGACGCTGGAGCGCCGCGCGCAGGAGACGACGAGCGACGCCGCGCGCGCCTATTATGATTCGCTGATGAGCGAGGTGCCCTGCCCTGAGTGCGGTGGCAAGCGCCTGAGGCCGGAGATCCTCGCCGTCACCATCGGCGGGAAGAACATCGCACAGGTCTCCGATCTTTCCATCGTAAACGCCGCCGCTTTCTTCGAGGGCCTGCGCTTCGGAATGAAGGACAGCATGATCGCGGAGCCCATCCTGCGCGAGATCGGCGCCCGGCTGCGCTTCCTCACGGAGGTCGGCCTGGGATATCTGTCCCTCTCCCGCGCGGCGGGGACGCTTTCCGGCGGCGAGGCGCAGCGCATCCGCCTGGCCACGCAGATCGGCAGCGGCCTGGTCGGCGTGCTGTACATCCTGGACGAGCCATCCATCGGCCTGCACCAGCGGGACAACGCGAAGCTCATCGCGACGCTCAAGCACCTGAGGGATCTCGGCAACACGCTGATCGTCGTGGAACACGATGAAGAGACGATGCGCGCGGCCGACCAGATCGTTGATATCGGTCCCGGGGCGGGCGAAAACGGCGGCGAGCTGATCGCGCAGGGGACCGTCGAGGATCTGGAAGCGTGCCCGCGGAGCATTACGGGCGCCTACCTTTCCGGCGCCCGTGCCATCCCCGTGCCGAAGAAGCGGCAGAAGCCGTCCGGCTGGCTGACGGTGAAGAACGCTCGCGCGCACAACCTGCGCGGCATCGACGTCAAACTGCCGCTGGGCGTGATGGCCGTGGTGACGGGCGTTTCCGGCAGCGGAAAATCCACGCTGGTCAACGACATCGTCTACAAGACGCTGCAGCGCGACCTCAACCGCGCGCAGACGAGGCCGGGCGCGTGCGACGGCATAGAGGGCCTGGAGGCGCTGGACAAGATCATCGCCATCGATCAGTCGCCCATCGGGCGCACGCCCAGGAGCAACCCGGCGACCTATACGGGGCTCTTCGACATGATCCGCAAGGTCTTCGCCTCCACGCCGGAAGCCAAGGCGCGCGGCTACCGGGAGAACCGGTTCTCCTTCAACGTCAAGGGCGGCCGGTGCGAGGCCGGTTCCGGCGACGGCATCCTGCGCATCGAAATGCACTTTTTGGCGGATCTGTACGTGCCGTGCGAGGTGTGCAAGGGCAAGCGCTACAACCGTGAGACGCTGGAAGTCACCTACAAGGGCAAGACCATCGCCGATGTGCTGGAGATGACCGTGGACGAAGCCCTGCGCTTCTTCGAGGCCTACCCGAGGATATCCCGGAAGCTGCAGACGCTGCAGGACGTCGGCCTGGGGTACATCCGGCTGGGGCAGTCCTCCACGACGCTCTCCGGCGGCGAGGCGCAGCGTGTCAAGCTGGCGACGGAGCTCTCCCGCGCGGAGACGGGCAAGACCTTCTACGTGCTGGATGAGCCGACGACGGGACTGCACATGGCGGACTGCGAGCGGCTGGTCGCCGTGCTGCGCCGGCTGGCCCGGGGCGGCAACTCCGTGCTGATCATCGAGCACAATCTGGATGTCATCCGGGCCTGCGACTATGTGGTCGACCTGGGCCCGGAGGGCGGGGACGGCGGCGGTACCGTCGTCTGCCAGGGGACGCCGGAGCAGGTGGCTGCCTGCGAGAAGAGCTATACCGGGCAGTTCCTGGCGGAGTCTCTGGCAAGGGCAAAAGAAAAACAGCCGAAAGATGGCTGACGAAAGGAGCGCTTCCCATGATCAACGAAACCTATCGGGCGATGCTGGGCAAAAAGTCGGTTATCCGGGAACTGAGCGAGCTGGCAGCGCGAATGGCTGCGGAGGGCGATCCCGAACATCCGGCTGAGATCTTCGATTACAGCCTGGGCAACCCCTCGGTGCCTGTGCCGCCGGAGGTGGGGGAGCGCGCCGTATGGTACCTGGAGCACGGCGATCCGGCCAGGGTGCACGGCTACAGCCCGACCCTGGGCATCCCGGAGGTGAAGGAGAAGCTGGCGGCATCGCTGGCGCGGCGCTTCGGCATCCCCTATACCGCAGCGGACATCTTTCCCACCAGCGGCGCGGCCGGCGCGCTGGCGCACGCCTTCAGGCTCGTGACGCAGCCGGGAGATGAGATCCTTACGTTCGCGCCGTATTTTCCGGAGTACGGTCCCTATATCATGCCGACCGGCTGCGGCTTGACGGTCGTCCCGGCGGATACGAAGGCTTTCCAGATCGACTTTGGGGCGCTGGAGGCTGCGCTGAACCCGCGCGTTCAGGCGCTGCTCATCAACACGCCCAACAACCCGTCGGGCGCGGTATACTCCGAGGAGACGCTGAAGACGCTGGCGGCGCTGCTGGAGCGCAAGGAGCGGGAATTCGGCCACGAGATCTGGCTCATCTCCGACGAGCCTTACCGCGAGATCGTCTTCGACGGCAGGACACAGCCGTATCCCGCCAGCTTCTGGCCGCGGACGCTGACATGCTACTCCTTCTCAAAGAGCCTGTCCATGCCGGGCGACCGCATCGGCTACGTGGCGGTGAACCCCGCCTGCGGGTGCAGCGCGGAGCTGGTGGCCATGTGCGGGCAGATCTCCCGGGGCATCGGGCACAACTGCCCCACGGCGCTGATGCAGCTGGTGGCGGCGGACTGCTGCGATCTCACGAGCGACCTTTCCGTCTATGAGACGAACATGAATCTGCTCTACGACTGCCTGACCGGCCTGGGCCTTGAGGTCGTCCGCCCGGGCGGCACCTTCTACATGATGCCCAAAGCGCCCGAAGCGGACGCGAACGCCTTCTCCCGCAAGGCGCTGCGGCACCGCCTGGTGCTCGTACCCTGCGATACCTTTGCGCTGCCCGGCTACTTCCGCATCGCCTACTGCACGGATACGGAAAAGGTAAAGCGCTCCCTTACGGCTTTTAAAGAGCTGATGCAAGAAGAATACGGGGCAGAATAGGAGCATAAAACGATTCAAACGCCGCCGGGAGAGCCGGCGGCGTTTGGCATTGTGCAGGCGTTCAGAACGTTACAACATGAAGGCTGCAACTCCTGTCAAATATAGTTTATATAAAGCTGACGCCCATCGAAGATATCTTCCAGATAAACGATTTCTTTTTGTGTATCAACGCGATAAAAGATGAGGTATCTTTCGACGACCAGTATACGATAGCCTTTTCGCCGGATACTCTCATAACGGGGAAGAATGCCGCTCTCCGGAAAATCAGCCAGCCGCAGGACAGCTTCTTCGATCCGGTCAACGGTGTGCAGCGCCCTGTCGGTAAACCCCGATGCCTCCGCGATATAGAGCATCAGATCGGTAATCTTTTGAGAAAAGTGCTCGGTTCGATAGATCTCGTATTTCATACTGCCGCAGACACCTTCAGCCTTTCGCGCAGATCATCGAACAAAGATCCCAAGGGCTGTACGCGCCCATTCTCGATATCGGCTTGAGAGAGAGCTAATGAACGAAGCAGCTCCAGTTCAGACTGCATTTCCTGGAAATCTGTTTCGCTGAGCAGCACGGTATCCCCGCGCCCGTTCACCGTTATATGAATAGGCCTGCGCTGCTCCTTGCACTGCCTGGAAACTTCCGCGTAATGGTTGCGCAAGTCGGAAGAAGGACGAATATTGGATTCCATAAAACCACCGCCTTTCGATAGTCAAATTATATCCGAATATGACTATTACTTCAAGGATTTTTTGTTTTGACACCGAGTGACAGAAACCCTCCCGGCTTAAAACGGGAGGGTTTGTTACGTCATTTTAATGAATTTGAAAAATAATCAATGAAATGTGAAGGAAATGCTTGACACTGCTTTGAAAAAGCAATAAAATACTATATTGCATCAATATGCACAATAGGCAATGTGTACCCCATTCCCATTTCGACGTAGCCATTGTACAACGCCGGTGGCGGTTTGGCAATGGCAAAAGCGATAAAATTGCCGACGGTGCGCGAAACTCTTCAAGGTTGAGACAAGTTAGGGGTGATGGCTTTCATGGCTAACGTCCGCGATGAGCGAGTACAGGCCGGGGTTATGCAGGATGAGCAGGTGCAGAACGAGATCATGAAATACGTCGGGGTTCACGACGTGACGATGGGCAAGGACCGGGTTCGCAAAAGCTTCGCCAGAATCGACGAAGTGGTTGAGATGCCCGATCTGATCGAGGTGCAGAAGAACTCCTATCAGCGCTTCCTCAAGGAAGACCTGAAGGAAGTTCTGGCGGACGTCTCTCCGATTACCGACTTTAACGGCAATCTCAAACTGGAGTTTATCGACTATACGCTGGATCCGACGCCCAAGCACTCCATCGCCGAATGCCGCGAGCGCGACATGACATATGCGACGGCGCTGAAGGTGCTGGTGCGGCTTACCAATAACGAGACCGGCGAGGTGAAGGAATCCGAGGTCTTCATGGGGGATTTCCCGCTGATGACCGAGCACGGCACCTTCATCGTCAACGGCGGCGAGCGCGTCATCGTCAGCCAGCTTGTCCGTTCTCCGGGCGTTTACTACCGTGAGAGCATCGACAAGGCCGGCAAGCATCTGTTCGATACGCAGGTCATCCCCAACCGCGGCGCCTGGCTGGAGTACGAGATCGACTCCAACGACGTCATGTGGGTCCGCGTGGACCGCGCCCGTAAGCTGCCCGTCACGAGCCTGCTGCGCGCGCTGGGCTACGGCAGCGACCAGGAGATCATCGATCTGCTGGGCGATGACGAAAAGCTGCGCGCGACCATGGGCAAGGACGGCGGAGACGACGGCACGCGCCGCCGCGTAACGACCGGCGAACCCAAGACGCGTGAGAGCGGCCTCATGGATATCTATCACCGGCTGCGCCCGGGCGAGATCGGCACGGTCGATTCCGCCGAGAAGCTGCTGCAGGCGACGTTCTTCGACACCCGCCGTTACGACATGATGCGGGTGGGCCGCTATAAGTACAATAAGAAGCTTGCTATCGCCGCGCGAATCCGCGGCTTCGTGGCGGCTGCCGACATCATCGATCCGGAGACGGGCGAGGTGCTGGTGGCTGAAGGTGAGCGCATCCCCGCCGCCAAGACCGATCCGCTGGCGCTTCGCATCCAGAACTGCGGCGTCAACGACATCATGCTGCGGCTGGAAGACCGCGATGTGCGCGTCATCGGCAATAACTTCGTGGATGCGGCTGCCTGGCTGGATCAGGAGACCATCGATGCCGTCGGCATCAACGAGATGGTGCACCTGCCCACCCTGAAGGAACTGCTGGCGCGCTGCGAGGAAGAGGGAATGGAAGGCGAGGAGCGCATCCAGTTCCTGAAGCTCAACCTGCCGGCGCTGTCCCCCAAGCACATCCTCATCGATGACATCATCGCATCCATCAGCTACCTCATCAACCTGCCCTACGGCGTGGGCCGCGTGGACGATATCGACCACCTCGGCAACCGCCGCCTGCGCAGCGTGGGCGAGCTGCTGCAGAACCAGATCCGCATCGGCCTGGCCCGCCTGGAGCGCGTCGTGCGCGAGCGCATGAGCGTGCAGAACCAGACGGACGTAAAGCCGCAGGATCTCATCAATATCCGGCCCGTCTCGGCGGCGATCAAGGAGTTCTTCGGCTCCTCCCAGCTGTCCCAGTTCATGGATCAGCCCAACCCGCTGGCGGAACTGACGCACAAGCGCCGCCTTTCCGCCCTCGGCCCGGGCGGCCTCAACCGCGACCGCGCCTCCTTCGAGGTCCGCGATGTGCACTATTCCCACTACTCCCGCATCTGCCCGATCGAGACGCCTGAAGGACCGAACATCGGCCTGATCGGCAGCCTTGCGACCTATGCCAGAATCAACGAGTACGGCTTCATCGAGGCGCCGTACCGCAGGATCGATCACAGCGGCGATGTGCCGCACGTGATGGATGAGATCGTCTATCTCGCCGCGGACGAAGAGGACGGCTGCATGATCGCCCAGGCGAGGGAACCGCTCAACCCCGACGGGTCCTTCGTCAACGAGCGCGTGACCGTGCGCGTGCGCGCCGACGTTCAGAGCGTGGAGCCGGAGCGCGTCGATTACATCGACGTATCGCCGCGTCAGGTCATCTCCGTCGCGACCGCGATGATCCCCTTCCTGGATCACGACGACGCGAACCGCGCCCTGATGGGATCCAACATGCAGCGCCAGGCGGTCCCGCTGCTCCGGCCGGAGGCGGCTTACGTGGCCACCGGCATCGAGAGCAAGGCGGGCAAGGATTCCGGCGTCTGCCTGCTGGCAAAGCAGGACGGCTTCGTGCGCAAGGTGACGGCGGATACCATCGTCATCGAGGATGAGGTGCATGAGTGCCACGAGTACCACCTCACCAAGTTCGCACGCTCCAACCAGTCCACCTGCATCAATCAGCATCCCATCGTCTCCGTGGGCGAGAAGGTGCGCATGGGCGACGTCATCGCGGACGGCCCGGCGACCGACCGCGGCGAGATCAGCCTGGGCCGCAACGTGCTCATCGGCTTCATGACGTGGGAAGGCTACAACTACGAGGACGCCGTTCTGCTCAGCGAAGAGCTGGTGATGAACGACACCTTCACCTCCATCCACCTGGAGAAATACGAGTGCGAAGCCCGCGATACCAAGCTGGGCGCCGAGGAGATCACGCGCGATCTGCCCAACGTGGGCGACGACGCGCTGAAGGACCTGGATGCGGACGGCATCATCCGCATCGGCGCGGAGGTGCATCCGGGCGACATCCTGGTCGGCAAGGTGACGCCGAAGGGCGAAACCGAGCTGACGGCGGAAGAGCGCCTGCTGCGCGCGATCTTCGGCGAGAAGGCGCGCGAAGTGCGCGATACCAGCCTGAAGGTGCCGCACGGCGAAGAAGGCATCATCGTCGACGTCAAGGTGTTCGACCGCAAGGATCATGCCGAGCTTTCCCCGGGCGTCAACCGCATGGTGCGCGTTTACATCGCGCAGAAGCGCAAGATCTCCGTGGGCGACAAGATGGCAGGCCGCCACGGCAACAAGGGCGTCGTCTCCCGCGTGCTGCGCAAGGAGGACATGCCCTTCCTGCCCGACGGAACCCCGCTGCAGATCGTGCTGAACCCGCTTGGCGTTCCCTCCCGTATGAACCTCGGCCAGGTTCTGGAGGTGCACCTCGGCCTGGCGGCCAAGGCGCTCGGCTGGCACGTGGCCACGCCGGACTTTGACGGCGCGACCTTCGAGTCCATCGAGAGGGCCTACGGCTGCATCGTGGACGAGGCCAAGCGCCGCCAGGAAGCCAGGGCCGCGATGACGGACGAGGAGCGCAGGGCCAACCCGCCGACCGACGGGCTGGATGCTGATACGGTATTCCTGCGCAACGGCGGCCGCATGGACGGCAAGACCATCCTGTACGACGGCCGCACGGGCGACCAGTTCTGCAACCCCGTCACCGTCGGCTACATGTACTACCTGAAGCTCCACCATCTGGTCGATGACAAGATGCACGCGCGTTCCACCGGCCCTTACAGCCTGGTGACCCAGCAGCCCCTGGGCGGCAAAGCCCAGTTCGGCGGCCAGCGCTTCGGCGAGATGGAAGTCTGGGCGCTGGAAGCTTACGGCGCCGCCAACACCCTGCAGGAGATCCTCACCGTCAAGAGCGATGACGTCGTCGGCCGCGTGAAGGCGTACGAGGCGATCGTCAAGGGCAACAACATCCCGGCCCCCGGCGTCCCCGAGAGCTTCAAGGTGCTGATCAAGGAACTGGAGTCCCTGTCCCTCAACGTGCGCGTTCTGGACAGCGACCGCAGCGAGATCATCATCAAGGAGCTGGAGGACGAGGACGAGCCGTACGAGCGCACCGCGACCACCACGACCCGCGAGCCCGCCGAAGAGCGCAAGCCCGATGAGGACGATGTGGGCTACGGTCCCGTGGATACGGAAGCCCTGGGCAGCTTCGGCACGGAGGATGAAGACTTCGACGAAGAGAAGATTGCTGATGATACGGACGTGTTCTCCGGCATGGACATCGACGATCTCGATATGAACGTGGAACTTCCTGACCTGGATGACCTTGGTACGGACGACGAATAATCCCCGGTGACGAACAGGCCGGCACTGCCGGCTCGAGCAGATATAGAAAGGGAGTGCACCCCTTTGTCGGAACTCACAAATCTTTCCTCCATTCAGATTTCGATGGCTTCTCCGGATCAGATCCGCGCCTGGTCCCACGGTGAGGTGACCAAGCCTGAAACCATCAATTACCGCACGCTGAAGCCGGAGCGCGACGGCCTGTACTGCGAGCGCATCTTCGGGCCCACGAAGGACTGGGAATGCAACTGCGGCAAGTACAAGCGCGTCCGCAACCGCGGCATCATCTGCGACAAGTGCGGCGTCGAAGTGACGCGGGCGAAGGTGCGCCGCGAGCGCATGGGCCACATCGAGCTGGCCGCGCCCGTCAGCCATATCTGGTACTTCAAAGGCATCCCCAGCCGCATGGGCACGCTGCTGGACATCTCTCCGCGTTCCCTGGAGCGCGTACTCTACTTTGCCTATTACATCGTCCTGGATCCCGGCTGCACCACCCTCAAGCCCAACGATGTCATCTCCGAGGGCAAGTACCGCGAAACCATCACCGAACCGACCTATGTGCAGGCGGTCGAGACCGGCAAGCGGATGATCGCCGAAGGCACGCCGAAGGACGAGCTTCCGGAAGCCTACCGCCCGCTGCGCGTGGGTATGGGCGCGGAGGCCATCCAGGAGCTGCTGCAGCGCATCGATCTGGAAGCGCTGAGCCGCGAGCTTCGCGAGGAAATCGCGATGCTGACGGAAAAGGAGCGCCACCGCGAGACGGAAGGCCAGAAGCGCGCCAAGGCGATCAAGCGCCTGGAGGTCGTGGAAGCCTTCCGCATGAGCGGCAACAAGCCGGAGTGGATGATCCTTACGGTCATCCCGGTCATGCCGCCGGATCTGCGCCCCATGGTACAGCTGGACGGCGGCCGCTTCGCGACCTCCGACCTCAACGACCTGTACCGCCGCGTCATCAACCGCAACAACCGTCTGCGCCGCCTGCTGGAGCTCGGTGCGCCGGACATCATCGTGCGCAATGAAAAGCGCATGCTGCAGGAAGCCGTTGACGCGCTGATCGACAACGGCCGCCGCGGCAGGCCCGTTACGGGCCCCGGCAACCGGGCGCTCAAGTCCCTGTCCGACTTCCTGCGCGGCAAGCAGGGCCGCTTCCGTCAGAACCTGCTGGGCAAGCGCGTGGACTACTCCGGCCGTTCGGTTATCGTCGTCGGCCCGGAACTGAAGCTTCACCAGTGCGGCCTGCCCAAGGGCATGGCGCTGGAACTGTTCAAGCCCTTTGTCATGGAGCGCCTGGTCAATACCAGCGAGAAGGTGCACAACGTCAAGAGCGCCAAACGCATGGTGGACCGCGGCGAAAACGAAGTCTGGGATATCCTTGAGAACGTCATCAAGGAGCATCTGGTGCTGCTGAACCGCGCGCCGACGCTTCACCGCCTGGGCATCCAGGCCTTCGAGCCGGTGCTGGTGGAGGGCAAGGCCATCAAGCTGCACCCGCTGGCCTGCACGGCCTTCAACGCGGACTTTGACGGCGATCAGATGGCCGTGCACGTCCCGCTTTCCGTGGAGGCACAGGCCGAGGCGCGCTTCCTCATGCTGTGCGCCAACAACATCCTGAAGCCGCAGGACGGCAAGCCCGTCATTTCGCCTTCCCAGGACATGGTCATCGGCTGCTATTACCTCAGCTGCATCCGTCCGGGCGCAAAGGGCGAGGGCCGGGTCTTCGCCAACGAGGACGAGGCCATGATGGCCTACCTCACCGGCGAGCTGGACCTGCAGGCGGGCATCCGCGTGCGCATCAGCCGCGAGTGGGAGGGCAAGACCTACCGCCGCGTCATCGACGCCAGCCTGGGCCGCCTCATCCTCAACAACAACCTGCCGCAGGATATGGGCTTCCAGCCGCGCAAGACGCTGGATGACCAGTTCCGCCTGGAGATCGACAAGAAGGTCGGCAAGAAAGAACTGGGCAAGATCGTCGACATGTGCTTCCGCACCCACGGCGTCTCCGAGACGGCGCGCGTGCTGGACAACATCAAGGCGATGGGCTACAAGTACTCCACCATCGGCGCCGTTACCGTCTCCGTCAGCGACATCATCGTGCCGCCGGAGAAGAAGCCCATCCTGGCCGACGCAGAGAAGGAAGTCCGCAAGATCGAGAAGGCCTTCAAGCGCGGCCTCATGAACGACGAAGAGCGCTACAAGAAGGTCGTTGAGATCTGGAGCAAGACGACGGACGATATCAAGGGCAAGATCATGAACCATATGGACGAGTTCAACCCCGTCCGTATGATGACTGACTCCGGCGCCCGCGGCTCCATTTCCCAGGTTTCCCAGCTGGCCGGCATGCGCGGCATGATGGCTTCGCCTACCGGACGCCCGCTGGAGATGCCCGTTAAGGCAAACTTCCGTGAGGGCCTGTCCGTTCTGGAGTTCTTCCAGTCCTCCCACGGCTCCCGCAAGGCGCTGAGTGATACCGCCCTGCGTACGGCGGACTCTGGCTATCTGACCCGCCGTCTGGTGGACGTATCCCAGGAGGTCATCATCCGCGAGCAGGACTGCTTCGCTTCCCGGCATGAGCGCATCCGCGGCATCACCGTGACGGCGATCGGTTCCGAGCACGATCCCATCGAGAAGCTGATTGACCGTATCGTCGGCCGTGTGGCTGCAGAGGACGTCGTCAATCCGCTGACCGGCGAGATCATCGTGCCCTGCAACGAGATGATCACCTACGACAAGGGCAACGAGATCGTCGACTGCGGCATCAAGGCAGTCCAGATCCGCAGCGTGCTGACCTGCCGCAATGAAAACGGCCTGTGCGTCAAGTGCTACGGACAGGATCTGGCGCACGGCGGCTACGTCAATATCGGCGAGGCTGTCGGTATCGTCGCGGCGCAGGCCATCGGCGAGCCCGGCACGCAGCTGACGATGCGTACCTTCCACACCGGCGGCGTGGCTTCTGAAAAGGATATCACACAGGGTCTTCCCCGCGTTGAGGAACTGTTCGAAGCCCGCAAGCCCAAGCGCGAAGCGATGCTGGCGGAAATCTCCGGCACAGTCGCGATCGGCGAGAGCAAGAAGCGCCGCGAGCTGATCATCACCAGCGACGACGGCAGCACGATCAAGAGCTATCCCATCGCCTACGGCAGCCGCCTGAAGGTGAAGGACGGCGACCGCATCAGCGCCGGCGACGAGCTGACCGAAGGACAGATCAACCCGCACGATCTGCTGCGCATCCTGGGTGTCAAGGCGGTTCAGGAACACCTGCTGAAAGAGGTCCTGATGGTTTACCGCCTCCAGGGCGTCGGCATCGGCGACAAGCACATCGAGGTCATCGTCCATCAGATGCTGCGCAAGGTCCGCATCGAGGACGCGGGCGACACCAACATGCTGCCCGGCTCCATGGTGGACATCTTCCAGTTCGAGCGCGAGAACGAGCGCGTGCTCCAGAACGAAGGGCGTCCGGCGGTCGCCAAGCGCATCCTGCTGGGCATCACGAAGGCAGCCCTTGCCACCGATTCCTTCCTCTCCGCGGCTTCCTTCCAGGAGACGACCCGCGTGCTGACGGAAGCGGCCATCAAGGGCAAGGAGGATCCGCTCGTCGGCCTCAAGGAGAACGTCATCATCGGCAAGCTGATCCCTGCCGGCACGGGTATGCCGCGCTACAAGGATATCGAGATCCACGACGCATATTAATCGTGAGCAGGGTGCCGCTGCGCTGCAAAGCGCAGCGGCGCTTTTGTATCTGCGGCCGGACCGCTTTGATGGGATTTCGTTTTTCTTTCCCACCGCGGGCTTCTGTGGTACAATGACGGAAGTGAATCCAACAAAGCACAGGCAAAGAGGCGATGCTATGGAACCCATTCGGACGGCATACCGGATCACGGTCGCGGACTTTCGTCAGGCTTCGTATTACGGGCTGTTTCTGCGCTACAGGAAGCCGTTTCTGTTTCTCTTCCTCGTCGTGGGCGGGGCGCTGCTCTATGCGCTGGCGGCCGCGCTGGGCTTCGGTACGGCCAATCCGCTGGTCTTTTTCCTCGCCGCGGCGTATGCCTTCTGGGGGCTGGTGATGGCCGCCGGGGTGGAGAAGGGCATCCGGGCGTATCTGCGCAGCCCTGACAGCCTGCTGGGCTGCGAATTTACGGCCGTGCTGGACGCAAAGCGGATCCGGCTTTGCGTAGCGGGAAAGGGCATCGATGTCACGGCGGCTTATGCAAAGCTGGCCTGCGCTTTTGAACTGCATGCGCTGTTCATGCTCTATACGACGCCGCAGCAGGTGTATCTGCTGCCCAAACGCGCGCTGACACAGGAGCAGGCGGCGGCCTTCCGGGGTGCGCTGAAAAAAGAAATGAAAGAGCGCTTTGGCACGCGCTTCGGCGCCTGAAACGGCAAAAAGAATAAAAAGGACTCCTTCCGGCAGCACACCGGAAGGAGCCCTTTGCTTGTATGAGGGTTTACGCAGCCGCTTTGTTTTTGCTCATGAAATGCGTAAGGACGATGACGCCCAGAACGACGGCGGCGCCGATCAGGTCGGTCAGCGTGCCCGGGATGACCATACACAGGCCGCCGGCGACGCACAGCAGGCGCAGCGGCATGGACAGCGGGCCGTTGAGGTAGCCGATGAAACCGCCGCCGATGCCGATAAGACCGAAGACCGCGGTGAGGATCATGGGCAGCGCTTCCAGGAAGGTTCCGCCGATCATGATCATCTTCGGGTTGAGGGCGAACATGTAGGGGATGAGGAAGGCCGCGATCGCCAGCTTGGTGGCGTTGACGCCGGTCTTGAAGGCGTTGCCCTTGGCGATGGCGGATCCCGCATAGGCGGCCAGCGCGACAGGGGGCGTGATGTCCGCCACGATGCCGAAGTAGAAGCAGAACATGTGGGAGGCCAGCAGCGGGATGCCTGCCTTGATGAGGATGGGCGCGGCGATCGTGGAGGTGATCAGGTAGTTCGAGGTCGTGGAGACGCCCATGCCCAGGATGAGCGAGGTGAACATTGCGCACACCAGCGCCAGGAACACGCTGTTGCCGACCAGGTCGAAGATGCCCATGCCGATGCGCTGGCCGAGGCCGGTCAGCGTGACCATGCCGATGATGATGCCGGCCGTGGAGCAGGCAGTCGCGACGGAGATGACGCTGCGGGCGGCCTGCGGCAGGGCGGTGAAAATCTGCAGGAAGGGAACGCGCGTGCCCTTGCGCAGATACGGCACGATGATGCAGATGAGGCAGCCGAGCAGGGCGGCGCGGTTGATCGTATAGCCGGAGAGCATCAGCCAGATGATGCCGACGAGCGGCAGCAGCAGGTGCCCTTTGTCACGCATCAGCGGGATGAGCTTGGGCAACTTCTCCCGCGGCAGGCCCTTGAGCCCCAGACGCTTGGCCTCCAGGTGGACGGAGATCCAGATGCCGGTGAAGTAGAGCACGGCGGGGATGAGCGCGATGATCATGAGCTGCCGGTAGGGAACGTTGCAGGTTTCCGAAATGAGGAACGCGGCGCTGCCCATGACAGGGGGCATGATCTGTCCGCCCGTGGAGGCAGCCGCTTCCACTGCGCCGGCGAATTCCGGCTCATAACCCAGGGACTTCATCATGGGGATGGTGAAGGAGCCGGTGGAAACGGTGTTGGATACGGAAGAACCGGAGACCGTGCCCTGCAGCGCGGAGGAGAGGACGGCGACCTTCGCCGGTCCGCCCGCGGCCCAGCCGGCCAGCGCGTTCGCCAGATCGATGAAGAACTGGCCGATGCCCGTCTTCTCGAGAAAGGCGCCGAAGAGGATGAACAGGAAGATGTACGTGGAGCAGACGCCCAGCGGGTTGCCGATAACGCCCTCCGTCGTGATGAACAGGTGGGTGATGATGCGCTTCAGGCTGAAGCCGCGGTGCAGCAGGAAGCCGCCCATGTACTTGCCCAGCATGCCGTAGAGGAAGAAGCAGGAGGCGATGATGACGATGGGCGGGCCGACGACGCGCCAGCAGGCGAGCAGCACCAGCGCGATGCCGATGCCGGCCATGACGGTGTCGGTGAGATTGTACATGCCCGCGCGGAACTGCAGCGGCTTGTAGTTGACGATGAAGTAGCCCGCCACACACAGGAAAAGGCCGGCCAGCATCACGTCGTACCAGGGCAGCTTGTGGCGGTCCGCATGCTTCGTGGCCGGGTAAAGGATGTAGGCCATGGAGATCGCCATGCCCAGGTGCGTGTAGCGCAGGATCTGCAGCGGCACCTTGTTGGAGATGGAGGCATACAGCTGGAAGAGCGCCCAGCAGGTGAGGATGACCTTGATGACCATCTCGCCCCTGGGGGAGAAGATCTTGTACTTCGACTCCCTGTCGATTTCATCCAGCTTGATTTCCTCCGGAGGGATTTGCTTTTTTTTGAACAGAGCCATGAGTCCTCCTGTATGTCGCGTTTCTCTGTGATGACACAAATCAGGCAGGGCAGAAACCTGCCCTGCCCGGTTAAGAAGCGGTCAATTATTTGAGGTAATCGGGGATCGCGATGCCCTGCTCCTCATAGTAGCGGCGTGCGCCGGGGTGCAGGTCGCTGGGGATGCCGGAGAGCGCGGACTCGATGCTCATGTAGTTGGCCTTCGCGTTGATCTCCTGGATGTCGCCGAGGTTCTCATAGATGGCCTTGGTCAGCGCATAGATCTCATCATCGGTGAAGGAATCAGCGCAGACCAGCATGCACTTGACGGCCACGGAGGTGACGGGGTGGCCGAGGCTGTACTCGTCGGTCTCGGTGGTGAAGGCAGAGTAGAAGGGATAATCGGCCAGCAGGATGTCCAGGTGCTCCTGGTCGATGGTCAGAACTTCGATGTTGCCGTTGAGGCTCAGCTCCATGACGTTGCTGTTCGGATAGCCGGAGCAGAGGAACATGCCGTCAAAGGTGCCGTCCTGCACGCCGTTCTTGGCGGTCGCCTGGTCGGCGAAGGTCTCGTTGATATCGTCATAGGTCATGCCGTAAGCGCCGAGGATCTGGCGGGCGGCGACTTCGTAGCCGGAGCCGACGGCGCCGACGCAGATGCGCTTGTCGCGCATATCGGCAACGGAGCTGATGCCGGAGTCCTTGCGGACGACGATCTGCACCATCTCGGGATAGCAGGCGGTGACAGCCTTGAAGTTGGTGACGGGGTTGCCGTCGAAGAGCTCCACGCCGTTGTGCGCATAGCTGAAGACGTCGGACTGGATCATGGCGAACTCATTCTCGCCGGCGCCCAGCAGGCGGGCATTCTCCGTGGAGCCGCCGGTGGCGTTGACGGTGATGTTGGCACCGGTGACGTTGTTGACGACGGTGCACACCGCGTTGCCGAAGTTGTAGTAGTTGCCGGTGGCACTGCCGGTGCCCATGAGGTAAGCGCCCTTGAAGGATGGCTCCTCAGCCAGGGCGGCTGCGCAGATGACCAGCAGGAGGCAAAGAACCAAAGCAAGCAGACGATTCTTCATGATGTTACGCTCCTTTTAACAGATTTGGGATTTGCGTCTATTATACCGTTATATGAAGTGTTTTGCAACCGGCAAAGCCGGAACAAAGCGCCCTGCGGGAAAAACGTTACAGATCTTCCAGCGTCTTTACTTTGGAAGAGCCGACCATCTGGATGGCCTTCTGGATGGCGGCCATGTGGTCGGCATCCACCTTGCCGGAGCCGTGCGTCTTGGAACCCTGGAAATGCAGACAGAACTGGCCGTTGAAATCGTTGTCCGTGATGACCTGGGAGCCGTGGGGAACGCCGTAGATGGAGCAGACCAGCTTGTAACCGGCGGAGGTGGTGATCAGCATGGGCCGGCGCTGGTAGCACGTCTTCGAGGTGATCGAGGAAGCGGAGGAGACGCCGTAAATGGCGCAGAGCACGGCTGTGTCCTTCGCGGTGCGCGGCTCCACATCCAGGTGGTTTCCGGCGGACTGGATGCGCACCGAGAGGTTCTTGCCGGTGGTAAGGTCGCGGACGGTCGCCGTCTGTCCGGCCGTGAGGCCGAGCTTCTTGAAGATCCCGTTGTCCTTTGCCTTGAACCAGCTGAGGTTGTACACCGTGCCGCTGACATTCACGGACGTCTGGGCGGCGGAAGGGGCAGGGGTGGAAGAAGAGGCGAAATCCTTCGCGTCGTATACCGCGTTCAGCTTCGAGAGCGTCTTGCTGCCGGGGATGCCGTCGGCGGTAAGACCGTATTTCTTCTGAAAGGCGCGGATGGCGGCCTTCGTCCTGGTGCCGATGTTGCCGGTAATGGAGCCGGAGTACATCCCCAGGGCCTTCAGCTTCGTCTGCAGCTCCTTGATCTGCGCGGCGCTGAGCGAGGAGCTGCCGGAAGAAGCGGAGGACGCGGAGGAAGACGACGAGGAGGATGACGATGAAGATGAAGAAGCAGAAGCGGATGCTTGAGAGGATGAAGCGGCGGCAGTGCGCTTGAAGGTGCCGACCCGCTTGGAGGGCACGTCACCGCCCGATACGCCGTAGGTGTTCTTCGCCTCGCGGTTTGAAAGCAGCTTGATGTAGGTGGAGGAACCGCTCTTCAGCGCGGACCAGCCGGTCTGGACGCTGCCGTCGCTGGCCCGGTAGCGCAGATGCACGAAGGTCGTGTTCCCGCTCGTCTTTGCCTCGGTGATGTAGACTATGGCGCGGGAGACGATGTTATCCGTGATCTCCGCGGAGGTGGAGGCGGCCGAGCGCACGCGGATCTTCGTAGCGGTGCGGCCATACACATCGGAATAACTCTCTGCCGCCGCCAGGCAGCAAAGCGACAGGATCAGTACAAATAAAATGAGCAACACAGCGGATTTCTTTTTCATGAAATGCCTCTTTCTGCGGCAGCGGCCGCAAAAGCGTGATGTATCGGACATACCGGAATACTCCGGTCACACAGTATAGTCCGCAAACCTGTAAAAAACCTTAAACGCATGTCCGATGCCGGACGATGCATCATTTGCGGATGGAATACTCGTCTTTCAGCGCTTTTTCGCCGCCGGCCTCCTTAAGGACCTGCTCGTAGGAGTCGTAGGGGATGGCGCGCCCGTCTTCGATGCGGTAAATGGTATCCACCTTGCGAAGCGTGCCGAGGCGGTGGGCCACCAGGATGACGGTGCACTGGTCCATGACGGCATCGATGGCCGATTGAACCTGCCGCTCGCTCTCCTCATCCAGCGCGCTGGTCGCCTCGTCAAACAGGATGATCTTTGCATCGCGCAGCAGCGCGCGGGCGATGGCGATGCGCTGCCGCTGGCCGCCGGACAGATTGGTGCCGCCTTCGAAGACCGGGCTGTTCAGCCCGTCAGGGAGGGAGTCCAGCAGATCCTGCAGGCCGACGCGGCGAAGGACATCCAGCACCTGCGCGGTCGTGACGTAATTGAGCCCGTAGACGAGATTGTCCCACAGCGTGCCGGAGAACAGCACGGTGTTCTGCGGCACAACGGCGATGTGGCGGCGGTAGCTGTTAAGGTCCAGATCCTTCAGCTCGACGCCGTCGACCGTGATGCTGCCGCTTTCATAGGCGTACAGCCCGAGGAGCAGGCTGAGCAGGGAGGTTTTCCCGACGCCGGATTTGCCGATAAAGGCGGCGCTGCTCCCGGCGGGGATGTCGAAGCTGATGCCGCGCAGCACCGGCTCGTCGCCGGGGGCATAGCGGAAGACCACGTCCTTCACGCTGATTTCGCCGCGGACGGGTTCATCAAGCAGCCGGCTGCCGGTTTGCTCGATGTCCTTTTCGCGCAGGATCTCGCCGACGCTGACGATGCTGTCGTAGCCCTGGGTGATCTGCGGGAGCGCATCGAGCACTTTCTGCACGCTGCCGATGATCATCTCGAAGATGGACTGAAACAGCACCACGGTGCCGATGCTGATATAGCTGCGCGAGGCCAGAAAAGCAGCAAAGCACAGACAGATGATGCGGAAGCCCTGCGCGCCGCCGTAGCTGACGTTGTTGACCCATACGCCGATCCGGTCGTAGCGGTTGGCGGCCTCCTGAACGCTCAGCACCTCTCTTGAAATCCTGCGGTATTCGGTGTTCTGAAGGCCATGGGAGCGCGTCAGCTGCGACATCTCCAGCATCTCCTGGAAGGCGGCGTTGGAGCTTTCGGTCTGCTTGCGCATGAAAGCCTTGCTGTCCAGGACGGGCTTCACGAAGCTGCGGATGAGCAGCGTCGCGGCAGGCACGATGACGACGTAGAACAGCAGCATCGGCGGGAACCGGAACAGCGCGGTGAGGATGACGAAGACCACGTCGATGCACAGGTGAAGCACATCGGTGAGCCGCTCGTAAATCAGGATCCCGATGAACTGCACATCCGATATGAGCTTGGAGAGCACCTTGCCGGACTGCGTGTTCTGATGGTAGCGGATCGACAGCGTTTCCAGCTTCTGTACCATGGCCATCTTGAAGCCCGTCTCGACGGCACGCGTAAAGCGGTGATAGAGGATGCTGTCGATCCAGAAGCAGATCAGGTTGACGGCAAGCGCTATGACCGACGCGGCGATGCTGAGAATCACCGGCCGTGTGAAGAAAACACCGTTGCTGACGCTCAGCGAGTCGATGATGTTGGCGGCAAAGACGGGCAGGCAGAGCGCCGCGATGTGCTTTAAAGCCTTGACGAGCATCGACAGCAGGACCCGCGCGCGGTGGTTGCGGAAGATCGCGGCGAGCACCGACAGCGGCTGCTCCAGCGTCTTGTCGTCTGCAGCGGCATAGAAATCGTAGATCTCTTTGCGCAGGTCCGGTTCGCTCTTCCGCTGCGGATAGATCCGGTAGCGGTTGACGCCCTTTACATAGCGGTAATCGATGCGGTCTGCGTATCACGACAGGAGATTCCGGTTGATTTCCGCCTCAATGCGCGCAGATTCATCGGCGTCATCCGGCATGTCAAAGCTGTTTGGCTCCCCGGCGGCGCAGATCTCAACGAAGCCGGGGTTCCTTCCTTTGCATTCGACGGTGACGGACGTGTATCCGCGCCCGAGCAGATGCCCGAGCAGCGCCTCGCTGACCAGCTGGCAGACAAGTGCGGAAGGTCCCTCCTGCCGGATGCTTTTTTCGATCAGCCGTACCGTGGCCGGGATATCCTCCATTCGGCTCAGTTTGACAGGCCCGCTCAAAGCTTTTCACCTTCCTCTACGCTTTTCGGGAGGTTCTCAAAACCGGGAACGGCGGACCTGCCGTAGCCGGCCACCTCGTGCAGCAGGATGCTTTCCTCGATGCCCTTGGGCTGCACCCATCTCTCCCCGGCGGGGTTGATCCTGACAGCCTCTCCCGCCGCAGCGAGCGTCTCGCCGGAGATGTAGATCTGCCCTCCGGATGTAAAGCCCTGTATGCGGGAGGCGAGGTTGACGTTGCGCCCGATCATGTCGTATTTGGAGCGGGTTTCGGAGCCGATGGTCCCCAGCACGGCTTCGCCGGTGTGGATGCCGATGCCCATGGCGATTTCGGGATACCCCTCGCTGCGGTTCCATTCGTTTACCGCGCCCATGCGGCGCTGCATGGCGACTGCGCAGGCCACGGCCTCGGCTGCGGCGTCGTCATTGGGGCGCGGGGCGCCGAAGACGGCGACGATCTCGTCGCCGACGAATTCCAGGATATTGCCGCGCCAGGCGTTGATGATCTCGATCATCTCGGCGTAGAAGTGGTTGAGCATGCGGATGAAGTCCCTGGCGTTCATCTGCTCGGACAGGGCCGTGGAACTGCGCAGGTCGGAGAACATCATCGTTACGGTCCGGAGTTCTCCTGTCGTAGGCGGGGCATCCTGGTGCTGCAGGATGTCTTCCAGCACTTCGTCCGTGAGGTAGCGGCCGAAGGTGCTGCGGATCAGCCCCTCGCGCAGGCGCAGCGTCTCCCGGAGGGAGGCGTTTTCGCTTTCCAGCAAGGCGATGCGCTGCTGCAGTTCTTCGTTTGTCATAGGTCAAAAACCCCCCCGGCTCTGGCGTAATGGACATCGGGACGATGGATGCGCGCTTCTCTCTCCAGAAGCATTTCATCCGTGCTCCCGGGATCGTGATGGACGATGAGCAGCCGTTTGGCGCCGCACCGCTCCATCAGCTCGATGCCGTCCTCAGCGGTGGAATGACCGAAGCCGCGCTTTGCGGGCAGTTCTTCTTTCACGTATTGACCGTCATACAGCAGCAGGTCAGCCCCTTTGGCAAAGCCGATGAGTGAGGTAAAAGAGGGTTCGTCCCGCTCGTAGTCCGTGGCATAGACGAGCGTCTTTCCGGCGTATTGCAGCCGGATGACGGTGCAGCCGCCCGGATGATTGCCTTCCAGGGTCTGTACCTGTACCACGCCGACGCTGAAGGAAGGAAGAAGCGGCTTGACCCGCACGTCCCCCGCGTAAGCGGTGAGGCTGAGCGGCCAGTAGGGCGGGCGGTAAAGCCTGTCCAGGGCGGACAGGGCGCCTTCCTCGTCGGGAGCAGGGACGAAAATCTGCGTCTGTTCTCCCCGACGGGAGAGGCGGGGATACATGCCCAGGCCCAGCAGGTGATCCAGATGCAGATGGGTGAGGAGGATCACCGGCGGGCGGCTGAATTCCGTCGGCGCGCAGAGGAGGCCGCTGCCCCCGTCCAGAAAGAGGCTTTCTTCTCCGGCCTGAACATAATAGCAGGAAGTGTCCCCGCCGAAAAGGGAATGGCTCTTTTTGCAGATCGCCATGGAACCGCGTGTGCCCAGCACGGTAAGGCGAAAGAGGGGTTCGTTCATCCGATCAGCTCCTGTATACGGCACCGGACACCGGCATCCGGTTTGATTTGGACTTGCGTTGGTGAACACTCTGATTTATAATAAGTTTAGTATATTCTACACAAGAAGTTTAAATTGAACAAGACCATAAGTCAACAAAGGGAGGAAGACCATATGTCGGATACCAAAGTCTACAAGCGCGGTACGGTCATGCTGCGCCAGGGTGACCCCGGCGACTGCATGTACGTCGTACAGAGCGGCAGGGTCGGCATCTTTGAGAATTACGGCCAGCCCCAGGAAAAGAAGATCGCCGAACTGATGAGCGGCGAGTACTTCGGCGAGATGAGCCTGCTGGATCACGAGCCCCGTTCCGCTACGGCTGTCGTGCTGGAGGAGGCCATGATCACGACGGTGACGGAGGAGACGTTCCTCAGCTTTTTCAAAGAGAATCCGGCGAAGGTCCTCATGATCGCCCAGCAGATGAGCCACCGGCTGCGCCGCACCACCCAGGATTACATCGAAGCCTGCAAGACGGTTTATGATACGGTGGAAGCCGAGAAGGCCGGCCGGCAGAAGGATGAAAACCTGATGAAGCGCATCGCCAAACTGTGCGCAGCCCATCTGGTCTCCAGAAAGGGGGCAGAGAAATGAGCATGCTGGTATTTGACCGCGGCGAAGTCATCTTTAAGCAGGGCAGCATCGGCAAAACCATGTATGATATCGGCGGCGGCCGGGTCGGTATCTATGCGGATTACGGAACGGATTCCGAAAAACTGATTGCCGAACTCGGCGAGGGCGAGGTCTTCGGCGAAATGGGCCTCATCGAGGTCTATCCGCGCTCCGCGACGGCGGTGGCCCTGGAGCCGCAGACGGTCGTGCGTGAGATCACTACCCAAGAGTACGGCGAGTACTTCAATGAAAAGCCGGAGAAGATCCTGAAGATCCTGCGCATGCTCAGCCGGCGCATCCGGGAGACCGACGAAAAATACCGGGAGGTCTGCCGCGTTGCCTATGAAAACGAGCAGGCGGACAAAAAAGACGAAGAAAAAGACCAGCTGAACAAGCAGCTGGACGAAATCTGCAAGGAATACGGGAAGTTCCATACCCTCTGGCTGAACTAAGACAGATAGGGGATCATATCCGAAAGCCGTCCGAAGACAAGATCGGGGACGACGTCGCTTGAAGCGATGTCGTCTTTTTTTGTCTCTCCGGAGAGCACGAGGATGCCGGTCATCCCGTGGCGGACGCCGGTCGCGACGTCCGTATACAGCCGGTCGCCCACGACGGCCGTTTCACGCAGCGTATAGCCCGTACGCGCGAGCGCCTCCTCCACGATGCCCGGGTAAGGTTTCCCGAGGATGACATCCGCTTTGCGTCCGGTGCTCGCCTCGATGAAGGCCATGATGGCGCCCATGTCGGGGATAAAGCCCGTTTCCGTGGGACAGTTGAAGTCGGGATGGGTGGCGATATAGGGCAGCCCGCCGCGGATATAGTCGCAGACGCGGCACATCTTGGCGTAATCAAGCGTCGTGTCAAATCCGACCAGCACGTAGTCGGCCCCCTCCTCGGTAAGCTCCAGCCCCATGGCCTGCATCTCCTCTGTGAGCGCGGGATTGCCCAGCAGGTAGCACTTCTTGCCCGGAAAGTGCGAAAGGCAGTAATGCGCGGCGGCATGGGCGGAGGAGATGACGTCGCAGTAGCGCTCCGGCACGCCCATGGCGGCCAGCTTCTTCGCATAGACGGTAGCGGATTTGGAGGAGTTGTTGGTGAGGAAGCGGGCGGTCCGCCCCGTGCGCTCCAGCGCCGCAAGAAAATCGAGAGAACCGGGGATCAGCCGGTCACCCAGGTAAAAAGTGCCGTCCATATCCAGCAGGAAGCAGCGGACAGAAGAGAGCCTGCTGCGGATATCGGCTTCATTGGTCAGTGTCATGCGGCACCTCAGGCATTCCGGCTCACGGATTTGGTGGCGATGATGTCCACGCCCGTTCCGCAGACATCGGGCAGGACGACGCTGCCGGCGGCGACGGGCGCGCTGACCCGGAGTGCGGAGAGCGCGCCCATGCACTCGCCGATGAGCGCCTTGGGGATGGGCGTCCGGGTCTTGACGGACAGGGGCATCACGCTCCCGGAAACGGGGATGACGGCGGTGACCATGCGAAGGGGCGCCACGCACTCCTGGCGGGCGTATACCTCGCCCCTGCGGCAGGCATTGCCGGTTACGGAGAGCACCTCGCCACCGGAGACTTCGACCTCCATCCGGCAGCCGACAGGGCAGTTGATGCAGGTGATTTCCATACCGGTCAGCTCCTTTCGATCTCGACGGTCACCGGGCCGTCCAGGGCGGCCACGGTCTCTTTGGGCAGGCGGACGACCGCCATCTCGCCCGGGGTGAAGATCGGGGCGCGCTGCCTTGCGATCTCACGCCCGCCGCAGCGCACGACGCATGCGGCCTTCCGGAAGACGCCGGCGGGGCGGAACATGAGGCTCACCTCGCTGCCACCGCCTTTTCCGATGCGCTGGGGAACGGTGCCGCGCACGCCGTCGCCGTCCAGTACGGGCCAGTATTCCGCGGCGCGCTCCCCGCTGCGGGCATAGGCCGCAGCGGCATGCCCGGCCCGGGCGGATTCATTCGAAACGTGATCCACGAGGTCGTGGACGTGCAGCACGTTGCCGCAGGCGAAGATGCCGGGGACCGTGGTCTCCAGGCTGTCGCTGACGACGGCGCCGCTCGTCGCCGGGCTGATCTCGGCGCCCGCGCCGCGCGTCAGCTCGTTTTCGGGGATGAGGCCGACGGAGAGCAGCAGCGTGTCGCAGTCGAATTCGATCTCGGTGCCGGGGATCGGCCTGCGGTTTTCATCCACCTTGGCCACCGTGACCCCTGTCAGCCGCTCCCGCCCGTGGATATCCGTCACGGTATGGGAGAGGTAGAGGGGGATATTGTAGTCCTGCAGACACTGGACGATGTTCCGGTTGAGGCCGGAGGAGTAGGGCATCAGCTCCACGCAGGCGAGCACCTTTGCCCCCTGCAGGGTCATGCGCCTTGCCATGATGAGGCCGATGTCGCCGCTGCCCAGGATGACGCACCTGCGGCCGGGCATAAGGCCCATCAGGTTGACAAATTTCTGCGCCGTGCCCGCGGAATAGATGCCCGCCGGCCGGGTCCCCGGCGTGCCCAGCGCGCCGCGCGGGCGCTCCCGGCAGCCCATCGCCAGGACGATGGCCTTGGCGCAGAGACGCTGGAAGCCCTCCGGGGAGACGCAGGTGACGGTGCGGTCCGCCCCTACGGAGAGGACGGTGACGCCGCAGCGGATCTCGATCCCCAGCTCCACGGCGCGGTCAATGTCGCGCTGCGCGTACTCGGGGCCGGTCAGCTCTTCTTTGAAGCGGTGCAAGCCGAAGCCGTTGTGGATGCACTGGCGCAGGATGCCGCCGGGCGCGTTCTCGCGCTCCAGCACGAGGAGGCTGCCGATACCGTCCTCACGGGCGGCGATGGCCGCGGCGAGGCCTGCGGGGCCGGCGCCGATGACGAGGACATCAACGGTTCTTGTCACATCCATCAAAGGACTGCCTCCTCTCCGTCTTGGCGCAGCGTGCCCGTCAGAAGGCGGGAGCCACCGCCGAACTTGGTAACCTGGGTCAGCGGTATGCACAGCTCTTCCGAAAGGATCTCGGCGACGCGCGGGCTGCAGAAGCCGCCCTGGCAGCGCCCCATGCCGGCGCGGGTGCGCCGCTTGACGGCGTCGATGCTTGCGGCGCCGACGGGCCTGCGGATGGCCTGGCGGATCTCCGCCTCTGTCACGACCTCGCAGCGGCAGACGACCCTGCCGTACGCAGGATCCTCCGCGACGGCCCGGGCGCGTTCCTCATCCGTCATCTCGGCAAAGCGCTTTGCCATGGGTACGGGCGGGAGGACCCGCGCCTTCGGCGCAAGGCCGAAGTCCGCGGCGATCTGCGCGCCCAGCATTTCGGCGATGGCGGGCGCGGCGGATAGGCCGGGGCTTTCGATGCCGACGGTCTCATAGGCGCCCGGCTGCCCGGGAACGGCACCGATGACGAAATCGCCCTTCTCCTCATGCGCGCGGATGCCCGCAAAGTTGGTGATGCCGCCCCGCACACTGGCCCCCGGCCAGGTGAGCCGGCAGGTTTCCAGCACGGCGGAGAGGACGTCCGCGGTCGTGGCGGTATCATCCGCATCCTCGATGTCCTCCGCGGAGGGGCCCAGCAGCAGGTTGCCGTGCACGGTGGGGCTGACCAGGACGCCCTTGCCCATCCGGGTCGGGCACTGGAACATCGTACGGGAGAACGGCAGCTCCGCCGTCCTGTCCAGCAGATGGTACTGGCCCCGGCGGGGGATCAGGCGGAGCGGCTCACTGCAGAGGCTGTTGTGGATTTCGGCGCTGCCCATGCCCGCGCAGTTGACGAGGATGCGGCAGACGATCTCCGTACCGCCGAGGCGAGCGTGCCACAGGCCGTCATCCCCGCGGCGCACGCCCGTTATGCGGCTGCCGAACAGGAAGCGCACGCCGTTTACTGCCGCGTGATCGGCCATGGCATAGGCGGCCTCGTAAGGGCTGGTGATGCCGGAGGTCGGCGCATACAGCGCCAGGCGGACATCCGGGTTGGTGTTCGGTTCCAGGCGCAGGACTTCTTCGCGGCCGAGGAGGCAGACGCCGGGGACGCCGTTCGCTTTTCCCTGCTCCAGAAGCAGATGAAGGACCTCCTCATCCTCCGGGGTGAAGCCCAGAACGAGCGCGCCGCACTGCCGGTAGGGGAAGCCCAGTTCCTGCGAAAGCTGCGGGTACATCCCGGCGCCGCGCACATTCAGGACGGCTTTGAGGGATCCGGGTTTGGCGTCAAACCCGGCATGGACGATGCCGCTGTTGGCGCGGGTCGCGCCGCTGGCCACATCCGGCCCGGCTTCGGCGACGACGATGTCAGCCTCGTAGCGGCTGAGGACGCGGGCGAGCGCGCAGCCGACGACGCCGGCGCCGATGATGAGGATATCGGTTTGCATGGCGGAAAGCTCCTTTTCAGGTCCGGATCATCAGCTGATCCTGTGTCTGGCCGTCGTCCGGGAAGACGATGAACTCCCGGATGTTCAGGGAGACGGCGTCCCCTTTGGAAAACGCGTGGCGGCTGAATCCGTCGCCGATGACGCGCACGGCAGCCTTGCCGGCCGTGACGCGGTAGTCCGTCTCATCGCCCAGGTAGTACATGCGGTCGATCACCGCGGGAATGCCGTCCGTCCCTTTGGACATGCTGATGTTCTCCGGACGGATGGCGACGACGGCGGGTCCTGATACCTTCATCTCTGGGTAAGGCAGGAAGGCGTCCCAATCCGTCAGGTGGATGCGGCCATCCTCTGCCGTCCCGGAGAAAAAATCCACCTTGCCCAGGAAATCCGCGACGAAGGGATTGGCGGGCCGGTTATAGATGTCCTCAGGCGTTCCGCTCTGCTGCACGACGCCGTTGTTGATGAGCAGGATGCGGTCGCTCATGGCCATCGCCTCGGTCTGGTCGTGTGTGACGTACACCACGGTGATGCCCAGCTGGCCGGTGATCTCCTTGATCTCAAAGCGCATGGATTCGCGCAGCTTGGCATCTAGGTTGGAGAGCGGCTCATCCAGCAGCAGCACCTTCGGCTCCGCCAGCAGGGCGCGGGCCAGGGCGATGCGCTGCTGCTGGCCGCCGGAGAGCTGGCTGGGGAAGCGCCCGGCGTACCGGGTGAGGTGGACGATCTCCAGCATCCGCTCGACGCGGGAGCGGATCTCGTCCTTCGGCGTATGCCGGATGGCGAGCGGATAGGCGACGTTGTCAAACACGTTCATGTGCGGCCATACGGCGTAGGACTGGAAGACCATGCCGATATCCCTGCGCTCCGGGGGGATGAAGGTCTTTCCGCCGGAAACCAGCCTGTCGTCGATCCAGATCTCGCCGGAGGTCGGCACCTCGAAGCCTGCGATCATGCGCAGCATCGTGGTTTTGCCGCAGCCGGAGGGGCCCAGCAGAGTGACGAACTCGCCGTCTTTGAAGACGTCGTTGAATTCGCGGACGACAGGCTGCCTGTCGAAGGTCTTGGTCAGGTTTTTGATCGTGATGGTGGACATGGATGAAGCTCCTTCCTTGTCGGGACGCCTGCGGCCGTCAGATGGAGAACTCGCCCTTGGTCAGCCGGTTCAGGACGAAGTTGAGCACCACGACGATCATGAGGATGCCGAAAGCCATGGCGCAGGCCATGGGCTGGCTGGTGAAGGACCAGTATTCATAGAGCTGGAAGCCGATGGTCTTGGTGGTGCTGGAATAGAGCAGTGCCGTCATGGACAGCTCGTAAAAGCTGGGGATGAAGATGAGGAACCAGCCGGCGGCGATGGAGGGGAAGATGAGCCGGCCCGTGATGCGGCGCATGGTCCCCAGCCAGGAGGAGCCGGAGATCTGCGAGCATTCCTCCAGGGAAACGTGGATCTGGGACATCGCGGAGACCACCGTGCGCATGCCCATCATCAGGTACTTGATGAGGTAGGCGATGATCATGATGTACGCGGTGTTGTAGATGTTGATGCCGAAGTTGCCCTTCATCGTCATGATGAGCCCCAGGGCGATGACGACGCTCGGCGTGCCGCTGCCCAGGGTGATGAGGAAATCAGGGATCTTACGGCCGCGGATATGCGTGCGCTGGAGCAGGTAGCTCATGGTGCAGGCGATGCCGATGCCGACGGTGGCGGCGACTGCCGCGTAGACGAGCGAGTTGCGCAGGCAGTTCATCGTCTCCAGCCGGCCGAACACCGTCGTCCAGTTGGTGAGGGTGAAGTTGCCCGGCCGGATGACGCTCTTGCCCACATCGATCTTGAAGGAGGTGGATAGGATGGTGACAAAGGGGATGAGCACCACGACGACGGAGAACAGCGTGACCAGCAGCGTCAGCGGGAGGCGCCAGGAGCGCAGATCCACGACGGCGGGCTGTACCGATTTGCCGCTCACCGTGATGTACTGCCGCCGAAGGAGTACGATGTCGGACAGGAACAGGGTGATGACGGCGACGACCATGAGGAAGACCGCCATGCCGGTAGCGTCGTTCAGCCCCTGCTGCCCCAGAGAGACGTACTCCACGATGCGCGTCGTCACCGTGTGCACGCGCCCGGGTGTGCCGATGATGGAGGGGATGCCGTAACAGCTGGCGGCGGAGATGAACACCAGCAGCGCGCCGGAGATGAGTGAGGGCATCATCAGCGGCAGGGTGACGGTAGCGACCGTCTTAAAGGGAGAAGCGCCGGAGATGTGGCTCGCCTCCTCCAGGGAGGGATCCATCTTTTCCATGGCGCGGCTGATGGTGATGAAGGCGTAGGGATAGTAAAAAGTCGTAAGGACCCAGATGAGGCCGGGGAGGGAATAGACGTTCAGCGGCCCCGGCCTGTCGCTGAGATGAAAGAGGAGGCGCAGCCACTGGTTGATCGTGCCCACGTTGGGATTGAGCAGCCGCAGCCAGGCCATGGCGCCCACGTAAGGCGGCACCATGTAGGTGATGACGAAGAGGGAGCGGAAGAACTTCCGCCCGTAGAGGTTGGTGCGCCCCACCAGCCAGGCCAGCGGGAAGGCCAGCAGCGTGCCCAGGATCATCGTGGCAAAGGCCGCGATGAGGGTGTTGCGCAGCGCATCCAGGTTGAGCGGATAGGTGTAGAGGCGCCGGAAGGTCTCCAGCGAGAAGCTGCTCTCCGGGAAGAACGCCTTGACGATCATGACGATGAGCGGCATCAGCTGGAAGAGCAGCAGGAAATCAACGATGGCCAGGATGATGAACCATTTGACATCCGGGATCCAGGTGTTGTCCCCGGCCATCAGCAGCGCGAGGATGAGCGCATCCAGCGCAATGAGGATGCCGGCGAGGATGACGCTGCGGCTGTGCGAGATGACGAACTGCCCGACAAGGCCGATCTCGCCCGCGGCGATCATGCGGAAGGCGGTGAGCTGCTTCTCCTTGTCCCGGACGCCCTTTTTAAGGGTGTTCACGTCCTCCGTGCGGATGGCGCTCTCCTCTTCGAAGGAGCTGAGCAGCAGCTGCATCAGCATGGCGCGGCGCTCCGTTCCCGTCAGCTTGCCGGCAGCCTTTTCGCAGCTTTCGGGCAACGGCGCTTCCTCATCCGAAAGGCAGCGGATGAGCTGGCTGCGGGCTTCCCGCAGCTGCGCCTCCGGAAGCGCGAGCAGCGGCTTTTTGGCCGCGGAGGAGAGCTTGGGGCCGCTGACGGTATAGGCGGAATACAGGAGCTTCCAGGCGAGCGCAGTGCCGTCCGAGGAAGATCCCAGAAGATCCTCCAGCGATTCGGAACTGGCGGAGCGACGCCCCCAGACGGTCCCAAGCAGGGAAAGCGCCTGCGCTTCCAGACCGGCGCGCTCCTGCGGCTCCAGGGAGGAGAGGAAGGGGGAAAGTACCTCTTTCCAGTCATGCGAAACGGAGGCGGAAAGCGCGTAGACGGCTTTAAATCCGGCTTCATCGCTGAAGCCGGACTGCTGATAGGTCTGGAGGCCCAGAAAGCCCGAAACGATGATGCCGGCGCCCAGAAGAAACGCGAGCAGCAGGCCGATCTTGGTCCTGAGGGCTGCCCGGTCCGCTTCCGCCGCGGCGGGCATGGAGTTTCTCTTGTTCATCCGTACATACCTTTTCCGGCGGCACTGCCGCACAGTTCACCGGTGAGTCAGAGCTTCAAAAAAAGGGAAGCCGCATTACGGCTTCCCCCGGGGAAGCATCCGGTGAGCGCTTTATTTGGTGGTGACCTTTTCTGTCCAGACGGTGTTGATCGCCTCGCGGTTGTGGAAAGCTTTGTCCCAGTCTACGCCCAGATCCTTGGCGATCAGCTCGTCGGTGTCCATGGAGTGGAAGGGGTACTCCTTCATGCCGGCGAAGACGGAGTGCATATAGCCCTGGAGGATGAGCTTCTGGGCCTCCTCGGAGAGCAGCCACTGCTCAACGGCTTCGCAGGCTTCGGTGTTCACGTTGGCGGAGTGCTCCTCGGCCACGGTCATTACGGTGGAGGGGATGAGGACGACGCCGTCCTCCGGATAGATGCACTGGAGGTTGGTGATGGGCGCGCCGGCGTCCTCCGCCTCTTTGAGCACCTTGAGGATGGACTCCTCGAGGATCATGATGGCTGCGCACTCGCCGGTCTGCAGCTTGGCGATGGCGGTGGAGCCGGACTCGATCATGACGCTGTTGGCGGCGAGACCGTCCAGGTAATCCGGGCCGTAGTGGTCATCCTGGATGAGGGAGGCGACGGCGGCAAAGGTGGTGCCGCTGGTCATGGGGTTGCCCATGGAGATGTAGCCCTTGAGGGAGGGATCCTCGGCAAACGCCTTGAAGGTCCTGGGGATGGTTACGCCCTTTGCGGCCCAATCGCCCTCCATCTCGGGGTTGTAGGCGAGCACCATGTTGCAGACGCGCACGGGATACCAGTAGCCCTCTTCGTCGTAGGGGAAGCGCAGCAGGGTATCGGCGTTCTCCACTTCCACCGGCTCCAAGTAACCGGCCTCTTTCAGCTCCAGGGAGAAAGCGGGCTCGGCGACGAGCATCATGTCGCAGCCCAGCGTGCCGGTTTCCATTTCGCCGTACACCTTGGTGATCAGCGAGGAGGTGCCGCCGTAGAAGAAGAAGCTGCCGTCGTATGCGGGGGTGAGGTTGGGGAATTCGGCCTTGATCGCCGCATCCATCATGTCGATGACGAAGGGATACATGGAGGAGTAGATGCCGACGGTGCCCTCCACATCCTCGTTGACGGCCAGCGCAGCGCCGGCGGAGCAGGCGAGCAGCAGGGACAGAACCAAAGAAAGAAGCTTTTTCATGGTGAAGATCTCCTTTTCGGACGATGGGAATGAACGGCTGCGCGGTGCTCATGCACCGCCGTTTTCTTGAGAAAATGATAGCACAAAACGTGCACCTTGTCCATGAAAGCCGCAAAAACGGGCAGATGCAGAAAGCCTCCCTTCAGAAGCGTTCATGAAGGGAGGCATACGCAGACTCAATAGGTGTAGTTTTCCACCTCGACCTTGTCCGGGTCGGTGAAGGGGGCCAGCGTCGAGATCATCTTGACGGGCTTGTCATAGGGATTGACGACGTAGTGGATCTCACCCGGCTCGACGTGGATGAGCTGGCCGGGGGTAAGGTGATTGACCACGCCGTCCACGACGATGTTGACCTCGCCCTCCAGGATGAAGAAGTTCTCCTCCATCACGTTGTGGTAGTGCGCCTTGAAATCCTGGCCGGGCTGGAACTGAACGATGGCAAAGTTGCTGCGGGGCCCTTTCATGAGGTACTTGGGCCCGCTGTCGCCGAAGCGGTATTCGCGGTCCTTTTCATTGATGATATACATGGCTGACTCCTCCTGCTCTCTCTTATGGTCGTGAAACGCTTACAGGCCCGGTGCGATCCACATGTAGCGCGTGAGGCCGCGGTCGGACAGATCCAGATGCGCCTTGTACACTTCGCGCCACGGGCCGTACATCTCTTCGTAAACCTTGTGGTTTTCCATGTTCGGCTGGTAGACCTTGTCCCACTTGACGAGGCTGCGCGCGGCCGTGCTGATGTCGGGGTAGATGCCTACGCCGTAGCCGGCCAGGATGGCAGCGCCCAGCGCCGTGGCTTCCTTGACGACGGGGACCTTGACCGGCAGGCCCAGCACGTCGGCGAGGATCTGGCACCACACGCCGCCCTTGCTGGCGCCGCCGGCGAAGACGACCCCGTCCGGCCGGTTGCCCGTCGCCTCGTAAACGAGATCCATGTGGCCTTTCGTGATCATGGCCGTATTCTCCATGATGGCGCGGTAGAAGGTGTACTTGTTGAACTTCTCCGGGTCAAAGTCGAAGTTGGTGAAGGTGGGCGCCGCGTGCTTCCACGCGATGAAGTTCATGACGTCCGAGAAGGTGCACATCATGCCGTAGCAGCCGGCGGGGACCTTTTCGGCTTTTTCGTTCATGAGAGCGTAGGGGTCTGTCCCCAGCGCTTTCGCCTTTTCGATCTCCTCCTGGCAGAAGGCGTCGCGGTACCAGCGCATAGCCAGGCCGGGCTTGAAAGCCAGCGCCTCGTACTGCCACATGCCGGGCACGGCGTGGCAGTTCACGCGGACGCGGCAGCCTTCGTCCGTGTCGGGCTTTGCCGTGTTGAACTCGTACTGCCAGAAGCTGCCGCCGAAGACGGCCGCCTGGCTCTCATCCACCACGCCGACGCCCACGCAGCCCAGCTGCGCGTCACCGCCGCCGACAACGACCTTCGTGCCCAAAGCCAGGCCGGTGTCCCTCGCACCCTGCTCGCTGACGGTGCCTGCGACGGTGCCGCACTCGATCGCCGCCGGGAAGATATCGGAGCGGAGCCCGACCTTCTCCATGATGGAGGGATCCCAGGCGCGGGTTTTGAGGGAGAACATGCCCGTGGTGCTGCCGTTGCTGGGCTCCACGGCCAGTTTGCCGGTCAGCCGGTAGATCAGCCAGTCGTTGAACATGCCGACAGCGGCGATCTTCTCGTAGACCTCCGGCATTTTATTCTTCACCCAGAGGATGCGGGGCAGCGCGCCCAGCGCGTAGGTTTCGCCGGTCTCCAGGTAGATTTCCTTTTCGAGTTCGGGATTCATGCGGATGAGCTCGCCCACCTCGTCGGTGGATCGCGCATCGACGTTGGCGCAGGCCCAGATCTCCTTCCCGTCCGCGTCGTAGAGCACGATGCCCTCGCGCATGCAGGTGGTGCTGACCGCGGCGATCTCGGCGGGGTCGATGCCGGCCTCGCGGATGGCGCCGCGCACGCAGTCGCTGGCCAGCTTCCAGTTGGTGGTCCAGTCAAAGTCCATGCTGCCGGGCCAGCGCGGATCCTCCAGATGCGTCCATTCATGCTGCACGCAGGAGATCTGCTGTCCCTCGGTGTCGAAGAGCACCGCGCGGACGCTGCCTGTGCCCGCGTCGATTGCCATCAGGTATTGGGATGCCATGTTGCCGCCTCCTCTTTTGTCGTGCCGGGTTTCCTTTTATAGATCCTTTGCTTATGCGGTTTCTTCCAGCTGCAGGATGCGCAGCGCGGTCTCCTCGTCGGTGATGAGCGTGTCCAGATAGCCGCCCAGCAGCGCCGCGCGGATCGCCTCCGCCTTGACGGTGCCGGCCGCGATGCCGATGACGTTGCGAAGCGAGCGCAGCGTATCCAGCGAAGCGCCGATCAGCCGCTCCTCCACCGGACTTTCGATGAGCTGTCCGTCCCTGGTGAGGAAATGGGAGAGCAGGTCGCCTGCTGCGCCGCGCATGCGCAGGTAGAGCATGTCGTTGGCGTTCAGGATGCCGCTGTGAAAGATGGTCGCGCTCTCATCCATGGAGCCGATGCCCACGAGAGTGAGATGGGACAGGGGGATCATCCGGGCGATCTCCTGCACGCTGTCCTCCCGGCGCATCGCCTGCGCCATTTCGGCGCTGGAGGCGAGCAGGGGAGCGGGCATGAGGTGCAGCCTGGCGTTGAAGACGTTGCTGCGCGCATCGGGCAGATAGCAGGAGACTCCGCCCGTCAGCGAGACACAGGAGATCGTCTGCTCCGCAAGGGTGGCCAGGTTGTTGAGCACCCGGCTCAGCGTGTCGCCGTAGCCGATGTTGATGACGGTGTCGCTGCGGATACGCTCGGACAGGTACATGCTGGCCGCTTCGGCGATGTTTTCGTTGCAGCGGGACTTGTCGGCGCCCGCGGGGACGATGAACGCATCCGTAAGCGAGTAGGTCTGTATGAGCTGCTTCTCCAGCTCCATGCGCCCCTGGCTGCCCTCTCTCAGATGAAAGCGGATGACGCCGGTGCGGCGCGCCCTGTCCAGGAGCTTGACGACGCGCATGCGGCTCATGCCCAGCCGCTCGGAGATCTGCTGCTGGGTCAGCTCTTCATAATAGTAGTACCAGGCGACTTTGGCCATCAGCGCCTCTTCGTACTCCATGCGCCACCTCAAACGAAACAAAAATTCAAGATTCAAACAAATGTTACCGCCTGCAGTATAGCACCGCAGCGGCCGGGTGTCAACGCTTCCTATGAAATTGCAGGGATTCTTGACCAAACTTTTTGCACCTTTTTGCAAAGCTTTGTGAGACGCAGCGGGGAACGAAATCAAAACGCGTCGGAAAAACCGGCGGAGATTTAGGCAAAATGCTTCCCTGTTTTGCTGAGAGGTGTTGACAAAGAGGTGCGGAGAGGGTATCATATGAAAAAAGATAAAAACTGACCATGGAAACATTTGTTCGGACAGAACCTTTCGCGGAGGTACAACGGATGAGTCTGCCGGTTGACGCGGGCGCGCGCCTCAGCGTCCGCTCCATCACCAAGGCTTTCGGCACCAATGCCGTCCTCAAGGGGATCGACATGGATGTGAAACCCGGTTCCGTCGTGGCCCTGATCGGCGGCAACGGCGCGGGTAAGAGCACCCTGATGAAGATCATCATGGGCATTTACACCGCGGACAGCGGTGAAATCTATATGGAAGGCAAGCCCTGCAGGCTGGGCAAGCCGTCGGCCTCCCTGGCCGCGGGCATCTACCTGGTGCCGCAGGAGCCCATGCTCTTCCCCAATATGACCGTTGAGCAGAATATCCTGATGGGCATCGACGAGAACCCCATCTCCCTGCGGCGGCGGCTGAACGACCTCATCGGCCACCTGGGCTGGAAGCTGGATCTTTCGCGCAAGGCGGCGACGCTCTCCATTGCGGAACAGCAGCTGGTGGAGATATTGCGCGGCCTGATGCGGGACGCGAAGCTGCTCATCCTGGACGAGCCGACGAGCTCCCTCACCTTCAACGAGGTGGACAGCCTTTTCAAGATCGTGCGCGATCTCAGATCCAAGGGCATCGGTATCATCTACATCACGCACCGCCTGACGGAGGTCTTCGACATCGCGGACGAGGTGCTGATCATGCGCGACGGACTCATCACCCTCTCCGGGCCGGTGAAGCAGTTCACCCGTGAGATGCTGGTGGCGGGCCTGCTGCCGCCGGATGCCCAGCTGCGCAGCGCCAAGGCGGCCAGCCGCCCTGTGGATTACGCGCACACGGAACCGGTCCTCGTCGTGGACAAGCTGACGGGCTACGGCTTTAAGGACGTCTCCTTCAAGGTGTACCCGGGCGAGATCCTGGGCCTGGCCGGCGTCGTCGGCGCCGGGCGCACAGAACTGATCAGCACGATCTTCGGCCGGGACAAGGTCCTCGGCGGAAAGGTCTATCTGGAAGGAAAGGACGTAACGGGGCACAAGACGAGCCAGATCCTCAAAGAGGGCATCAACTTCGTGCCGGAGGACAGGCATTACAACGGCCTGTTCAAGATCCGTTCCATCTCCTCCAACACGACCTCCGCGCTGCTGGGGACGAAGGAGATCGGCGGGATCAACATGAACCGCCGCAAGCAGAACGACATCGCGCAGAAATATGTGGACGACTTCCGCACCAAGATCGTCTCGCTGGAGGATCTGATCGGCAGCCTCTCCGGCGGCAACCAGCAGAAGGTGGTCATCGCGCGCGCCCTGTCCACCAAGCCCAAGGTCGTCATCCTGGATGAGCCGACGCGCGGCATCGACGCCGCGGCACGCGCGGACGTTTACAGCATCATCGAGCAGCTGAAAAACGCAGGCGTCGCGGTGCTCATGGTCTCCTCCGACATCGAGGAGGTCGTGGAGCTGGCTGACCGGGCGATCACCGTATACCGGGGGCGCATCAACGGGGAGTTCCTGCACGACGAGATCACGCAGGACGCTCTGACCGCAGCCTCCTTCGGTATCGTGCCTAAGAAGGGGGCGAAGCAATGAGCAGCCTGAAAAACCTGCTTCACGCCAGGTGGATGTCGAGCCTCGTCTTCCTCATTCTGCTGTTCCTCATCACCGGCCTGGCGGATCCGAACTTCCTCACCTACACGAACGTCATCAACTGCTTTAACACAGCCACGATGTACACCCTGCTGGCCATCGGCATCGCGTTCGTCATCATGACGGGCGAGATCGACGTTTCCATCGGCGCCACGCTGGGGCTGACCGCCGCCATGACGGGCCTCATCGCGCAGCAGGGCGGCAGCATCGGCAGGATGCTGGTCGTCTGTGTGCTGGCCGGCGCGGCAGTCGGCCTGGTGAACGGTGTCGGCGTCGCGTTCTTCGGCGTCCCGTCCCTCATCTTCACGCTGGGCACCAACGGCGTCATCCGCGGGCTCATCTACATCGTGACGGACGGCCGCACGGTGGAAAACTTCGGCGGCGACATCGCCGTTTACGGCAACAAGGTGCTCTTTGCCGAAATCACGCTCTATTACGCGCTGGCGGTCGTGCTGGTCGCCATAGCGCACCTGGTGCTGACGCACACGAAGAAGGGCAGGTACTTCATCGCCGTCGGCGACAACCTGGACGGTGCCAGGCTGGTCGGCATCTCCGTCTTCCGCGTGAAGCTGCTGGCCTATGTGCTCTGCGGCATCTTCGCCGGCATCGCCGGATACGTGTTCGCCTCCAAATACCGTCAGGTGATGACGGTCGCAGGCAACGGCTATGAGATGACCGCCATCGCGGCCTGCGTGCTGGGCGGCATCTCGCTCTCCGGCGGCCTGGGCAACATGGTGGGCGCGGCGATCGGCGCGGTCATCATGTCGTCCATCAGCCGGCTGCTGGTCTTCATAGGCCTCCCGTCCGACTTCAACAACACGATCACCGGCGTCATGCTGATCATCATCGTCGTGGTCGACGCGCTGACCCAGAGGCGCTCTATCGAAATGACGAGAAGAAAACGCCTCCTGTCCAGAACGGCCGGCACGGGCACGGAAGGGGGGAAGGGCTGATGAATGCCGTAAAGAAACTGCTCAGACGCTGGGAGACCTTCCTCATCCTCTTCCTCATCCTGGAGTTCGTCGTCTTCGGGTCCGCCAATCCCAAGTTCCTGCGGCCGGCTTCCATCATGACGAGCATCGTCAACTACATCAGCGTCTGCATCATCGCGCTGTTCGTCACCCTGGTGATGATCACCGGCGGCATCGATATCCAGGCCGCATCGATCATCGGCCTTACCAGCATCATCGAGGGCGTGCTGTGGAGCGACGCCGGGATGAACATCTGGGTGGCCGTCGTCATCGCCGCCATCGCGGCGGCGGCCTGCGGGGCGCTCTCCGGCTTCTTCGTGGCGTACTGCGGCGTGCAGCCCATGGTGGTCACGCTGGGCGGCAGCTTCCTGTACTCCGGCCTGGCGCTGCTCGTGTCGGGCATGAGCGCGACGCCCGCATATCAGGGCATCAGCGGCTTCCCCTCGAAGGTCGGAAAGACCTTTGTGGATTTCCGCTTCCTGGGCAAGGGCGAGCTCTTCGGCATCCCCATGCAGATCGTGATCTACGTCGTGCTCATCCTGCTGTGCGCCTGGATCCTGCACCGCACCAAATACGGCGAGCGGCTTTACCTCATCGGCGTCAACCAGCAGGCGGCGGAGTATTCAGGCATCAACACGCGGCTCGTGATCATGAGCACCTACGTCCTCTCAGCCGTCAGCGCCGCGCTGGCCGGCACGCTGCTCACCTCCAACATGAACTCGGCCAAGTACAACCACGGCTCCGGCTATACGCTGGCCATCATCACGGCGGTGGTGCTGGGCGGCACGCTCAACACCGGCGGCAAGGGCAGCATCTTCGGTACGGTCCTGGCCTCGCTCATCATCTGCATTCTGCGCTACGGGCTGCCGCTGTGCTTCGGCGTCAGCACGCAGAACCTGGATCTTCCCGTGGGCATCATCCTGGTGCTCGTCGTCCTCGGACGCGAGATCGCCGGCAGGCACCTGATCTCGCAGCTGATGCGGCGCTTCAGGAAGAATGCCGCCTGATTTCCCTTCGGTTTCAAGAGGCGCTGAAGATAACGCTTCCTGAGATAAAAAAACATAGGAGGAACACAAACATGAAGAAAGTCCTGGCACTCGTACTCGCGCTCGTCGTGGTCTTCACGCTGGCGGCGGCAGCCCTTGCTGACGGCAAGAGCCCGGTGGACGGCATGACGGTCGCCTTCATCCCGAAGGTCTCCGGCAACTCCTTCTTCGAGGCTGCAAATGACGGCGCCCAGAAGTACGCCGCCGATTGGGGCCTGACGGTCGACTACATCGGCTCTCCCGACGCTTCCGTCACCACCCAGCTGGAGCTGATCCAGCAGGCGATCGATAAGGGCGTGGACGCCATCTGCATCTCTTCCGTCGACGCCACCGCGCTCGATGAGAAGCTGCAGGAAGCTCAGGATGCCGGCATCTTCGTCAGCACCTGGGACTCTGACGTCTCTCCCGATTCCCGTGCGCTGATGGTCTCCCAGGGCACCGCTTCCGTCCTTGGCCCGATGCTGGTCGAGATGGGCGTTGACTCCCTGAAGGAGCGCGGCGTGGACGTCACCGGTGAAGTGAAGTACGTATGGCACTTCTCCAACCCGTCCGTTGCCGACCAGAACAGCTGGTATGTCGCCGGCGAAGAGTACATCAAGGAAAAGTATCCCACCTGGGTTGCCATCCATGATCCGTACTTCTCCGAGCAGGATCCTGCGAAGTCCGTCTCCATCGGCGAAGCGCTGCTGGAAGCGAACCCCGACGTTGACCTCATCATCTGCAACGACTCCACCGCTCTGCCCGGCCAGTGCGGCGCTGCCCAGAACAAGGGCCTGACCGCGAAGGACGTCACCATCACCGGTTTCTGCCCGCCCTCCGGCATGACCACCTACCTCGAAAACGGCGTCTGCACGCGCTGGGGCCTGTGGGACTGCGGCATCCAGGGCGCTATGGGCTGCTACCTCGCGGCCTACATCTCTGCCGGCAACACCGTGCACGTGGGCGACAAGGTTGACATCCCCGGCATCGGCGAAGTCGAAATCCTTGCCAACAGCGATCTGGTCGAAGGCCAGGAGACCGCGGAAGAGAACAACGGCGTCGTGCTGCTGCCCGAGCGCGTTGTCTTCACCGCCGAGAACGTGGCGAACTATCCCTTCTGATGAAGGACTGAAGGAGCCTTCGGGCTCCTTCTCTTTTGACCGCCCCGGCGGCAGGACGCCAGGGGCGGCCCCCTTGTTTCATTCTGCTGAAAAGAAAGAAAGGAGCTGACCTCCCATGGCGGATAAAGACGGCCTGAAGGTGGCGAAAGATTACCATACCGAAGTGCCCTTCGGAAACAACAACGCGTTCTACGTCAAAGGCGCGAACAACCTCGACTGGGGCATGAAGAAGCACCTGGCCAACATCTTCGATCCCAAGAGCGGCAACACCGTGATGTTCGCATTCGACCACGGCTATTTCATGGGCAGCACGGCCGGCCTGGAGCGGCTGGATCTCGTCATCCCGAAGCTCATGCCCTCCATCGACTGCCTGATGGGCACGCGCGGCGCGCTGCGCACCTGCGTGCCGCCCGAGAACCGCAAGGCTATCGCCCTGCGCGTCTCCAGCGGCTCCTCCATGCTGAACGACGACCTCAGCCACGAGGTGGTGGCGGTGGACATCGCGGATTCCATCCGCATGAACGCCGACTGCATGGCTGTGCAGACCTTCATCGGCGCGGACGGACAGCTCGCTTCCATCGACAACCTGAGCCAGGTCATCAACGCCGGCTTCAAGTATTCCATCCCGACCCTCGGCGTCGTCGCCGTGGGCAAGGAGATGGCGCGCACCTCCCGCTTCTTCAAGCTGGCGACGCGCATTATCGCGGAGATGGGCGTTCAGCTGGTTAAGACCTACTACTTTGAGGACCCGGACGATCCCAACGGATTCGAAGAGGTCGTGGCAGCCTGCCCGGTGCCGATCGTCGTCGCAGGCGGCAAAAAGCTGCCGGAAGAAGAAGCGCTTGCGATGGCATACAAGTCCATCCGGTGCGGCGCACGCGGCCTGGATATGGGACGCAACATCTTCCAGTCCCCGCATTCCGTCGAGATGGCCCAGGCGATCCGCAAGATCGTGCACGAGGGCTACACCGACAAGCAGGCCTACGAATTCTATCAGGACGCGATCCACGCGTAATGCCCCAAGGGGGCTGCCCCGGTGAAGGGCAGCCCCCTTTTCCGACTGAAAGGAATCAAAAGTTATGGTCTTAGCCATCCTGCAAATGGTGCTGCCGGTCATCCTCACCTTCCTGCTGGGGGCCTTCTGCCGCCGCAGGCAGATCGTGAAGCCGGAAGGGCTTGCCGGCGTTCGGGCGCTGGTCAGCAGCATCCTGCTGCCGGTCGTCCTGTTCAACGCCTTTTTCACGGCGGAGTACTCCGCGCGCATCGCGCTGACCTTCGTGACGGTCTTTGCGGCGTGCAGCCTGGGACTCGCGGCAGGGTTTGCGCTGCGGCGCTTTGCGGCCCCGCACTGCAAGTTCATGCCTTTCCTCGTCACGAATTTTGAAGGCGGCATGCTGGGCTACGCGCTGTTCGCGCTGCTCTACCCGGGGCAGACCTCCGTCTTTGCGATGGCGGATATCGGGCAGACGCTGTGCGCGCATACGGTGTTCCTCGTGGCGCTGGTGGCGGTATCGGGCGGCAAGGCCTCCCCGCTGCAGCTTGCCAAACGCGCGCTGTCTACGCCCGCGCTGATCGGCTCGCTGCTGGGCGTCGCGCTGGGGGCGCTGGGCGTCGGCAGGGCGGTGCTGAATTCGCCGGCCGGCGCGATCGTCAGCGATACGATCGCGTTCATCAGCGCGCCGGTTTCCGCGCTCATCCTCATCATCGTGGGGTACGACCTCAGCTTCCGCCGGGAGCTGATGCGCCCGGTGATGATCACGGCGGCGCTGCGGCTTGCCATCATGGCTGTCCTGGCCGTCTTCAGCTACGCCGTCATCTTCCATTTCATCCCGTTCGAAAAGCCGCTCTTCACGGCGCTGCTCCTGGCCTACAGCCTGCCCGCGCCGTTCATCGTCCCGCTATATGCGGACGTCACGGGCCACGCGGATTACATCTCGACGACGCTGTCCGTGGAGACGATCCTTTCGATCCTGCTGTTCATCGCGCTGGCGGCCTATACGCTGGCGTGAGCAGAGCGGCGCTCGATTCTGTTTTTGCTGGGGGATTCCGGTAAAGGAAAAGCATTCAAGGGGGAATATCGTGAGAAAACGGGGAGTTGAAATCCTGCTGCTGTGCCTTGCGCTGTGCGTGCCCGCAGCCGTGGCCTCTGCAAAGGTCAACATCTACTTCATCCCGAAGGTGACGGGCAGCGCTGCCGGAGAGGCGGCCTGCCTGGCCGCACAGGCCTTTGCGGAGGAAAACGGCTTCATCCTCACGCTGCCGGATGTGGAAAAGCCCACGGCAGCCGCGCAGGTTTCGGCCATTCGCGCCGCGGTCAACAACGGTGCGGACGGCATTTGCATCGACGTCGCGGACGCGGCAGGCGTGGATGCCGCGCTGAAGGATGCGGCGGCAGGCGGGCTGATCGTCACCACGTGGGATTCGGACGCAGCTGCGGATGCGCGCGCTCTGGCGGTCAGCCAGGGCACGCCGGAGGAACTGGGCAGGATGCTGGCCGATCTGCTTGCCGCTTCGCTGGCGGAACGCGGGAAGGATGCCGAAAAAGACGAGATCCGCTACTGCTGGCACTGCGGCCTGGAGAAAAACGCTGCGGAGGCTGCCCGGCGCGCGGCGGGAGAGGCTTATATCGCCGAAAAGTATCCGAACTGGATCAACGTCGCGCCCGACAGCTACTACTGCAAACTGGACAGAGAGAAAGCCGCCGCGACAGGAGAGGCCATCCTGGCCGCACACCCCGATATCGACGGCGTCATCTGCAGCGATCCCGTCTCCCTGGAGGGGCAGGCCAAGGCGCTGCAGAATCTGGGCCTCGGCATGCAGCAGGTCACGGTCACCGGCTTCGGCACGCCGAACGCGATGAAGCCGTATCTCGCGGAGGGCATCCTTTCCCGCTTCGGGCTGTGGGACGCGAGGCGGCAGGCCGTCCTGGCGTGTTATCTGACGCATGCGCGCATCTTCGGAGAGGAGATCGCACCCGGGGACACCAAAGAAGCGCCCGGCCTGGGCACGTTTGAAGTGCTGCCTGATACCGCTCTGGATGAAGAGGCGGACGATTCCCGCGGCGGAGTGGTTCTTCTCCCGGAGCGGCCGGTTTTAACTGCCGAAAACATCGACAATTATGATTTCTGATACGGCAGCCGATCAGGATGCCGAAAGAAGGAGGACATGACGATGCTGAAAGGGATCTCGCCGGTGCTGTCACCGGAACTGCTGAAGGTGATGGCCGAAATGGGACACGGGGATGAGCTGGTGATCGCGGACGGGAACTTCCCCGGCACTTCCGTGGGGCAGCGCTGCGTCAGGCTGGACGGACACGGCGGCGCCGAGGTGATGCGCGCCATCATCCGGCTCTTCCCGCTGGATGACTTTGTGGAAGCGCCGCTGGCCGTGATGGAAGTGCCCTCCGGGATGTTTGAAGGCGACAGGGCGCCCATCTGGGCGGAGTACGAGGCCATCGGCAGGACGGACCTGCCGCAGGCGAAGTTTGAGTTTATGGAGCATGAGGCGTTCATCGAGCGCGCACGCCGGGCTTACGCCGTAGTGCAGACCGGGGAGAGCGCCCTGTATGCCAACATCATTCTGAGAAAGGGCGTCGTGAGGGGATAAGGCCTTCCGGTGCATTTTTCAGGCAAAAAAGAAAGCGCTCCGCCTGTCCGGGCCTCCGGGCAGGCGGAGCCTGCGGATACGGAGTGAAGAATGGAGATCACAGTGCATGGCACGGCCGAATTGCGGACGGAACGGACAGTGCTGCGCCGGTACCGCCCCGACGACGTGGAGGTGCTGTACAGGCTTTTCGGGAGTGATCCGGAGATGACCCGCTACTCCGGCTGGAATCCCTACGCGACCCCGGAGATGGCGCGGGAGACGGTGGGAAGGTTCATCGACAGCTATGCGGATGAGCACTTCTACGGCTGGGCGATCGACGCGGACGGCGCCCTGTGCGGAACCATCGGCGCCTATGATTACAAGGACGGCAGGATCGAGACCGGCTTCAGCATCGCAAAAGAGTGCTGGGGGCGGGGCTATGCTACCGAAGCGCTGAAGGCGGTGCTGTCCTACCTGACGGAAAGCGAGGGCGTACCCTGCGTGTGCGCATGGTGCGCCGCGGAGAACGCCGGCTCGCGGAGAGTGCTGGAAAAGGCCGGGATGCGTCTTGTCCGTACCGAGGCCGGCGGCCTTACGGTGGGAGAGCGCACGTACGACAGACTGGTCTTTGATTACACGCGCGAATGAGCGCTCCGCTTATCGCATCACAAAGAGAACCGGAAAGGGGGAGCATACATGGCATCTGGCAAAGGGTATCTGGATTTCATCCTGGAACAGCTTTCCGGTCTGAAGGAGATTTCTTATCGGGCGATGATGGGGGAATACATCCTTTATTACCGCGGCAAGGTGATCGGCGGCATTTACGACGACCGCTTCCTCGTTAAACCGACAAAGTCCGCCAGGGCGATGATGCCTGACGCGGAGCTGGAACGCCCGTATGAAGGCGCCAAAGAGATGCTGCTGGTGGACAACGTCGACAACAGGGATTTCCTGCGGGAGCTGCTGGAAGCGATGGCGGACGAACTTCCCGCACCGAAGAAGAAGTGATTCTATAGCCCACACGATAAAAGCTGAAGGATATCATGAGAGGGTGCATTGGGCACAGGCCAGGAAACCAGTCAAGATACCATGCAAGATACAGGTCAAGATACCATGCAAGTTCTTGATCGGGTGACGGGGATTGCGTATAATAAGCAGGAAAGAGAGGTGCTTCCTGTGGAACGGTATGAACCGCCCTTTACCATAACAAACCGGATGCTGTTGATGGTTGCGGGGATAGCGGAAAAAGCCGGTAGAATCAGCGGCTGCAACGCCTTTGAATCAAGGCCGCATCTGCGCCGGAACAACCGCATCCGTTCCATTCATTCCTCTCTGGCCATCGAGGCGAACTCCCTGTCTCTGGATGAAGTGAGGAGCGTCATCGGCGGCAAAACCGTCATCGGCCCGCAGAAGGAGATCCAGGAAGTCAAAAATGCCTATCAGGCCTATGAGATGCTGGGCAGCTTTGATCCCTTCTCGCTGGAGGATCTCAAAAAGCTGCACGGCGTCATGACATTTCTGACCGTGCAGGAATCCGGCGTATTCCGCAGCCATAATGAAGGCGTCTTCAGGGGGGAGTGCTGCATTTTCATGGCGCCTCCGCCGCATCTGGTGCCGGGGCAGATGCGGGACCTGTTCGACTGGATGCAGCGAAGCAGAAGCGAAGTGCATCCGCTGATCCTTTCATCGGTGTTCCACTATGAATTTGTCTTCATCCACCCGTTTGCGGATGGAAACGGCCGTATGGCCAGGCTGTGGCAGACAGCGCTGCTGTCACAATGGAATCCCGTTTTCCAGTACCTGCCGCTTGAAAGCCGCATACAGGAGTTTCAGGATGCGTATTACGAGGCGATCGCTTCCTGCCATTCGGCCGGGAATGCGGATGCTTTTATTGTCTTCATGCTGGACAAGATCAGCCTGACGCTGGACCGAGCTCTGGAACAGGCTTCTTCTAAAGATCCGTATCTGACCGCCGAAGTGCAGCGTCTCCTGGCTGTTATGGAATATGATGTCCCTTATACGGCTGCACAGCTGATGGCAAAGCTGTCCCTGAAGTCGAGAGACAATTTCAGAAAGCTGTATCTCCTTCCGACGCTGGAAAGAGGGCTCATCGCCATGAGTGTACCGGAGAAGCCGACCAGCAGGAAGCAGGCATACATCCGAAGATAAGGTGTATCTGTATAAACTGTCCACGCCAGGTATTTGTTCAACGCTGAAAGAGCATTGGAGGAATCAGAGAATGGGATTGTTTAATATGTTTCTTAAACGCTCCCATGAACCAAAGGATAACAATACAGCGGTTTTACAGCAGGAAACAGAAAACACCACTGCGCCGGATATAATCTCAAAGGCGATTGCAGAACGGGAATGCAACTTGAGCAAGGCAGTCAGAATCCCCTATACGGAAGCGGCGCTTACAGGCGGAGCGCTTATGCAGCTTACACCGACTTTGAAAGCATTTGCACAGGGAAATAAAATCGGCAATGGCAGTCTGGTGCGCGTTGCATTTCCGTCTGGGGTAAAAGGCAATCTGGCTATCGATAAAGCCGGTCATGCATTGGGCGGTATCCTTAAAGATGGCGGAGGATTGGCACAAGCCAGGCTTCTTCCTGTTGATCCCGTTTCTTTGGCAACGCAGGCAGCAATGGCTGCAATCCTAATGGAGATCAATAAGAAGCTTGATACCATCCAAGAAACGCAGCAAGAGATTCTTGATTTTCTTGAACGGGACAAAAGGGCAGAGCAGCAGGGCAACCTGAATACGTTGTCCGGGATACTGGAGGGTTATCGGCATAATTGGGACAACACCCAATACCTGCAAAACCAGCATATGAAAGTGTTGGACATCAAACAGGCAGCCGAAAAGAATATCATTTTCTATCAGGAACAGTGTGCTTCCATAATCAAGAAGATGCCTGCGCTTCATCTGGATCAAATGGTCAAGGATACGGTGTCAAAACTTGGCAAACAATTCAGCAATTATCGGATGGCTCTTTATCTGTTTTCGTTTTCTTCCTTCCTCGAAGTGATGCTGCTTGGAAATTTCCGTCAGGCATATCTGGATCAGGTTTCTGCAAAGGTTCAGGAATACAACCGCAACTATCAGGCCCAATTCTCAGAATGCCGTAGCATGATAAAACGGTTCTCCAGCGAATCCGTGGAGACGAGAGTATTAGCCGGTGTCGGCACTGCGGGGAAAGCATTGGGGAATCTGGTTGGATCAGTGCCTGTACTGGGAAAAGGTCCGGTTGATAATTGGCTCAAAGAAGGCGGCCGCAAGTTGCTGAAAGAAAACAGCATGAAAGCAAAGAAGGCCGCAGAATTGTTCAGCATCGAAGAAAAGACCGGGTGCGAGACTTTTACTGACAGTATCCGAACCGTCAGTGTGATCAGTAACAGAGCAACGGACATTCTTTTTGATGGTGAAGCACTTTATCTGGCCTTTACGTAAAGGTGCTGAATCAAGTCAGCAGATTCATATGATCATTCGGAGAAGAGCTGAGATCCGGGCTCAAAGCAGAACCGCGACAACATAATGCCGGAGAAGTATCGATGCGATCTTCTTTGGCCTTTTTAATGTCGGGCAGTTGTACCTCTGAAGCGCAACATACAGCGCTTGCGTGTAAAATCCGCTTGCGTGTACGGACAAAATGAAGTATCATATAAGTTGATTCTTTATATCATTTCGGAGCGATCCGTTTACATAGATAAAGGAGGTGAAGCGATGCCGGATGAACAGCGCGCGCCGCGTACGAGAAGGCGGCGCACCCCGCAGCAGAGCCCTGCGCCGCAGGAAGCTGCACCGCTGCGGCAGACAGAAAAGGCGGAAACGACCGCACCGGCACGACGCGAATCACCCAGACGTGGAGCGTCAAAACCTGCGGCGCCGAAGACCGAGGCACCGCGGGAGACCATACAGGCGAAGCCGGCAGCGAAACCGGCTGCAGCCAAGCCAGAACCGCCGAAGCCGCTGCGCGTGGCAGCGGGCAGCGCGGAGCCGGAGTGGGTGGTCTCCTCCGCCGGCATAGAGGGCGCCGCCGAACGGCGAGGCGGCGTAAAGCCCGCTGAAAAAGCCGTAAAGCAGAGCGCGGAGAAGCCGGCCAAACAGACGGCAGCCAAAAAGGCCGTCAAGGCCCCGAAGAGCCAGCGCGGCGGCAGGAGCATCACACTGACGGAGGCGAAAAAAGCGCCGCCTGTCAGGAAGAAGAAAAAGAAGAAAGCGGCAAAGCGCGGGACGCCCGTAAGGCGCATCCTGCTCGGCGCGGCGGGCGCAGCCGCCCTGATCGCGGCGCTCGTCGCCGGTGTGCGCGGCGGCACGCAGCTGCTGGATATCAAGCGCACGCTGGACAGCGGCGAAAACGTCTTTTACGGCAACCTGTACATGAACGGAATCCCCCTGCAGGGCATGACCCTCGACCAGGCGGCCGAGCTGGTCACCCAGCAGGTTCGCAACCAGATCGGCACTTTCAGCATCACCCTGCATACGCAGGACGGGCGCAGTTGGACGATCACGGCGGATGATCTGCGGATGCAATTCAACACCGCCGACCAGCTGGATCAGCTGTGGTCCATCGGCCACACCGGCACCTCCCGGGAACGCTATGAGCAGGCAAAGGCGCTGGAAGAAGAACCGGTCTCCCGATATACGACGCTGACCTACGATCTGTCCAGCGTTAACCAGATCCTCACGCAGATCAAGAAAGAGATCGACGTTCCCGCCGTCAATGCCCAGCGCATCGACGACCCGGAGGCATGGCCGCCCTTCGCCTATACGGACGAGGTGCCCGGCCAGACGCTGGATATCACCGGCCTCAATGAGAAGATCACCGGTATGGTGGAGACGCTTACCTCCGGCACGGTGGAGCTGGAACCTTCCCCGGTCGCGCCCAAGGTGACCAAGGCGACGCTGCAGGGCGAGATCGTGAAGCTTGCCAGCTACGAGACGGCTGTCGGCGCCACGAGCCACGAAGGCCGTTTCACCAACATCCGCATCGGCACCGAGAAGTTCAACCATCTGGTCATCCGCTCCGGTGAACAGGTGAGCTTCAACAAGGTGACGGGCAAGCGAACGGAGGCCAACGGCTTCGTGGAAGCGCCGGAAATCGCCTACGGCGAATACGTCATGGGCATCGGCGGCGGCATCTGCCAGGTTTCCAGCACGCTCTACAACGCGGTGGTGAACGCCGGGCTGGAGGTCGTCAAGCGCACGCAGCACTCCCTGGCTTCCAACTACGTGCCCAAGGGACAGGACGCGACGGTCAGCGACGACCGGCTGGACTTCGTCTTCCGCAATTCCACGAGCGCCCCGATCTACATCGAGACGCAGTACTACAAGAAGAAGAATTACTGGTATTCGCAGTTCACCATCTACGGCAGGCCGGACCCGAACGGGTACAGCTACCGTCTGGAGTCGCAGATCCGCGAGGAGATCCCCCTGCCGGAGCCGACCTACAGGCCGGACAGGAACATGAACTACGTGGTGTACAAAGACCAGACCTATCAGATCAGCAAGGGCGAGGTCGGCTACATCGTGGATGTCTATCTGGTGACGACGAACACCAGCGGGCTGGAAGTATCCCGCGAACTGGCATATACGGATACCTACAAGCCCGTCGCGCCGCAGTTTTACGTCGGCGTGATGGAGAGAGAGACCATTTGACGCGTTTGATTGCTGCAAGAGAAAGGACGGAGAACCATGAGCAAGAAGATCGTCCGGTTCATCGCCTGCGGGCTGCTCGCGATGATGATCCCCGCGCTGGCCTTTGCGGCCGCAGAGACGGCGCCGTGGTCGCTGGCGGCGAAGCCGCAGCCGCGCCGGGAAGACCTGGGCCGCGTCGGGCTGTTCTGCGCGGAGCGCGGGGCGGGGGAGATCAGCGCCAGCAACAGATGGCTCTGGCAGGGGCGCATCAACGGCGTCTTGATCAACATGCGGCTGTTTGCGCCGGACGGCAGCGGCACCCTTTTCCAGGAGCAGCTGGAGGTCATGACGCCGGGCACGAGCGACCTGCGCCTGTACCTGCGCCAGCGCACCGATCAGGGCGGGCTGATGCTGCAGACGGACGCAAGGGCGCTTCAGATCCTCCGCAACTGCGGCATCCGCGAGATCCTGCTGGCGGACAAGGACTACTATCTGCAGAACACCTTCAACGTGGAAGAGATGTCCGCCCTGCGCGAGGCGCTCGGCCTGGAGGACGGCGAACAGCTCTGCCTGGGCGGCGAGGACGACCCGGTGATGATCGTGAGCGAAACGGGCCGGCGCCGCTTTGCGACGGAGTGAGAAGATGAAAAGGCGTATTCTGGCCGCGATGCTGCTCATGCTGGCCGCAGCCCTGCCGGTCCCGGCGGACGAGGGGGCAAGCGTCATCCAGTCCTCCTGCAGCATCATGGAGGCGGACAACAGCTTTATCGTTTACTGCTATGCGCAGGTGTACAACAGCACCAGGAACGTCGTGTGCATGGAGGAAGGCAGCTTTGAACTGCGCTCGGGGGACGAAATCCTCGTCACCGGCAGCGTGGAGCAGATGACGCCCTACTTCCTGAAACCGGGCGAAACGGCCTACCTGTACGACGCGGCGGTGATGGACAGGACGGAAGGGGAGGGGATCCCCTCCATTACCGGCCTCTCCTACAACATCAATTACTACACCGTGGACGATGCCTTTGCGAACCGGGACCTCGTGGTCACCGGCGAGCAGCAGCGGGAGCCGGACGGCGCCCTTGCGGTGCTGCTGCGGGTGCAGAACCCGCTGGAGGAAGAAGCCTGGAACCCGACGCTCGCCTTCGGGCTGTTCACGGAGGGCGGGGCCCTGCTCTACTGCGACGGGCGGACGCTGGAAAATGTCGGCATCCCCGCGGGCGGGGAGGTAACGGTCCGGTTTGATGTTTCAAGGCTCTTTACGGAGCGGTGGGCGGAATATGGAGCTGATCCGGCGCAGATCCGGGCAATTGCGGACTGCGGCGGGGACGACTGATGAAAGGAAGCGAATCCTGTGACTGAGACGAAAGTGATCCGTTCCGGCATGCCGTTCGTGTGCGCCGGAGCGGCGGTGCTGGTGTTTGCGCTGATCTTCGGTATGGGTACGGTACCCGCCTACATCATCGGGGCGGTGCTTGGCGTGGCCGGCTTTATGGCGGGCAGGCAGCTCTTCCCGGACAGGACCGTGGAGGTCGAGGCGGCGCCGAAGTCCGGCAACGCGGAGGTGGACGCGCTGATCACGGAAGCGCGCGCCCAGCTGGACAGGATCGCCGCGGCCAACGACGGTATCGCGGACGCCGGCCTCTCTCAGCGCATTACGGATATCGAAGAGACGGGGCGCAAGATCCTTGCGCGCCTGGAAGAGCAGCCGAATATGCTTTCGCAGCTGCGCACCTTCCTGCGCTATTATCTGCCGACGACGGAGAAGATCCTTGCGGCCAGGGCCAAACTGGAGAGCGAGGTCGCTTCCGGCCAGGGCGGGAATATCGCCTCCCGCATCGACAGCGCGGCGGCCACCGTGCAGGAAGCCTTCCACAAGCAGCTCTCCGCGCTGGATGAATTCCGCTTCATCAACCTGGAGAGCGAGATGGATGCCCTGCGCCAGATGATGGCCAGCGACGGCCTGACGGAAGACGGCCTTTCGGAAGCGGCTGGTGCGGCACAGGAAGAAGAGGATCCCTTCAGCGGGCTTTTCAGCCAGGGGGGAAAGTAAGCGATGGGTGCTTTTGACCAGTTTGCCCTGATCCCCGAGCAGGGGGCGCAGCCGGAGATGAGCCAGCTGCCGCCGGAGATGCAGGAGGTCATCCGCAGGACTGCGGCGCGCCTCAAGGTCTCCGACCCGACGGCGGTCTCCGCTTTCGGCGCAAAAGCGCAGAAGGACATGAGCGCGTTTTCGGATTTGGCGCTGCGGCAGATGCTCTCCGAGGACATCGCGCCGCTGGACAGCGTGATGAAAACGCTCTCGGAACAGATCCGCACCTGCTCCTTCAAGCAGGAGGCCAAGGGGCTGCTGCGCAAGATGTTCGGCGGCACCGCCTCCCTGGCGGAGGTCCGGGCGGCTTATGAGAAGGCGGAGCCGCACATCAACGACTGCGCCAACCAGATGACGGACAGGCGCGTGTCGCTCATGCGGGACAGCGCGCTTCTGGACAGGCTGTACGAGCGCAACGAGACGCTGTACCGGGAGCTTTGCTCCCTGCTGGTCGTGGGCGAGGAAGCCCTGCGCCTGGCCGGGGAACAGGGCGTGCCGGAGACGGAGCGGATGCGGCTGGACAGGCGCCTGCAGGATCTGCGCATCACGAAAGCGGCGAGCACGCAGCTGGCGGCACAGATCCGCATGGTGCAGGAAAACGACCGGCTGACGTGCGAGCGGCTGCAGGCGGCGCTGGAGGTCACCATCCCGCTGTGGAAGAGCCAGATGGCTACGGCGCTGGGGCTTGCCCGCGCGACGGAGACGATGCGCATGGAGCGCCGGATGAGCGAGGAAGCCGCCCGCGGCATCCGGAGCGGCGCGAAGGAACTGAAGCAGCAGACAGCGGCGTATACCAAAGAGGCGGAAGCCTCCGACCAGCAGCGCGCGCAATCCACGGCGGATCAGCTGCTGCGCGAGCTGGAGGAGATCGAGCAGGGGCTGGCGGAGCAGCGCGAGCTGCGCGGCTATCAGGAACTGTAAAAAGCAACAGGCCGCAGCGCGGCAGGAAGCGGCGCGCACAGGCGCGCGGTAAAGACAGTGCAGGAGGAAAAGCATGGCAGCAGCAGCGCAGCAGGCGCCGGTGAGCAAAGCGCCTGAGAAAAAGAATCAGAAGGCACCCGAGAAGCAGGATGTGAAGGCAAAGGTGACAAGGCCTGTGGGCATCGCCATCATGGCGGTGCTGCTGTGCCTGGCGCTCGTCGTCGGGAACGGGCGCGCCCTCTCCAGGGCGACGCCCAAGGCCTTCCTCAGCCAGGGAGATGTGGCCTCCATCGTGGAGGACCGCATCAAATCCGCAAAGAACGCGGAAACCGTAGCCCGCAGGGCCGGCCTGGATGAGAGCTACTACGCGGCGGTGGAAGAGGCCGCCGGGCAGCTGCAGGACGCTAAGAACGCCCGCGGCGTCAGCCGGGCGGATCAGGAGCTCGCCGGCGCGGTGGGCGACATGACCGGCGCGGCGCAGAGCGGGCTTGCCGTAAACGATGTTTCGCTGCTCACGGGCGCGATGGATACCTTCAACGACGCGGGCAATCTGCTGCGGTTTGAGGCGAAGGCGTTCAACGAGAAGGCCGAAAAGGCGCAGAAGGTCTACGACGGCCTGCTGCTCAAAGGCCTGTTTGCCCGGCCGGACGTCTACGAGGGCATCTGATGAGCATTTTTTCCGGATGGGACCGGGAGAGCCTGCTGGCGCTGAAGGACGCCCTGACCGCATCGCCGGAGGGGCTCAGCGCGCTGGCGCTCGTGTGTCTCATCGGGGTGGCGGCCATCGGGATCGTGTGCCTCTTCGTCTCCCATAAAGTAGGCGGCTTCTTCACCAAAGTACAGGATGAGGAAGAGCAGGCCCGGCAGGAGGAGATGGAGGAGGAAGCGCGGCAGAAGCGGGCCGCGGCGGAACCGGAGAATCAAAAGGAGGCGTGAGCGTATGAAAAGAACAGTGGCCTTGTGGCTGGCGTGCCTGATGGTGGCCATTGCGGCGGCGGCGCTGGCTGTGCCGGCAAAGCCCTCGAGCTTTGCGTGGGCTGTGGACGAGACGGGTACGCTCTCCCAGGCGGACAAGGATGAGATCGCCGAATACGGGCAGGCGCTCCTGGACGCTACAGGCGGCGCCAAGGAGGGCGACCAGGTGGTCGCGGTGATCACGAAGTTCCTGGATGGCGAAGATGGGGCCGATGTCGCCACGGATATCATCAACAGCTGGGGGCTTGGCGACAACAGCATCGTCATCCTGCTTTCGACGGGGGACAGGGATATCCAGATCGCTGCGGGCAAAGGGCTGGACCGTCTGTTCAGTGCCAAGGCGCGCGGCGAGATCCTGGACGATAACATCGATTACTTTGCCAATAACCAGTTTGCCGACGGTATGGTGGTACTCTACGAGGCCGTCTGCAGCCGTGTGGCGACGCTGCGCGGCAAGACGCTCAGCCTCGCCTCGCAGGAGGTGCAGACGACGACCGGCGTTGCCGTCCCGCCGACGACAACTGCCAGCGGAGGAGGTTCGTTTATGAGCTTTGGCCTGATCATTCTGCTGGTGATCATCCTGCTTGTGGTGATAAGCTCCAGAAGCCGCCGCCGCAGGCGCAGGATGCCGCCGCCCCCTGCGCAGAACCTCTTCGGCGGAATGGGCTCCTTCGGCAATACGCGCAACACGCGCAATGCGCCGCCGCCTCCCGCGCGGCCTGCCGGACGTAACAGCGGCCCGGTTCACGGCGGCGGATACTGGGGCGGGAGCACGCGCAGCGCGACGCCGCCGACGCCGCAGCGGCCGTCGGGGCGCAGCGTTACGCCGCCTGCACCCTCTGCCAGACCTTCCACAAACACATCGCCGCGCAGTTCGGGCACGCTGAGGGGGCTCGGCACTCTGGGCGGCCTGTTCGGCGGGAGCCGTTCCTCCGGCAGCAGCACGAGAAGCTCTTCTTCGGGCAGCAGCTCGCGCAGCTCTTCCAGATCGTCTTCTTCGGGCAGCTTCGGCCGCAGCGGCGGCTCGCGCGGCAGCAGCACCGGGCGCAAGTTCTGATCCGAAGGAGGGCCCTGAGGCCCTCCTTCGAATTTTTTTCAAAAAAGCGGGATAAAGGGGAACTCATTAACCGTCTTGTAGACGGAGAACGGAAGTGGGACGTTTGCCTCAGGCTGAAAGGGCGCGCTTTGAAGAGCTGTATACCCTCTACGGCAATGATGTGCTGCGCCTGTGCTACTTTTACCTGGCGGACAGGCAGAAGGCGGAGGACGCGGCACAGGATGTGTTTCTGCGCCTGCTGCAGCGGCAGGAGGAGATCACCCCCGGCAAGGAAAAGTCCTGGCTGATGCAGGTGGCCGTCAACCGGTGCCGCGACACGTGGCGTTCCGCCTGGGCGCGCCGCGTTCTGCTGGGCGCGCCGCAGCTGGAGCTCATCCCGGCCAGGGAAAACGACGACCTGGAGCGCCGGGAGGAAAAAGAAGCGCTGATGCGCGCCGTGCACAGGCTGCCGCCGGATTTCCGCGAGGTGGTGCTGCTGTGCTACTACCAGGAGATGACGCTGGAGGAGACGGCCGCGGCGCTGGGGATCCCGCAGGGAACGGCGGCCAGCCGCCTGGCGAGGGCTAAGGAGAAACTGAAACGGATGTTGAAGGAGGAAGGCTACGATGGCTGACAGGGATGCTTTGGAGAAGCTTCGCCCCGTCGCGGAGGAAACTCTCGGCGGCCTGCGGGCGGATGATGCCCTGCGGCGGCGTATCCTGAAAGCGGCGGAAGGAGAACCCACGCGCAGGAAGCCGTGGACGGTGACGGCGCGGATGCTGGTACCGGCAGCATGCGGCGTGCTGATCGCCGCGCTGGGCGTGATGAGGCTGTCGGAGACGCGGCGGCTTTCGGAGACAGCGGGGCGCAGCGCGGCGCCCGACGCCGTGAACACCCTTGCGGCGGAAGACGGAGGCGCTGTGCTGATCGCCGAGGAAGCTGCACCCATGCTGGGTGCCGCCAGCGCGGGGGCCGACGCGGGAGACGCGCCGGCGGATGCGGCGGGGGGACGGCAGATGGCGGACCTTTCCGGCACGACGCTGCGCAAAGCCATCCGCACGGAGACGCTGTTTGAGGAAGGAGATCCGGAGATCCCCGTCGTTGCGGTGAACGGCGCCGTATACCGGATGCTGCGCGAACCGGCGGTGCTCTCCGGCGCGCTGGCGGGGGATGAAGTGGGCACCGTGAGCGAGACGACGGAGCA
>JAFUTW010000048.1 GCA_017484085.1 Clostridia bacterium
CGTGATCCCTGCCTGTCAGTCGAAGGTGAGGTACTCCGTCATGATGTAGCCGCGCGTTCCGTCTTCCTTCACCACGCACGTCCAGCTGCTGCCGTAGTCCGCAACGCGCAGCAGCTCACCCAGACGCGCCTTGCCGACGATAGGACTGTTGCGGTCCGCTCTTTCACGCATGTTGACCTTATCCGTATGCACCGCGGCTGTCAGGTGCGTCGTGCCCGCCGGCGCGTTCAGCTGATCCAGGCGCACAAAGCCCGTCTGATCCGCGCTGTCGTCGCCGATCGCAAGATCCGGCTTTACCGCAGCATTCACGAACGCCCACTCGCCCACCTTGGCCAGCATATAGACGCGGCTGCCGGACTCCACCGTGCCGATCTCTGCCGAGTCATTGGCCGGTTCCCGGCAAAGCGGTGCATCCGCCTTTGCGACCGCCCGCTGCGGGATCCTGTCACTGGGCATATCGCTTGCATTGGTCATCAGCCGTATGCCGCGCTTTCTCGCATAGGCGGTCATCCCGCCCAGGGACAGCTGCACATATTCCGTCTGTGTGTAATTGCGGATCCGCACCTGTGCGCCGGCTTCCACCGCACCGATAATGCGTCCGTCCGTTCCCGGCGTGTTGTACAGCAGCACCGGCAGATCGCCGTCGTCCGCCTGCGCAACCCCCACGCTGCCGGCCGCGTCCGTCGGACCCAAATCGGCAGCAAGGATATAACCAAAGTCGCCGCTTTCATAAGCGCCGACGCCGCCTTCCAGCGTCCTCACATAGGCATACTTGCCGTCCATGCCCAGCACTTCAACTTTCATGCCTTCGCCCAGCGTCATATACGGGCCGTCCGTACTCCCCGGATCGCGGCACAGCAGGGAATCGCGCGCCGCCTGCATAAGCGGCGGATAATACGGCACGCTGGAGCGCGGTGCGCCTTTTAGGAAGATGAGGTTTTCGCTGGGTTCGTTGCGCACCCAGCCGGTAACGCCGCCAACGCGCACACGGTACCACTCGTTGGCTGAGCGCCCGAACAGGATGAGCGCAACCGCGCCGTTGCGCACCTGCAGCACTTCTTCCGCCTTTTCCTGAGGCTGGCTACGCAGGCTGACCGACCCGATCTCATCGCTGCCCATCATCACAGCCGCTTTTGCGTCCCCGCTCTCTGTCAGCACGGCAAGCCGGATATAGCCGCTCACTTTACCGCTCTCCGCCTGCGCCTGCACGTATACCCAGCTGCCGACGAAGCCGTAAACCTGCAATGCAGCGCCACTCTGAAGCGCCAGGAGCTGTTCCCCAGTCGCAGACGGGGCGGCGCGCAGCGGTTCGGTCGTGACCCACATGCCGGTCAGGTCCACCTCGGCCGCATGCCCTGCCGCAAAGGCCGCCAGATCGCCGTACTTGCCGGCCACGTCCTCAGCGGTGATCAGGTACTCCTCGGACATATAGCCGGTCTTCCCGCCGATCTCCACCTTCACGTATCCCTCGATGATCTCCTCATCCGCCAGGGTCACTTCGGTCCCCGTGTAATAGGTGCCGACGACATCCGAGGCCGGATTGGGCTGCGCGCGCAGGTTGAGCCGCTGCGGTGTCGCCTTGTCGAAGTCCCGGTTGTCCACATACCTCGTTTCACCGATTCCCGCGGCTGCCGCCAGCAAAACCGAGAGCAGCACCAGGAGTCCTGCCATCCTTTTCATTGCGTACTCCTTTCTGTCATATGACACGTTCGATCACGCTGTTTTTATGGGGCGCATCATTCGCAGCGCGCCCGGACAGATCTCATAATGCCCTTCATCCATCCGCTCCAACCTGCCGTCGATGTTGATCGTCATCCCCGGCGCACGCAGGCAAACCTTTTTCGCCCGGTATTGCTTTGCCAGCGGCAGCCGGGTATGCAGTCCGAGGATGAAGAGCGGGAACAGCAGCGGGATCGTCAGGCGCGGCACCGCGCGGACGAGGACGACGTCAAACAGCCCGTCGTCCAGCTGCGCATCCGGCGCCACGCGCATCCCCCCGCCGAAGTACTGGCCGTTTGCGATCTCCGCGATGGCATAGGCCCCTGACTCCAGCCGTTTGCCGTCGATCTCGATTTCCGGAGAGAAGGGAACGTAGTGCCGTATCGTATCCGAAACCGCCTTCCGGTACGCCTGCTCACCCGGATAATCGGCTTTCAGTTCCTCCGTGCGTTCCAGCACGCGGACGTCAAAACCGGAACCGGAAATGTTGATGAACGCCTTGCCGTTCAGCAGACCGCAATCGATCGCCGCCGGCTGCCCTTCCAGCTGGGCTCTAAAGGCCTCCATCGAATCCTTGGGCAAGCCGAGAGCTCTTGCGAAATCATTCCCCGTGCCGGCAGGGATCACGTAGAAGACCACACCGCTCCCGCACAGGGCTTGCACCGCCTCGCTGAGGCTGCCGTCGCCGCCGATGCACGCGACGCCCCCGCAGCCTTCTGCGATCGCTTCCCGTACCCTCTCTGTGATGCCGCCCTCGCAGGCGCTCTCATAGATCCTGGCTTCCTCTCCCCGGCTTGCCAGCAGCGCCGCCGCCTCATCGGCAAGCGCCTTCCCTTTTCCGCCGCCCGAAACCGGGTTCAGCACGATTCCGATCATGGCAGCTCCTCCCCGCTTTCCGTTTCTTCCCTGCGCTGCTTTCTCAGGTTCCAGCGCACAGGATCGATGGTGACGGGCCGGTCCTCCATCACAAAAACACCCATCTTGATCGGCACGCCCAGCTGTGAGTATTTTTGCTCGTGCTCGCTGATGTAGTTGGGTCCGAAGCCCGATTGATGCAGATCCCGCGTGAGGTAGCGGCAGCTAAAGCCCGAAACCTCAAAGTACTGCAGGCTGTCCTCAAACAGCTCGTCATTGTCCGTCTTGAACCAGATCTCCGCCCCCGGCGCCATGAACGTCCGGTACTGCAGCAGCTGCCTGGGGTGGGTCAACCGGCGCTTTGCGTACTTCGGCCGCTTGGTCCACGGATTGCAGAAGTGGATGTATATCCTGTCCACCCGGTCCTCCGGGCCGAACAGCTCGTCGATATACTCAATGTCATACCGCACGATCAGCGCGTTGTCCGGCTCGGACGGGGCAAACGCCTTCGCCATGTTCCGCCTGGCATCGCCCAGGATGTCACAGGTGATATCGATCGCCACAAAGTTGGTATCCCGGTTTTCACAGACCATCTGCGCGGTGGAAACGCCCTTTCCGCAGCCAAGCTCCAGATGCAGCGCCTGATCCCTGTCAAAACGGCTGCGCCAGTGGTTTCTCAGTTCCTTCGGCGCATCCAGAAAGTAGGGACAGGCCGCCAGTTCCGGTCTCGCCCATTTTTTGTGGCGCATATGCATAGCAAGTATCCCTCATCTCTCACCCCGCGGGCGCCGCGGAACCGGCATATCCGGTTCCATCGCGACCGCCCGGGGTTCTTTGTCCTTTCATTATAATGTTCTCTCCGCTCTCCGGTCAAGCGTTAACCCCTTTCGCCTCTGTACCACCGGTGGAAGGTCGGATAGCAGACGCCAAGGCTTTCGGCCGCTCCCTTGGCCGTGATGCATCGATTCCTGTACAGATCCAGGATCTCTCTGTAATTCTCGGGCTTGGCCTTTCGGGGCCTGCCGAACCGGACGCCGCGCTCCCTGGCAGCGGCGATCCCCTCCGCCTGCCGCTGGCGGATCATGTCCCGTTCCGTCTGTGCAACGTAGGAAAGCAGCTGCAGTACGATATCGGAAATCAGCTCCTGGGTCAGGTCCTTGCGGTCTCCCGTGTTGAGCAGGGGCATATCAAGCACCTGCAGGCGCACGTGTTTGGTCTTTGTCAAAAGGCGCCACTGCTCCTGCACCTCTTGATAGTTCCGCCCCAGCCTGTCCAGGCTCTTGATCACCAGCAGATCGTTGGCCCTCAGCCTGCGCAGCAGCCGCTGATAACCCGGCCTCTCAAAGTCCTTTCCGGACTGCTTATCGATGATGATGCGCTTGTCCGGTATTCCGAGCGCCCTCATTGCGATCATCTGTCTGTCTTCGTTCTGGTCTCTGCTGGATACGCGTACATAGCCGTACGCCAGATGGTTTTCCATTACTCATTCCTCCTTCAGCTTTTGCTTTCATTCTACATCCATTTCTTCTCCCGATTTACCCCATAAAGAAAATCTATTAACAGCACCGCCATTGACGGCAAATCCTTTGCCGGCTATACTGTTCCCGTCCGCAGCAGCTGCTGCAAAGGGGGATATGAATGGAAGCTACATGGATCGCCACCGCCGCCTTCGGTCTCGAGGGCGTCGTATCCAAAGAATTGACCCGTATGGGTTTTGCTGCAAAAGGTGAAAACGGCGGAGCCCGCTTTAAAGCAGACTTTGCCGGCGCGATGTCCGCCAACCTCTGGCTGCGCACGGCCGACCGTGTCCTGCTGGAAGTCGGCTGCTTTGACGCCCTGTCTTTCGAAGAACTCTTCGAAGGTGCCCGCGCACTCCCCTGGGAGCAATTCATCAGCGCGCACAGCCGCTTTCCTGTCACCGGGAACTGCGCGCGTTCCCAGCTGATGAGCATACGGGACTGTCAGTCCATCCTGAAAAAAGCCATTGTGGAACGGCTGAAGGCGCACTATCATCTTTCCTGGCTGCCGGAGGACGGCGCCGTGACCGCCGTCACCTTCCAAATCCACCAGAACCGTGTGCGTCTTTGCCTGGACTCCAGCGGCACCGCGCTCAACCGCCGCGGATACCGGACCTGGAACGGCGAAGCGCCCCTGCGGGAGACGCTCGCTGCGGCCCTGGTCGATCTTTCCGGCTGGCGCCCCGGCCGTCCGCTCTGCGATCCCATGTGCGGTACGGGCACACTGCTGGCGGAAGCGGCCATGCGCATGGCGCACCGCGCTCCCGGCCTGACGCGCCGCTTTGACCTGGAAGGCTGGCCCGGCGTCCCCGCGCGCGAGCTGCAGCGGCTGCGCAAGGAAGCCGAGGAAGCCTTTCAGCCGGAGCTTGTGCAAGGCATCGAAGGCTCGGATATCGATCCTCAGGCTGTCGAGCTGGCACGCCGCCACCTCGCCGCTGCGGGCTTTGACAAGCGGGTTCCTGTCACTGTTGCGGATATGAGAGACTGTTTCCGCAACGAAGCAGGCGGCGTCTTTCTTACCAACCCGCCCTACGGAGAGCGCCTCAGCGACCGGAAGACCTGTGAAGCGCTGTACAGGGATCTGGGTGCAATGGCTGCGCGCCACCCTTCCTGGTCGCTTTCCGCCATCACCTCTCATCCCGGATTCGAGCGGTGCTTCGGCCGCCGTGCGGATCACAAACGCCGGTTTTATAACGGGCGCCTCGAATGCGAATTCATGACCTTCCGCGCAAAAGCGCCGGTCCGCACTGCCCCTTCTTCTGACGAGGCGTAAAACCGCCTTTCTGACAGACAAGCCGCCCGCCGGGGAATCCCGGCGGGCGGCTTTGTCCTTTATCGGTCTTTCTTTATGGATACAGCGGCACTTCTGCAGGATGCCGGAGCGCTTACGCTTCCCGTCACCCCGCAAAACACATGGTCTTTGCGTCTGCTTACAGCAGGGCTTTTACACACGCTTCCACTTTGGCCATGTCCGCTGTCGGCTCAAAACGCGCCACGACCTTGCCGTCACGATCAATGACAAACTTGGTGAAATTCCACTTGATATCCGGTTTGGCTGCCCAGTCGGGATCCGCCTTTGCAAACATCTGCTCAAGCAGCGCCTTATACTGATGCTCGTCAAAGCCTTCAAAGCCCTTCTGCGCCTTGAGGTACGTGTACAGCGGGAGCTCGTTTTCCCCGTTGACGTCAGCCTTCTTCATCTGCGGGAAAGTGGTGTTGAAATGTATGGTGCAGAACTCATGGATCTCATCGTCCGTGCCGGGTGCCTGTCCGCCGAACTGGTTGCACGGGATGTCCAGGATCTCAAGCCCCCGGTCATGATAGTCCCGGTACAGCTGCTCGATCGGCGCATACTGCGGCGTAAAGCCGCATCCCGTAGCCGTATTGACGACGAGGATCACCTTTCCTTTGTAATCCGACAGCTTCAGTTCTTCGCCTTTTCCGGTCTTCAGGGTGTAATCGTAAATCATGACAGTGTCCTCCTTCTGTTAAACTTATTCTTGTTTTACCATTGCTTATGAATGGTATCCCGAAGCAATCTGTCATAAACCGCTTTTGCAGCTTCCATCTGATGAGGCGGGATCGGCGGCAGCTCCGCCGCCCCGACGTTCTCCTTCACCTGCGATGCCTTGCTGGCACCGGGGATCACCACGCTGACCTCCGGATGCATCAGCACCCACCGGATCGCAATCGGCGCCAGTTCTTCCGTCCCGAAGATTTGCTTCAATCCCTCTGCAGCGGCAAGTCCCGTCTCATACGGAACACCGGAAAAGGTCTCCCCTTTGTCAAATGAAGCGCCGTCCCGGTTATAGGTCCGGTGATCCTTCGGGCCAAAGGTCGTGTCTTTGGAATACTTGCCTGTGAGAAGCCCGCTGGCCAGGGGCACCCGGGCGATGATGCCCACGCCTTTTTCAGCGGCTGCCGGAAACAGTTCATCCAGCGGTTTCAGCCGGAACAGGTTAAAGATCACTTCCATCGCCGCGATGTCGTCCCTCGCATAGACGGAGGAAGGCGGGCAGTGAAGCAGGATCAGATCCAGCCGTTCCAGCTTCAGCCTCCGGAGGCTGTCTTCTATGAAACCAGCGATTGCGGAAGGCGTATACATTTCTGCCGTATGCGTATCCAGTCTGCGTCCGCATTTGGTTGTAATAAAAAAATGATCCTGTCTGCCGGCGATGTAATCCCCGATCGTCTCTTCGCTTTTGCCGCCGTTTTAAACATCCGCAGTGTCGACAAAAGTAATACCCGCCTCATCTGCCGCGGAGAGGATCCGGAGTGCCTCCTCCCGGTTAAACGGCTCTCCCTGCTTCGTCCCCAGCTGCCAGGTGCCCAGGCCGATCTCCGAAACGGAACGGCCGGTCTTGCCGAAAACACGCTGCTTCATGTTTCTTCCTCCAATAGGGTCTTTCATAAGTAACTGCAGTTACATATTATCAGAGGCGTGAGCAGGTGTCAACGTGTGATTCCTGTCACCGGTGAAAGCTGACAGCCCGTTCGGGGAGTCCGTTGTGTCCTTCCGCCGTGATACGGTCTTATCCTGTTGTGATCGGGGAACCGCGGTCTTTCAGATACGCTTCAAACTCCGGCGTTCTGCTCCAGTAGCGGATGCCCCAGTTTTCGAAGCTCCATTCGTCCGTATATTCGTTGCATTCGTAATCCACATACCAGATCAGTCCGTCCCGCACCACGAAATTGGTGGGAAACCAGTCGATGTTCAGCCCGGCTGCCTTCGCCCCGGCCGCCATGTCCCGCACCTGTGCAAGCCAGGGCTCCGCGGATGCCCCGTTTTTGATCATTTCAAAGATGGTGACGCCTCCGATGTACTCCTTCACGATCCGCTCAGCGTGCATGTCGATGGCCAGCATTTGCGGAATGCGGATGCCCGCCGCCTGCAGCCGCTGATAATCCCGATGCTCCGCTTCGATCTTGTTGCCGAAGGTGTAGTAATCGCAGGGCTCATGATGGATCTGCTTCACGACCACCTGCTGCCCGTCACAGTCTGCCAGGTAGGAGTATCCGCCCTTGCCGCGGCCCAGCAGCCGGAGGATACGACAGATTTTTCCGCAGACTGCCCATTGTTCACTCATCCTTTCCCGGCCTCGGTCCGGTACAGGACAAACAGCCCGGCGCTCAGCAGTACCGCTCCTATGATATCCGTAAGCCAATGCACGCCGGCAATCAGCCTGCCGATCACCATAAACGCGGAAAACAGGATGACAAACGCCGCTGTAATCCGCTTGACCGTTTGGCTCTTTGCTCTCCTGTTTATCTGGAACAGCAGCGTCGGCATCACGCTGAGCACCAGCAGCGTCGTGGAGGATGGATAGGACGCTTCCATCGCTCCGTCGATCAGGATGGGACGATAGTTAACGGGGATCATCTCAAAGACCAGATAACCCAGGATGACCAGTATGTAGTACACGCCCAGGAGAAGGATGTCCTTATCCACTCTGGCGATGCTTTTTCTGCGGATCCACTGTGTGAGTCCCAGCACGCCAAAGCCGATGCAGATCACGATCGGCACCAGGCCAAGCCAGTCCGTGATAGTGTAAAGCCCCATGTGCACGCCTGTCAGTTGATGGAACCAGCTGTTGACGGTTGAAAAGCCTACGCTTGTCCCGTTTACGCCTACAGGCTGCACATCCACCCGCCGGATCAGAACCGTCCACAAAACAAAGCCGAGGAGCAGAATGCCGCTCCACATAAACCCCTTTCGCTTGCTGCGATCCATATTCCCCTCCGTAAATCAGTCGAACAGCTGCCCCGGCAGCTTCAGTTTTTCCTTGTGCGGGAACGCCTGATCGAAAGCTTCCACGTCCGCGTCGTCCACATAGTAACCCTTCGGCGTCTGGTACACGCCTGTGATCCCGTCGAGATATCCCGGGATCAGTTCCCGGCACAGGAAGAAGGAGTCGTCCGCGCCTTCCGGCAGGTCGTGATACCGGATGCCGAATTTCCGGGCATAGTCAAAGCCGCAGTGGCTGTAAAACCGGATATTGCCCTCAAACAGCACCGCTCCGAAGCCCATGGACGCAGCCTTATCCAGGCAGAAGTCCAGCAGGCGCTTTCCGTAGCCCTGCCGTTTCAATTCCGGTGTGATGCCGATGGGGCCCATGGTCAGCACGGGGATATCCCGGCCGTCGTCAGCGTTGATGACCGTTTTCATGAACAGGTTCTGCCCGATCAGCCGGCCGTCCTGCTCCATCACGAAATCCAGCTCCGGGATGAAAGCCGGATCGTCCCGCAGCACGTGCATCACATAATGCTCACTGCATCCCGGGCGGTACACGTTCCAGAAGGATTCCCGGATCAGGTTTTCGGTCTCCCTGTAATCCCCTGTTTTCTCCAATCGAATGATGTAGTTCCCCATGCTTTTCATTCCTTTCCTATCCCCTTTTCCAGACGGTTCTTCCGGATTCTCTCGTTGATCTGCGCCGCAGTCTTCGCATTGCGACCGTAATCCATCAGGTGCCACACCGCCTTGGCCAGAAGGATGAAGCCCGCATAGACCAGGATGTCCGTTCCGCCGTGCCAGAAACCCCAGTGATGCGCCAGCGGCAGCAGCACCGCCTCCAGCACAAGCAGATGCAGCACGGTCCGCATCCACCAGGCCTTCACCGTCAGCTCTTCTTTTGCGTAATACACTACCAGCGACAGGAGAGCGATCAGCGCAAACACCATGATGCGGCCAAAGAAGGAAACCACGGGCAGTTCTGAATCCGGATTGAACAGCAGGCACATGAAAAAGGTGCACAGCATGATGATCCCGTACACCAACACATACCGCCGCGCCCAGATCGTGATGTTTTTCATATTTCCTGCACCCCCAGCATCCGTTTCAGATCCGCCACATATTTCCGTGAAACAATGACCTTTTCCCCGTTGGACAGCACCGCTTCAAACCGTCCCGACAGCGAAGGACGTACATAATCTATCTTCTTCGCGTTCAGGATCATGGACTTGCTGCAGCGGAACAGGTTGCTGCCCGTGCACAACTGTTCAAACTCGTACAGCTTCTCCTTTGCCTCGAAGACCTCCGCCTGCGTATAGAGAAAGGACCGGTCATCGACCACCTCGAAGTAGAAGACCTCTGACAGCTTCAGCCAGCGCAGCGTATTCTCCCGCCAGCCGCAAACCGAAAGCGCCCCCACCGCCGCTTCCCGGACATGTTCCACCCATTCCGCGTTTTTGTCATAGCAGCGCACGATGACTTCTTCTTCGAACCCTTTTTCAATCTCTTCCACCGCAACTCTCACCCGATCTCCTCCGTTCCCCATTCTTTTTTCTATTCTATGCAGGCCATTACGCCATGTCTATGGGATAACCGCCAAGATGTAAATAACGGCGGGTAAGTTGCGTTTTAAAACCGGTCCGGCCCCCTTGTACAAGCCAGGACAGCAAACCCTTTGCTTCTGAACGACAAGAAAGCCCTGAGATGCTGAAATCTCAGGGCTCTGGTGCGGGAAACAGGACTTGAACCTGCATGAAATTGCTTTCACTAGAACCTGAATCTAGCGCGTCTGCCAATTCCGCCATTCCCGCAGAAAAAATATGGTGGGCAGGGATGGATTCGAACCATCGAAGGCTGAGCCGGCAGATTTACAGTCTGCTCCCTTTGGCCACTCGGGAACCTACCCATATGATGGAGCTGGCGAAGGGAATCGAACCCCCAACCTGCTGATTACAAATCAGCTGCTCTGCCAATTGAGCTACGCCAGCAGGAACGCTCAATGGTTCTGAGCGAAGAAGAAAAATGGCGACGCGGAAGGGGCTCGAACCCTCGACCTCCAGCGTGACAGGCTGGCATTCTAACCAACTGAACTACCGCGCCAAATGGTGGGCCTTCAGGGTTTCGAACCCCGGACCGAGCGGTTATGAGCCGCCTGCTCTGACCACTGAGCTAAAGGCCCTGAAGAACCACATCAGGAAAAATGGTGACCCCGAGGGGAATCGAACCCCTGTTATCGCCGTGAAAGGGCGGTGTCTTGACCTCTTGACCACGGGGCCATGCAAAGCCATCAAAAATGGTCGGAGTGAAGGGATTCGAACCCCCGACCTCATGCTCCCAAAGCACGCGCGCTACCAAACTGCGCCACACTCCGACGCGCCGGAACATCACATTCTCTCAGGCACTCAGAAATTATATCTTCGGCAACCGCTTTTGTCAACACTTTTCTTTCGTTTACCGGAGGGTTTTCTGTGTGGTTCCCTGTTTCGAAGGAAACGCGCCTGCTTCACCGGAAGCAAGCGCTTCATCCTCAACTGGAGCGGTAGACGAGATTCGGACTCGCGACATCCACCTTGGCAAGGTGGCACTCTACCACTGAGCTACTACCGCATCGGCATTATTGTATCCCCGGCATGCGGTTTTGTCAAGCCCGAATTCCCGTTTCCCCGCTCAGCCCATCTTCTCTGTCAGTTCGGCACCGCCCAGCACGTGCATGTGCAGATGCTTCACCGTCTGCCTCGCATCCGCGCCGGTATTGGAGATGACGCGGAAACCGCTCTCCGTCAGCCCCTCGAGTTCCGCCACCTTGGCAGCAGCCCGCATCATGCCCGAGAGCAGCGCGTCGTCTTCCTTCCTGGCCTCATACCAGTCGGCGACATGCTTCTTGGGGATCACCAGCACATGCTTGGGCGCCTGCGGCGCGATATCCCGAAAGGCAAAGGTCATTTCGTCTTCGTAGACGACCGTGCTCGGGATCTCACCGGCCGCTATCCTGCAAAACAGGCAATCGTTCATTGTTCTTCCTCCTCTTCGTCCGTGTCACAAATCAGGGTATCCTTTTGTACTGCTTTCACCACCGCGCAGACCAGGCAGCCTTCCGGGTATTCCCCCCTTACGGCGGCGCGCATATAAGCGCCCGTATAGCCTGTGCTGATGCCGTCTTCCGCCTTTTCTGTCAGGATCTCGACCCGCTTTCCCGTAAAAGCCTGCAGAGCCTGCTTCTCCAGCTGCCTGCCCAGCGCGATCAGCTCTCTGGCCCGCTGCTCGCGGAGCGCCCTGGGCACAGCGCCGTCCATCACCGCCGCTGCCGTCCCCTCCCGCTCCGAGTAGGGGAAAACGTGCATCCGTGCAAAGCCGGCGGCAGCGCAAACGCGCTTGGTCTCTTCAAAGTTCTCCTGCGTCTCGCCCGGGAACCCCGTCATGACGTCCGTCGTCAGGGCACAGTCGGGGAAGGCCGTGCGCAGCAGCCTGCAGGCTTCCAGAAACTCGGATGCGGTGTAGCGCCTGCGCATCCTCGCAAGGATCGCGTCGCTTCCGCTCTGCAGCGCCAGGTGGAACTGCCGGCACACCTTGGGCAGCCTCTCCAGCTCATGCACAAAATCCGGCGTGACGACCACCGGCTCCAGCGAACCCAGGCGGATCCGCCGGATGCCCGGCACTTCATGCACTGCGCGGATGGCATCCGCCAGCCGGCCGCCATCCTTCAGATCCTGGCCGTAGCTCGTCAGGTGGATGCCCGTCAAGACGATTTCCCGATAGCCCGCTTCGGCCAGCCGCCCCGCTTCCGCCCGGATCTCCGCGATCGGCCTCGAACGGATGGGACCGCGCACGATCGGGATGATGCAGTAGCTGCAGTACCGGTTGCAGCCTTCCTGTATTTTCATATACGCACGCACATGCTCCGAAAGGGAACGGATGGCCAGGCTTTCAAAGGGCGTCTTCTTCAGGCTGTCCACAGCGACGCACTGCGTGCCCGTGCACACCGCTTCTTCAAACAGCTGCACGACTTCCCCGCGGCGCTGTGTTCCCAGGATGAGCCGCACGCCGGGCAGGCGCACCTGCTCCGGAGAACGCTGAGCCAGGCATCCCGCAACGATGATCTCCGCGGAAGGATGCTCCCGCCTGCACCGCCGGATCAGCTGCAGGCTCTTTTTATCCCCCACGCCCGTCACCGTACAGGTATTGATAACATAAAGGTCTGCAGGCCCGTCAAAGGGCACCGTTTCATAGCCCGCCTGTTCGAAGAGTTCCCGCATGGCTTCCGTGTCGTACTGATTTACCTTGCAGCCCAGCGTATGGTATGCCGCTTTCATCGTCCGTCGTCCCCGCCGCTTTCTCTTTCAACTCTGCACTGATTCATACAAGTCGACGCCCAGTCTGCCGTCAAATTCCGGTACACTGACACCGATCATCTCGCTTTTGCGCGTCGGAACATTTTTGCCGACATAATCCGCGCGGATCGGCAGTTCCCGGTGTCCCCGGTCGATCAGCACCGCCAGCTGGATCTGCGCCGGCCTGCCGCGGGAGCAGATGGCATCCATCGCCGCTCTGGCCGTCCGGCCGGAAAAGAGCACGTCGTCCACCATCACGACCTTCATATGCTCGACGCTGAAGGGGATCTCGGTGCTGTGAACCACCGGCTGCTCGGAGAGCATGGAGAGATCATCCCGGTAAAAGGTGATATCCAGCGTCCCAAGCGGCAGTTTGGCATGCTCAAACTGCTCGATTTCAGCGCAAAGCATCCGCGCCAGGGAAACGCCCCGCCGTTGTATGCCGAGCAAACAGAGGTCCTGTGTGCCGTGATTGTTCTCGATGATTTCATGCGCGATACGGCGCAAGGCCCGTTTCATCGCAGCCTCGTCCATGATCTCCGCTTTGTGCACCAGCGATACCATGTGGATCTTCCTCTCTGCTGTCATCATAGCCGCCGGGATGAAAAAGAGCGTCCCGCGACGCTCTTTATAACACTTAATCGTAGAATGCTCGGGGCAGATTATCCCACGGCACATACGATACAATGCTTATTGCTGCTGCCTTCCGGCCCTGACAAGGTTCACACCCTCGCATTGCATAGGCTCCATCCGTCATCACATTCTACACGCGTATTCTACACGATTTTGCCGGAAAGCGCAAGCCCTTTCTCGGCAGTGTATCCGTCAGCCTCAGGCTTTCTCTTCCGCCCTGCAGGCCTCATAAACGGATTTGCAGGCCTCTGTATAGTCCTGGTCAAGCTTGCGCAGCCGGCCGGACAGATAGCGCAGCAGCATGTCGACCTCGAAGGGATTCTTTTTGAAAAGCTCTTCAAGATCGCCGGGCCGGATGATTTCCACACAGGTGTCGTCCTCCTCGGCGATTGCCGTCGCGCTGCGCGGCTCGTCCTCCAGCATGCCCATTTCGCCGAAGAAGCGGTTCGCCGTCAGCTCGGCCACTTTCTTTTCATTGTGTTTGCCGTAATCCGTATAGATCCCGACAAGCCCGCTCTGGAGCGCGTACATGCACTTGCCGATCTCGCCCTCCCTGAAAATCACCGTGCTCTTGCCGTAATTCTCAAGGTTCATGTGGTCTCCGCTCTCTTTGAGGCCCGCTGCCTCGCGCTGCGACTCCACGCTCTTCGCAAAGACGTTCTTGTGGCTGTTCTGATAATAACGGACAAAACGAAGCATCTTTTCAATCAGGCCTTCGCTTCTTTCTTCCGCCTTCGTCGCTCCCAGTTCTTCCAGAACGACCTTCGCCTCATCATACTCATGGGTGAGGCTGCGGAGCCGGCTGCTCAGCTGCTTCATCAGCGTGACGATCTTTTCCGGCTGCTCCGTGAAATAATCATTGAGATTGTCCTCGGACAGTTCCAGGACCTTTACGTCCTCCTCCAGCGCGACGACTGTCGCATTGCGAGGATAGGCCTCGATCACTGCCATCTCGCCGAAGTATTCGCCCGGGCCCAACTCGCTCAGCTTGCTTTCATCCTTCTCGCCATAACGGGTGTAAACGCCCACCTTACCGCTTACGATCTGGTAAAAACAAGTGCCGTAGTCCCCTTCCTTCAGGATGATCTCGTTCTTTCCGAACTGTTTCTCCGCCATGCCGTATCCTTCCTTTCCGCCCGTCTGTCTCTTGGTTGTTTATCCGTATCTGTTCTGTCTTCTGCAGACAATGCATATGCTGATTTATAGTTCATCGTTTAAATAGCATTGTAGCTTATTTTTCCCGTTTGTCAATGTCGAAATGCCAAAGCGGCACGGCCTGCCGCTTTACCGGCGCTGAAAGCGCTTCAGAACGCCATACTGCGCTGCCATCGCTTCTGCCGCGCGATCCATCTCTTCCTCCGTGTTGAGGCAGCCGAGGCTTACGCGGATCGTACCGTCCGCCTTTTCCCTGTCCAGCCCCATGGAAAGCAGCGCAGCGCTCACCTTCTGCTTGTGGGAAGAGCAGGCAGAACCCGTGGAAACGAGGATCCCCTCCCCCTCAAGCGCGTTGCGCATCACCTCACCGCGCACGCCCTCAAAGGACAGGCTGAGAATGTGCGGCGCGGCAAGCTCCGCGTCTTCGGGCTCCGGTCCGTTCGCCGTGATGCCGTCGATCCCCTTCAGGTGATGCCACAGGCGCAGCTTCAGCGCCCTCAGCCGCTCAGCCGGCGCCCTTGCCGTCATTTCACGCACAGCTTCCCCCAAGGCCAGGATCGCAGGCGCGTCGTAGGTACCGGAGCGCATGCCGCCCTCCTGTCCGCCGCCCGTCATCTGGGGAACCAGGCGCTTGCCGGGATTCACCAGCAAAGCGCCGATCCCCTTGGGGCCGTGGATCTTGTGCCCGCTGACGGCGTAAAAATCCACGCCCAGCTTTCCCATATTCAGCGGCACGCGCAGAAAGCCCTGCACGCCGTCCACATGGAACCTCGCCTGCGGGGCCGCTGACCGTATGATTTCGGAGAGCTCCGAAAGCGGCTGGATCGCGCCCGTTTCGTTGCTGACCTGCATGCAGCTGACCAGCGCGGTGTGCTCGTCGATGAGGTCCCGCGCGGCATCCGGCCGGACGCGCCCGGCGCTGTCGACCGGCAGCACGCGGACTTCATGCCCCATGCGGAGCACACGCTTGACTGTTTCCGCGACCGCGGGGTGCTCGATGGCGCTCAGCACGAAATTCATCGGCGCATGCAGCGTCTCTGCCGTGCCGAGGATCGCCAGGTTGTCCCCCTCCGTTCCGCAGGAGGTGAAAATGACGCCGTTTTCCTGCGCGCCGGCAGCCTTTGCCAGGCACCGGCGGCATTCACGGATCTCCTTTTCCACAGTCAGGGCCGGCGCATAGGCTGCGGAGGCGTTGAACCAGCTCTCCCGCATCGCGCCTGCCATCCGGTCAACGACGCCGTCAAAGGGCCGCGTCGTCGCGCTGTTATCCAGATAGATCATCCCTGATAGACCCCCGCCGGCACATACAGGCGAATGAGCCCTACCATCTCCTCGCTGGGTTCAATGACGATGATGTGCTTCCTTCCCTCTTTTTCATAATAGAAGTAGAAGAGGTTGCCGTCCCGGTTGAGGAACCAGTTCTTCCGGTCGGCATCCTTCATGCTGATATACCGTTTGAAGCTCGGATGTGCCACATGGCCGCAGGCCGCCACATTCGCCACATTCATGCTGCCCAGCTCCTTGCGGCGCGCGCCCCGCAGCACCTTTGCGAAATCCAGCGTGCCGTTGGTGAAGGTGTATTCGTATTCCGCCTTCATCTCATCTTTTGCAAAGTAAACAAGGACGGCAGCCGCGGCGCTGAGCAGGAACAGGATGAGCGCGCCCGGGCTGAACTGAAGCATGACGACCTGCAGCATCAGCACTGCGTAGATGCCGAAGACGACAACCAGCGCCCAGCCCGCAAAATAAAAGACGTTTGAAAGGCCCGTACTCCGCCTTCCGATGATATCTTCTCTGAAATGATCCATACTGAAACCTCCGCCGATAAAGGTGTGATTATTCTATCACAAAGCGCGGTCCATCTCAAGCACACAGCCTTCCCGGCGGGCAAAAAGAGGATTTTACCCCTTGCGGGCGAATGGTATAATGATAACCGATCGGAGGTTTGACAAGCATGAGATGTCCGGAATGCGGCGCCTGGAATGCCGCCTATCTGCCAAACTGCACGCGCTGTGGCGCACCCCTGCCCGAAAACATGAGCGAGAAGGCCGCCTGGGAGGATTCTCTTCACGATAAAAAACCGTTTCTCCGCATCACGAAATACGATGACGGTGAAACGGCGGAGGAAGAGCCGGAAGCGGAAGCCCGGTACGACCCCGAAGCGGTGGATGCCAGCGCCCTGACCGACGAGGTGGAGGAGCTGATGACCCGGCGGGAGCGGGGTGAACGGCGTTTGGCCGCCCTGCGCGAACACGCAGCCGAGGTCCGCCGCGCCCTGCGGGAAACGGAGATCATCCGGCCGCATACCGAGGAAGATGAAGAGAACGAAGCCCGGGCCGTCTCCACCGCACGTGCGGCGGACGAAGGCCGCAGCCGTTCCGGCCTGCGCCGCGAAGTGCTGATCTACGCGGATGACGACCCGGAAGCCCCGGTTTATCACGACGGCTACGTGCCGGAAAGCCGGGAGGAGGACGCAGAGGAAAGCGACGAATACCTGCCCCGCCGCGTGCGCCGGAGCAGCGGCTCCGCGCCCTCCATCCCAGAGACGGAGGCCAGGGAAAAGAAAAAGAAAAGCGCAGTCCGAACGCTGCTGCGCTTCTTCCTCATCCTTCTCGTCTGCGCCGCCGTCGCCGCCGGCAGCGTGCTGGCTGCCCGCACCTTCGTCATCAGCCAGGGCGTGCAGGTGCGCAGGGACAATACCGCTTACGCCGAGTGCGTCGCAACCGAGGTGGACGGCAGACCGGCGCACACCATCATCGTGCATGGGCGCGAGAACGCGACCGTCTACCTGAAGGAAACGCTCTCCTCCTATGTCGTGGCGGACGGTACCGTCACCGTCACCATCCCGGATTACATGTGGTACGACACGGATTCCTCCACCTACGCCACCGCCGTCGATACGGATACGATGGAGGTCACCGTCACCCCCTACATCCGCTATTCCCAGGAGGGCGAGCAGTACGAGATCGAACCCCTCCATTTCACCGTTGACGTGCCCGAAAGCCCGGTCTATCTGCTGAATCCGGCTACCCTGCGCGCAGAGGTGGGCGTATCCGTCTTTGAGGTGCGCATCAACGTGCCGGCCGGTTCCACCGTCATCATCGACGGCACCAACGTCTCCACCCTCATCCGCGAGACCGGCAACGTCTCAAAGAACGTGCAGGTCCTGCCTGTCGGCGATAACACCATCTCCATTTCCGTCAAGAGCAAGTACTGCCGCGAGACCAAGATGGAGGTCGTCCTCTACCGGGCACCGCAGGAGATCCCGCTGGAACTCGTTCCCACCGTCATTACCGAGTGGAACTACGAGGCGGATGACCCCGTCAACCAGGCCAGCATCTCCGGCACGACGCTGCCCGGCGCAACCATCACCGTGGAATCGCCGCATGAAAACCTGGAGGTCAACAACACGACAGGCGATTTCAAGTTCAAGCCGCTGTTCCCCCTGCTCGGCAACAACGACGTGGTCATCCGCTCCTCTTACGAAGGGCGCGCGGATTCCGTCATCACCCATACCGTGTACTACATGCCGACGGCGGATGTCTATACGCGCCGCGCCTGGGATCTTGATTCCCAGTACAGCGACCTCATCAACTACATCAGCATCCGAAAGGGCACGATCTACGTAGGCACCGGCGTCATCAAGCGCATCATCTCCAGCACCCCGCAGCTGGCCGTTATGGACATCGGCAACGAGAACTTTGAAAAGCTGGTCCTGCTGGAAAACAGCTCCAAGACGACCTGGATGGTCGGCACGAAGTACCGCATCTACGGAGAAGCCTACGGCCTCTATGACACGATGCCCAGGCTGACCGTCCGCTACACCTATCTGATGGAATGACGGAGGCTGTGATGAAAGGTGACCTTGGCGAAAACCTTCGCACGCTGTGCGACGGCAAAAAGCTGCTCTGCGGCCTCTCCGTCGCCTTCGGCACGGCAAAGGAACACGAGTCCCTCCTTTACGGGTGCCGCAGGACGGCGGTGATGACGCAGGAAGGCATCAAAGAGGATCCTCTGCCGCTTGAGGAAGACTCTCTGTTCGACATCGCCAGCCTGACCAAGTTTTTCTGCCTGCTGCTCCTGCTCCGCCTCAAGGAGGAAGGACGCCTCCGGCTGGATGACGAGATCCCCCGGCTTGACGCGCGTTTTCACCGCCTGTCAGGCGTCACCGTCGGCGATGTCCTGTGCTACGGGAAGCATCTTTCCACGCCGCTGCGCGTGGATACGGCTGAAAGCCGGGAGGAAGGCCTGCGCCGGCTGTTTGACATCGGCGTCGCGCCCCGCCCCGCTGTGCGCCTGTATTCCGATATGAACGCAATGGTCCTCAAGTATGTCTGCGAGGCGGCCTCCGGCCTTGCGTTTTATGAAGCGCTGAAGCGTTGCATCCTCTCCCCTCTCGGGCTTTGCGAGACCTTTGCCGCAGTGCCGGAAGCCCTGCGCGGCCGCATCGTATCCTGCAACCTCGAGCACCAGATCCTCGGAGAAGACTATGTGCTGCGCACGGATATCCTCCCGGGCACACCGCACGATCCCAAGGCGCGGCTGCTGTCGATGAACGGGGAGGATCTGTGCGGACACGCCGGCCTTTTCTCGACGCATTCTGACCTCGTCCTGCTGTGCAGCGGCCTGCTCTCCGGCGAGCTTCTCTCCCGCGAGACCCTGATGGAGATCGGGAAAAACCGCACCGGCATCGCCTATCCGGACGGCACACACCGGCAATACCTGGGCATGATCTGCCACGTCAAGCATCCAAACCAGTATTACAGTGAGGTTCCCGCCTTCATGACGGACGCCGCCTTCGGGCTCTCCGGCTTTACAGGCCATCATCTCTCCATGGATCCCGTTCTGGGGTGCTTCGTCCTGTATCTCGGCAGCCGCTGCCATATGCACGTCTCCCGCCTCATTCCCCCGCCCGGCCGCACCCTGCAGGACTACGGGCCTGGCGCGGATGGGAGCGGCCGGGTCCGCTGGCCGGATGGCAGGCTCGTTCCCTCCTCCGCCTCCTGGGTCCATTTCAAGGACGAATGGCTGCACACCCCTGTTGAAGCGCAGCTGCGAAAACGCGGCTGGCTGCCTGCGTGAGGCCGGTAAAAAAGATCATTCTCCGCTTGCACCGTAGTTGGCCAGCACCCGCGCGGAAGGATCGTCTACCGCGCAGCCGGGCCAGTCCCGATTGGGCATCCAGTAATCCGGGATCATCTCCGCCTGACCCGGATAAAAGCGCTCAAACAGATCCCGATACAGCAGGCTCTCCTTGGTAAAGGGGGGCCTGTAATCGTAACGGGCGCAGCCCTCTTTGAATTCGCCGTCGCTGTAGGTGCGCTCTGCCAGCGCTTTCAGATCGTCCACCATGCTGTGCCCCACGGCATCGGAGAAGGCCGCCTTCTGCCGCCAGAGGATCTCTTCCGGCAGGATGTTTTCCTCCGCAAAGGCCCGGCGCAGCAGATACTTGCCCATGTCATGCCGGTTCATCTTGAGTTCCGGATCGATGCTCATGGCATAGCGGACGAATTTGAGATCTCCGAACGGCACCCTCGCCTCCAGGCTGTTGACGGAGATGCAGCGGTCCGCACGCAGGACGTCGTAGACGTGCAGCTCGCGGATGCGTTTTTCTGCTTCCCGCTGGAACGCCGCTGCGTTCGGCGCATAATCCGTGTATTTGTACCCGAACAGCTCATCGGAGATCTCCCCCGTCAGCAGCACGCGGATATCCGTGTGCTCATGGATCCATTTGCAGACCAGATACATGCCGATAGAGGCCCGGATGGTCGTGATATCCCAGGTGGCCAGCAGCTCCACCACCGCGGGCAGGGCGGCGGTCACGTCCGCTTCGCTGATGATCACCTCCGTATGCTCGCTGCCGATGTACTCCGCCGCCTTCCGCGCGTACTTCAGATCGATGGCATCCTTATCCATACCGATAGCAAAGGTGCGGATCGGGCGGGACAGCCTGCGCTGGGCGATCGCGCAGACAAGCGAGGAATCCAGCCCGCCGGAGAGCAGAAAACCGATGGGCGCATCGGCGTCCAGGCGCTTTTCCACACCCTGGACGAGCAGTCTGCGCAGTTTTTGGCAGACTTCCTCTTCATCTTTCATGGTAAAAGAATCCACGTATGCCGGGTCGGCATAGCGGATGAACCGACCGCCTTCCCAGTAATGCCCCGGCGGAAAAGGCAGGATGGTTTTGCACAGCCCCACAAGGTTCTTCGGTTCGCTGGCGAAAGCCATACCGCCGTCTTCAAGGGTGCCGTAGTAGAGCGGTCGGATGCCGATAGGATCCCTCGCGGCAATCAGCGTGTCCCGCTTGCCATCGTACAGGATCAGCGCAAACTCCGCGTCCAGCGTCCTGAACATCTCGGTGCCGTATTCCTCGTAAAGCGGCAAAAGGATCTCGCAGTCCGATCCGCTTTTCAGGTCGTATTGCTTCATCAGCCGCTCCCGCAGAGGTCTGAAGCCATAGAGTTCCCCGTTGCAGCAAACGGCATTCTTTCCCATGTGAAAGGGCTGCATCCCGCTTTCGTCCAGTCCCATGATAGAAAGCCGGTGGAAGCCCAGGTAGCCGCAGGGCACCTCCTCAATACGGGTCATGTCCGGTCCGCGGGAAAGCGTCCTGTCAAAGCACTGCCTCAGGGTTTCGGCGGGGATCGTTTTGCTCGTCACGCCAAAGATAGAACACATAAAAAGCACCTCCGTATTCTATGCGGCCCTCATCCTTTTCAGGACGAAGGCCGCTACTTCGTGGTGCCACCTGATTTGCTTCTCTGAAAGGCTCTGTCAAGCCCCGGCGGTTGTAACGTGCCGCCTGCACGCCGCCCCTACCGGCGGAAATCCCGCTTTGGGTTTGGGCTTGGAAGTGTTTTTCCCCCGGCGGCCCGCACGGGATTCTCACCGCCGCCCGCTCTCTTTGACGCCGCCCGTCCGGGGTACTCCTCTTCCGCATCGCTTTGCTTTTTCAGTTGGCTGCAACCTACCACTTCAAAGCTATTCTGTCAAGCTATATTTTGCAGCAACTCTTCATTTTAATTGCAAAATTATTCTTAACTAGTTAATTTTAGATTAATTTTGAAATTATTTAACCCTTTCTTTCATTTTATGCTTGACATCAGACAATGCCGGTGATAAGATGAGCCGCGTTATAAGCGGAAGACCAATGCCGGGCAGTCCGCTTGATTAAAAAGAGGAGGGACTATCATGGGCAAAAGAACGAAGGAAGATATCATCCGCCTGGTCAGAGAAAACGATGTGGAATTCATCCGCATGCAGTTTACCGACATCTTCGGGCAGCTCAAAAACGTTGCCATCACGGCAAGCCAGATCGAAAAAGCCGTCAATAATGAAATCATGATTGACGGTAGCTCCATCGAAGGCTTCGTGCGGATCAACGAAAGCGACCAGTATCTTCGGCCGGATCTTGACACCTTTGCGTTGCTCCCCTGGCGTCCGCAGAACGGAAAGGTCGCCCGCCTCATCTGTGATGTTTACAATCCGGACAGCACACCGTTTTCCGGCGATCCCCGCGGCGTGCTGAAAAGGATCCTCTGCAAAGCCGCCGGTATGGGCTATACCTTCAACGTCGGCCCGGAAATGGAGTTTTTCCTCTTCCAGACCGACGCGGAAGGCAGGCCCACGACGAAGACCGGAGACGAGGCCGGCTACTTCGATTTGGGTCCTCTCGACCGCGGAGAGAGCACACGCCGCGAAATCTGCCTGGCGCTTGAACAGATGGGCTTCGAGATCGAGGCGAGCCACCACGAGGTTGCAGCCGGTCAGCATGAAATCGACTTCAAATACGCGGATGCGCTCACCGCGGCGGACAACATCATGACCTTCAAGCTGGCTGTCAAGACGCTCGCGCAGAAAAACGGCCTTCACGCCACCTTCATGCCCAAGCCGGTCTTCGGCATCAACGGCAGCGGCATGCACACCAACATGAGCCTCTTCAGGGACGGCAAGAATGCCTTCGCCGATCCAGCGGATCCGCGCGGTCTCAGCCGCGATGCCTACGCCTTCATCGCCGGCCTGCTCTCGCACGTGCGCGGTATGGCAGCCGTCACCAACCCGCTCATCAACAGCTACAAGCGCCTGGTGCCAGGCTACGAGGCCCCCTGTTATCTCGCCTGGAGCGCCAGCAACCGCAGCGCGCTGATCCGCATCCCCGCAGCCCGCGGCCAGGCGACGCGCATTGAGCTTCGCTGCCCCGACCCCAGCTGCAATCCCTACCTAAACATGGCCGTCTGTCTGGCTGCCGGGCTGGACGGCATCGAAAAAGGCCTCGTCCCGCCCGCAGAGATCACGGAAAACATCTTTTCCATGGACGCCTCCGAGCGGGAAGCCAAAGGGATCCAGAGTCTCCCCGGCACACTTCTGGAAGCCATCGGGTGCCTGACAGCGGACAGCGTCATCTGCGATGCTTTGGGCGAACACGTGCTGACACAGTACGTCGAGGGCAAAAAGAAAGAGTGGGACGCCTACCGCACCCACGTCAGCCGGTGGGAACTGGACCGCTACCTCGTGCTGTACTGAACCGAGAATACAAAAATGGCAGGGCCGCAGCCCTGTCTTTTCTTTATGCCGTTTTACTCAAACCGGTAGCCGGTGACATCCAGCGTGGCAAAATAATCCGCCGGCGTCTCCGCCCTACGGATCAAGCGGACGCTGCCGTCCTCGCAGAGCAGCAGCTCCGCGCTGCGCAGCTTGCCGTTGTAATTGTATCCCATGGAGTGGCCGTGCGCCCCGGTATCGTGGATGTAAAGGAGATCTCCCCTGTCAATCGCCGGCAGCGGTCGGTCGATCGCAAACTTGTCATTGTTCTCGCACAGCCCGCCCACGACGTCGTACACACGGCCGCAGGGTTCATCTTCTTTTCCCAGCACCGTGATGTGATGATAGGCCCCGTACATGGCCGGCCGCATCAGATCGCAGGCGCAGGCATCCACGCCGATATACTCTTTGTAGATGTGCTTTTCTGCAACAGCTCGGGTCACCAGAGCACCGTTTCCGGCCAGCATATAGCGTCCCAGCTCGGTAAACAGCGCCGTACCGCCGAGCCCCGCAGGAACCAGGATCTGCTCAAATGCTTCCCGCACGCCCTGCCCGATCGCGCGGATGTCGTTCGGCCTGTCCTCCGGGCGGTAATCGACCCCGACGCCGCCGGACAGATTGATGAACGATACGCCGATGCCCGTTTCTTCTTTCAGCTCCGCCGCAGTGCGGAAGAGGATCCCCGCGAGCACGGGATAGTAGGCATCCGTCAGCGTGTTGGAAGCTAGAAAGGCATGCAGGCCGAAATGACGGACGCCGGCCTTCTTCAGCCGGAGGAAGGCTTCGGTCAGCTGCGGCCTGGTCATGCCGTACTTGGCGTCCTTTGGATGATCCATGATGAAGTTGCCGATCTCGAATTCTCCGCCCGGGTTATACCGGCAGCAGACCGTCTCCGGCATCCCGCCGCAGGCCTTTTCCAGCCGGTCGATCAGCGTCACGTCATCCAGGTTGATGATCGCCCCCAGCGCATTTGCGTGCGCAAACTCCCTTTCGGGCGTTTCGTTGGAGGAGAACATGATCTCGTGTCCGTGAAAGCCGACCGCCTTTGAAAGCGTCAGCTCCGTTTCGGATGAGCAGTCCGCTCCGCACCCTTCCTCCCTCAGGATTTTCAGGATGACGGGGTTTGGCGTCGCCTTCACGGCAAAGTACTCTTTAAAACCGGGGTTCCACGAAAAGGCGGCGTTCAGTTCCCGCGCCGTCCGGCGGATGCCCGCTTCGTCATAGATATGAAAAGGCGTCGGATAATCCTTTGCGATCCTCTCCGCCTGACTGCCTGTCAGAAACGGCCGTTTGCTGCCCATGGCTGCCCTCCGTGATGTCAAAAATCGCACATACTATACCGTTTGTGTATGTCTGTGTCAAGCATCCGGATTGAGTTTTCGTTTCTCACAAAAGAAATTATCCAGCAGCTTGCGGCATTCCGCTTCCATTACACCGCCGATGCACGGTATGCTGCCCAGTGCCGGGTCCTCCGGCAGGGCATACAAACTGCCTGCGCAGCCCTTCTCCGGGTCGTAGGCGCCGAAGACGATCCGCTTGACCCCGGCGGCCAGCGCGGCACCGGCGCACATCGCGCAGGGTTCCAGTGTGACCGTCAGCGTGCAGTCCTGAAGCCGCCTTCTGCCCAGCGCCTGCGCCGCCCTGCGGATCGCCGTCATCTCAGCGTGTGCGGTCGGATCGCGCAGCGCCTCCCTTTCGTTGTGCGCAGAGGCGATCCTTTCCCCCTCCTTAAAGAGGACGGCGCCGACAGGAATCTCCCCTTCGGCAAGGGCCTTTCCCGCCTCCTCCAGCGCCTCATGCATCGCCGCCTCAAGCTGCTCCGTCATTTGAGATCCTCTCCTGTCCATTCTTCCGCTCCGGTATGCAGCCAGGTCGAAACCCGCCGCCTGCCGCCGTCATCCAGCCATACCGTAACACACCCCGCCCTGTCCGTTCGGTAAACATCTGCCCCGAAGGCGGACAGATCGCGCAGCACGCGTTCCGTCGGATGGCCGTAACTGTTGCCTTCTCCCACGCTGATGAGCGCGATCTCCGGCATCGTCTCCGCAAGAAAGCCGTAACTCGTTGAATGACGGCTTCCGTGATGGGCCACCTTCAGCACATCCACATCCGGCATCCCTTCCGGCTCAGAGGCCGAAGGCAGGTCTCCTGTCAGCAGCAGGCGCGTCCCGTTCACCTCGGACAGGAGCACGAGCGAGCGCTCGTTATCCCCTGCGGCTTCTTTCTCCGGGGAGAGCACCGAAAAGCCGAAACCGGCCGCCTCAAAGGTATCGCCCGCCAGGACCTGCCGGATGGGCACACCCAGTTCCAGCGCTCTTTGCCACGCCAGCCGCACTGTTTCGCTTTCAGTTCCGCCTGCATCGCTCTCTGCGGTATAGATACAGCCTACACGGATTTCGGAATTCAGCAGCCGCAGTAACGCCCCCGCGTGATCCTCATCCAGATGCGACAGGATCACGCCGTCCACGAACAGCCCCTCCCAGCGCAGGTAATTCAGCATGTCGAAGGAGGACGCGGGGCCGAGATCCGACAGGACCGCCCGCCGCCCGTGCCGCAGCAGCGCCCCGTCCCCCTGCCCGACATCCAGCTGCACATACCGCGTGCGCGGATCGAACCGGAGGGCATAACAGATCCCCAGCACAGCCAGCAGCGCCGCAAGGGTCCCCCGGCGCCTGCAGCCGAAGCAGAGCAGCCCCCCGCCCAGCGCAAACACGGCCATGAGGATCAGGATGCCGGCCCTGCCGGGTGCCGGAAGTCGGCACAGCACCGCCGTACGCTCCGCGATCCGGGCGGCTGCAGTCTCCAGAAAACCGCCGAGCGCCGAAAGGGCGCCGCCCAACCCCATCGACGCCTCCATGCTGACCAGAGAGAGCAGCAAACAGGCAAAGCCGCCGCAGAGCAGCACCGGCAGAAGGACCGAAGTCACAAGGTTGACCGGCAGCGCAGTGAGCGGCACATATCCGTACAGCTGCAGCTGCATGGGCACTGCAGCCAGCTGGGCTGCTATGCAGAACGATACCGCAGCGCTGATCCGGCGCCACTTTTTGAGAAGCGGCAGGCGTCCGATGATCTCCTGCAGCCGCGGTGCGGTCAGCGTGATGCCCAGGACTGTCATAAAGGAGAATACAAACGAAAGACTGAAAGCAAGGGCCGGGCGGACAGCCGTCAGCAGCAGCGCTGCCGCAGAAAGCGCCGTCAGCCTGTCATACCGCCTGTGCACAAGGCCTGCGGTTTCCCGCAGGGCCAGCATGATGAGCGCCCGCGCGGTACCCGGCGAGAAGCCGGTCAGCAGGGCGTAAAACCCCGTGAAGGAAAGCAGCAGCGCCGTCTTTATAAGGGTCGGCAGCCGCAGCCTGCGAAGCAGGGCGGACAGCGCAAAGCCCAGCAGTCCGATGTGCATACCGGAAACGGTGAGGATGTGCACGATTCCGGTGCGCCGCATGGCCGTCACGGTATCCGCATCCATCCTCGTTCTGTCACCGGCCAGCAGCGCGCAAAACAGCGGCGATTCTCCGCCGAAGAGCGCGTCGATGCGCCGGCAGAGCGCAGATTGCAGGGTAGCAAACCATCCCTTCAGGCTGAACGCCGGGCTTCCTGAAGCCTCCCACCCCGGTATGAGATACCCCGAGAGTTCATATCCGTCGGCCAGCGCCGTGAGACGCTCATCCCTGCCGCCCGGGTTCCTGGCCCCGCGCTGCGCAAAAAGCCTGCCCGTACCTGAGACGGTCATCCCGGGAAGCGGCATCTGCCTGCCGTCTTCCTCGTCCTCCGCCATCAGCGTTACGCGAACCGGCCGTCTGAGAGGGGCTCCGTCCGCAGTGACAGCATCCAGTACAAAACGGCGTTCCGTGATTTGCTCTCTGACACGCCCCTCGATCCGGGCGCCCGTACCGGTCGGCTCGTCGGAAGCAGCCAGCACAAGGCCCATGCGCACATTGCCGGTCAGCAAAAGCAAAAGCGCGCAGCAAACGAGCGCGCTGTGTCTTGTGCGCCGAAGGTATACAAGCAGCCCCGCAAGCAGCGCGCCTGCCAGGGCTGCCGGAATGGGCGGCAGTGAAACAGCCGGCGCCAGCCGTATGCCCGCCAGATAGAAAAGAGCACATACCGCCAGCTTTCTCTGGACGGGCAACACAATCAGGGAAGGCGGCTTCTGCGGGAATAGATCCGATATCATCGCCCCAGAAGCGAGCGTGTCCGGCGGATGAGGGCAGCGGGGATCCTTCTGATCCGCTTTACGGCAGCCTCTGTACGCGTCTCCCGCAGGCAGCGCTCCACCAGCTCCTCTGAAAACCCATGTTTATGAAAAGCGTTCCAGAACTTCGCCCGATGCGGATTCGCCGCGGCCGGCTGAAAGATGCTCGGATTGGCGCGGCGCAGCACGCTCACGTCCCCGATCGCTCTGCGTTCCAACGATGCGCAGGCATCAAGCGCCCGCTGTCCCGCCGGTGTGTTGGCGAAGACGAGTGAGAGCCCCTTGTCGTCATCCCAGTCCGGAAAAACGTCTTTAGCCCCCCACAGGTCCGCAATCGTGAGATCTGCCGCATGGCCCCCGTACCGAAGATCCGTGCAGGCATGGCAGGAAGGGCGAAGGTACAGGTTCTTGAGGAAGCCGCGAAGAAACGGCTCCGTCGTCTGCGTCCCCGTATGCTCCGTGCCGTCCGCAAAGCGGGCAGCAGCGGAGAAATCCTTCCAGCCCAGCCGTTTATCCCGGAAGGAATAGTCAACCAGGCTGCTGCCCTGCTGTTTCTGCAGCGCATCCAAATAAGCGGCAAACACTCCGGGCGAAGGCACGCCGTGACAGATGAAATCCGCCGTCAGCAGTCCCCCCGGGCGCCCCTTCCCCAGCAGCGCATAAAGCCCCGCGACCTGGCACGGCGTCCCCGTAAAGAGCACCGGGATGTCGCGGGAGAGCAGGTCCTGCACATCGGCCAGCGCAGACGCCGCATCGCTCTGCACATACTTGGAGCCGCGCATGGGCCGGATACCGTCGCGGGAGACTGCGCCGACGTGCTCCACTTTGAAATCATCGCCGAAAACGGCCCCAAAGACTGCGCCGCCCCTGGACAGGACGCTCTCCGCCAGCGCCGTAAAAACGCCGCCGGAGGACGACGCGGCGCGCACGTCATCCCGAACGTCCCTCACACCGAAAGCCGCAGGCTTGCACGCGGCCTGCTGCGCCTTGCCTGCCGGGCAGCGCTTTTCGCACAGGTCGCACCCCACGCACAGCGCAGCGTCAACTGCCGGGTAGAGAAAGCCTTCCCTGTCCGGCTTCATCGAAACGGCTCCCTTAGGGCAGACGGAAACGCACGCGCCGCAGCCCGTGCACTCCGCAGGATTCGCCCTGACCGTCTGTCTCATCTACTGTCCTCCCCCGGCTGTCAGCGCCAGCACAGCTTTCATCGCGCCTTCCCTGTCCTCCAGATATTCGGGCAGCCTTTCCTGAAGGTACGCGCGCTCCTCACTTTTCCTCCCGATGAGGGCGTCAAACGCTTCCTCCAGCCGGGGAAGCGTCAGCGTCCGGCTTTCCAGAAGATGCCCTTCCTCTCTGCCGTACAGGTCCCGCGCGATACCGCGCGCTTTGACGGAGTAGCCGATGACCAGCGCAGGCACCGCCGTGGAATACGCCGCGATCGACGCGTGCGTCCTGGCCGTGACGACCAGGCTCATGCGGGCAATACACCCCTTGATCTCCCGCGCGCCGAGCGTTTCCGGCAGCGTAATGACCCGCTCCTCATCCGAAAAAGCCGCCTTCAGCGCGTTTACGACCGTCCGGTCGTCATCGTGCGCCCAGGTGACGTGCGAAAAGAGCGCGACACAGGCGTCCGTCGTCTCCAGCACATGCCGGATGAAGGCCTCAAACAGCCGGATCCCTTCCTCGCGGCTGCCCATCTTGTCCAGCACGAGCGGGCTGATGTTGAGGCCGATCGTATTGTCTCCCCGCCACCCCTCCGGCAGTGGGACGGTTAGCGGCTGCAGCGAAAAAGCCGGGTCGCGCCAGCGCAGCACCCTCAGCCCCTTTTCACGGAGCGCGGCAGCGGTGATCGACTCACGCGCCACGATGAGGTCGTATGCGCGAAGATCCGAAACCATCTCCTCAGTCAGCCGCTCGGGATCGACGGAGGTGCCCCACAGCACGAGCGGCACTCCGGCACGCTTCAGCCGCCCGTTGATGACCCGCATATGCTCCTGCGGATTGTAGCAATATGTATCCCCGCCGACGGAGAGACAGAGCGAGCTGTTTCTGCCCGCTCCGATCACCGGCGCGTACCGTCTGGCCACTTCGTGCTCCCTCGGCATCCCCAGCCGGAAGCCCACGCTGTTGATCAGGCGGCGCATGCTGTAGGGCGAAATGACAGAGGGAAGCACCCGGTCCACGTCCTCCAGTTTCAGCCCCGCGTCATACGGCTGCTGGTTGGAGCAAAGCCGGATATCGCTGACCCCCGCTGCGCGCAAAAGCGCGGAGGTCGACCGTACGATCGCCTCGCACCCGCGGTTTTCACAGCCTGAATGATTATACAGCAGTACTCTTGTCATCCCCGGCGGCTTCCTTTCCTGCCCTGCAGCTTCTCCCGAACACGCCTTGCCGTATACCAGAAAGGGAATCCTCCCCGGCATACGATGTCGTAAAGGCGGCGGTCCGTTATGGAGATCCGCTCCTCCCGGAGCCCCTCCAGAACAACGGGCCGCACCCGCTTATTGAACGTGCGCATGCATGCGCGGATGCCCTTTTCCTTCTCATCGATCCACACGGCGCTCATGAGGAAATCCCGGAAATAGAGTTCCTTGATCCCCTCTTCCGTAAGGATCCGGCTCATGGAGCGCAGCATGGGCTGATGCGCGTCGCTGTAACCGGAAATCGAGGCCATGGCGGACGCGTCGTGGACACGGTAGACATAAGTCCTTTCCGGCAGATGCGTCACGCGCTTTGCCCTGTGGTAGAGCTGCAGGTTGAGCAGCGCATCCTCGCCGATGCGCACCCCCTCGTCCAGCCTGAGGCCATCCGAGAAGAGCGCCGCGTCGTACAGCTTGTTCCACAGGTTGTTATAAATGCGGTTCATGTGGATGATTTCCTTCACGATTTCGGAAGGCTGCTGGACGACCGGCGGCAGCTGCACGGGCACGCGCTGGTTTTTGCGCATGTCAAAGAGCGTGTGTTCCGCGGAGACGATCTGGGCACCGCTGTGCACGGCGGTGCGCCAAAGCGCAAACAGGGCGCCCTCCTCCAGCGCGTCATCCGCGTCCATAAAAGCGATATACCTGCCCCTGGCGCAGTCGATCCCCCGGTTTCGCGCAGCGCTGACCCCTTTGTTGGTCACATGAAAAACGACGGCTCGCGGTTCCGTTTCCGCAAATCTGTCCAATATCGCGCCTGTCGCGTCCGTCGATCCGTCGTCGATCAGTATCATCTCGATCGACGGCGAATGCTGCTGCGCCAGGCTGGACAGGCACAGCGTGAGATAGCGCTCCGCATTGTAGCAGGGCACGATCACGCTGATCTCAGGCCGCTCTCCCATTGATTTCGTCTACTCCTTCGGTTTTTATGGCAGCAGGATGCTGCTGGGCGGGCACAGGCGAAGCGCCGCATAATACAGGCGCTCCTTTCCCGTCAGCTTTCCGGGTTCCACATCCCGCGTGATTTCCCGTACGACACCCCTGTCGAAGGCCGCCGCCGCGCGCAGTCTTCCCCTGTCCGCACGCAGCATCCGCAGCCACGCGTCGATATGGGCGCGGAAGCGCGCTGTCGCGAGGCCCTCGCGCCGCAAAAAAGCGCCGATTCCCAACAGCATCGGCAGGCTTTTGCGGTATACGTCCCGCCTCGCCTGCACCATGGCCGACTCCCCGCCGTAATCATAGGTGTACACAACGTCGTCCGTCATCCGCCAGGCCCCGGCAGCGGCAAACGCCTCCAGGTTGAAAAGCACGTCTTCCCCCACGGCGATCCCCGCCGGGGCCAGGATCCCGCGCTCCGCGATCATCCTCCGTCGGTACAGCCGGGCACACATGCTGTTGAGCGCGCTGTCTCCGCGGATGAGGCTTTCCTGCACAGCCGCCAGATCGCCCCGGGCGCAGCAGACCGTATGCGCTTCGCCCGTCGCCCTGTCCAGCAGCCGGTAAGCGCCGCAGAGGATATCCGTATCGTCATCCGCAAGGGAGAGCAGCGTCTCCAGCGCCTTCTCCTCCATGCGGTCGTCCGCATCCAGAAAAAAGAGCCAGTCCCCGCCGGCAGCCAGGATGCCTGCGTTCCTCGCAGCCGAAACGCCCGCATTCTCCTGCCGGATCACCCGCAGCCTCGGCTCGTCTGCAGCCAGCGTCTCCAGCAGCTCGCCGTCTTTCTCGGGAGAACCGTCGTCGACCGCGATCAGTTCCCAGTCCGTCATGCTCTGCCGCCGAACGCTCCCCACGGCGGCAGCCAGCGTCGACCGGCTCTTATAGCAGGGCATGATCACGCTGACCTTCGGCACGGCGCTCCCTCCTCTCTTCTGTCATTCCCGGCGCAGAGCCTTCATCCGGAGCCCTTCCGCCTTCCGTCCGGCGATCTGCAGCACGGCATAGGCCGGATACCAGAAGGGATAGGTGCCTCCCTGCACCCGGCGGTACAGCCGCCTGTCCCTGTGGGACATTTTGCTCCCGTCAAGACCCGGCTGCTCTGCCAAGGGCAGCGCCTTTTCCCGCCACCCGCGCAGCACGCCGGGGATGCCGCCGTCCTTGTACAGGCGCAGTGTCACGCTGTCCAGGTATGCGCCGTAATAGGCTTCCATGAAGCCGCGGCGGCGCAGCAGTTTCCCCATCTCCCGCAGCCAGGGCAGGTGGATGTCAAACTGGGATCCCTGCTGATGGTGCATGACGGAGCCGCCGTGCATCCGGTAACGGTATGTTACCTGCTGCACATAGGCGATCCCGCGCCCGCAGAGCACCGCCTCCAGATTGAAGAGGTTGTCCTCCGCCACCCGCAGCCCCTCGGCGAGCCGCAGCCCTTCCTTCTCCAGCAGGCTTCTGCGGTGCAGCTTGTTGCACATGATGTTCAGCACGCTGTCCCCCTCGATGAGGCGCAGCGCGGCAGCCCGCTGCCTTTGTGTACCCTGCAGCCGTTCCCAGCCGCCTTCCGGCCAAACGGTCTCTTCCGATCCCTCCGTGAAGACCGTATGTGTCCCCACCACGAGGTCGACAGCCTCCCCCGCTGCCGCCGACAGCGTTTTCAGCGCGTCTCCGGGCAGCAGATCATCCGCATCCAGAAAAAACACCCAGTCTCCGCGGGCTTCCTGCAGCGCACGGTTGCGTGCAGCGGAAACGCCGGCATTCCTTTGGGTGAAGACCCTAAAGCGGCGGTCCTCGGCGGCAAAGCGCGAAAGGATCTCCGGGCTCGCGTCTGCCGAACCGTCGTCCACCAGCAGCGCCTCGAAATCCGGATCACTCTGCCCCTGCAGCGACCGGAGGCAGTCCGCAAGGTACTTCTCGGCGTTGTAGCAGGGCACGATCACGCTGATCATTCCGCGACCACCCCTTTAGTGAGGTCCAGCGCCCTGTCGATGTCGCCGGCCAGCCAGGCGGCGGCAAACTGTCTGCCGCGGATCTGCGTGCGCCAGCCCTTGCCCGTGTGCAGCGTATAGGCCGCAAACGGGCCGACGCCCGTCAGCGCGTGCAGGATGCGCCGCATCTCCCCGTCGTCGGCATACTGGCGCATCGCCTCCCGCACGTCCTCCCTGCTCGGGTCATAGCGGATGCCCTTGCAGATCAGCTTATCGTAACAGAGTACGGGAATGACGTTTTTCAGTTCCGCTTCATGCCCCGTCTCCCGCACATAGCGCGACAGCCGCACCGAAAGGTTCATCAGCCTGGCGGCCAGGCGCGGCTTTTTCTTCGCCATCAGCGAATCCCCGCGCTGGCGGTACTCGACATAGGCCCCTTTCAGCGCAGCCAGGGTCTTCGTATGCATCAGCATCATCGCCGAAAACAGCGTATCCTCGGCGAACACCTCGCAGTTGGGCGCAAAGCGCAGCGCATTCCGTTCGATGACATCCCTGCGGTACAGGCGGCACCAGGCCTCCTGTCCGTGGACGTATGGCAGCCAGTAGCGGTAAAAGTAATCCTTCAGCCGTCCTCCCGTAAGGTCCAGCACTTCGTCTTTTACGGGCAGCTCAGGCGGGCGCAGTCCGTTTTCATCAAATTTCCGGTAATTGAAGAGGACCAGCTCCGCCCCGGTCTCCTCCGCGGCGCGGACGGTGTCCGCAAGAAAATCCGGCGTTACGCGGTCGTCCGAGTCCACAAAAGCGACGTATTCTCCCGTCGCCACCGCAAGCCCGGCATTGCGCGCACTGGACAGTCCGCCGTTTTCCTTGTGCAGCAGCCGTATGCGCGCGTCTCTTGCTGCGTAATCCGCCATGATGGCCGGACAGTTGTCCTTTGTCCCGTCGTCGACCAGGATGAGCTCGTAGTCCTCAAAGGTCCCGGCAAGGATGCTGTCCAGGCACTCTGAAAGGTAAGCTTCCACCTGATAAACCGGCACGATCACGCTGACCTTCGGCATCCGCCCACCTCCGTTTCCTCTTCATACAGCGTCTCCGGAAAGTATAGCATAGCCCCGCAGGCAGGACAAGAGCCTCCGGCAGGAGGCTCCTGTTTTCACTTATGCGGCAGCGTCTGTCTCTTCCGTTTCTTCGGTCTCCTGCTTCTGCGGCAGCTGCTCCTGCCCGGTCAGCACCCGGATGGCCGCCTGCAGCTGCGCATCCTGATCGTGCGGCAGGTTGTTGATGCCGTAGCGCGTTACGGCGTCCTCGTCCAGTTCGGCCTCGATATCCGGCTCGATGCCGATCTCATGGATGCACTCGCCGGACGGCGTATAGTAGCGCGCGGTCGTCACCTTCATGCCGCTGCCGTCCATGAACTCCAGCGAACTCTGAACGACGCCCTTGCCGAAGGTCTTCTGTCCCACGAGGATGCCCGCCTGATTATCCCGGATGGCACCCGCCAGGATCTCAGAAGCGCTGGCCGTATAGCCGTTGACCAGCACCGCCATGGGAACGTCGTAATAGTCGCCGTCGATGGTTTCGCGCGTTTCCCTTCCGGCCTTGTCCCGCATGGAAACGACCGTCCCCTCCGGCAGGATGAGGTCCGCCATATGGACACAGGTGTCAACAAGCCCGCCGCCGTTGTTACGCAGGTCGATGATCATCCCGTCAACGCCCCTGTCCCGGAACGTGTTGACCGCTTCCTCAAAGCCCTCGTAAGCGTCGCCCAGGAAGTCGTAAACGATGACGTAACCGAGGTTCACGTCCTCCAGGACCTCGTATTCCACATAGTTGATGATGACCTGCTCGCGGACGATGTCAAAATCCACCGTCTCGAGGTCCCGCAGCACGGTGACCTTGACGCTTTCGCCGGGGGTGCCGCGCATCTGGCTCACCGCTTCATCCATATCGTAAGCGGAGTAGTAGGTGTCGTTGACGTAGACGATCTTGTCGCCGGCCCTCACGCCCACTTTTTCAGCCGGGCTGCCCTTGAAGACGCGCGTTACGGTAATCAGCTCATCCGAAGGATCGGCCAGCAGCTGACAGCCGATGCCCGCGTAAATTCCCTCCGTCTCCTCGTTGAATTTTTCCATCTCTTCTTTGGTGTAGTAGGTGCTGTAAACATCGCCGATGCCTGCCATCAGCCCCCTCGCAGCACCGTCCAGCATCGCCTCGTGATCCGGATCTTCATAGTAGTACATGTCGACGATCTGCATCAGCATATCCAGCTTTTCATACTGCAGCAGGCGCTCGTACTCCTCTTTGGTGATCGTCACCGTCTCCCCTGCAGCGCTCCACGGGAAGCCCGAAGACGTGACGGCCAGCGACGGCAGAACCGCCGCAAGCATCAGCGCCGCCAGAACAAGACCAATGTTTTTTTTCAAGCCATTTGCTCCTCTCTTAAAAAGAGACCGGCCGGTACGGCCGGTCTTATAAAGGATTCGTTTCCGTTCAATAGACGGGGCGCGGCTTGTCCTGGCCGCTCTTGCCCAGCAGAAGCATCATTTTGAAGGTCACTGCGTCGTCGAATTTGCGCAGATCCAGGCCCGTCTGGCGCTGTACCTTGTCCAGCCGGTACACCAGCGTATTCCTGTGGATGTAGAGCTGACGCGCGGTGTCGGAGAGATTGAGGTCCTTGGCGAAGAACATTTCGATGGTGTGCAGCATTTCTTCGTTGAACAGGCGCGCGTTCTTGCGGTTGAACAGGATGCTGTGGTAGCGGGCGCCGGTCTCGCGCGGCGTATCCATGAGGAAGCGCTCCAGCACCAGGCTGCGGTACAGGTAGATGTGCTCCTCCGGCAGGAAGATGCGGCCCACTTCCACTGCGCGGCGGGACTCGCGGTAGCTTTCGCCGATCTCGGCCAGCGTGCGGCGCGGCTCGCCGATGCCGATGATGCAGCTCTTGCCGGTTTCCATCGAAAGATCCTGGCTGATGCGCTCCGCCAGATCCCGCATATCGTGGTCGAAGCCGTCGATCTCGTCCATGCTCTTGAGCAGCACGACGGTGTGGCGGTCCATCTCGACAAAGCGGTCGTCCTTGGCCTTCTGCTCTCGCAGGATCGGCTCCAGCATCTCCTTGGCGGACTGCGATTCGGTCGCCACGATCTGGAAGGTGAGCACGCAGCGCTCCTGCTCCATCTCGATCTGATGCTCGCTGGCCAGCGCTTCGACCTCGGAGGCCATCAGTTCTTCGAGCAGTACGCGCTTATACACCTCGTACTGGTTCTGGATGGTCACCGGCTCGTGGTTGAACTGCTTGATGAGCTCGGCCAGCAGCACCAGAAAGTCCGTCTCGACGGGGCCGTGATCGTCGATGCAGAGCACGATGGGCGGCGTCACATCCACCTTGAGGAAGGTGTTGTTTTCGCCGAAGTACGGCCTGTCCTGCACGTCGGAGAGCGTAAAGTATTCCGGAATGCTGACCCTGCCGGTCTCGCCGGCGGGCAGCAGGATATTGCCCTCGGCATCCAGCACGCGGATGCGGTCTTTCGCCATGAGCGAACAGCGGGCGCTTTCAATTCTGCTGAGAAGTTGGGAATCCATATGGATCATCCTTTCTAAGGCACATGCACACACTACCGAAGTCGGCTTATTATAGCCGACAAATTGTAAAAAGTCCAGTTCTTCACGAATTTATTTTTCATTTTTTGTCCATCTTTTTAGCCGGTCTTCGCCAAAAATGACAAAAAGGAAACCCGCACCGATTGTTGGTGCGGGTCACATTCAGTTGATTCCTGTTACCGCGGATCGCTTTCTCAGTCAGGACGGCGCAGGATGGTCTTCTCGTTGTCCTTATCGAAGAAGTGCAGGCGGCTGGTCTCGAAGGCGACCTTGATGGTATCGCCCATGTGGGACGTGCTGCGCGGATCGACGCGGGCGACGATGTTGCATTCCTTAGCGTCGTTCTTGAGGTACAGGTAGGTCTCGGAGCCCATGAGCTCGGTGACTTCGACCTTCGCCTCGACGAGGTTGCCATCGGCCACGGAGAGGAAGCGCTCTTCGTCGTGGATGTTCTCGGGACGGATGCCCATGACGACTTCCTTGCCGATGTAGCTTTCGTCAGTGAGCAGGCGGATCTTGGAATCCGGCACGCGGATCGCGCTGGAGCCGAACTCGGCCCAGACGCCGCCGTCGCGGGCGACCAGCTTGGCGTTGAAGAAGTTCATCTGCGGGCTGCCGATGAAGGAGCCGACGAACAGGTTGGCCGGATAGTCGTAGAGGTTCTGCGGCGTATCGACCTGCTGGATGAAGCCGTCCTTCATAACTACGATGCGGGTACCCATCGTCATGGCCTCGGTCTGGTCATGCGTGACGTAGATGAAGGTGGTCTGCAGGCGCTGATGCAGCTTGGTGATCTCGGTACGCATCTGCACGCGCAGCTTGGCGTCCAGGTTGGACAGCGGCTCGTCCATCAGGAAGACCTTGGGGTCGCGGACGATGGCGCGGCCCAAGGCGACGCGCTGTCGCTGGCCGCCGGAAAGGGCCTTCGGCTTACGGTTGAGCAGCTGCTCGATGGAAAGGATCTTCGCGGCCTCACGGATCAGCTTGTCGATTTCCTCCTTGGGCTTCTTGCGGAGCTTCAGGCCGAAAGCCATGTTGTCATAAACGGTCATATGCGGATACAGAGCGTAGTTCTGGAACACCATCGCGATATCGCGGTCCTTCGGGGCCACGTCGTTCACGCGGCGGTCACCGATGAACAGATCGCCGGCGGAAATCTCCTCCAGGCCCGCCACCATGCGCAGGGTCGTGGACTTGCCGCAGCCGGACGGACCGACCAGAACGATAAACTCCTTGTCCTCGATGTCCAGGCAGAAATCGGAAACCGCAGTAACGTTGCCGGAGTAAATCTTATAGATGTGGTCGAGTTTCAAACTTGCCATGCAAATGATCCTCCTTCGATTCTTTTGCGCAGCATTTACCGCACAGCCGCGCTATTGTTGAGACCATTATAGCGTGCCGGGAAAATCCCGGCAAGGCATGAGATTTCACAAAAATGCAGCCGGTGAAAAAGCGGTCCGGCTTTTGAACGGGCTGTAAAAAACCCGTGCCGGATTTCAGCCATTTTTGTCTTAAAAAACCGTATTTTGCTCCGCCCCGTTTGAAAAAGTCTCCCTTTCGGGAGACCTTTGCGTTTGGGATTTTGGGAGTTTTTGTGCACTTTTCACAATACAAATCAGGATCAAAAACACGCAGCCGGCCCGTTTAATCCTGCGAAACGACCGCTTCGCCATGCATCGGAGGAAGCCTGAAGCCGCCGTGTCCCGCACGGATCAGATCCGACACCACCGCGCTGGCGGTCGGCCTGTCTCCGGCGCCCCTGCCGTAAAGCATCATGTCCCCGCAGGCGCTGCCTTCGATCAGCACGGCGTTGAAGGCGTCCTTCACCCCGTAGAGCGGGCTTTCGGCAGGGACCCGCTGCGGCTTCACCTCCGCCGTGATGCGCCCGTCCTTCTGTCTTGCCGTAGCCAGCAGCTTGACGGCGCAGCCCGCCTCACGCGCAGCGGCGATCTCTTCCGGCGCGACGCCCGTAATCCCTTCCCTGCGGATCTGCTCCGGGGAAACATGCCTGCGAAAGGCCAGGCTTGAGAGGATGGAGAGCTTGTAAGCCGCGTCAACCCCCTCGACATCCGCCGTGGGGTCCGGCTCCGCATACCCGAGCTGCTGTGCTTCCGCCAGCGCCGCCTCATACGTGAGGCCTGCGTCGCTCATCCGCGTCAGGATGTAGTTCGTCGTCCCGTTGACGATCCCGGAGACGCTCAGGATCTCATTGGCCTGCAGCGAATCCGTAAGGCACCGGATCACGGGGATCGCGCCGCCGACGCTCGCCTCGAACAGTAGCCCGGCGCCGCCCTCTTTGGCCGCCGCCAGGATGTCGTTCCAGCGGGAAGCCAGGGCCATCTTGTTGGCCGTTACCACCGTCTTCCCGTTTCTGAGCGCGCGGATCATGAGGGATGCAGCGGGTTCCGTGCCGCCAAGGAATTCCGCTACGACGTCCGTCTCCGGGTCATCCGTCACATCCGCAGCGCACTCCGTCAGCAGCGCCTGCGGGATCTTTGCATTCCGCTTTTTGCTCCTGTCCCGCACGAGGATCGAGCGGATGTCAAAGGCGAGGCCTTCATCCTCCGCAATCCGCGCCGACTGCTCCAGCAGCAGGCGGTACACGCCGCAGCCGATGTTGCCGCAGCCCAGAAAACCGACACGGATCGTCTTCATCCTTCTTCTCCCCGTTCACTGGTTTTTCTCGTAGATGATGCGCAGGCCCGTCAGCGTCAGGTCTGGATTGATCTCGTCGATGACCTCCGAGTTGTCCGCCACCAGGTAAGCCATGCCGCCCGTCGCTATGACACGGACATCCTGCCTGCCGATCTCCCGCTTCATTTCCTGCACGATGCGCTCGATGGAGCCGATAAAACCGTAGAGGATCCCCGTCTGGATGTTGCTGACCGTCGTGCGGCCGATGGCCTGCTGCGGCATGACCAGTTCGATGGAGGGCAGCTTGGCCGTCCCCGTGGAGAGCGCGCGGTTCATCATGCGCATGCCGGGGCCGATGGCGCCGCCCAGAAACTCGTTGTGATCCGACAGCACGCCGTATGTCGTCGCCGTACCGAAGTCGATAAAGATGCACGGCCCCCCGTAGAGCGCCTGGGCGGCTACGGCGTTGGCGATGCGGTCGCTGCCCAGCTCCCGCGGGTTTTCGTAGCGGATGTTCAGCCCCGTTTTCATGCCGGGCGCCAGCAGCCGCGGCTCAATGCCGAAGTAATCGCGGCACATGTGCTCGATGGTGTAGTTGACCGTCGGTACGACGGAAGAGATCATGATGCCGGAGATGGAGCGCATCTCCAGTCCGTGATAACGGAAGAGATCCGCCATGATGATGCCGTACTGGTCGGAAGTCATGGTGAGATCCGTGGCGCAGCGCCACCGCTTTACCATGCGCTCTCCGTCAAAGACGGCGGTCTTGATGTTGGAATTGCCGATGTCCATTACAAAGATCATGGTCTCTCTCCGTTTCTTTTCAGCGCGTCCGGCCCCTCGAGCCCAGCGCCTTGGTCAGCGCCACGGCGATGACCGGCGCGATCACCGCTGCGACGATCGCCTCCGGGATGCCGTTGGTGGCGCCCAGAACCGCGATGCCCATCCCAACGCCCCGCTGCGCGATGGCGCCGGGGACATTCGCGTTGCCCAGCATGGCTGTGATCTTACCCGCATTCAGCAGATAGATCATGCCCATCACCATCGTCGTATGCAGGCAGGTGCCGACAAAGCTCGCCGCCACATAGGCGATGTAGTTCCCGTCTTTGAGGCGCGCCGTCACGCGCTTCACTCCCTCCGCAATCAGCCAGACGAACAGCGGGAAGAGCACGCGCGGCAGCACGGATACCAGCGGATTGATGAAAAAGGGTGCAAAAAACGAAGCGCCCGACAGGTTGCTGATGAGGCTGTGGATGCCGAAGGCCAGGCCCGTCAGCATGCCCGACTCCCACCCCAGTACAAGGGAAGCGATGATGACGGGGATGTGCAGCGTCGTCGCGGTGAGGAAGGGCATCGTGATGCGGCCCAGGGGCGTTGAGCCCAGTACCAGCACAATGGCGATCATGAGGGCGGTGCCCGTCATCCAGCGCAGGTTAAACCGGTTCGTGCGTTTCGAAGTATTCTGTTTCATTTTCGGTTCCTCCGTTCGGGCTCCTTTGGATGCCCGACTGGTTCCAGCCTTTCGGCGTCGGTAAGTTGCAGCCTCCCGGTCCGTCCCCGAGGGTCACGGCCGGAATCGCGCTTATTGTATCAAATCAACTGACAAGATGCAAGGATTCTTCTACTTTACGCACTGGAAGCAGCCGATCCCCTCCACGTGGGAAACCTCCGCTTCCCTGTACATCCCGGACAGCCTCTCCCTCAGGCTGTCTTCCGTCTCATACGGCGCGGTAAAGAAGCCTCTCGGCTGATACAGATGGCGGATAAACCAGTCGGTCCGTTTGCAGCAGCCTTTGATGTAGAAGCAGCCGCAGAAGGTGCCGCCCTTTTTCAGCACGCGGAAGGTTTCCCTGTAGGCGGCCTCCTTGTCTGGGAAGGCGTGGAAGCCGTTCAGGGAGAGCACGATGTCAAACTGCTCGTCTTCAAAGGGAAGCGCCCCGACGTCGCCCTGCCGGAAGCATACGTTCCCGATCTCCAGGCGCTCCGCCCGCTGCTTTGCCGCGTTCATCATCTGCTCCGAATAATCCAGGCAGGTGATCTCCGCCTCCTTGAGGTCCTTATAGACCGGGAGGGTCAGCACGCCTGTGCCCACGGGCACCTCCAGCAGCCGGCCGCCGAAGTTCTTCGGGATGCCGGAGAGCGCCCGTTCCAGATATTCGGCATTCTTCTGTTTGTCCATATTCCACACAGCGCGGCAGATTGCTTTCCCCGCAAAGGTGGAATACGTCATCATACCGTCGTAAAAGCCCGATGCGCCTCCTGTGACCCTGTAAGCGTTTTGGATCTGTTCATGCCTTGTCATGCCTGCCGCCTCCCTGTGTCAAGCGGAAGATGCTCTCGTCCTGCTTTTCCAGCCGGATGCTCCGGGCCTTCTCTTCCGTGTCCTCCGTCTCGTCGTAGCCGTCATAGGGTGCCTTGGGATCATGCGGCTTTTGCCTGTGCAAAGAATTGCACACCTTGTCCTTATGGGCAAAAGCGAAGTCCAGGCTGTCCGTCCAGCCGGTATGGCCGGTGATGATCTTGGGGCTCATGCCCCGCTCCCGCAGCTTCGTTTCCAGCGCGGCCAGCGACCGCTTGGCCAGCGCGTTGTCCTCCGCCAGGGAGTTGATGAAGCTGTACCCGCCGTCCGCGCCGAACCAGAGGGTATCGCCGGTAAAGAGGTACGCGTCATCGATCAGGTACACCATATGTCCCCAGGTGTGGCCCGGCACCTTAATGCACTCCACTCTGATGCCTTCGATATCCAGCACCTGGCCGTCCTGCAGCAGCACCTTCCGGTTGTCCGTCTTTACCATAGGCAGCTTGTACAGCCCGAAAATCACCTTGCGGCGCACTTCGCCGGTCAGATACCGGTTCTCGGTCTCGCTGAGATACAGTGCGGCATCCTTGAAAAGCCCGTCGCTGTCCCGTTCCACCGCGCCTACGTGGTCGGTATCCTGATGTGTGATCAGGATGTGGCGGATGGAGGCGGGATCGATGTCCAGCCAGGCCATCTTTTCCGCAAGGCGGTCGTAGTTGTATCCGGCGTCGATCATGATCGTCACGCCGTTTTTCGTATAGAAGAAGATGTTGGCGATCCATTCCCGCACGCACGCCACATGCGCGTCGATGCGGCCCGTATTCAGCGGCTTGAAGATCTCCTTTCCCCGGTAGCCGAGGCTCATAACCACCTTCTGAAACCGGGATGCCTTTCTGGACATGCTCGTTGTCCCTCTTTCTTTATTGCGTTAGAAATGGCTAACTCATATTCAAAGAAGCGCCCGCCGCGCGCTCATCCTCCTGCCGGGTCCGGATCGCAGCACGGCGGGCAATGCTGTTAGCCTCCACTTACCATTATAGCAGAACCGTTTCTTTTTACAAGCCGGAAATGCGGATTTTCGTCATCCGTTCCCGTCGTCCGGCCCGGAAGCCTCGAAGATCGCACCGTTTCTCGCATTCACGGAGACCGTCCAGACGACGCCCACATCGTCCCCGCCCCAGAAGCTGAGGACGTAGAACGGGTCGCTGCTGCCGTAGGCGTACCAGGCGCTGCTGTAGTAGCTGTAGCGCAGGTCGTACCCCTTGAGATCGCGGCGGCTCAGCCCGTAGCGCTGGCACAGCGCACGCACCGCCTGCTCCGTCACCTGCGTGAGAGACAGCGTGCCGGAAGCCGGCTTGTCGCCGCCGGCGTTCTCCTCCTGCGCCCAGTACACCAGGGTCACGCCGCCGCTCTGCGGCAGGGTGATCGTCTGTCCGCTTGCCGCCTGGCTCTGATTGCCGCTTGAGGAGGAGCCGGAACGGCCGCGGATCTGCTGCGTGATGCGCAGATCTTCCGAATCCACGTACAGCATCTGATCGTCATACAGCGCGGGATACCATCCGTCCTCTTCCCAGCTGATCGTCAGCGTCTCCCCGGATGCGATCGTCGGCCCCTCCGCCCAGCTTTCGCCGGGGCCGGAGCGGGTCTTGGTCTTCCGGGTCGTTATGGCTGTGCCGCTGCCGCCCGCAAAGAGCGATTCGATCTCCAGCGAGGTCCACACGTCCGTCCCGATCTTGATAAAGGCGGAAGCCTGCCGCAGGCTCACCACATAATAGTTATCATAGGTGCCCAGCACCTCCAGGTTTGTAAAGGCCGGCAGGCTGCCCACCAGCTTGCTGCTCCCGGAGGGCGCGCTGTAGGCCGGCGTATTGCTCTTGCGCAGCGTCAGCGTCAGCGGCTGAACGACGATGTAGCTGCGCAGGACCCAGCCTTCCATCTGCTTGTTCTTGATCTTCGCCCGCACGCGCACCCACGTCCTGTCGCTGTCATCCAGTACGGTCAGCACGTCCCCGTTGGAAGCGCTGCCCAGGCTGGTGCCGCTGTAGCTCGCCTTGCTGCGCAGCGTCACGCTCTTGGAGACGACGATCGCCTCGTATTCCCTGGATATCGTCCCCTGGTGGTCGCCGGAGACGTAGCCGTACCCGGTCGTGTCCGCCCGCACGGCCAAAGCGCCTGCCGTAAGCACAGCCAGAAGGATGATCAAAACTGTCTTCTTCAACTTCTTCTCCCTCCCATTCAGATTGTAACGAATTCGCTTTCATTATACATAAACAGAACGCATCATGCTACGTTTTTTATCCCGGATCGCCGCGATTTCTTGAAGATTTTCTGCCGTCCTGCTATACTTCTTCCGAATTCGTTTGTGGAGGCAGACTATGGATAACCGGCCGATCGGCATTTTTGATTCAGGTGTCGGCGGGCTCAGCGCCGTGCGCGCGCTGATGCGCCGCTGTCCGCAGGAGAGCATCGTCTATCTCGGGGACGAAGCGCGCATGCCCTACGGTACGCGCAACCGCGAAACCATCCTGCGCTATGCCAGGGAGGACCTGGCTTTCGTTCTCCGGCATGATGTAAAAGCCGTTCTCGTCGCCTGCGGCACGGTCAGCGCCACCGCCCTGGAGGATCTGCGCCGCGAGTGTCCGGTCCCGATCCTCGGCGTGGTTGATCCCGCTGCCGCAGAGGCCGTTGCAGCCACCCGCAACGGGAAGATCGCCGTCCTGGGCACCGCCGCGACCATCCGCAGCGGTGCTTTCCCCCGCGCCATCGCAAAGCTCTGCCCGCAGGCGGAAGTCCTCGGCGTTCCCTGTCCTATGTTCGTACCGCTGGTTGAGAACGGATACATAAAGCCCGGGGATCCCGCGGCCACGCTGTTTGCCCGCGAGTATCTGGAGCCCGTTCGCGCCTTCGGTGCGGACGTCATCATTCTGGGCTGCACGCACTTCCCCGTGCTGAAGGCCACCATCGGCGCGCTGGTGCCGCAAACGGTGCTCATCGACACCGCCAAATCCGCCGTCGCGGCGCTCGAAGCAGCCCTGTTAAAAAAAGGCCTTTGTGCTGGCGAAAGTGGTGAGTCTTCCCAGTTTTATTTCGTCACAGGTGGAAAAGAAGGCTTTGAAGGGGTTGCCGAGCGCTTTCTTGGAGAACGATTCGACGGTGAAGTGGAGGTCGTCACCCTATCGTGATTCTGTTGCGGTCAGTATGTTGTCCCAAGTAACCGGATGTGGTATAATGGTTTTGCAACAATCTTTACAATCTAAGGAGGTACCTTATGAAGAAGATCCTTCCCCTCATCTTTCTCATTTTCTGCCTTGTCCTGAATACAGCGGCCATTGCAGAAGAACCCGCCCCTTATAATCCCGGGGATATCACCAACCAGCTGAAGCTCCAGGCCCTGTCCCAGGGGCTCATGCTCTCCCACACCTTCAACGCGGCGCTGGATATGGATGACACCGCATTCGGCGAAGAGCATGCCGCTGACATCGACGCCGTAGAGAAACTGCTGTCCGGCCTTACCCTGTATACCGCCGGCGGCGTCGTCTCCGACGGCCTCCGCGTGGAGCTCGCCGCCAATTACGGCGATGCGTCCGCCAGCGTCGGCGCTGACGTCAGCGTCATGGCGGGCCGCGAAGGGCTCAGTCTGGAAAGCAGCCTCATCGACGGCAAGCGCGTCACCGTCAAGTGGGACACGCTCCTTGCCATGGCCGGCCTTTCGGAAGAACAGATCCAGCAGCTGAACGAACTGCTGGATGCGGACTACAGCGCGCTCTTTGAGGAACTTCAGGCCAAGCTCCAGGAGGCGATGACGACCGCTGCCAACCTCGTTACCCCCTACATCGGGGTCGTCGCCGGTTTCGTGCAGAGCCTGCCGGTCGATGCCAAGGAAGGTGTCCCGGCAGAGGGCGATTTCCCCGCCGTGGATCATTCGCTTGCATGGACCGTAAAGCCTGCCGATCTTGCGCGGCTGATGGACAGCTTCGCGGATACCCTTGAGCAGGACGAAAACCTCCCCGCGCTGTCCGAGACGGCCGGCGTGCAAATCTCTGTCGACGAGCTGATCCCCCAGCTGCGCGAAGCCGCCGAGGCGCTGCGCGCAGACGAATCCGACGACAGCGCCACGCTGGAGGTCGGTTACTGCGACAGCTTCCTCCCCGCTTATCTCCTGTGCACCGCCAGCGACAGCAAAGCGAATTCCAGCGTGCTCTTCGCGCTCATCGGCGAGCCGGGTGAAGAGGAGAATACCTACGCCATCCATTCCGGCCTCGTACTGAACGAGAACGGCGAGAGGACACAGCCCTTCTCCGCCGCGGTGAACCTTACCTTGGACCCGGAGGATCCCAAGGCTTTCGTCTGCGAGGTGCAGATGAATGCCGGCCTCGGCGATGATGCCGTCAGCGTTTATTACGGTCTCAGCAAGACGCCCGCAGTCTTTGACGACGGTCTGCCCGGATACCAGATCACCGCAAACGAGCAGGTTACCGCTACTGAGAGCGGCACGACGGCCGTCACGACCGAGCAGGTCAGCGGCTACAACAAGCTGAACGCCCAGGGCGGCGAGTCTTCCTATGCCGAAGGCTCCGCCTCCGCGGCATCGGACGATCAGGAGATCATGGACTTCACGTTCAATATCGCTCAGGATACCCGTCCCGACGAGAACAAGGTTTTTGAAACGGAAACCAGCATGCACTTTGCCTCTCCCGCGGTCGGCCTGAACGACCTGAACCTCTACGCATACTCCACGCCTGTCGCTTATGACGCCGACGCCGTAGCTGCCCTCGCCCTCTATCCGCTGGAGGAGATGGATGAGGACACGCAGAACAACGTCGTGATGGAAGCGATGATGAACGCACAGCAGCTCGTACAGTCCTTCTCTGAGATCGCGCCTGCCGAAGTCATGGACTTCATTCAGCGCATGAGCGCCCCGGCTGAGGAAGAAGCGCTTCCGGAAGCCGGAAACGCAGGCAACTGATTCTCAGGCAAAGGCTTTCATCGTCCGGCGAAAGCCGGACGATTTTCTTCTGTCAGACGACGCAACGCAAAAGGGACAGTTATGGACAGCAAAATCTATCGCATCTTCATCATCAATCCCGGTTCCACATCCACAAAGCTTGCCCTCTTTCAAAACGAGGAAAAGGTCTTTTCGGAAAACGTCTTTCACGACTCCGCAGAGCTGCTGAAATTCGATACCATCAACGACCAGCTGCCCTACCGCATGAAGGTGATCCGAGACTTTCTCTCGGAGAATGCGATCGATCTCACCGGCATCGATGCCATCGTGGGGCGCGGCGGCAGCTCCTACCCTGTCGCCAGCGGCATCTACGAGGCGGATGATCTGCTGGTGCGGCACACGCGGGAATCCCGCGGGCGCCTCAACCACGTCTCCAACCTTGGGGTACAGCTTGCAGCGGAGCTGCAGAAGGAATACGGCGGCCGCGTCTTCACGCTCGACCCCACGGTCGTGGACGAGCTCTGTGACCTCGCCAGGGTGACGGGGCTGCGCGGCGTGCACCGCCGCGCGATCGCTCACGCGCTCAATCTCAAAGAGACTGCCCGCAGGCACGCCGCCTCCCGCGGCAAGCGCTATGAGGAGATGAACCTCATCGTCTGCCATATCGACGGCGGCATCTCCGTCACCGCGCACGAAAAAGGCCGAATGATCGACGGCAACAACGCGGCAGGCGGCGAAGGGCCCTTCACCCCCACCCGGATGGGCGGGATGGCGGTCACCGACGTCGTGGAGCACCTCTCCAAAAAGACGCCGGCAGAGCTCCTGCAGCTGTGCACGGAGGGCGGCGGCTTCTCCAGCCACTTCGGCACCTCCAACGCCGACGAGGTGCACCGCCGGATCGAAGCCGGCGATGAATACGCCAGGCTGGTGTGGGACGCGATGGTCTACCAGATCTGCAAGGAAATCGGCGCCATGGCGGCCGTGCTCTCCGGAAAGGTGGATGACATCGTCCTCACGGGCGGCCTTCTGCGCTTCGGGGAGATCGTGGAAACCATTCGGTCACGGTGCGGGTTCATCGCCCCCGTCACCGCTTACCCGGGCGAATTCGAACTGGAGGCCATGGCAGGGGCAGCGCTCCGCGTGCTCCGCGGAGAGATCCAACCGCTCCGTTATACGGGCAAACCCGTCTGGGACGGCTTCGCCTGCGAAAAGAACCCGTAAAGAAATGAAAAGGTCGTCTCATAACCGGCAAACTGCACAGTGCATTCCGTTATAACCTCAGCAGGCAGGGCAATTGCCCTGCCTGCTTTCATGACCGGGGAGGACTCTCTGTTCTTTCAGAGCGGGATCCATCCCAAACCTGAGGTCAAGTTATAGGGAATACTTGCCTTTCCCTTTAGGGGAAGGTGGCTCGCGAAGCGAACCGGATGAGGTTACGTATTGCAGCTTTTCCCTGTTCTGTGCGATCTGTCTGTCCATGTGACAGCCTGTATTTTATCCCCTGCCAAACCAGCGTTTTTTCTTTGCCGGCTGTCCCTGCAGGGTCGACAGGATCTCCTCCTGCAGGGGCATCCGCACCTTTTTCGGCACCTGCTTTTCGTACTCTGCGGCCAGCAGGGCTGCGTCTTCCTTGCCGAGCAGCGGCAGCAGCGGTTTCACCGCCCCGTGGGCCGCCATCATCGTCCAGTAGAGCAGGCCCTCCGGGTCCTCCCGGCACTGTGCGCCAAGGATGTAAGAAACGCACGCCTTCGCCTCGGATGCGTCGATCCCCGCATCCACAAACTGCTGTACCAGCGCACAGGCATCCTCGTAAAACTTGCGGTGGCAGGGGTCGTCCTTCGGCCCGCCGCCCAGACCCATGAAGCCCGCAAAGGGCCTTGCGTCCTTGATCACTTTTTCAACAGTCTTCTTGTACTCGGCATAAAGCGCTTCCAGCTGTTCCCGTGTTCCCATCTCCGACTCCTCCTTCTTGCGGCAGGCCCGCGCTATTCCTCTTTAATGTACTCCCGGAAGATGTCCAGGATAAAATCCGCTTTGGCCGGCGCGTACCGCGGCGACTGCGCCATGGTCGCAAAGCTGAATCCACTGTCTTTAAAGGTCCTGTAATCGTCCACCTGCCTAAAGGGGATGACAGGCTCCAGGCCGTTTATCCCCTCCATCAGCGCCGATACCTCGCTGCGCAGGAACAGATTGCCTGCTTCATCCAGCAGCCGCCCCGGCACGTCGTGCAGCGAGCGTGGGTTCCGGACATACGTCAAGGCGGAGAACCAGCGGTAACCCGCAGCAAACAGCAGATAATTGGCCTCGTCCAGCTTCTTCCCTTCGCGGTAAGCCGCCGTCGTATTTCTCGACCCCGGTTTCCTGCTGATCACGGCCTTCAGCACAAAGTCCGGCCCGGGCGGCCCGAAAGCCAGGTCCGAATGGGTATCCACATGCACGCATTCAAAGGGCGGCTGAAGTTTTCCCGCGCTGATCTGCTTCTGCCAGAAATCCAGCGCGCCGTCATGCGTCTCAAAGACAGCGCCCGGTACGGGATGCTCACGCGAGAGCCCGCACCTGTCCTCCAGGAAAGCGCGCACCGCCTCCGGCGTCCACACCGTGCAGGCGTCCGCCGCCGGCCTTTCCCCTTTCGCCGCCAGCGGGCACGGCCCGCTGAGAAAGAAATCCATATCGAGATCGAGCACCTTCATCGTCGCAGTTCCTCCGCATCCAGCCCGAAGAAGCGGACGGTGTTCGCCCATGTACACCTTTCCAGCTCCGCCTGCTCCATGCCCATAGCTTCCGCCAGCCTGGCTGCGACGTGGCGGATGTTTCCCGGCACGTTGGTGCGGGGCAGCCCCGGTACGTTTCTCGGCGTCAGGTACGGCGCGTCCGTCTCCAGCATCACGCGGTCCGCCGGCAGCAGCCGCACCGCTTCCAGCAGAGCAGCCGCCCTGCGCTCATCGCAGATCCAGCCGGTGATGCCGATCATGAATCCCATCGAAAGCAGCCGTTCCAGCTCTACCGGGCCCTCCGTAAAGCAGTGGACGACAGCGCGCCCGCACACGGAGGGATGCGCCGTAAAGACGCGGCAGAAGTCCTCCGCTGCGCTGCGCTCATGCAAAAACATCGGTTTCCCCGTCTCTTCGGCAATCTCAATATGCCGTGCAAGGCACGACAGTTGTACTTCCTTCGATGAAAACATGCGATCGTAATCCAGCCCGCATTCTCCCACCGCCACGATGCGCCCGTTTTCTTTTGCCAGCTGCCGGATGCGCAAAAAATCCTCCGGTGCTGCGTTTTTCGCATTATGCGGATGGATCCCTGCCGTCCCCCGGCAGTCATGATCCCTGACAAAAGCGTTTACCTTTTCGTTTTCTTCCGCGTCCGACCCCGTGAGGATACAGTAAACCCCGTCTTCCTTCGCCTGCCGGATCGTCGACTCCGGATCCGGAAAGGAGCGGCTGAACAAATTGAGTCCGATATCGATCCACCGATACAAGCCCATCACGTCCCTTCCTGCGCATTGTACCACAGCAGCGCCTGTTTCGCCACTTTCAGCCGCCAAATGTTTCCGCAGTGCCGGGCCGGCGGCGCAAAAGAATGCCCCGGCCAAGGCCGGAGCATCTTCTTTTTTCTGTGTTCACTGCCGGTAGCCGGAGCTGTTCTTCGTCTCGTTATAATCGCGGATGATGTCGTGCAGCAGTTCCGGGTGGCTGAAATCCTGCGTGTGGAAGAGGTTGATCTCCCGCAGCATGGACAGGTTTTCGATGGGGAGCACGGAAATCTTGTGTTTGCGCAGCTCATCCATGCAGGCGCTCTTGGGCAGGATGGAGACGCCGAAGTTGCGCCGCACCAGGTCCTTGATCGTGGCGATGTTGTCGACCTCCAGCACCACGTTGAAATCCTCGATCCGCAGGTTGCGGCTCTCCAGCGTGGAAACGAACAGGCGGCTCGTGCTGGAATCGGGCAGGCGCAGGATCAGCCGCTCCCGCATCAGCTGTCCGACAGTCACGACGTTCTTCCCCGCCAGCGGGTGCTCCGGCGCCACGACCAGCACCAGGCTGTCCGTATCCATCAGCAGGCACCGGAAGGAGGGATCGCTGATCTTACCTTCCGCCACTGCAAAATCGATCTCGTAATTGCGCAGCATATCGCAGAGGTTGTCGATCGTATCTGTCCTCAGCTGGATATTGACGCCCTCGTGCCTCGTCGCGTACCGGGCCAGCGCTTCCGCGATGGCGTTGCTCTCCGCCGTGTGCGTGATCCCGACCTTGAGCTGCGTGATGCGCCGCTTTTCATTTTCCAGATTGCTCTGCAGATTCCGGTGCAGCGACTGCATCCGCCTCGCGTATTTGATGACGATGCGCCCCTCGTTCGTAACGTGGAGCTCGTTGTTGGCGCGCTCAAAAATCCGCACGCCGAGCTCCTGCTCCAGTGCGCGGATATGCTGGCTTACAGCAGGCTGCGTCAGGGAAAGCTGGCGCGCAGCCCGGGTGTAATTGCCCGTTTCATAAACCTTCAGCAGCGAAATCAGTTTGGGGTCGATCAAGACGTATCCCCTCCCTTCGCATTTTAAGCATTATACCACAGCGCCGGCTTCTTCAGCCACCCTGACACCCCTTGCCGCTCCCCTGGTCTTCAGGTACGCGCAAAGTAGAGGACGGCCATTATGCAGCAGACAGAGTCCGCAATGGGTGTCGCCCAGGCCAGGCCGAAGGGCGGCAGAAGCAGGTTGAAGATGAACAGCATCGGGATATCCAGCACGCCTTTGCGGGCAAGCGCGAGGATCAGCGACGTTTTTCCCTCTTTCACAGCCTGGAAGAAGGAGATCATCACGTAAGCCAGCGCCGAAAACGGGCATCCCAGGCAGAGGATGCGCAGGTATGCCTCGCCGCATTCCGCCGCAGCCTGCGTATGGATGAACGCTTCCACCAGCGGCCTTGTCGCCGACAGGCTGATCACCATACAGACCGTTGCGGCGGCGACAGCGCTGACCGACGTCAGGCGGATGGCATCCTTCATGCGCTTGTCGTTTCCCGCAGCGCAGTTGTAGGCGATCAGCGGCAGCGCGCCCTGCGCTATACCGCGCACCGCACAGTGCGCCAGCATATTGATCTTCTTGGCAACGCCCAGCCCTGCCTGGTAGATGAGGCCGTGCCCCGCCGTCAGCGCATCCATGACCGCATAGGATACGTTCTCGCAGGTCGTCATCATAAATGCGGGCAGTCCGACCGACAGGATCTCCGCAGGGATCCCGTCCGCCAGCGCCCGGGCCTCGGGGATGAAGCGCAGCACGCTCTTATGCCGTCCTTTTGCCAGCACGGCGACATAGTAAAGCAGTGCTATGACGTTGGACAGCGACGTTGCCAGCGCCGCGCCGAACACCTCACGCCCGCGCGGCAGGATGACGAACATGAACAGCGGATCCAGCGCGATATTGAGCAGTCCGCCGAGTATCACGCCGATGGCCGCATGGAAGCTTCTCCCTTCCGAGCGCAGCAGGTGCGCCAGCAGCGCATTCATCGCCGTCGCGGTGCCGCCAAGGACCACCGTCACCGTCAGATACTCCGCAGCGAGGCTGTGCACCTCCGAATGGCTTCCGCCCAGCAGGTCCACGAACGGATCGATCAGCAGGAAAACGCCAAGCGAATACAGCAGCGTAGTCACAAGGCAGCCGTAAAAGCTGAAGGAAGCGCAGCGGTACGCCCTGCCGGTCTCCCTTCGCCCCAAGGAACGCGAGATCGCGCTCGCTCCGCCGACGCCGAACAGATTGCTGATGGCGGAGAGCAGCATAAACGCGGGCATGCAGACGGTGACACCCGCCAGCATCGCGTCGCTCCCCGTCTGGCCGACAAAGAAAGTATCCGCCATATTGTATATGACGAGGATGATCTGGCCGATCATCGTCGGGACAGCCAGGCGCGCGATCGCCTTGAAAACGGAGGTGTTTTCGAATAAGTTTTTCCGCTCGGCTTCGTGCATATCCGCTATACTCCTTTCTCTGCCGCCCTTCTGAAAGGGTGCCGGTTTGTTTCTTTTGCTGATTATAGCTTTGTGTTTTTTGCTTTTCCAATAACAAAGCAAAAGGCAGGTATAAGCATTTGTTTTGTTTGTCGTTCTCTTAACAAAGATTTCCTCATGCCCTCCGAAAACGGCAATTCTTTCCCCTTTTCGGTGTGTTCCGGGTAAAAGACCCATAACAATTTTTTATCAGGCAAAAAATCTGTGTTATGGAGACGTCTGTCAAGCAGAACGACGCTTGGCCTTGAAATTTAAGCCCTGCCGTGTTATGCTAGGGGCGCAAACCAAAACTACGAACAATCCAAGGAGGATGATTCCCATGATGAAACTGGTTCTGGTCCGTCACGGCGAGAGCGAGTGGAACAAGCTCAACCTCTTTACCGGCTGGATGGACCCCGATCTCAGCGAAAAGGGCCACGAGGAAGCCAAGCAGGCCGGCGTTACGCTGCGCGAGGAAGGCTATGATTTTGATATCTGCTATACTTCCTATCTGAAGCGCGCCGTGCACACCCTTAACCACATCCTGGACGAGATGGACCGCAACTGGCTGCCCGTCGTCAAATCCTGGAAGCTCAACGAGCGCCACTACGGCGCGCTGCAGGGCCTTAACAAGAGCGAGACCGCCGAGAAGTACGGCGAGGACCAGGTCAAGATCTGGCGCCGCTCCTTCAACATCAAGCCCCCGGTCCTGGATCCGGAGGACGAGCGCAGCGCCCATAAGAATCCCGCCTACCGCGGCGTCGATGAGGCCCTTATCCCCAACAACGAGAGCCTGGAGACGACCATCGAGCGCGCTGTTCCCTACTTCAACGAGGAGATTAAGCCCCAGATGAAGGCCGGCAAGCGCGTCATCATCGCGGCCCATGGCAATTCCCTGCGCGCCCTCGTCAAGTACTTCGACAGCATCAGCGACGAGGACATCATCGGTGTCAACATCCCCACCGGCGTTCCGCTGGTCTATGAGTTCGACGATGACTTCAAGGTCATCCGCAGCTACTACCTGGGCGACCAGGAAGCCCTCAAGGCCAAGATGGAAGCCGTCGCCAACCAGGGAAAGAAAAAGTAAGCCCCGCATCTTTTCCGGATATGCCGCCCCGGGCAGGACGCTGAATGCATCTGCCCGGGGTGTTTTTTATCCATTCTTATACCGCTTGCCTTTCATCCGGGTTTGTGCTATGGTTTGTGCGTTGAACACGATACTGCAAGCCCCGTAAGGAGACAAAATGAAAAAAGCTTTTGCCGTCTTTTCTTTCCTTTTGATATTGTACGCCTTCTCGGTATCCTCAGCGCAGACAACCTCGCTGGTCTGCGGCATCGTCGCCACCCAGAACGCGGAGACGCGTCCGCTTCAGCTGCGGGAGCGGGACCTCGTCAGCGTGATGGACCTGGTTTACGAAGGGCTCTTCACCATCGATGACGACTACCTGCCGCAGCCGGAGCTCGCCTATTCCTACGAGTTTTCCAACGAAGGGCGCAGGCTGATCGTCACCCTGCGGGACGACGTGACCTTCCACAACGGCAGGAAGCTGACGACAGACGACGTCGTCGCCACGCTGGATGCCATGTACGCCCTTTCCGGCTTTGACAAAGACCTCAATTCGGAGGTTGAACTGGCCGACCGCGGGCTCTATTACTCCACCTTTTATTCCATCCGCAGCTGGCAGGCGCAGGACGACCGCACGCTGGTCTTCAACCTCCGGCGAGGCTGCTACGGCGCGCTCTACGCGCTGACCTTCCCCATTCTCCCCTCGGAGGAAATCGATTACGCTATGCCCAGCGGCACGGGGCCCTACCGTTTCGACGGCTACGAGCAGGGCACTTCCATCTGGCTGGCCGTCAATCCCTCCTGGTGGCAGCGCGCGCCGCAGGTGCGCAATATCCGCGCCGGCATCTACGAAGACTCTGAAAAGCTGCTGACCGCTTTCGACCAGCGCGACGTCGATGTCGCCACGACCCGCTCCATCAACGCCTCCCGCTACTCCGGCTCGCTCAACTCCTTCTCGCTGTCGGCGCGTTCCCGCCAGCTGGAGGTGCTGCTGGTCAACCGGGCCAACAACCTGCTGCAGAGCGATGACAACGGCAAAAACCTCGTCCGGGAAGCCATCGCCTGCGCGATCGACCGGAGCACGCTCATCACCTCCATCTATCAGGGCATGGCCACCGTCGCGTACTCCCCCGTGCCCAGCGGAACATGGCTGGCCAACGAAAGCACCGTAAAAGACAATTACGATCCGCTGATGGCAGCCTCTCTGCTGGACCGGGCGGGCTGGAAGCTCGCCGACAACGGCAAGCGGTATAAAAACGGCCAGTCCATGCCGCAGCTGCGCCTCATCGTCTATGATGAGCCCGGTTCCATGGTGCGCACCAACGCGGCCAACAAGATCCGCGAGCAGCTGGAATCCGTCGGCTTCACCGTCAGCGTTACCACCTGGTCCCAGGAGAACGTCGTCACCAAGCTGCGCAGCGGCGACTATTCCATCGCGCTGTGCGCCTTCAATTTCGACGTCTGCCCCGATCCCGGTTTTACCATCACCTCCACGGGCATCTGCAATTTCACCCGTTACCGTTCCAAGGAGATGAACGACCTTCTGGGCACCCTGCGCACCAGCTGGACGCAGGAGAGCTACCGCAGCGTCATGCAGCAGATCCAGGAGAAATTCATCACCGACATGCCGTATATCCCCCTTTACTGGCGCAGCAGCGCGCTCCTGTCCCGCTCCGCCTTTACCAGCGCGCGCGACATCCGGGAGCTGGAGCTCTTCCGCGGCGTCGAATCCTTTACTGACTGAGAACCGGGAGGCCCCATGAAGCTCTTCCTCTACTGTTTCCGTGAATATGATGAGAAGCCGTACTATGACGCGCTGGCGGCTGCCACGCCCGGCTTTTCCTACGGTTATTCGCCGCTTTACCCTTCCGTTGAGAACGCGGAACTGTGCCGGGGATACGATGCCGTCAGCACCACGGTGACCCCGTTTGACAGGCCGCTGCTCACCGCCCTGCGCAGCGCCGGCATCCGGGCCCTGCTCGCGCGCTCCATCGGCGTCGATCACATCGACCTTGAAGCCGCGCGCGAGCTGGGGATGCACGTCGCTCACGTCTCCTATCCGCCGGAGAGCGTCGCGGATTACGCGATCATGCTGATGCTGATGAGCCTCAGGAGGATGCGCCAAACGCTGGAACGCGCCGCAGTGCAGGACTACACCCTGCGCGGAAAGATCGGCCGGGATCTGTGTGAGAGCACGGTCGGCCTCATCGGCACCGGCAAAATCGGCGCCGCGGCGGCGCGCCATCTCTCCGCCTTCGGCTGCCGCATCCTGGCCTTCGATCCACACGAGGATCCTTCCCTTTCCGGCATCGTAACATATACTGATCTTGACACTCTGCTCGCCGAGAGCGACATCGTATCGCTGCACATCCCGGCCACCGCCCAAACCCATCACCTCATCTGCGCGGACACGCTGCGCCGGATGAAGAAGGGCAGCATCCTCGTCAACACGGCAAGAGGCGCTCTGGTGGACACCGAGGCCCTGATCGCGGCCCTGGAGGAAGGCCGTCTCTCCGGCGCCGCGCTGGACGTGATGGAGCACGAAGCCGGCCTGTACTACCAGAACAGGGTCGGAGAGCCGCTGTGCAATCCTCTGATGGACAGGCTGCGCGCCCAGCCCTCCGTCATCCTGACCCCGCACACCGCCTTCTATACGGAGCGCGTCGTACGCAGCATGGCCGAGCAGGTGGTCGCCTGCCTGTGCGACCTTGACGCCGGCCGCAGCAACCCGCTGATCCTCTTCTGATCCCCGCAGAGCAGCGCCTGCGATCCCGAAAGCCTATAAAAAATCACCCGCCGCATGGCAGGTGATTCTGTTTTGCGATTGGATTACGCGTTCTTCACGGTCTCCACGAGCTTGGCGAAAGCGGCGGGATCGTTGACCGCCATATCGGCCAGCACCTTGCGGTTGAGGTCGATGTTCGCCTTCTTGAGGCCGTTCATGAAACGGGAATAGGACAGGCCGTTCAGCCGGGCAGCCGCGTTGATACGGGCGATCCACAGCTGACGGAAGTCGCGCTTGCGCAGCTTTCTGCCGATATATGCATAGCGCAGGGAGCGCATCACCTGCTCCTTCGCGGCGCGGTACTGCTTGGACTTGGAGCCGAAGTAGCCCTTTGCCGCCTTCATAATCTTTCTGCGCTTCTTATGTGCGTTGACCGCAGCTTTGATTCTTGCCATGTTGGTACCTCCTCTTCGTCCGCCGGCTTACTTGTAGGGGATCAGTTTCTTCATCGTTCCTGCATAGCTGGAAGAAACGTATGCGGCGCGACGGAGATTGCGCTTGGTCTTGCGGGTCTTCTTGTTCAGGATATGGCGCTTGTACGCCTTGTTGCGCTTGACGAGGCCACCCTTGGTGAGGCGAAGGCGCTTCGCTGCGCCGCGATGGGTCTTTTGCTTGGGCATAAAAAGTCCTCCTTCCGGAATTCGCAAGTGTCGGAAGCCCGATCAGGCTTCTTTGGCTGAGCTCTTGGGAGCAGGTTTCTCGGTCTTTGGGGCCATGATCATGATCATGTGTCTCCCCTCGACCAGAGGCTTCTTCTCCACAACGGCGATGTCGGCAAGCCGTGCTGCAAAATTCTGCATCACTGCCAGGCCAATCTCCTGATGTGTGATCTGCCGGCCGCGGAAGCGGATGGAAACCTTGACCTTGTCCCCGCCCGCGATAAAGCGCTGCGCAGCCTTGGCCTTGGTCTGGATGTCGTTCTCCTCGATCGTCGCGGAGAGCTGCACTTCCTTGATCGACACGACCTTTTGATTCTTACGGAGCTCGCGTTCCTTTTTGGACTGCTCGTAACGGTACTTGTCGTAGTCCATCAGTTTGCAGACGGGCGGCTGCGCGTTGGGCACGATCTTGACCAGATCCAGCCCGGCTTCCTCCGCCATCGTCATTGCGTCACGCGTGTTCATAATGCCCAGCTGTTCGCCGGTCTGGCTGATCACGCGTACTTCGCGGTCGCGAATTTCCTGGTTCATCATGAGATCAGCTGCTGCCATGTTGGTTGCCATACACCTCCTAAGTTCATGAAAAAAGAGTGGACGCATGCGCCCACTCCGAGAATCAATCCCTATTTGCTCCGGCTGGCGATGCCGCCGGGCGAGAAGCGGGCGCTTCTGCTTGATACGGCAGAAATGATACAGCAGAAGCGTCGCCTTGTCAAGACCTTCTTTTCGAAAAGATCGGGTTTTTACAGCATATACGCGCATTCCCTGTCGAAGGAAATCCACGCCTCGTCCCCCACCCCGAAGACCTTCTTGTTTACGGGGCAATTGTCGTTGATCTTGACCATCGTCTCGCCCACGCGGAGGTGGTAGTACTGGTAGGAGCCCATAAAGCAGGAGAGCTCCACCCGGCCGGGCAGGATGCCCGTATCGCCGACTGCGATCGCCTCGGGCCGCAGGACAATCTTTCCGTCCTGCCCCGGCTGCACGCTGCGGTCTGTCAGCACCTCCGCCTCGTGGCCGTCCACCGACACGCGGGCGCTCCTGTCGCCCGCGGCGACGACCTTGCAGGGCAGGAAATTGCACTCACCGATGAAATCGGCCACGAACTCGCTGTTCGGGTGATAGTAGATTTCCTTCGGGCTGCCCATCTGGGCGATCACGCCGCTCTTCATCAGGGTGATGCGGTCCGAGATGGACATCGCCTCACTCTGGTCGTGCGTCACGTAGATGGCCGTAATGCCCAGCTGCTGCTGGATTCTCCGGATCTCCGTGCGCATCTGCACGCGCAGCTTGGCGTCCAGGTTGGAAAGCGGCTCGTCGAAGAGCAGCACGCCCGGCTCCAGCACCAGGGCCCGGGCCAGCGCCACGCGCTGCTGCTGTCCGCCGGAGAGCTGGTTGGTGAAGCGGTTTTCCATGCCGTCCAGCCCGACCAGGTCCAGCATGTCGAACACGCGCCTGCGGATCTCCTCCTTGGGGATGTTCCGCAGCTTCAGGCCGTATGCCACGTTGTCGAAGATGTTCATGTGCGGGAAGAGCGCGTAGCTCTGGAAGACCATGGCCGTATCCCGCTTGTTGGGCGTCAGCTCGTTGATCGGCTCCTCCCCCAGGAAGATCTCGCCTTCGTCGGGCGATTCGAAGCCGGCGATCATGCGCAGCGTCGTCGTCTTTCCGCAGCCGGACGGGCCGAGCAGGGTGATAAACTCGCCCGGCTCGATCGTGAGATTCACGCTGTCGACCGCCTTGAACTCCTTTTTGGTCTTGGGATCCTGGTAAATTTTGGAGACGTTCTGCAGACGGACGCCTTTCTTCTCCTTGCTCATGCCCTGCCCTCCTTCAGCTGCTTCTTTTCAATGCGCTGCTGCCTGCGGCTGGTGCCGAAGAAGCTGAGCAGCACGTTCATCAGCGCGATGGAACCGTACACGATGATCATCAGCATCGTCGCCCACGCGCACGCTTCCGAGTACTCGCCGCGGTCCACCACCGTCATGATCTGCGGGGTAATCAGCTTGAAGGCCGGCGAGATGAGGAAGATAACCGCGCTGGTCGCGGTGATGGAACGGGCAAACGTCGTCACCAGGCCGCTGAGGAACGAATCCTTGATCAGCGGCAGCGTCACGGAGGTGAAGACCTTTCCGCTGTCCGCACCCATGTCGTAGGCGGATTCCTCGATGGATTTGTCGATCTGCCGCAGCGCCGCCACGCCGGAACGCGTGCCGACCGGCAGGCTGCGCACGACGAACGCGATGACGAGGATCGTTCCCGTTCCGGCCAGCACCAGATGGCCGCTGTTGAAGATGCCCGTGATGTATCCGCGCAGCAGCGCGATGCCCAGCACCGTGCCGGGGACGGCCATGGCGAACATCGTGACGAACTCGATGACCGCCCGCCCGAAGAACTTGCGCTTGACCACGAGATACGCGATGATCATGGACATGAACGAGGTGATGAAGGCCGCGATGAGCGAGAGCCGCATGGAATCCCAGAACGGCTGCAGCCCACGGTCGAAAACCTTCTGGAAGTGCGTGGGCACGAGGTCGAATTTGCGGCCCCACTGCCGGAACATGGCGCCCAGCGGGATGAGGGCGTACATGCCGATGACGAAGACGGAGATGAGCAGGCAGAAGGTGACCAGCGGGATGACCACCGACTTGTCGCCGATGGGCTGGCGCGGCCGCGACGCCTTTCCGCTCAGCGTCGCCACGGACTTGCGCTCCAGCCAGTACTTCTCCAGCGTAAAGAGCACGATGGTGATGAGCAGCATCACCACGGACATGGCCGCCGGCACGCGCGGGTCCCCCTGCAGCGCGTACTCGTTGTACACCATCTCGGCCAGGGTCCGGTAGTCGCCGCCGATCATCTGCGGGTTGGCAAAGTCCGCCACCGCCTCGATGAAGGTGACGAGGAACGCATTGCCGATACCCGGCAGCAGCAGCGGCAGCGTCACCGTCGTAAAGACCTTCCAGCGGGAGGCGCCCATATCCCGGGCCGATTCCTCCAGCGAGGGATCGATGTTGAGCAGCAGGCCCTTGAGCATCAGGTAGCAGACCGGGAAGAATGTCAGCACCTGCACCAACACGATGCCGTGCAGGCCGTTGATGTTCGCGTCCAGGATGCCCAGAAGCTGCCGCGTGATGAGGCCGCGCTTGCCGAAGAGCATGATTGCCGAAAGCGACAGCACGAAGGGCGGCGAGACGATGGGCAGCACGGAGATCACCCGGAACATGGGGCTGAACCGCGTCTTCGTGTACATGTCCACGTAGGCGAACACAAAGCCGATCAGCGTCGCGATGATGCCCGTGATGAAGCCGAGCAGCAGCGTGTTGCGCACGGCGCGCTGGAAGCTGCCGCGCGCAAACAGCGTCGCATAGGCGTCCAGCGAGAAGGCCGTCCTGCCCAGCTGCCCCTCGTTCTCCTTCAGTCGGGCGACGCGGGCGGCGATCTCCTCCTCCGTCACCGTCTCCCCCGCGCCCTCCAGCGCCGCGGCGAAGGCGGATATCTTCGCCCCGTCCGCCGCCTGCAGCGCCGCCTTCAGGGCAGCGCGCGTGCTGACGACGTCTTCCGCGTTGTTGCGCCGGTAGCGGTTGTACATCTTATGGAAGTCTCCTGCCGCCCGCCCCAGCGCGAGGAAGGGCTCCGCAGCCTCCCCCTGCGCCTTGCCGGCCGCCGCGCTCAGCCACTCGCCGTCCTCCTTCACCGCCGCGATCATCTCCGTCTCGCTGCGGGAGAAACTCTGCGTGGTGACGGTCAGCAGCGGATAGACGACGAAGAGCAGCAGAAAGGCCGCAATCAGCAGGATCACCATTACGAGGATGGGGTCGCCCAGCATCTTCTTCCGGTCCAGCTGTTTTCCCTTTGCGCTCGCCACTCAAACCACCTCTACTTTATAAGCTGTAAGGGCCGTCTGCCTGTCAGACAGACGGCCCGGATGGGTTTGGCCGAAGGATTACTCAGTCTGGATCTTGTCGTTGGAAATCGCGCTGTTCCACTTCTCGATCAGCATGTTCTTGTTGGCGCCGGTCCACTGGGAATCGTAGTTGATGAGCTTGATGCCCATATCCACGAGCTCCTGCGCGGCCTCGGGATCCTTCGCGCCGTTGACGGTCAGGAACTGGAGGGAGCCGACGGTCTGGCCGATCTCCTGGCACTCGGGCGTCAGCGCGAACTCGATGAAGAGCTTCGCCTCGTCCAGATGCTTGCAGCCCTCGATGATTGCAGCGCCGCCGACTTCGTAGCCCGTGCCCTCGCTGGGCGCGGAGAGCACGAAGTTGTCGTAGCCCTGGTTGACCTTGTAGTCGAGGCCGTTGTGCAGGAAGCCGACGCCCACGGCCGCCTCGCCCAGCGCAACCTGGTGGGACGTGCCGGAACCGGTCTTCACGTATGTGGTCACGTTTTTGTCCATGGCGGCGATCATCTCAAGCGCCTTCTCCTCGCCGAAGATCTGGAAGAGGATGGAGGTCACCATCACGCCCGTGCCGGTGGCGCCGGGGTTCGCCATGACCAGGAGGTTCTTGTACTCGGGCTTGGTCAGATCTTCCCAGGAGGTGGGCACCGGGATGCCGCGGGCTTCCAGTTCCTCTCCGTCGCAGATGAATCCGATCCAGCCGGAGTAGATGCCGACCCAGTACGGATAGCCGACGCCGTACTGTTCGCTGCGGTAGTTCGCCACGCCCTTGCAGTCCTCGAAGGCGTACAGCAGGCCCTCGTTTGCGGCCGCGATGTACGGATCCCAGGTGCCGCCGTACCACACGTCGGCCTGCGGGTTGTCGCGCTCTTCCTTGATGCGGGTGAAGCAGTCGTTGCCGCTCAGGCGGATGTAGCTGGTCTTGATGCCGGTTTTCTCTTCAAACGCCTTGCAGACAGCCGCCACGTGGGGCTCGTCCGATCCGCCGTAGACCATCAGCTCGCCGCCTTCCAGCGCGCGCCAGTCGATGTCCTCCGCCTGTGCGAACACTGCGATGCCCAGCATCATGACCGCAACCAACAAAGCAAGAATCTTTTTCATGTACAACCCTCCTATCAATCTCTCAAGCGTTTGGTGAAACTCTCACCAATCTGGATTCAGTATATACCGCTTGATGCCTAAATGTCAATGCTTTAACGAGATCAATCCGTCTTTTTTTATGGAACCCTCTCCGTGCTTTCTTTCCCCTGCCGGTGTACAGCGCTCCGGGCCTGGCCTCAGTCGTCTTAAACCGTTTTCGCTGTTTTTGGAGGCAGATTTTTGTGTATTTTAACGTCATATTCTTATGTCTTTGCAGCGTATTGATCTTGACAGACGCCCTTTCTTTTGTTAATCTGATTCTGTGATATGATCAGAGACGGTTTCCGGCCGGCACCGCCAGCCGTCTGCGACAGAAAGGTCGTTTTCCATGGATAAAAGGGAACGTATCGCCGCCGCCATCGCCGGAGAGGCAACCGACAGGGTGTCCTGCGGCTTCTGGCATCACTTTGACAAAAAGGACGCGTTCGGAGTGGCTTCCGTCCGCGCGCACCTCGACTTTTACGAAGCGACGGACGCGGACGTGCTCAAGGTCATGAACGAGCACATGTACCGCCTGGAACAGGAAATACGCTGCGCCGAGGACTGGCGGAAGGTCCGGCCCGTCCCGTTTGAGCGGACGGACTACCCCGATTACATTGAGGAGTTCCGCGCGATCCGGCGGGCCGTGCCCCGCGATGTGCCCCTGTGGGTCACCATCCACGGCGCGCTCGTTTCCGCCTACCACGCCACCGACACGCCCGGCCATTTTTCCAACCCGGACAACAGGGTTTCCCGCCATCTCCGGGAAGAACCGGAATCCGTAGCGCCCGCGCTGATGGCCGTTGCCGAGACCCTTGCCGATCTTTGCGACCGCCTCATCGACGCCGGTGCGGACGGCGTCTACTACGCCGCGCTGGGCGGAGAGTCCTATCGCTTCTCCCAACAGCTGCTGGAAGAGTTCGTCATCCCGGCGGACCGCTACGTCATCAGCCGCGTAAAGGCGCGCGGGGCGACCGCCGTCCTGCACATCTGCAAGGACAAGGTCATGCTGCCGGCCTACCGCAGCATCGATGCCGACGTCTTCAACTGGGCCGTCCACGAGTGCCCCTATTCCCTGAAAGACGGCAGGAGCCTTTTCCCGGGCAAGACGCTTCTGGGCGGATTTGACGACCGCAGCGGTGTGCTGGTCGACGGCACAGAGGAAGAGATCGCAGCCGAGACGCACGCCATCCTCCGGGAAGCCGGCACCTCGCGCTTCATCCTCGGTGCGGACTGCACCCTGCCGGACGACGTCGATCTCGGTCGGGTGCGCGCCGCGAAAAAAGCGGTGCTGTCTTTCAAGTGAAGTGAGGCCCGCCATGCAAGAGCATAAACCCCTCACGCAGATGGTTTACGACGGGCTGTATGCGGACGTCATCAACGGCGTGCTCACGGCCAACGACATTCTCAACGAGAATGCGCTGGCGGAGCGCTTCCGCGTCAGCAAGTCCCCCGTCCGCGAGGCGCTCGTCTCCCTGTGCGACGACCGCGTTCTGCGCAGCATCCCGCGCGTGGGCTACAAGGTCATCCAGATCGCGCCAGGAGAGGTCCGCGAACTGGAGGAGGCGCGCTGTGCGCTGGAGACGCATATGCTGCGCAAGTCGTTTCCCTCGATCGGGCACGGCGAGATCGAGCTTTTGAAGCGTCACGTCACCGTGCTGCAGAACACGGCGTTCCCGCCCACCCGCTATGAGGCCTGGCAGCGCAACAGCCGCTTCCACCTGCAGCTCGCCTCCTATTCCGGCAACGGATACATGTGCGGCCTTCTGGACAGGACCCTGCGCACCTGCGCCCAGGCCGCGGGGCAGCACTTCGCCGGCGGACGCGAAGGAGAGCTTATGGACGGTCACCTTCACATCCGCATCATCGCCGCGCTGGAAGCGCGCGACCTTCCCCTGGCCCTCTCCCTTCTGGAAGAGGATACGCGCCAGATCGGCTCCGGATCGTGAGCCGTCAGCCGTTATACCGCGCTTGACAGCTGTGAGGAAATCAGCTGTTAGCATAAATAAGAAGGAGGGAATCCAAATGAAGAAAACCCTGGCGTTGTTCATCGCCCTGGCGATGCTGCTGACAGCCTTTGCCGCAGCCACCGCCGAGCAGTATCCGGACGGCACGCTGGAAATCTACAGCACTGGCCAGCCGCAGTACCGCAAGATCTTCTATGATGCCTGGCTGGATGAGCACCGCGACATCGCACCCGGCGTCACCATCGAGACCACGAAGATCGAGACCATGGCCGCAGGCCGCCAGCAGATCTCCATGGACTACCTGGCCGGATCCTTTGAGGCCATGCCCGACATCATCATGATCGACACCGTCGAGATCCTCAACCTGCTGGATGCGGAGCTCCTGCTCGACATGACCGACTACTTTGCCCCCATGGCGGATCAGTTCGTTGACGGCGCCGTCAGCGACGCTACCGTCAACGGCCGCATCTGGGGCCTGCCGGACGCTGTGCGCCCGCAGCTGCTCTTCTACAATGCGAAGATCTTTGAGAAGTATGACATCGACCCGGCCATGATGTCCACGATGAACGGCTATCTGGAGGCCGGCCGCCTGCTCAAGGAGCGCAGCAACGGCGAGGTCTACCTCTCCTACATCGATCCGACCACCTACACTTGGCGCTACTGGGGCCGCCGCGGCCTCATGCCGCAGGCCGGCGCGCGCATCTGGGATGACGAGGGCAACGTCGTCATCGGCGAAGACCCGGGCACGAAGCTGGCCCTGGGTTTCCTGGATCAGCTGAACAGCGAGGGCCTGCTCTACAAGACCACGATGATGAAGCCCCCGATCTACGAAGCGACCGACGCGGGCACCATCGCGACCTTCTACATCGGCGCCTTCTGGGACGAGTTCCTGCGCAAGAACCTGACCGCGACCGCGGGCGACTGGCGCGTGATGAACGCCCCCGTCTTTGAAGAGGTCGGCCTGGGCGGCGCGCCCGTCTCCACCTTCTTCTGCTTCGTCGACAACGGCACCTGCGAGTACGTGGACCTCTTCAAGCAGATCTGGTACGATTTCCAGACCAACACCGAGAAGCGCAACGCCTGGGTCACCCAGATGGAAGAGATGAACGGCCCGTACTCCAACCCCGTCTCCAAGGACGTGCTGAGCGATCCCTTCTGGCAGATGCCTTCCGACTTCTACGGCGGGCAGTCCTTCCGCAAGGCGGAGGGCGACGGCCTGGCGGGCGCTGCGCCCAATATGACCGTTACCCCGCAGGATGCCGAGGCTGACGCCATCATCAGCGCCGAAATCGAGCGCTATGTCGCCGGCGAACAGACGATGGACGAAGCCATCGCCAACATGGACAAGGAGCTCAAGGCCCGCATCGGCAAGGCTGATATGCCGTAAGCGCAGGTTTCTTCCCTGTCCGAAACAACAGTATTGAAACGGATGGGGCCATGCTTCATGGCCCCATCCGCCCAATGAGGACACAGCCATGATCAAGACGCTTAAAAAGTACCGCTATCCTTATCTGTTCATCTGCCCGTTTTTTATCCTGTTCCTTGTCTTCCAGCTGATCCCGACCGTCTGGACCTTCCGGATCAGCTTCGTGGACTGGAACGGCCTAAAAAAGATGAAGCCGGTGGGCCTTGCCAATTACCGGCTGATGATGAACGACTACATGTTCAAGGATTCCATCCGCAACACCGCCATCTACTGGCTGGTCAGCGTCGTCCTGATCATGGTCTTTTCCGTGATGATCGCCACCATGCTGAACTCGCGCCTGCTGCGCGCGCGCCAGTTCTTCAAGACGGCGACCTTCCTGCCGTACGTCTGCGCCAGCGTCGCGATGGGCCTCATTTTCGGCATGCTCTTCGAGGAGAACGCAGGGCTCGTCAACGGCATCATCACCGCCCTCGGCGGCACGCGCATCCCCTGGCTGACCAGCAGCCGCTATGCGCGCATCCCCGTGGAGGTGCTGTTCGTCTGGCGGCTGACCCCCTGGTTTACGCAGATCGTCCTCTCCGGCCTGCTCAACATCCCGGAGGAGTACTACGAAGCGGCAACGGTGGACGGCGCTTCCACCGTGCAGCGGTTCTTCCGCATCACGCTGCCGCTGCTCTCCAACATCCTGTTCTTCTGCTTCGTCACCATCACCGTTGACGCGTGGAAGCTCTTTAACGAGTCCTACGTGCTCGCCGGCCCCGGTTCCTCCAACACCTCGCTGTTCCAGCTGATGTATACGACAGCCTTTAAGACCTTTAAGCTGGGCTATGGTTCGGCCCTCGGCTGCGTGCTCATCGTCATCCTGCTGCTGATCTCCTTCGTCCAGTTCGCCGTCCGCCGCAGGATCGGCGAAGTCTGAAAGGGGGCGGCAGTATGAAAAAGAGACAGAAAACCGTTTCCTTCTTCCTGCACTTCCTCATGATCTTCATCGTCGCGCTGTGCCTCTTCCCCGTCCTGTGGATGTGCGTCATCTCCATCAAGACGGTCGGTGAGAGCATCACGGGCTTCAACGCGCTCAAGGTCATCACCCCCACGCTGGCCAACTACCGCCGGCTGTGGGAGCTCATTCCGGTGTGGCAGAACGCCTTCAACAGCATCTTCACCACCCTCATCGGAACCATTACCACGCTGTTTTTCTGCGCGCTGGCCGGATTCGCCTTCGCGAAGTACCACTTCCCCGGCCGCAATGCGCTGTTCTACTTTGTCATCGCCACCATGATGGTCAGCGCCGAGGCCGGCGCCATCCCCCTGTTCGTCATCATGCGCAGGGTCGGAATGATCGACAGCCTGTGGTCGCTGATCGTCCCCCGCATGGCGACGGCCGTCGGCATCTTCTACCTGCGCCAATACATGCTGGCCGTCCCCGATGAGATCATCGATGCCGCGCGCATCGACGGCTGCAGCGAGTTCGGCATCTTCTGGCGCGTCGTGGTCCCCATCGTCCAGCCCGCTCTGGCCTCCTGGGCCTCCCTTACGCTGATCGCCCGCTGGAACGACTTCTTCTGGCCCATCCTGTTCCTGCGCGCCAACGCCAAGCACACGCTGATGGTCTCCGTCGCCCAGCTGCCCGTTTCCGACGGCCTTTCCACCCCGTGGCAGGTCGTCCTGGCCGGCACGACGCTGGTCATCGTCCCCAGCATCCTCATCTACCTCATCCTCCAGCTCGCGCAGAAATCCGGGCTGACCGAGGGGTCAGTGAAAGGATAAAGAAGGTAAAGTATATCAGAAGCCCTTCCGGTATCACGCGGCCGGAAGGGCTTTTTCTGTCTTTGCGTACTTTTCATGTCCGTACGATCAAGGTTTTCTGCAGGCTGGTATAGGGGTCTTTACATCGTCTGATCACTTTGATTCTTCCCGCCTGTATGAGGCTATTGATCCTCAGTTGATATAAGAAAGATCCAATATTGATATTCATTTTATAAAAAGACTCCATCGTCTTCTCGATACTCGTTGGCTTTTCGGGTATACAGCGAAGGATCAGTTCGTCAAAAAACTCCTCATTAACGCTGATCAACTGGCCTCCGATTACCGTACGCAGCGGTGCGTTTTCCTTTTTCAGTTTCTCCCAATGTTTAGCATACAATTTGATCTCGCCCTGTGTCAGGACTTGAGGATGCTCTATCGCTGATTGAATCTCCCGAAATCCGGCATCTGCCCATGATTTACCAAGTTCCCATGTTCTGTTCCAGTGTATCCTGTCCGGCAGTCTTGCAGCATACACCTTCCCCTTATAACCTTTGAGCAGTGTGCACAGATAGAGAAGGCCGCACATTTCCTTCGGGCTTTCGCTGTACCAGATGCGTATCGTCCTTTTCGTGTCCATCCACTCGCTGAGATCTTCCCAGTGGTTCCGGCATCCGTATTCATAGTATTCGTCATCAGTCAGATCGGCGCTGTCCACACTCAACGAAGCAATGACCCTTCCCGTTTCAATGATACGGTCATCATTCTCCTCATCCCGGCTGATATCCCCGATTTCAAGCAGCATATTATAAACCGTGACAACACTGTACTTGAACTCCTCCAAGTGGCGTACAAGCATTCCATAAAGCAAATCCGAAAACGTAACTTCAAGTATGAGTTCATCATAATGCTGCTCGCACCATTCTTGCCGCTTTTTCATCCATCGCTTCATCGCTTGTAGTTTCTCTTGGATCTGTGCCTCTCTGTCATCCATCGCTGCTGCCCCCCACTTTACATATAACCGTGACGCTTTATACTTCTTTTCCTGCCTGTCAAAGCATTCCGCAATAAGTACCTTCTGCCCTCCGCTGAGGGTCAGGGTGATTTCGGCTTGGCGGTATAAACACCCGTTGATCAGAAACGATTGATCGCCAAAGGTGATATCCTCGATCCGCCTCCCCACCACATCTGTGCCGAACAAGCCGTTCCGCTCTGCACATACCTGGTCTTTCATGCTGTCATCGATCAGGATATGAACTTCGTCCGTCACAACGAGCATCCTGCCGCCACACAGAAGGCCGATCGGCGCATCAAACGCCGTGAATCCGTTTTCTCTGCGGATTTCCTTCGGATCACCAAAGTAACAGACTTTTTCTATCCTTTCTCCCAGCGCAGGCAGCCATGTATCAATCCCGCAGATGCTTTTCCCCTCCGAAAGCGCCTCATAGATCCTGTACTCGGCATAGCAGGTGTTTGAAGCCTCATATTCGCCTTCACATCTATAAAAGCTCTCCGCCGTCCAGATTCCTTCCAACTCCTTTTTGAATTCTTCCCTGGAGTCTGAAAAGTCCGCATCCAGTGCAAGTTTCATGGCCGGGATTTCTTCCGGGCAGTACATATAGTGCAGTCTTCCCGCCATCGAAGGCCCGAAGCGCTTCCTGTCCAGCCCGTTGTCAATCAGCAATTGGATCAGCCGAACGGCTTCACTCTTGGCATTGAGCGGACAGACTTCACATTCATCCTGGTCTTTGTCGCACTCGTCACATTCTGCAGACATGCACGGCCAGTCATTGAAAATGGAAACCATCATATTTCCTTCAAAGCATCTCTGCGGAGGATCACCATCAGCCTCCGCATTGACATTCGCGCCTGCATCAATCAGTGATTGAATGCGGCCATAATCAAGCGGCATCTGCCTGCAGGCTTTAATCAGCTGCAGATCCAGTTCGGTGTATGCCATGCATTTTCCCCTCCGTTTACGGTCCCTGAAAAGAAATATAAGGGTAGTCCGGGCCGCTCTCCAGCATGTCATTCATGTACTGTACAAAGCGCTTGTAGTACTCAATGGCCGTTTCACTTAATAATGGCCTATTTCTTCGCCCGTTTCAGCATTATAAATATGCAGCGTGTAGCATTCTTGTCTTTCTGTGGCTTCCAGAAACGGCCCAAAGTCCCATTCCAGCTTTTCGATCTCCTTCAGTTCGTCGATTTCATGCCCTTCGTTCATAAAGACGGGGCAAACTCCACTGTATAGTATTCCGCCAAATGCGGAAAGCATCAAAAAACATGGTATAAGCGTCTCAAGCTGGTATGGTTCATGTCCCATCTTATAGTTGATATAGCTGTATAAGTCTTCTCCTCTGGCTTCTACAGAGATACACGGATTTCCGCCGTGCTCGAGCAACAGCCTTAAAAAACGGGCATTCAGATCATGTACGGGAGCAGTATACTGGCATTCCCAAATCGGATTGTCTTCATCCACTATATGATTGGGATCAAGCCCGGCCTCTAACAGCAGTTTCAGTCTGTTTACCAAGTCGCATACTCTTGCTTCCGCGAATTCATCCACACCAAACAAATCATCCGAAAAAGGGATATTCCTTTCATTTATGCTATCGTAATCTGACAGAAATTCCAGAGAAAGCCACGTTAAGTCATCCTGTGACAACCCCTTTAAGCAGTTCTTGGCACTTTCCGGGCGAAGCCATTTTTCTTTAAGCACATTCAAGGCTTCCGCCGCTTGATGGCTTGGTTCAAACACAGTCACATCTCCCTGCTCCATGGTGTCTGAAAAGGTTTGCATAATCATTTACTCTATGACAGAATCTGTCTATCTTTCGCATTTCTGCAATTAAGTTTGTTAATCTTTACAGCTACAATCTTGCGACTCTCATTTTTGTTTTCTTATCAAGAATGTATAGCTGCCCTCCGTTTTTAATCTCATAGGAATAATCTCTGTGATTACGAAGTGACGAAAGGGCAAAACCATTTATTGAGCATAACGGGCTGCTTCCGTTAACAGATCTACCGTTAAACCCTGCGAGAACCAGCCAGTAGTGGACAAGAGCGTCAAAAGAAGAATCTTTGATATTCTCACGCTCGTATACCTCCCACTCGACTGCATCGGTAATCTTATCTATAAGTGTTACATAATCAAGTTCAAGATTCGGATTACCGCCATGCATCAAGAGCACATATAATGTATCGGCCGCCTGATAGCCATTGTCAATAGGCCACAGTTCCTCCATTATGTTCCAGCAGTCAGAGATACGGCCATCATCACTCTTCTCAATGAAGCGCTTATTGGGGTCGAGTCCATAGTCCAGCAGAACTTCCAAAGCCTCTTTTACATGGCTGTCCTCATAGCCAGGAACGGTTTCTCCATATCTCGAAGCGGATATATCGACTATTCTTTTCGGTCGCAGGTCCATACACTCTTGTACATAATCTATAGCCGCGCGATTGATATGCTCCGGTTTAAAAATGCCCGTTTCCAACTCTTTTCTGAGTATCTCTTTATCAAAGTTTTTCGTAAACAGAAGGTTGAAAAGCACCTCTGATTCTCTGCTCATTTTTTCTTTTAGCCATGAAAACAACCTGTTTCCCTGCTTTCTAATCGTTTCCTACTGCCGGACTATATTGATCCATCGCTTCCACTTCCTGCAGTTGATCATTTGCTTCCATCGTCCATCCTAAAATAAGCCTGATATGGTTCTTCCGTCAGCCCGACATTGTTGAATACCTGTCATTCATTACTGCGTTCAGATCAATACAATCTTGAACAAGTTCCCGCATTCTCGCATAATCCGGCGGAAAGGAATGAAAAGCTGCCTGGAACGCTTTTTGTTGTACTGTATAATGCATCGTCCTGTCCCCCTTTTACAGAAAGAATACCAGAAACCGGTCCGCATTTGGTCGTTTTCAAATCGACAATTACCGTCCGTCCAGCGTCCGCTCTCCGAACAGCACCAGCATGGTGTTGATGTCCATGATGTTGTAATATCGCTTGCGGAAGAAATACTCCAGAATCAAATCCTTCCGGATAGATCGTGAAAAGCTGAAACCGGCCCGTCCGATCAGATCCTGTGCCTCCTCAAAATCCAGATGGAGTCCCAGTGCCAGCGACATAGCTGTATTCTTAGACAGGCTGTAATCGGGCTTTGTGGCGATCTTGGAAAACAGCTTGCGGTCCACGTGCGCCGCTTTATAAACCTCCGTTTCGGTATAGCCTTTCTCGCGGATGAGCATCTGCATTCTCTTGGAAAAGCTTTCAGTCTTTCTTTTCTCCTCCGCAGCCCTGAAGCGGTCCAGCTCTTTGAAAACCGCCTCCATCTGTTCCGGTGAAGCAGGAAACCCGGCGCTCTCCTGTACAGGCTTGAAGCCCCCTTCTGACAGCATGTCCGCACTGAGCGAATACTGTATGCCGCTGTCGCTCTTCCTGTTCTCCCGCACAAAGGCATCGATATCCAGGGCCAGCGGCCGCTTGCTTTTACGGCTCAGTTTATACCGCAGTTCATAAAGCCTGCGGATCATGTTTTTCTTCATCGTCCGATCCCACCTTTTCTTATATCATATCCTGCTTTACCGAAGATTACAAGGAATCAGCAGTATAAGCAAAACCGGCTGCACAGGTGCTGTTGCACCCCATGCAGCCGGTTTTTGCTTGTTTATTCCTCGTCCGTCACAGTTACCGTGAGTCCGATGGGCAGCATCCCTTCCTCCGAAGGAATAAGCTCCACCGTCAGCGCGGCGTCGCTGGTGTCGTGCAGGACGCGCGAGACGGTCGCGTCATGGAGCGTCTCATGCGGATCATCCGCGCGGTAGTAACGCAGCACCGCGCCCTTTTGGAAGACCTCCGTATCCTCCGATTCCGCCGGAACCGACAGGATCGTGCGGGTGGCGACGCGCAGCAGCACGTCGTCCTCCGCCACGCTGCCGCCTTTGGCGGTCAGCACCTCTGTCACCACGCCGTCCTGCGGCACAGTCACGATGCTCTCGTCGCTGGAAGCCGCAGTCCACAGCAGCTGCCCGCGGGTGACGCTGTCGCCTTCGGCGACGAGAAGTTCCCGCAGCTTTCCCGTTCCGCTGCAGGCGATCAGGGAGGAGGCCTGCACCGCGCCGCTGCCGACGCAGCTGTCCTCCGCATATGAAGCCTTGCGGTAGAGCCGGACCGTCTCACCGATGAACAGCTCGCCCCCGGTGATCTCCACGTGATACCTGTCGCCGTCGATCGTCGTCACACGCCCAACCGCCTGATGCTCTCCGTCCGCCGTGCAGCGCGCATACAGGGTTTCACCACTGTGCACCAGGGTATTCTCCTGCAGGCGCGGCGCGCCTTCGGTGGAGGCGTCGATGTCATAGGCTGCAATCGGGTCGATCTCCAGCACGGTGCCGGTGATCTCATCCCCCGGGTCGGCATGGACAGCCTCGACAGTGCCGTCCGCAGGCGCGAAGACGCGCGTCAGGCGGATGCTCCCCACTTCTTCGCCTGCATGGACCGCGTCGCCCCTCTCCGGCGTAAAGCGTTCCAGCACACCGTCCGCCGGCGCTTCCACATCGACGACGTCCGCCTCTTTCACCTTTCCGGTCCACGTATCCGCCCGGCCGATGCCCGGCAGGCAGGCCAGAAGCAGCGCAAGCGCTGCCAATCTTCGTTTCATGCTGTTTCCCTCATCCGGGTGCCGGAAGATCAGTTGGAACCGTCCTGCTGCCGGCGGCCGCCGTGCTCGCCGCCTTCAGGCATCCCGCCTTCCGGGAAGCCCTCCGGGCGCTCCCCGCGTGCGGGGCGTTCCGCTTCATCCTTATCCTCTTCCGGCTCTGCTTCCTCCGCTTCGTCAGGCTCTTCCTCTTCCGCGGGTTCTTCAGCGGCCGCCGTCTCCGCCTCCATCGTCTCCACGATGACACTCATGCCGTAGCGGACGGCATCGTCAGGCGTAAAGTCGATGAGCGCACGGTACGTCACCTCGCCGGAGGTGCCGGTGCTGGCCACACCGGAGATCAGCTTCACAGTGCCTTCGTACGTCTTGCTCTCGTCGGCCGCCAGCTCGATGTGCACGTTGTCGCCCGCAGCGATCTCGCCCAGGCTGTCTTCCGGCACTTCGGCAGCGATGCGCATTGCAGCCCGGTCATAGAGCACGGCGACGACGCTGTCCTTGGCCACCTGCGCGCCCTGCTCGGCCTTCAGTTCCGCAATGACGCCGCGGCTCCCGGCTGCGATCTCCGCGCCGGTCATCTCGTAAGCGTCGAATTCGCCCGTCAGCGTCTCCAGCAGCAGGTCGCCCTTTTTAACGCTCTGACCGTCCTCTACGGCGATGCGCACGATGCTGCCGCCGGCCGTCACCGCCGTGGGATTCTGGCGGCTGATGGTGCCGCTGCCCACGTGCTTACTGTTGCTGTGTCCCTTGTCGCGGTAGAGTTCCACCGCGTCGCCCGGGATGAAGTTGCCCTCTTCGATCTCCACCGTGAAGGCCGTCCCGTCAACGGCGGTGATCCTGCCCGTGCCGTTGCGGCTGGTATTACTCTTGCAGCGCACGTAGAGCGTCTCGCCGACATGCACAAACTTGGAGGAGGCGGAGTTGTAGGCGTTTTCCGTCGTCGCCTCCGCCTTGAATGCGGAGCTGCCCTCGATGTAGAGCACCGCACCGTAGCGGCCTGCCACCGTCTCCGCCGCGTCGCCCGGCTCGCCGAAGATGCCCGTCACGATGCCGTCTTCATCCGCGTAAACCTTGGTGGTGCGCAGCTCCAGCAGCACATCCTCCGGCTCCACTTCCTGGCCGACCTCGCCCACCACGCGGGCGACCGTGCCGCCGATCGGGGCGTAAACCTCCACCGTTTCTTTGGCTTCCACCTTGCCGTCCATGGACAGCGTATCCGCGGCTGCCAGCGCCGCAAACAGGCACAGCGCCGCCGTGAGGATCGCGAGCGTCTTTCTTTTCATGGTTCGTCTCCTCTCTTAATAAGCATCTGTGGGATGCAGAAGGTTTACAGGGAACGCAGCGCGTCGATCGGGTTCAGTTTGCTCGCCTTGCGGGCCGGCGCCCAGCCGAAGAGGATGCCCACCGCAGCCGAGAAGCCCACGCCCAGGGCGATGGCGCCCATGCTGATGACGAACTCCGTATCCAGAGCCCGGCACAGGGCGAAGGAGATGACAAAGCCGAGGACGATCCCGATGAGGCCGCCCAGGATGGACAGCAGGAAGGACTCGATCAAAAACTGCATCTGGATCTGCCAGGGCATCGCGCCCAGCGCTTTCTTGAGGCCGATCTCCATCGTGCGCTCGGTCACCGTCGTCAGCATCATGTTCATGATGCCGATGCCGCCGACCACCAGCGCGATGCTCGCAATGCCGGCCAGCATGGTGGACATCATAGAGAGCATCGTCTGCATCATCTCCTCGATGCTTTCCATCGAGGTGACGGTGAAGGTGTCCTCCTCATAGCTGAAGATCGGGTCCATCGCATTCTCGACGGCTTCCTGCACCTCAGAGCTCTCGTAGCCGTCTGTCATGTAGACCGAGAAGCTGGTGACGACGTTCGTGCTGTTCAGGCGCATTGCCGTCGTGTACGGGATCAGCACATCCGGCTGCCCGGCAAACAGCGCCGCCACGCCGCCGCCGCTGTCTTCTTCGTAGAGGCCAACGATCTCAAAGGGGAGACCGCTGATATAGATCGTCTTCCCGATGGGGTCCTTGGCAAAGAAGAACTCATCCACCACGTCTTTGCTGACCATGCAGACCCAGGTCTTGTATTCGTCGTCCAGCGCGTTCAGGACCCGTCCGCGCTCCACAAGGTCCTCCGTGATCTGGAAATAATAGCCGTTTTTGCCGGCCACCGTCAGCCGCTCGTCGGAGATCTGGCCGCCGGAGACCACATAAGCCCTCGTGCTCACGGTGGGCACGATGCCGTCCACCTCATTAAGGTCGACGATCTTCTGCAGGTCTTCCGGCGTCATGCCTGCTTTTTCGTCCGTGCCCGTCACGCTGACGGTCAGGGTGTTGGCGCCCAGTTCCAGGAACTGGCTGGTCATGGAGGCGGAAACGCCGTCCACCGTGGAGATGAGCGCGATGACCGCCGCCACGCCGATCATGATGCCCAGCAGGGTCAAAAAGGAGCGCACGCGGTTGCCCAGGATGTTGTCGATGGACATGACGACGCATTCGTGCACCATGACGAGTGTCGCGCGGATCGTCTTAAGCATCCGAGACCTCGCCCCCTTCCAGGATCTCGCCGTCGATGATGCGCACGATGCGCCGTGCGTTGGCGGCGATGTTCATGTCGTGGGTGATCATGATGATGGTGCGATGCTCGTCGTTCAGCTCCCGGAAGAGCTGCATGATCTGCCTGCCCGTCTTCTGGTCCAGCGCGCCCGTCGGCTCGTCCGCCAGCAGGATGGAGGGATTGCCCACCAGCGCCCTGGCGATGGCCACACGCTGCTGCTGGCCGCCGGAGAGCTGGTTGGGCATGTGGTTCATGCGGTCGGAAAGCCCGACGCGGTCCAGCATCTCCATTGCCATCTTTTTGCGCATGCGCGGTGTCACGCCCGCGTAGATGAGCGGGAGCTCCACATTTTTGCGCGCGGTCAGGCGCGGCAGCAGCTGCGAATTCTGGAAGATGAAGCCGATCTCGTGGCTGCGCACGTCCGCCAGCTCGGCTTCGTCCAGCTCCTCCACCTCGCGGCCGCGCAGCACATAGCGCCCGCTCGTCGGCGTATCCAGACAGCCGATGATGTTCATGAGCGTGGATTTTCCGCTGCCGCTCGGGCCCAGGACGGAGAGGAACTCCCCCTCCTCGATCGAAAGATCGATGCCCTTCAGGATGTGCGCGACCTCTCCGCCCACGATATAGTCCTTGTTGATGCCCCGCATCTCGAAGAAAGGTTCGCTGCCGCTCATCTCATGCCTCCGCCGGGCGCATTGCCGCCGGGTGCGCCGTTCGTACCGGTGCGGCTGCCGGTGCCGCTGCGGTTGCTGCCGTTCCAGTTGCCCCGGTTGTTGCCGCCCATGTTCGGCTGATTGACCTGGGTGCCGAACATTCCGGAGAAGATGCTGGTCGCGGTCGTCTCGGCCTTGCCCTCGACGTAGACGGTTTCGCCGTCCGAAACGCCGCTCTTGATCTCCACGTAATTGCCGTTGGAGACGCCGACCTCGACTGCCACCTGCTCGAAGGTGCCGTCCTCCTTCTGCTTGTAGACGGAAGCGTTGTTCTGCCGGTCGAAGGTGAGCGCGTCCGCCTTCAGCACCACAACATCCTTCGCCTCCTCCTTGGGGATGGAGACCGTCACCTGCATGCCGGGATAGATCTGCATGCCTTCCGGTACGTTCACATAGGCCGTCGCGGTATAATAGGCCACATTGAAATTCGCCGTGGAAATGAAGTTGATCGTGGCGATGGTGGATTCGATCTGCTGCTCAGTCGCGGTCACGGTGATCACGCAGTTCTGGCCGACTGCCACGTCGGTGATGTCGTACTCGTCGATGCGCATGGTGACCTTCATGTGGTCAAAGTCGGCGATCTGCACGAGAGTATCCCCCGCGTAAACCTCGTCGTCCTTCTTCTTCTCCAGCACGTTGACCGTGCCGTCAAAGTCCGCCGTCACCGTCGTGCCGTCCGAAAGGCGCACGAGGCGCTGATTCTTGGTCACCTTATCGCCTACCGCTGCGTAAACGCCGCGGACCGTCGCATCACCGGAAGCCGTATAAGTCTTGCTGTCAATCAGCGCCAGGGAGCCGGAGAAGCTGAGCGCATTGGAGATGGTGCCGGTGCTCGCCGTATAGGCGTCATAGACGACCGTGTACTCCTGCTTGAGGCTGCGGTAAATACTGAGCCCGATGAGGCCCAGCACAGCCAGAATAATAATCAGTACGATCAGCCGCTTGACAGGGCTGCGTTTTTTTCTCTTCTTTTTCACATTCGGTTCGCTCATGTCTTCTCCTCCGTCGCCGGGCGCATGCCGCCCTTTTGAAGTTTCCGTATGATTGTAGGCTTTCCAGCTAAAATGTGCCTTAAACCTCTCCGCGGCAAGGCAGCCCCGTCTGTTCCAAGCAGTCTTCAGCCGCCGGCGAAGGAAAAGGCCGGCTGCCTTTTATGAAACAGCCGGCGTCTTATGTCCTGTCGACCCGAAGACCCGTTTCCCTGTTATGCCCACGTTCCGTCCCGGAAGACCGCCACCGCGGTGCCGTCCGGGCGGATGCCGTCGATGGAAAGATCGTCCGCGCCGATCATGAAATCCACATGGATGATGGAATCGTTGATCCCCCGCAGCTGCGCCTCGGCCACCGTCAGACTGTCGCCGTCCGGCAGGACCTCCTTGAAGCCCATGCCCAGCGCGCAGTGGCAGCAGGCGTTCTCGTCAAACAGCGTCTCATAGAACAGGAAGCCGCACCGGTTCACGGGGCTTTCCTTCGGCACAAGCGCCACCTCGCCCAGCATGGCCGAGCCCTCGTCCATACGGATCATGCGTTCCAGTAATTCCTGCCCTTTTGCCGCGCGGCAGGAGACCGCCCTGCCGTTTTCAAAGGTGATGGAAAAGTCCTCGATGAGCTGGCTGTTCCAGGAGAGCGGCTTTACGGCGACCAGCGTCCCCTCGCACTTTCCCGCCATAGGCGATGTGAAGATCTCCTCTGTCGGCATGTTGGGGATGTAGAAGGCGCCGTTTACGGTATTCACCGCACCCGCTCCTTCCCATTTTGCATCCGGTATGAGATCCACGGTGAAATCCGTACCGTTCGCGCTCCGATAGCGCAGGGAGGTGAAGCCCTGCTGATTCAGCCAGGCTGCCTTCTGCTCGATGAAGTCCGTATGCGCCTTCCAGGCTGCCACCGGGTCGTTGTCCTCGCTGACGCGGACGGTTTTAAGGATCGCGTCCCAGAGTTTTTCCAGCGCCTCCTCGTCAGAGGCCTCCGGGAAGCACTTTTTCGCCCATTTGAGGGACGGATAGGCGGCGATCACCCACTGATGCCTGCCGTCGATCGCGTTGCGGTAGGGCTTCATCACCCGGGAACGGCTCTGCGCCACGGCGGACAGCTTCTGCGGGTCCACGCCGTTCATCGCGTCCGGATCCTCGGAGACGATGAATATGCGGCAGGGCAGATCCTCCACCATCTGCTTCATCTTCGCCTCTTCCCACGGCAGCACGGTGGTCAGCGTCTCAAGATCTGCATGCAGACAATTGAGGCGGCTCTGCGCATCGCAGGTCCAGTCCACGTTCACCTTCTTTGCGCCGGCCTTGTAGCATTCCTCGATGACGATCGCGGCAAACTCGTGCTGTTCGACGGAAACGGTCAGGTTCACCACCTGCCCCTTCTGTACGTTGACGCCTGTTCTGACGATCAGCTCCGCATACTTCCGGAGAAGCTTCTCAGATACCTTCATCGTGTCTATCTCCCTTTCTCAAAATGTGATTTCATGATTCTGAGTGATCCTTTTTGTTCTGCTTCTTTATGCATATTATTGTGCACGGCCCTGTTAAACCTTTTCATAGGCAAACCTGGGATCGTTGTCCTGTATCACGTAAATCGTGCCGCAGCGGACAAAGCCCAGCTTCTCTACAAGCCGCTGCATGACCCGGTTATCCCCGTGCGTATCGATGCGCAGATGTCCGCACTGTTCATACGCCCAGTTGATGCAGAAGGCGCCGATTCCTTTTACCGAACCGTCTCCCGCGATGCGGTGCACCACGCCGTACGGCCTTTCATCCAGCCAGTTTCCCTCCGTGATGTCTGCATAGGTGGGTTCGATATCCTTGCCGAAGTCAAAAAAGAAGGTGCCGACCGTCCTGCCTTCATGCGTGCAGACATAGCTGTGTCCCTGCGCGATATCCTGCCGGAGCAGTGCCTCGGGCGGCCAGCTGTTCGGCCCCCACTGACGGGGATTGCCGTGCTCCGCCATGAAGCTGCGGGCATACGCGTAGATCTCCATCATCCTTCCGATGTCCTGCTCCGTCGATTTCCTGATTTCCACCGCCGTCATTCTCCTTCCGTGCAGCTGCAGCCCGCTGTATCTGGCGGCTGCTGTCTTTACGGTCCTATTCGCCGTACTCACAGCCGGCGTCCGTCGTTTTCCCCCGTCCGCCGGCTTGGCAGACAAAAAGCTACCGGTTACTATACCATAACTCTTCCAAAAAGAACAAGCACAGGCAGCGTTTTACGGGAGCAGCCGACTGAAACGGGATTCCGAAGCACTTTTGCACCGCGGCCTCATTCTATGGTATAATGTTTGGAACTCTATCAAATCCCTCATGGAGGAAAGCTATGTCCGGCAATGACCGTAAACATACCCCTTCGCCGAAAGCCGAAACGCGCAAGATGCACCCGAAGAGCCGGTCCCTGTTCGTGCCCCGCACCCGGGAGACCAACTTCCTGCTCTCCGTCGCGGTCGCTTTCGTGCGGCTGTTTGGCATTTTCGCGCTCTGTGCCTGCATCGCGCTGGTCGGCGCGGTCATCGGCATCGCCAAAGCGTATGTGGATACGGCTCCCGTTCTCGATCTCGCCGCCATCGACGACCAGGACAAAACCAGCTTCATCTACGATGCGAACGGCAATCTTTTGACCGATTACAAGGGGACGCAGGACCGCGTCGTCGTCTCCATCTCGGATATGCCGCGGATGCTGCAGGAGGCCTTCGTCGCCGTCGAGGATGCGCGCTTTTTCGAGCATAACGGCATCGACGTCAAGCGCATCGCCGGCGCTTTCATCAGCAACTTCACACGCGGCACGACACAGGGCGGTTCCACCATCACCCAGCAGCTCATCAAGCAGACGCTGCTCTCCACCGAGCAGAGCTACAAGCGCAAGCTGCAGGAGGCCTATCTGGCCATGCAGCTGGAGACGCGCTACACCAAGGAGCAGATCCTGGAGAGCTACCTCAACACCATCTTTTTAGGCGGCAACTATTACGGCGTTTATGTCGCTTCCCGCGGATACTTCGGCAAGGAGCTCTCCGAGCTGACCCTGCGCGAGTGCGCCATGCTGGCCGGCCTGACGCGCAGCCCGAATTACTACAACCCGCGCAGCAATTATTACGTGCGCACGCAGGAAAACCCCGCCGCCGCCGAGATCACGGACGGGCGAACGGATTACGTCCTGGGCCGCATGCTGGAGCTCGGTTTCATCACCGAGCAGGAGTACACCGCGGCGCTGGCCCGCTCGACGGCCAACGTGCTGGAAAAGTCCCCCGTGTCCACCGATCTCTACAAATATCCGCACTACGTCGAATACGCTATTCAGGACGTCGTGAGCACCTTCCTCCGGCTGAACGGCCTGGAGGACACCGCGGCCAACCGCAGCGCGATGGAGACGCGGCTGCGCACCGGCGGCTACAGCGTCTATCTGTGCATCGACACGGACATTCAGGAGGCCGTGGAATCCACGATGGCCAACTGGACCAATTACCCCCGTCTGCGCGATTCCTCCGACAGCGTCTACTACGCGCGCAACGCGGACGGCACCTACACCGCCATCGAGCAGCCCCAGGCCGCCGCCTGTGTCTTCGATTACCGCACGGGCGAAATCAAGGCGATCGTCGGCAGCCGCACCGTGCCCACGGCGAGAAAGACGCTCAACCGCGCCAGCGACATGAAGATGCCCATCGGCTCCTCCATCAAGCCGCTGTCGGTATACGGGCCTGCGCTGGATCTCGGGGCAAGCCCCGCCTCCATCGCCTACAACATGCCCGTGCCGATCCCCGGGTGGAAGGACAGCGCCTCCCGCGACTCCTGGCCGCAGAACTACGGCGGCGGCGGGTACACCGGCCCCCAGTCCTTCCGCGACGCGCTGCGCAACAGCTACAACACCTCCGCTGCGGATATCCTCATGACCTACGTCGGAACCGCGCGCTCGGTCAACTACCTGCACCTGCTGGGCATCGACGACAAGAACATCAACCCCGATCCCTTCGGCCTTGCTCTCGGCTCCTCGGGCATCACGCCCATCCAGCTCGCCGTCGCCTACGGCACCATCGCAAACAAGGGCGTCTATCAGCAGCCCCTCTCCTTCTCCAGGATACTGGACAGCGACGGCAACGTTGTCGTGGATATGCACCAGCAGCAGGAGCGTCACCAGGCCTTCAAGCCCGGCACCGCCTATCTGCTCACCGACATGCTGAAAGCGGTCGTCAGCCGCGGCACAGCCGCCAATGCCAAGATCGCCTCCCAGGTCGTCGCGGGCAAAACCGGCACCAACTCCGACAGCAAGGGCGTCACCTTTGCCGGGATGACCGGCTGGTACTCCGCGGCCGTCTGGGTCGGTCACGACAACTACAAGGCCCTCAATTCCAAGGCGACGGGCGGGCGCGGAGCGGCGCCGATCTGGCAGAGCTTCATGGAGAAGATCCATAAGCAGAAAGGCCTCGCCTCCCGTGAGATCATCGACGGCACGCCTGCGGATTACGGCCTGGTCCGGGTCACCACCTGCGGCGTCAGCGGACAGCTGGCGACCGATGCCTGCTACAACGACGTCAACGGCTACAAGACCATCACGGATTACTGGGACAGCTCCACCGTGCCGACGCAGTACTGCACCATGCACCGCTCCGTCCCCGTCTGCACGGAGACAGGGCTGCTGGCCTCCGAATACTGCCCGGAGGAGAGCGTGGAGACGCGCGGTATCGTGCTCATTCCCCGCGGCCATCCCCTGTACAACTACATCGACAGCTACAGCGACGTCATCCGCCGCTATCTGGGCGAGTTTGCCACGCTGAAGAGCAGCCAGGATATCGAGAACCACATCTGCTCCATCCACAACGCCTACACCGTCGGAAAGAGCGGGAACGATCTGCAGCAGCTGGTGCAGGAAGCGTATGATCTTACGATCCAGGCTTACCGCCTGGTCGGCGCCTCCCCCTCCGTCTCCACGGACACCCGCCGGCAGATCAATACGGCGATCAGCGCGGTGCAGACGCTGCTCTCCCTGTCGCCGATCGACTACAACAGCCTGTCCGCAGCCACCGAAAACCTGCGCTCGCAGCTGCGCGCCGCAGGTCTGTACTGATTTTCGTCCGACAAAAGCCGTCCCCGTCCGTTATTTCCGGACAGGGACGGTTTCTTTTTATGCAATTGACACAGGCTCTCAGAGCCTGTCTGCAGCAAGTTCCGCGGCATTCCTGCGCACATCCGCGCCGGTGAAATGGAAGATCTGCATCCTTCCCGGATCGCAGAGCCGCGCGGCCACGCGGTCCCCGCAGCGCTCGTAGAGCTGCGCCGGGGAGCAGTTGGTCGTAACGGCAAGCGCCAGGCCCGCGTTCATCCGCTCGCTGACGATGTGATAGAGGCCGCCGATGGTCTCCTCGCGGCGCATGGGCTCGCTGCCCAGGTCGTCGATGCACAGCAGGTCGCAGGTGAGAAAATCGTTCACGCGCTCCGCTTCGCCGCCGTCGAACTGGTTGCGCCGCATGACGGCAGCCAGCTTGTACGCTGAAACGAAGACGACGGTGTACCCGCGCGCAAGCACGCGCTGCGCCACGCAGTTGAGCATATAGGTCTTGCCCGTCCCGGTCTCCCCGTAAAAGAGGAGCCCGTTGCCCTGTCCGGGGTCAAACTCCCCGGCAAAGCGTTCGCACCGGGCGCGGATCAGCCGGATGTAGCCGCGCTGGGTGTGCTTCTGGCCTTCGATGGGGGTATCCGGGAAGACGCGCTCATCGAAGCGCTCAAAATTCTGCTGCGACAGCCCCTGCAGCCCCTCCCCGGCACACAGCCGCTCCAGCACAGCGCGGCGAAGGCACTGGCAGGGTTCCCGCACCAGGTCTCCCACATAGCCTTTATCTCCGCAGACGGGGCAGCGGCTCACCGGCTGCAGCCAGTCCTCCGGCAGCCCGGCGTCCGTGATTTTTTCCTTCAGCTGCCCGTTCAGGCGTTCCATCTCCGCGGTCATCCGGGCAGAGAGCGCCGGCGCTTCGGCAGGATTCGCAAAGGCGCTGCGCATCCCTTCCTCCAGCACCCTGCTGCGCTCGCGGAGCAGCGCTGCCGCTTCCGGGCTTCGGGCGGACAGCTCGGCCCTTCGCCGCTCTTCCTCCGCATAGTTGCGCGCGCGCTGTTCCTCCAGCTCACTCAGCGCTTCGCGCATCGCTCTTTCACGGCTCAGCATCTCAGTTATCCTCCTCGTCCAGGTTCACTTCCATGGATCGGAAATCCTCCTGTGTATAGCTGCGGTGCAGGTAATCCTTCGCGCCGCCCGGCTGCGCAGGCGTCCCCGGCTTCGCCGCGGCGCCGCGGTGCGCCTCGTGTTCCCTGCGCGCGCCCTCGGCATCCCGGATCCCCGCGCGCTGCCAGTCGGACAGGATCCTGTCCGCAGCAGCCATCGGGGACGGATGGCTCTTCGCGTATCCCGCCGCCAGCAGGATGAGCTCCCTGCCGTGCCCGGCTGCCTGCCAGCCCAGCAGCAGCGTCCTGTCCGCGGGCGAGGGCCGCTTCTCCAGCCCCGCCGCCTCGTAGATTTCACGAAGCTCCGCATTCAGCTTCCGTACGCGTTCCGTCTCGCCGCGCACATCTTCCGCCGTCATGAGGCCTTTTGCGCGCCACCGCGTCAGCACCTCGCCGACCTCTTCCAGGTTCCCGCCGCCGCTTCGCCTGTGCGCCGTTTTGACGGCCAGCAGGATCATTTCGTCCGTCATCCCCTCAGTGCGCCAGCGCTCAATGGCATCCAGATCTTCTTTCGCGGGGGTCACGCCCGTCCTGCCGAGGCCGGCAAACAGGCTGCGCGCAAAATCACGGTCCCGCCTTTCCTTTTCCATGCCGGCTTCCAGCTCTCCGGCTGCGTGACGCCCGGATGCGTGCTGGCGCTTCAGTATGCCGTCCAGATAGGCCATCGTCGGGGTCCCTTTGGTCGTCTCCCGGCAGGCCTCCGTGACCGCCTCCGGGGCGAATCCCCAGTCGTCCAGCCACTTGCGGTACATTTCCTTCTCATCCTCGCTGGGCGACCGGTGTTGGCCCAGCCTTGCAAGGAGCCTGCGCAGCTGCTGCTCGCGCTCTTTCCCCAGGAGGACGATCTTTTCCACGTCCTCTACCGAGCGGATGCCGCTCTTCGCCCACTCCTCCGCATGCTTATTGGCGATCCGGATGGAAACGCGCCCGCCGCTCTGCTTCATCTCCGTCTGCAGCAGCATCAGTACGACTTCCTCGGGCAATTCCAGCACGTCCGTCCAGTCAAAGATGGTCTGATAGTCGTCCGCCGTCAGGATGCGGTCGCCCAGGATCCGCCGGACCTCTTCCGTGAACTCGCGGTGATACAGCTGCTCCGAGGGGCTCTGCACGCGGCTCATCGCCGTCTGCTTCGCGCTGCGAAGCGCGTAGGCCGGCGGATTGTCGGCGATTTGCCTGGCAAGGCCGCACCGCGCCCAGTATTTGAAGGCACGGACGACGTCCTCCTCCGCCATATCCAGGTCCTTGGCCATGGAAGCGTTGCTCATCCGCTCCGAAGGGTGCGCGCACAGCATCAGCGCGTAGATGTAGACCTTGACATAGTCCCCCGGCGCGCGGAGCATATATTCCGTAATAAACATATTGTCGACCGGCGTCGCGTCAAAGATCGCTGCGCCTTCGTCAAACGTGCAGTAAGCCATATCAATCTCCCGTCTTCAGAATCCGATCCTTTACCGATGATATTTTATCATGAAAGAGTCCCTATTTCAACGTGATTGACAGCGGGCCTTCAGCGGCATAAAATGAAACCGAACTGTCAAGACGGAGGACTTTCCCATGGCCTTTGCACACCTTCACCTACATACCGAGTACAGCCTTCTGGACGGCGCCAACCGCATCGGCCCCCTGCTCGACCGCATCAAGGAGCTGGGGATGGATGCCTGTGCCATCACGGATCACGGCGTCATGTACGGCGTTGTGGATTTTTACACGGAAGCGAAGAAGCGCGGCATCCATCCGGTGCTCGGCTGTGAAATCTACGTCTGCCGGGACATGGATGAGCGCAACCCCGGGCTCGGGATGAAGAGCTACAACCACCTCATCCTCCTTTGTGAGACGCAGGAAGGCTATGAAAACCTCACCAAGCTGGTCAGCGAAGGGTGGACGCGCGGCTTCTACTACCGCCCGCGCGTGGATATGGCCTGCCTCAGGAAATACGCAAAGGGCCTCATCGCCTCCTCCGCCTGCCTCTCCGGCACCCTTCCCCGGCTGCTGCTGGACGGCCATTTCGAGGCCGCATGCGCCCACGCGCGTGAAATGGAAGAGATCTTCGGCAAGGGCAACTATTTCATCGAGCTGATGGACCACGGCCTGCCGGATGAGCGCCGCGTCCTCCCCCTGCTCATCTCCGTCAGCCGGGAGACGGGCATCCCGCTGCTGGCGACGAACGACTGCCACTACCTCCGCCGCGAGGATGCCGATGCGCAGGAGATCCTCATGTGCATCCAGACAGGCAAGACGCTGGATGATGAGAACCGCTTGCGCCAGGACACACGCGAGCTGTACGTGAAGAGCGAAGAAGAGATGCTCTCCCTGTTTGCCGAGGTGCCGGACGCCGTGCAGCGCACGGAAGAGGTTGCCAAGCGCTGCAAGGTGGATTTCGTCTTCGGCGAGACCAAGCTGCCCCGCTTCCCCACCGAGAACGGCGAAACCAGCGAGCAGATGCTCCGCCGCCTGTGCGAGGAGGGGCTGGCGCGCCGCTATCAGCCCGTCACCCCCGAGGCCCGCGAGCGCATGGAATACGAGCTCGGCGTCATCACGCGCATGGGCTACGTCGATTACTTCCTCATCGTGTGGGACTTTATCCGCTACGCGCGCAGCCAGGGCATCGTCGTCGGGCCCGGGCGCGGCAGCGGCGCAGGTTCCATCGTCGCCTACTGCCTGCAGATCACCCAGCTCGATCCACTCGCTTACAACCTCCTCTTCGAGCGCTTCCTGAACCCGGAGCGCGTCTCGATGCCCGATATCGACGTCGATTTCTGCTACGAGCGGCGTCAGGAGGTCATCGACTACGTGGCCAGGCGCTATGGCGAGGATCACGTCAGCCAGATCATCACCTTCGGGACGATGAGCGCGCGCGCCGTGGTGCGCGATGTCGGACGCGTCCTGGGTTACCCGTATCAGGAGGTCGACCAGATCTCCAAATCCATCCCGTTCGAGCTGAACATCACCCTGGACCGCGCGCTCTCCATCTCGCCGGAGCTCTCCAGACGCTACCGTGAGGAACCCCGCGTCACCCGGCTGATCGATGTGAGCCGCACGCTGGAAGGCCTGCCGCGCCACGCGAGCACGCATGCCGCCGGCGTTCTGATTACCGATAAGCCCGTTACGGATTACGTACCCCTGCAGCGCAACGACGAGGTCATCACCACGCAGTTCCCGATGGGCACCATCGAGCGCCTCGGGCTTCTCAAAATGGACTTTCTCGGTCTGCGCACGCTGACTGTCATCCGTGACGCGCTGGATCTCATGCGCGAGGCCGGCTGCGACATGCGCGCGGAGGACATCCCTCTCGATGATCCGGCCGTCTACGACATGATCTCCGAAGGTGAAACGGACGGCGTCTTTCAGTTGGAAGGCGGCGGCATGAGAGGCTTCCTCGCCTCCATGAAGCCCCGCAACTTCGAGGATATCATCGCGGCGATCTCCCTGTACCGCCCCGGCCCGATGGAATCCATTCCCCGGTATATCGAGGGGAAAAACCACCCGGAGACCATCCACTACGAGCACCCCCTGCTGGAGCCCATCCTCAGCGTTACCTATGGATGTATGGTTTACCAGGAGCAGGTGATGCAGATCGTCCGCGATCTCGCCGGCTACTCCTACGGGCGCAGCGACCTCGTCCGCCGCGCGATGTCCAAGAAAAAACACGACGTCATGGCCAAGGAACGGGAGATCTTCATCAATGGCCTTACCGAGAACGGAGAGGTCGTCGTACCGGGTTCCGTGCGCCGCGGCGTTCCCCCGGAGGTCGCCTCTGCCATCTTCGATGAGATGACCGCCTTCGCCTCCTACGCCTTCAACAAGTCTCACGCGGCCGCTTACGGCATCGTCGCCGTGCGCACCGCCTGGCTGAAGCTCCACTGGCCCGTGCAGTTCTTCGCAGCCATGCTGAACTCCGTCAGCGGGGACAGCGGCAAGGTGGCCGCCTACTGCGACTACTGCCGCCGGCATGACATCCCCCTGCTGGCGCCCGACATCAACCGCTCTGTGCGCAAATTCTCTGTGGGTGCGGACCCCGCCGGAAAGCCCGGCATCCGTTTCGGCCTCGGCGCCATCAAATCCTGCGGTGAAAAGGCCATCGATTCCATTATCGCGCAGCGCCGCACCGGCGGCGATTACCGGAGCATCTTCGACTTCTGCCGGCGAATGTCCTCCGACCTGGTCAACAAGCGCGTGGTGGAGTCGCTGATCCTCGCGGGCGCCTTCGATTGTACCGGCGCAAACCGGCCGCAGCTCGTTCAGGTCTACGAGGCCGCCATGGACGGCGCGATGCATGCGCGCCGCAGCGTCGTCGCCGGGCAGATCTCCCTGTTCGGCGAGGCCGATCCCGTCACCATGGATCCGCCTCTCCCGGATGTGCCCGACTATGATCCACGCACCAAATATGCGCTGGAGAAGAGCGTGACCGGGCTCTATATCACAGGCCATCCGCTCGCGCAGTATTCCGATGCCCTGTCCCGCCTCTCCATGAATACGCAGGAGCTTTCCTCCCTGATGGAGGAGGCAGACGGCGGCCTCTCCTGGGACGGGCGACAGGTGCGCATGGGCGGCATGCTGACCGACGTCCGGCAGAAGGCGACCAAGTCCGGCAGCCTCATGGGCTTTGCCGTGCTGGAAGACCAGACGGGTTCCATCGAGGCGCTGGTCTTCCCCAAGGTGCTGGAGCGCGTCGGACCGGATCTCGTTCCCGATACGCCGGTGATCCTCTCCGGCCGGCTCTCCATCCGGGAGGATGAAGAGCCCAAGCTGCTGCTCGACCGTGTGGAGCCCCTGCCGCCGAACGGCGAGGGCGCCCCCTCTGCCCGCAGCGGCGGCACGCTGTGGCTGCGGCTGCCCGATGCCGACGCCATCCCTCTGGTGCGTACCGTTCTGGAACGCTATCCCGGCACAACCGGGGTCAACCTCTACCTGCTGCATGAAAAGAAAAAGCTCCGCGCCCCCGCAGAGCTCAGCGTTACCCCGGATGAAGCGCTGACGGCCGAGCTCACCGATATGCTGGGCGACGGAAACGTCGTTCTCAAATAAACCGGTTCCTATACAGCGGTGCGCCTCCCTTTCGGGAGGC
>JAFUTW010000007.1 GCA_017484085.1 Clostridia bacterium
CCCCAGAAGATCTTTGAGGCCATCCGCGGCGGCCTGGCCGGCTCCACGGTCATGAACGCGAAGGCGCCCATGATGATGGACCAGAACTTCCAGCCCGGCTTCCGTATCGACCTGCACATCAAGGATTTAAGCAACGTCGTGGACGCCGCCAAGGCTGTTGACGCGCCCATCCCGCTGACCCAGGCTGTCCTTGAGATGATGAAGGTGCTGCACCACGACGGCGACGGCTCCTGCGACCACAGCGCGCTGCTCAAGTACTATCAGAAGCTGACCGGTGAGGTGCTTCACCACTGATTTTCCCATGCCGGCACGAAAGCGCCGGCATTTTTGTATCAAGGAAAGCATAAAGAAAGAAGCCTGGTTTCTCGGGCTTCTTTCTGTTATTCGTTCCCTTCCGGGCGTGCAGGATCTGCGTGAGATCCTGCTTCTACCTTTGCCAGGGAGTGGATCCACCGGGTCCTCAGTTCGGCACGCCGCTTTCTGTCGCCGGGATTTCATACCCTTTCAATTTCTCCGGGCCACGGCACAGTCCCGGGACGCCTGAGGTGATGATCCAGCAGGCATCCTCGTCCCGGCCCACATTCCAGCTTCCCTCGTAGTCTTCGATGCCAAGGCTGTTGTTGACGCCATAGCTGACGGTCCCGGCGTTTACCCACTCGCCGGAGGTTCGCGTCCGGGCCCGGACGTTCCAGAACTCCAGCGACCGGGGAAAGCCCGCCGCCTCCGGATCAAAGTTCTCCACAAATCCTGCGGCCCAATCCATCCAGACCCCGGTCAGGCCGCTGTCAAAGCAGAAAAGCTCCATCTGTTCCTCGCCTTCCGGCTCCATCAGGAATACAGTAAACAGCTCTGTGCCCTGCTCGCCGGTCTGCTGCTCCAGAACGAAGCGATAGTCCTTGCCGGTTTCCCAGTCAAAGCCGACTATGCACTGGACAAAGCTGCCCTCCCCGTTGGTCTCGGGGCTGTGTTCCACGGCCCAGTCCTCTCCGGGGGACAGCACGCGGGGGCTTGATCACGGTCACGCTGCCCGCCTCATCTTCGCAGAAGGCGTCCCACAGCGACATGATGACGGCTTTCTGCCCGTCCTCCAGCACCTGAAAACCGAAATACCCGCTGATGGCCTCACCATAGTCCGACCAGATCCGGGTATAGCTTCCCTCCATCCCGCTGACGTCCAGGTACCAGCAGGCCGGGCAGATATAGGTGCCTGTCGGGTCGAAATCAATGCGGAAATCCATGGAAAAGGCCGTGAAGCCTTCCGGGTCAGTGTCCGGTACAAATGTGATATACGGGGAACGCAGCTCGCCGGGCTGCGCCAGCTGCGCCTCTGTAGGCATCGTCATCAGCCGGGACCAGTCCCGCTCAGCCAATGCCGCGCCTGTAAGCAAAACCATACCGGTGAGTACCGCAAGGAGAAGGGCAATCCGTTTTTTCATGGTGTTCGCTCCTGTTCGTAGTTTTCTGTTCTGGTTTCTGATCAAAGCTTTGTCTGCAAATCCCTGTTCACCGCTTTGATCATCAATATACCGTTTCATCGACCCGGAAGCATCCCGGTAAGCTGATCCGCCAGCTGATGGTACGCCGCATCATTCCCGGCATATCTGCGCAGAACCTCGATCTTGCTTTCCGCGTTTTTCACATAGGGATGCTGCGCATCGGCGCCCTCAGGGATCAGCCTCAGGCTTTCCGTCGCCATATCGGCCGCCAGATCGAGAAGCTGCCCGGAAATATCCTTTCCGCTGTCCATGCCGATGGAGAGGATCTGCGGAACGAACCCCAGGGTGGATGCGGTGTAACAGCTCCCGTCAAAGCCGTTCAGGTTGGATTCATCCGTGACCGGGGAATTGATCTTGTTGGTCAGATACGCGATCACCAGGTTCCGGGAAGGGTCTGTCATCGCCAGGGTTCCCGTCCATCCCTGATGCCCCACCGTATCGGGCGCCGCCTGCGTACCGAAATACCATACGCGCTGGTCGTCCCCCTCACGCCACCAGCCGAGGCCCCACTGCCCGAAGCCGACGGCTTTCGGCGCGGTGAACAGATCGATCACGTTGCGGGAGAAGAAGCGGTGTTCACCGTATCCCCCTGTCAGCATCACACCGGCCAGCTTCGCCAGATCCTCTGCGTTTGCAAAGAGCCCGGCGTGACCGGAAACGCCTTCCATGCAGTACCAGGCGCGTTCATCCTGCACCTCACCCTGAAGGGTTCCCGTGCGGATGCCGTCAAAGAATACATGTCCGTCCCGCGTGTTGCCGTTCAATTCCGTAGCAGCGCAATCATCGGGCTTGAAGCCGTGCGCAAGCGGCAGGAAGGCCGTGCGGGTCAGCCCAAGCGGCTTAAAAAACACCTCGTCCATATACGCATCTAGGCGCTGCCCCGTGACGGCCTCCACTACAAAGGTGAGCAGCATATAATCGACATCGGAGTAAACGGTTTTTTCTCCCGGTTTATAGAGAAGCGGCGTCCTGAAGATGGCCGCCAGCGTTTCCTCTCGAGTGACAGCGTAGCACAGGTTCGAGTCCCTGGCCCCCACAGCCTGAAGAGACATGTCGTAATCCGGGTTATTATAGTGGGGTCCGGCAGGAAAACCCGCCTGATGGCGCAACATATCCCGGACGGTCAGCGCCCGTTTCCAGGCCAGCTGTGTTTCGTGATCCACAGGCGCCTCGGCATCGGCATAGGCAAAATCCAGCGTATCCGCCGCAAATCCTTCCCCGAGGATATCTGCGATCCTGCTCTCAATATCAAGGGTGCCGTCCGTCACCAGCTTCTGGACGGCATAGTTCACGGAGAACATCTTCGTTACGCTGGCCAGGTCGTACAGGGTGCCGGTGGTGACAGGCGCGCTGTCCGCTTTGGGCGATCCGTCAGGATGATAGGCGTTTACCGTCCCCCATGCATCGCTGAAGACCAGGCGTCCGTTTCGGATGACCGCAAGCTGCGCGCTGGTAAAGCCGTGGCGGATGTCCGATTCGATGATGTCGCTGATCATCTCCAGCGCCTCCGGCCGGATGCCCTCCGTTCCGTCTGTGTCCTCCAGAAGCGATGGATAAGGGATGTGTACCGTGATCGCACGGTTCAGCCCCAGCGGGAAGACGTTCGAAATCTCAAGGGTGTTCACCCCATCCACGGTGTCGCCGGAGATGTCCACCTGCCACACGCCGCCCGTCAGGCCTTCCGTGTCGTATTTCACTCCGTTGACATACAGGGAATAGCGCTCTACGGTATCCGGCACGCCGAGCCATATCGCACCCTGGCCGTGGAAAAACCGGAAGCTGACCATACTGTTCATGGCCAGAGTGTCATCGGTGTAGCCTTTCCAGTCCGGAAACGCCGCGGTTTTCTGCCACCCAAACTGCGGCACGGCATCTGCTTTCACTGCAGCCACGCGCATGGCTCCTTCCTGCCCGAGGGCGGATGATGAGTGTGGCCCGACTGCCGGCCACCCTCCATTGATGCTTAATCAGTATAGCATAAAGCGTTTCACTTGTCCCTTATTTCTGTTTTGCCCAATAATCCGGCAATGCGGGCAGAATTCAGCCTGACGATCTGCATGAATGCTCCCTTCAAAAACAATGAGGTGCATCGCCGAAAGGACGATGCACCTTATCTGTATGGGTGTGCTGCCACTGCTGAAAGGGCGCGTTTGCATGCCTTATTTCTCGTTCACGGCAATCCAGATTTCACCGGCATAGTCCGGATCGTCCGTCTTATCGGACGGGTATACCTCAATTTCTGCGCCTCCGGCATACTCATAGCGGTCGCTGCTCGGAAAGAAATCACTGACGATTCTTCTGTACGTTTCGATAAAGACTTCCGGCATCTTGCCCTTGAAGGGGAACACCGCATAGGTGAACGCCGGGAGCTCAATAACTTCGAGGTCTCCATCTGCCGGAGCGCCGTTGTACTCTGCACCGATTCCGTATGGGAACACATCCCCGTCTGTTTCCAGCGAGAAGCAGATTCCAAGCAGCCCGGCCAGCCTCGGCCTTTCAGGAATATAACTGCAGATCTTCTGCATGGTTCCGTCTTGTCCGCATTTTGCCCAGAAGTCTGTGATGTCAGGCGTCCCCGCGCCGGTTTCAGGCTTATGGACGCGTTCTCTTTTACAGATGACTTTGATTGAACCCGGTTTTTCAATTCGATAATCCATTTCAGTCCCTCCTGTCAGAATGAGTTTTACAGACAGTCGGGAAAAGGATTTGACCGTCGCGCCGTTTCTGGCTTCCGTCGGTGTGGTGCCGTGGAATCGTGAAAAGGCGCGGGTAAAGCTCTCCGGCGTTTCGTACCCGTACTTGAAAGCAATATCGATTACCTTCTCATCGCTGTGGACAAGCTCATCCGCCGCCAGCGAAAGCCGTCTCATACGGATATAGTCACCGAGGGTAAAGCCGCACATGATGCTGAATACTCTCTGAAAGTGAAACGAAGACGAACAGGCCTGCTTCGCCACCGCATCATAATCGATTTCCTCAGTCAGATGCGCCTCCGTATAATCAAGCGCCCTCTGTATGCCTTTGATCCAGTCCACATCCAATCCCTCCTGTTCTGTGGCTTTATTCTAACAGGAACAAATGTCTGATTCCTGACTCTGCGTGCTGAGCAGTGTCAGACTGAATCATCAATCAGAAAGGCTCCCTGCCTCTGACGCATTGATGCTGCCATGCTCCATCATGGATGTCTATACAGCTTCGGTACGGATACGCGGATGACAACTGTGTATGCCCGCCGATACAAAAGGACGGCTTTTCAGCCGCCCTTTTGCAGTATAACCGTTAACTTGTCACTTCAGCGTCTTCGCCTGTCCGGCGGCCTTCAGCACCGCGCCGAGGATATCGCCGTGCGCGTCGGAGAGGGACATCGTCGCGCCGCTCAGAGCGTCGACGTTCGCCTTCTCCTCGTCGGTCAGCGCGTTCCACTTGGCCAGGTCTTCTTCCTTGGTCGCGCCCTCGCGGATGACCCGGCCGTTTGCCGCGGTCTGGCGCTCGAAGAAGGTCCGGAGCTCTTCCGCCGTCTTGCCTGCGAAGAAAGCTTCAAAGGTGTTCATCTCCTGCGTCCAGGTGCCGCTGTTCATTTTGTAGAGGTCGCCCAGGTCGCGCTTGGTGCGGAACGCGGGCAGACTGCCGGTAAAGGTCTCTTCCGTCTGCTCCAGCACGCCGTCGACCTTGCCGTCGCCGTCCGCATCGTTGTTGTAGCTCATGCCCGGCCAGCCGGGGAAGGCGTTATCCTCCGCCCCGTCGTGGTTCGGCGTGATGATCTCCAGGATGTCTTCCTTCGCGGCAGCGACCCTTCCGGCTTCATCCAGCAGCGCGCCGGCGGTCACGACGTTAAAGGAATACACCGGCACGTCCTGATCGTCCTTGCCCGGGCCGAGGCGCGGGGTCACGACCACGCCCATGCCGATCGAAGCGGCGGTTTCGGCGCCGACCGGCTCCTGTTTTTCCAGGGCTTTGAGCACCGCGCCGAGGATGTCGCCGTGCGCGTCGGAGAGGGACATGGTCGCGCCGCTCAAGGCGTCGACGTTCGCCTTCTCTTCGTCGGTCAGCGCGTTCCACTTGGCCAGGTCTTCTTCCTTGGTCGCGCCCTCGCGGATGACCCGGCCGTTTGCCGCGGTCTGGCGCTCAAAGAAGGTCCGGAGCTCTTCCGCCGTCTTGCCGATGAAGAAGGCCTCGAAGGTATCCATCTCCTGGGTCCAGGTGCCGCTGTTCATCTTGTAAAGGTCGCCCAGGTCGCGCTTGGTGCGGAACGCGGGCAGAGTATTCGTAAAGGTGTCCTCCGTCTGCTCCAGCACGCCGTCGACCTTGCCGTCGCCGTCTGAGTCGTTGTTGTAGCTCATGCCCGGCCAGCCGGGGAAGGCGTTGTCCTCCGCCCCGTCGTGGTTCGGCGTGATGATCTCCAGGATGTCCGTCTCCACGTCGCAGATGCGTCCGTCCGCGTCGGAGATGACATAGGCGGCCACCACGTTGAAGGAATACACGGGCACATCCTGATCGTCCTTGCCCGGGCCCAGCCGCGGGGTCACGACCATACCCAGGCCCTGGCGAAGGCCGCTCATGGATACGTCCGCCGCTTCTTCTGCCTCTGCGGGCTCCTCCGTGATGCCCAGGGCGCTGCGGACCGCGGCAAACACGCCGTTGCTCGTCCAGGTAGCCCCGGTGTACACGTCCACTCCGTCGACGGTGCCGGCAGCCAGGATGGCTTCCGTCAGCGGCGCGAGCGCCTGCCCGCCGATCGCCTCGGTCTCCTTTTCGCCCGTCAGTGTCAGGGCGGTGATCTTGCCGCCCTCCACGGTCACTTCCGCCGTGATCGGGCCGCCGTAGCCGTTTGCCTCACCCGTGAAAACGCCGTCCTCAGCGCTCACGGCCGCAGAAAGCAGCAGCATCGCCAGGACCAGGATAAGTGAAAAGATCTTCTTCATGCGCATCCTCCTTGATACTGTTTGATCGGTAGGGTCGCGGTCTTCTCCGGATCCTTATCGAAACAGGAAATGCAGTCATATTTCTCCGGAAGAGTGCCTATGATGCTATCATACTCCGTCTCTAATGTCTATATAACTTTAGTACTGGCAAACAACATCAAATATCTGTGCCAACAGACATAAAAAGTCCGCCCTCCCGCGCAAGCACGCAGGAGGACGGGATCATTCATTTTTAATCTGTTCTCTATTCCTCTGCCGTTTTCCCGGACATCTTTTCCAGTTCTTTCAGCAGGCACTCCGCGAAGCACGCATGCCCCTCCGGGGAGAAATGCACACCGTCGAAGACAAGCTGAATGCCCCAGCAGCCGGCGTCCGCAAAGCAGACGCCGTTTTGTTCCGCCGCCCGTCGGAGTTCTGCCGAAAGCAGCGCCGACTCCGAGATAAGGCGCGGATCGTTTACCCATTCCCCGGCGACAAGGCGCGGCGGTGCGATCAGCAGCACCGATCCGCCGGACAGCTGAGCGCAGACCGTCTCCAGCATCGCCGAGGCGCGTCTGCCGGTCTCCTCCGCCGTTCTGCCCAGGAGCAGGTCGTTCGTTCCCAGCAGGATGAGGACTGCATCCGCCGGCAGCTTTGATGCAAGCCATGCGGACAGCACCGGCAGTTCGCCGCCGCGCGGGAACGCCCGCCCGTTCACGCCGCCGTTCACGGCCTCAAATCCGGCTGCCGCGATCCTCCCCGTCCAGCGTACGTCCTCCGGATACCGGGAACCCAGATAGGAGCGCGGATCGAACCCGTAGGTGTTCGAATCTCCGATGCAAAGGATGCGTTTCATCCTGTCAGCAGAAATCCGCCTGACAGTAGACGCACTTGCCGCCCTTGAAGGTCATCATGGGCACGAGCACCTGCGTCCCGGTGAAGCGATGGCCGTTGATGTCGCAGTAGGGGACTTCCTTCTTCTTCAGCTTCAGGATTGCGATATCCGCCGGCGTTCCCTCCGCCATGCTGGCCAGTTCCGGCATGCCGATCTTCTCGGCCGGCGCACGGGTTGCCGTATCCAGCACATCTTCCAGCGGCATCCCGAAGTCCAGGAATTTGCTGAGGATGCGCGGCAGCGTATGCAGCGGCTGCAAAAAGAAGCTGCTCGTGTTGTTGTCCGAGGAGATGATGTCAGGCACGAAGCCCTGCCTCATCGCGCTGCGGCAGATCTCCAGATCAAAATTGCTGCGTCCGTTGGAAGCGTCGAACAGCACGCCGCGCTTGCGGGCTTCCAGCAGGCCCGGCAGCACTGCGCCGTCCGCGCTCAGGCAGGTGTTTTTTCCCCGTCCCTGGTAGATGTGGCAGATGACGTCGCCGGGGCGCAGGAAGGATGCCAGCTCATCCAGCGGCAGCGCGCAGTCCGTGACATGCACGACGACGGGAACGTGCGCCTTTTCCGCGATCTCCACGGTCCTTTCAAGGCTGCGCCTGGCCATCTCCGGCGTGACGATGCCGTTGGAGATGCGGGTCTTGAGGGCCACCAGGTTATCCGGATACTGCGCGAAGAGGGACAGGATCTTTTCTTCGTCGAAATAAGCCGGATCGAGGTTCTCGGGGTAACGGTCACAGGCCTGTCCGCCGGAAGCCACGAGCAGGTAATTGAGTATCCTCACCTCGCTCAGGGCCATCACGCTGCGGCGGTAGAGCTCATAGGAGCCGGCGCCGCAGCTGCCGCCGTCGACTGCCGTCGTGATGCCGCTGCAGAAGGAAGCCGCGTCCGGATTTACTCCGTTTTCCGTTCCGTTCAGGAAATAGTGAACGTGATAATCGATCAGTCCGGGCATCACGATGCACCCTTCGGCGTCGATCACCTGACGGTATTCGGCGCCTTCCTCGGGCTTTGCAATACGGCCGCCGACGAGTGCGAGGTCTCCTTTTTTCATCACGCGGGAAGAGGGATCATAGATCATGCCGTTTTGAATGAGAAAATTCATGACGTTCCCCTTTCGGATCTTTATCAGCCGTTCAACGGTACGGGGCGCCGCTTACACGGCGCCCCAGAAATCCGTCTCAGATACCGATTACAGCGCGGAGATGGCGTTCAGAAGGGTGTCGACCTTCTCGTCGCCGAGGTTCTGGCGCACCATGTCGTAGACGACCTGGGCCTTCTCCTGCAGCGTGGCGAGGTCGCTCTCAGCCAGGGTGATGATTTCGCAGCCGGCGTCGACGCAGGTCTGCTTGTCCTTGGCGATGCTCTCGTTGGCCACTTCGGCAGCGTAGGCGACCGCTTCCGCGGCGCACTCGTCGACCAGGGCGCGGGTATTGTCCGGCAGGCTGTTGTACAGATCGCCATTCATGAAGAAGGTGATGATGTGGCCGAGGTGGTTGGTCTCAACGATGTACTTCTGCACTTCCTGGAAGTTGTTGCCGACGATGTTCATATAGGGGTTCTCTTCACCGTCGATGGTGTTCTGCTGCAGGGCCATGAAGACCTCGCCGAACTGCATCGGGACAGCGGAAGCGCCGATCGCATTCCAGTAAGCGATGTGATAGTTGTTGGTCATGACGCGGATCTTCTGGCCGGCCAGGTCATCGAGCTTGTCGACGCGCTTGTTGGTGGTCAGCTGACGGAAGCCGGCGTCAGAGAAGCCCAGCATGCGCACGCCGTGCGCCATGCAGTACTCGTTAACGGTGTTCAGCGCATAGTCGCTGGTGAGCAGAGCGCGCATCTGATCGATGCCGGTGAAGAGGTTGGGCATATCAAAGAGGCCCATTTCCGGAACGAAGTCGACCAGGTCGGTCGTCATGCCGGTGCCGATGTCGATGGAGCCGGCCACAACAGCCTCGGTGAACTCCGTCGTGTTGCCCAGCTGTCCGCCGGGATAGAGCTCCACGTTGATGCTGCCGTTGCTCTTCTCATTGATGAGCTGGGCGAACTTCTCGACCATCTTGTAGTTGGTCGTGGTTTCGGCGACGGTCATGGCCGCGATCCAGTCATAGGAACCGTAATCTTCCGCGGTCGCCGTGAGGGAAAGGCCCAGTACGAGAACGAGGGCCAGCAGGCTTACGAGCATCTTCTTCATGGGTATACTCCTTTCGTTTCGGGTCGCGTTGTTATGTTCGAGAGCATCCGCTCAGGAATCCGGGATCACAGGATGGACGGGAGGAAGAGGCTCAGCGGCTCAATAAAGGTGATGAGCATGAGGCAGATGATAAAGGCGATGAGGAATGGGATGCAGGCTTTTGCCAGCTTCAGCATCGGGATCTTGGTCATGCCGGAGGCGACGAAGAGGTTGATGCCCATGGGCGGGGTGACCATGCCGATGGCCAGGTTCGCCGTCATGATGATGCCGAAATGCGTAGGATCAATGCCGACGGCCTTGGCGATGGGCAGCAGGATCGGCGTCAGGATCATGATGTTCGGGATGTTGTCGATGATCATGCCGCAGACCAGCATGATGGCGTTCATCAGCAGGAGGATGATGACCTTGTTGCTGGTCATAGCCAGTACCGCCTTGGAGATCGTCTGCGGATAGCGCAGCAGCGTCATGGCGCGGGCGAAAGCCGTCGCAGCGGCGATGACGAACAGGATGTTGACGTACGTCTTGGCGCCGGAGATGAACACCTTGCCGATGTCGCGGATGCGGATGGTCTTGTAGACGAAGATGCAGACGAACAGGCCGTAGATGACGGAGATGACAGCCGCCTCCGTCGGGGAGCAAATGCCGGAGTAGACGCAGCCCAGGATGATGACAGGCGTGAGCAGCGCCCAGAAGCTCTCCTTCAGCAGAGGCAGGAAGCCCTTGGCGCGGATCGCCTTGTAGTTCTTCTCCAGCTTCTCACGGTCTTCACCGTTGCGCTTGCAGTAGATCCAGCAGTAGACCATCAGCGAGACGCCGATGAGCACGCCGGGGATGATGCCCGCGATGAACAGCGCGGAAGGAGATGCGGAGGCCGCCGCTGCGTAGACGATGTACGAGATGGACGGCGGGATGATGACGCCCAGGCCGCCCGCAACCGTCACGATGGCGGTTGAAAAAACGACGTCATAGCCTAGGTTCGTCAGGAAGGGGATCGTCATGGCGCCGACGGCGGAAACCGTCGCCGGGCTCGAACCGGAGATCGCAGCGTAGAACATGCAGGTGACGACCACCGCGCACGGGAAGCCGGCGCGCTTGTTGCCGATGAAGTAAGCAAAGAAGTCAAACAGCCGCTTGGAGAGGCCGCCTTCCGCCATGATCATGCCGGAGACCATGAACAGCGGGACAGCGAGCAGCGTGAAGCTGTTCATGCCCGAGAACATGGCACGGACCACGTCCACAGGGGCGAACTTGATCGTGCCCATCAGGTTGGGCAGCACCGCCATGAGGCCGAAAACGCCGCCGACAGGGAGCGCTATGGCAAGGAGGACAGCCAGCAGGATGAAGAATAAGCCGATCGTCATATTACTTTGCCTCCTTCTCTTTCATCGACAGCCAGATGACCTGCACGCTGCGGAAGATCGCCAGCAGGAAGCAGAAGGTCATGATCATGTACAGGAGGGACACGGGGATCTGCAGCGCCGGGCTCTTCTGGGCGATCTTCGCCGCATTGGCCGCCACATCGATGCCGCCCTTTACGCAGATAGCGAGGAAGACGATCATGATGACGTCGCAGATGATCTGCAGGACCTTCTGCACGCTGCGCGGCAGAACGGCGGTCAGCGTGTCCACACGGATCGCCGTGCGGTAGCGGATGGAAGCCGGCAGGCAGAAGAAGGCGCTGAGTGCAAGGCAGTAGCAGCATACTTCGTCTGACCAGAAGATCGGCGCCTTAAAACAGTACCGCATGACCACGTTTGCAAACGAGAGGACGGTCATGATGGCGAGCAGGACAGCCAGACAGATAAACTCAAAATTCTTGTCCAGCTTTTTGAGAATTGACACCTTACTCCCTCCTTAACATGATGGATTAGTCCAAGAATACCCAAGTAATTCTTTACAATTATTCTATATTGAGTATAATAGAAAGTAAAGTTAATAATAATTCTTGATCGCCTTAGTATTTCTAATAGTTTTACCGGTACAGAGGCTTCTCCCGTTTTTTTTCTCCATCCTACGGCAGACGCGCAAGGCAGGTGAAAACGGTTATGGATCTGCGGCTTGTTGAATACATCGTCGCCATCGAAAAGTACGGCAATATGACGGAGGCGGCTGAGCACCTCTTCGTCACGCCTTCTGCGCTCAATCAGCAGCTGCTGAAGCTCGAAAAGGAGCTGGATGTTCCACTCTTCACCCGCAGCAAACGCCGCATGATCCCGACTGCAGCCGGCGAGGTATACCTGAAAGCCGGAAAAGAGATGCTGAGCATCCAGCAGCTTGCTTATTCACAGCTGCAGGATCTGGCAGGGTGTGTGACGGGCACCTACCGCGTCGGCCTCACCTACGACCACGGCAGTGACGTCTTCGCCCGGATCTATCCGGTCTTCCACCGCAAGTACCCGGGCATCCAGATCCGCTGCTTTCAGTCCCTGGTCCCCGAGATGCTGGAAATGCTGCTGAAAAACGATCTGGACATGGCCTTTCTGCTGGGCGGCGAAACGGAAAAATGGAACGGCATCGAGGTCCTCCCCCTCAGCGAGGAAAATCTGCTACTGGGGCTGCCGAAGACCCATCCGCTCGTGCAGGGCACACCCGTCACGAGAGAGCCAAAGCAGGCTTTCGATCTGCGCCTGCTGCAGCAGGACAGCTTCTCTCTGGCCCTTCAGAAATCCACCATGCGCTCGCAGCTCATCGATCCCATCTTTGAAAAAGCGGGCTTTCACCCGAACATCATGATGGAGTCCAGCTTCAATGCCTTTCTGGAACAGCTGACCGTCCAGGGGATCTGCAACTGCATCATCCCCCAGTCGCAGGTGCACAACCGGACGGACATCCAATGGTTCTATCTCCCCGGCTCTCCCCGGTTCTGCTTCGGCTTCGGGTATGCCAGCGGCTACCGGATCAACGCCGCGCTGCAATGCTTCACGGCGCTGGCCAAGGAAGACGCGCTGGCCCATCTTCACTTTTCCCCGCCGGAAGCAGCGTCCCAGGGATTCTGAGCCCGGCTGACAGAAAGAAGGATCATCATGAAAGAAGCTTACAAACAGGCAAAAGCGCTTGAAGACCGGCAGCTCTCCCAGGGCAAACGGAACATGGCAACGGCCTATGCCTTTCTCATCCTCTCCGCCGTCTTCTTTTTCATCTTCTTTTTCAAGGTAAAGGAGCTGCCCCTTGCCGGCTGCGCATTCCTGTGCGACGCTGCCGCCGTCATCTATCTGCGCCGGGCCGCCATAGCCGTTTACCCGTTCCGCCAGGCTTCGCTCGCAGCCAAATGCGCCGCACAGCCGACGCAGCAGACGGTCCTCGCGCTCTGTGCCTGTCTGGAGCGAGCCGGTAAGAATGTCCGCTACGGCAAAGGCCCGCGGGAGCGCTTTGGTGAGGCTCTTGCCGCCTGCGAAAGGGCAGCGCTCCCCGCTGAAGTGACCGCGATGCTGAAAAAGACGCTCAAAGAGTATATCGGAGACCTCACCCCCTGAGCATCGGCCATTCAGACAGCAAAACGCCCCGTTCGCAGAGAACAGGGCGTTTTATATGTGGAAAAACAGGTTCAGCTGTACAATTCTCTCAGCACCAGCACAGTGATCCCCGGGTTCTCTCCGGGCACGATGCGCTTCACCCGCGGCTCATACCGGTACCAGCTGTGAATCATGGAGCGCAGATTCGTCCCGCGGTTGTACCCGTGGATCACCCGGATCTGATAGGTTCCGGGGCCGGCAAAGTCCAGTTCCTCATCGATCGCGCGGATCGCTTCCTCCTGCGTCAGGCCGTGGATGTCGAGCTTGGTGAAGGGTTCATCCATGGTTCAGTCCTCTGCTCCGTCTTCCTTAAATCAGAAGGTGTACAGTTGAAAATGATGATCGAACGGCTTCATTATAGTATGCACGATGAAGAAAGACAAGCCGCGGTGTGTTGAGCTACAGCACATACTCACCGATGATCCTCGCGATCAGCCCGATGTCGGTGCTCCCCTTGAACTCAAACCTCGCTGTCATGCCGTTGCTGAACATGATAAAGAGCTCTGAGTCCGGAAACAGCTCCAGAAAACCGGGCGTTTGAACTGAAAAATACTGGATTTTCGAGTAAGGCATCGTCGCATAGGATTTCCGCTTGCCGGTGATGCCCTGCACATCGATGGAAATAATCCTCTTGTTGGTAAAGACCAGCTGATCCCGGACGGTCTGGAAGGCTGCAACGCATTCTTCGTCCGAAACCAGCAGTCCATACACCTCCCCCCGTACGCCGTCCAGCGGAATCGGCCTCAGATTGAATACTGAATCAGAATTGAAATTGATAGCCAAGGATCCTTCATCCTCTCTGTGCTTATTTTATTTCCAGTACCCGCCCTCAAGGTTGCGGTATCGCACGGCCTCCAGGATGTGCGCCCTGCCGATCTTATCATCCCCCGCCAAGTCCGCGATCGTCCTCGAGACCTTCAGCACCCGGCTGACTGCCCGCATGGACAGGTGGTAGCGCTCGCAGGCGCGCTCCAGCACTTCGCGCCCCGCGTCGTCAGGCCGGCACGCTTCCTCCACCTGGCGTGCCGTCAGCTCCGCATTGCAGGAGATGCCCTCTCCCGCAAAGCGCTCCTGCTGGCGGCGCCTGGCTGCCTGAACGCGCTCCCGGATCGCCTCCGAGCTCTCCTCTCTCGGTGTTTCGGTGATCTCCTTGACGGCGAGCGCCGTGACCTCCAGCTGGATGTCGATCCTGTCCAGCAGCGGACCGGAAATGCGGGAAAGGTACCTCGCGATCTCCTTCGGGCTGCAGCGGCAGGGCACCAGCGGGTTGCCGTAATTGCCGCAAGGGCACGGGTTCATGGCCGCTACGAGCATCGCGCGCGCCGGGTACTTGGCCTGTGCGCTGATGCGCACCACGCTGACAAAGCCGTCTTCCAGCGGCTGGCGCAGCGCCTCCAGCGCGTCGCGGTTGTATTCGGGCAGCTCATCCAGAAACAGCACGCCGTCGTGCGCCAGGCTGATCTCGCCCGGCCTCGCCTTCGTGCCGCCGCCCACCAGCGCTACCGCGCTCACCGTATGGTGCGGGGAGCGGAAGGGCCGCTCCGTCATGAGGCCGGGGCTTTTCAGTGTCCCCGCCGCGCTGTGGATGCGCGTCACCTCCAGGCTTTCCTCCAGCGTCATATCCGGCAGGATGCCCGGCAGGCAGCGCGCCATCATCGTCTTGCCGCTGCCCGGCGGGCCGATCATCAGCACGTTGTGTCCGCCGGCCGCCGCGATCTCCAGCGCGCGTTTGGCGCTGCGCTGGCCGCGGACATCCGAAAAATCGACAGCCGGTTTCCTGTCCTTCAGCAGTTCCGAATAAGGCCGGCTCTTCACCGGCTCGATCTCCCGGATCGCGCGCAGATGTTCGATCGCATCCGTCAGTCCCGAAACCGGCAGCACGTTCAGGCCTTCCACGCAGGCAGCCTCCTCCGCGTTTTCCGCCGGCAGCATCATCGTCTGCATGCCCGCAGCCTTCGCGGCCATCGCCATCGAAAGCGCGCCGCGTACCGGCAGCACGCGGCCGGAAAGGGACAGCTCGCCGACGGCGGCCAGCCCCTTCAGCATCCGCCGGTCCAGCACGCCCATGGAGGCGAGGATGGCCAGCGCGATGGGAAGGTCGTAGGACGGGCCTTCCTTCCGGACGTCCGCCGGCGCGAGGTTCAGCGTCAGCCGCGCCACGGGAAAGCTGAGCCCGCACGCGGCCATCGCCGCGCGGACCCGCTCACGGCTCTCCTTCACGGCGGCGTCCGGCAGGCCGACGATCTCAAACATCGGCATCCCGTCCGCGTTGTAGGCCTCCACCGTCACGGGATACCCCTGGATACCCGCAAGCCCCATGCTCATGATGCTGGACAGCATAGAATCCCCTCTTCTCGGTTAGTCGTAAATATTATATCATCTGCCGTTTTTACTGGCAATGAGTTTAAGCGGGCAGAGCGCATCCCTGTCCGTCTTGCATTGTATTCCGCTCCGGTTTCGGGTATAATTGATTTAATGCCTGCACCGTCTTTACCCGTGTGACGCTCCTGTGACGCCGCCCGGGATATGCTTCTTTTGCAAGCGGCAAAGGCCGGTGCGAAAATGTCAATGGCAAAGGAGTTGCTGTATATGAAAAAGCTGATGATCCTGCCGGTTCTGTTCCTGGCGGCAGTGCTGGCCGGTTCCGCCCTCGCGGAGGAAGCCGCGCCGGATGCCATCTGGGGAGAGATCTCGGACGGCAGTTACGTCTTTCACGTCCCGATGGCGGCAGACGACAGCGGCGAATGGGTTCCGGAATCGGAGTTTGCCGGTGAGCCTGTCGTCCGCCTGGCTTCAGCCGGGATCGAAGACGGTGTCCTCACCGTGCGTTACGAGCCTGTGCAGGACGGCACCGTCACTGTTAACCTCCGCCACTACAACGGCTACGCCTGCGATGCGGTGCACGGCTTTGACCTGCTCGTATCCGGCGGCAGCGTTCAGGAGGTGACGGGCGGATCCTACACCGAGTCCCCCTCCGACGAGGATCTGGATCCCTACCTTTCCGGCAAATGGCTGGAGAAGGAAACGCAGTTCACGGAGATGACGCTTGCGCGCAGCAGCGGGAGCGGATGGGACGCACAGATCGCCTCCCCGCTGACGCACGGCGCCTACGTGTTCAGGGCGACGCTCCATTACGACTGCGATGTGGATGCCTTCGTCTACAGGGACGGAGCGCTCTTCAACCTGCCCGCAGGCGGCGACGGGACAGCCCCGGAGAATCCGGATGAGTCCGGCCTTTCGGGCAGCCTGTATCTGACCGCCGATGAGGATGACGCCCTCTGTCTGTGCTGGCCTGCCGAGCACAATCCGGAAAACCGGGACATCCTGCTGCAGCCGGCAGAAGGCCCCGACGGACCGCAGACGATCGATTGAAAAACACCATACTAAAAAGAGCTGCCGCAGCAGCTCTTTTAGTATGCGCTTTACTGTGCCGGGCTGAAATCCGCCGCCTTCAGGTAAATCAGGGGGCGAACGCCGAAATTCCTGTTGGTGAGGGGCGCGCCGCACTTCATCGTGCCGCCGCTGGCCGCCACGTAGCTGGCCTTGTTATAGGATTCCCAGCTGGGGTTCCGCGTCCACCAGTGGGTGAAGCCCTTGTACTTCTTGCTCTGGTAGAGTCCCTTCGCCTTGGCGTATTCTGTGCCGACGCACTGCCTGGCCTGGTGGTTCTCGAAGATGCGCAGCGCATCCGGGCAGGTCATCAGCGTCACCGGATCGGCGGTCGTCCCCTCGTCGTACTTGGTCTCCAGCTCCTTGATGAGGAGCTGCGCCTTTTCTTCGCCTGTGAAAGCCTCATCGTAGAACGTGCTGTTCAGCCAGCTGCGCAGAGAGCTTTTCTTCCAGGAGGTCTTCATGTTTCCGTCGTTGTAGGCCAGGATATCGAGCACATACCGGGAGAGCAACATCGCATCCCCGCCTTCGACTTCCATCACGACCCACTCGATCGGCTCCTTGCCGTTCGTCTGGTCGTTGTCCTGTTCGTAGCTGCCGAAGGTGATGATGTCACCCGCTTTGATTTCCGCCATCGCAGCGCCAGTCAGCATAAAAAGCGCCAGAAGCGCGGCGATTGCCGTTTTCCGTATCATTATTTCGGTCCTTTGAGCCGTCAAGGCCCGTCTTTCTGATTCAAATACGCGCGTATCTTATCATATTGCAATGGGAATTTCAACCGTCCGCCGCCTGTTCCCTGCCGTACGCCCCGTCCCACACGATGCGCCGGTAGTTTTCCCCGTCCGTTGCGCCTTCGGTGGAGATGCACAGGACCCGTGCACTGCCGTCCAGGCCGAGCCGCACGCGCAGCTCCCGCAGATCTTCTCTTCTCATCATCTCCGTGACAAGCCCCAGGCCGACCGCGCCGCTCTCCCCGGAGATGACCGGCGGATCGCCGGGCAGCGGCGCCGCAAGGACGCGCATCCCCTGCGCCGCCACGAAATCCGGCACGGCAAAAAACGCTTCCGCCGTCTCGGAAAGGACCGCCCAGGCCGGCGGGCACACCTCTCCGCAGCACAGCCCCGCCATGATGGACTGAAGGGGTTCCTTTGCGGCATGCAGCTTCCCGTCGTCCGCAGCCGCAGTGCGGTAGAAGCAGTCCGCGCCGTTCGGCTCCACCACGATGATGCGGGGGCATGCTTCGCCGCAGGCCGCAGCAAAGAAGCCAGCGACAGCGCCGGCCATGGATCCGACACCTGCCTGCAGGATCAGGTGGGTCGGCGGCTTTCCCAGCTGCTCTAAGGCCTCCAGTGCAAGCGTCGTATACCCTTCCATGATCCAGAGGGGGACTTCTTCATAGCCCGCAAAGGCCGTGTCCTGCACGAGGATCCAGCCGTTTTCCTCCGCCTGACGCCGGGCAAAGCGGACCGTATCGTCATACCCCATGTCCGTTACCAGCGCCCGGGCTCCGAGCTTCCTGATGTTTTCAACGCGCTCGGCAGTGCTGCCGTGAGGCAGATAGACGACCGCTTCCTGCCCGAACTGCCGGGCTGCCCAAGCCATCCCGCGCCCGTGGTTGCCGTCTGTCGCCGTCACAAAAGTCAGGCGCTGGCCGCCGCCGTCCAAAGCCGCCTTCAGCTGCGGGTAAGACAGACAAGCGTCCTTCTGCCCCAGCCGCCCCGACAGGATCCTGCCGATGGCATAACTGCCGCCCAGACCTTTAAAGGCGTTCAGGCCGAACCGGGCGCTTTCGTCCTTGACGTACACCGCGCCCAGCCCGAGTGCATCTGCCAGAGCGGAAAGCTGTACCATCCGCGTCGGCGCGTATCCCGGCAGCGTCCTGTGAAACGCCAGAGCAGCCCGTGCCCGTTCCGGAGAAAAACGCTGTGCCTCCTTTGCGGGGATCCGCCTGTGCGTATTCCACGCCGTCCGGATGCCTTCCGGCTGCAGTTCTCCGCTCATCTGCCTTCCGCCTTTCCGGGCATCTCTGTCTGCCCAAGCACGCGCTCCACTTCATCCATTTTGGCCAGTCCCGGCGAAAACGCGCTGGCGCTCCCCGCCGCGACAGCCAGACGCAGCGCTGCGCAGCAGTCCCCGCCGCTCTCCAGCCAGCCTGCCAGATAGCCCGCTACCATGGAATCCCCGGAGCCGACCGTATCGACGGCCTGCCCCTTTGGGGCGGCACACGCGTACACGCTGCCGTCCTCTGCGGCCAGCACCGCGCCGTCCCGGCCCAGGGAAACCAGCACGTTCACCGCGCCGAGCGCCTGCAGGCTCCTGGCGCCTTCCGCTGCCTGCTCTCTTGTTTGCACAGCCTTTCCCAGCAGCGCGGACAGCTCGCTGCCGTTGGGCTTGATGAGGAACGGCCGGCCGGTTAGCGCCTCGCGAAGCGCCCTGCCCTCCGCATCCACCACGAAGCGGATCCCGCGGCCCGAAAGCCGCTTCAGTACCCTTCCGTACCAATCGCCGGGCAGGCCGCGGGCCATGCTGCCGGAAAGGACCAGCCAGTCTCCGCGCTCAAGCCCGTCCAGCTTTTTCAGCAGTTTATCTTCGTCATCATTCGTAATCAGCGGTCCCGATCCGTTGATCTCCGTCTCCTCGTCCGCATTGACCTTGACGTTGATGCGGGAGACGCCCGCTGTCCGGATGAAGTCCGTCTCAATGCCCCAAATCGTCAGCTGCCTTACGATCTCCTCCCCGGTAAACCCAGCGGCAAAGCCCAGCGCGCGGCTCCTGTATCCCAGATGGGAAAGCATCCGGGAGACGTTGATCCCCTTGCCTCCGGCGTGAAGGTCCTCCGCCGACACCCGGTTCAGCTCCCCCGGGCGCAGAGTGTCCAGCCGCACGGTGTAGTCGAGAGACGGATTGAGGGTCAGGGTGTAGATCATAGTTCTTCCCTTCCTGATCGTTTCATCATATGATGACAGTTTGTCTTTACTTGCCGAGCCCGATCAGCGCCGCGCCGATGGCGCCGCACAGCTGTGAAAGCTCCGAGACCTGGATCGGCGCGCCCAGCGCTTCCGAAAGGCAGGTCACCACGCCGGCATTGCGGGAGACGCCGCCCGTCATGGCATAGCCCAGGCCGCCCTTCCCGCGGCGGACAAGGCTTGCCGTCTTGGCCGCCACCGAGCGGTTCAGCCCGTGGATGATGTCGGGCAGCGGCGTATCCTTCGCCACCAGGCTTACGACCTCCGACTCCGCAAACACCGTGCACATGTTGGAGATCTCCACCTCGCTCTTCCAGGTGAGGCCCATCCGGCTCATCTCTTCCATCGTGAGGCCCAGCGCCCGCGCCTGCATCTCCAGGAAGCGCCCGGTGCCCGCCGCGCATTTGTCGTTCATGATGAAGTTCAGGACAGCTCCATTTTCGTCGATGCGGATGACCTTGGAGTCCTGCCCGCCGATGTCGATGATGGTGCGCGCCTCCGGAAAGAGGGCGTGCGCCCCTTTGGCATGGCAGGTGATCTCCGTCACCGTGCGGCTGCCCATCCCCAGCACATCCCGGCCATAACCCGTCGCAACCACCGCATCCAGTGCGCTTTGGTCAAGGCCGGCTTCGCGGAGAGCCTGGGCCAGCGCCTCTTTCGCGCTGCCGGAAGCCGACATACCCGTTTGCAGGATCGCTTTGCCCAGCAGTATGCCTTCCGCATCCAGCACGACCGCGTCCGTACTGGTGCTGCCGGAGTCGATGCCCGCCGCATAGCGGACTGTCCTGTTTTCCTTCTTCTCCATCTTCTGGCTTTCTTCTTTCTGTACGCCCAGCGTTTCCGCAAACGCCTCCAGCCGTGTCTTCAGCTGTCCGGAGGACTGCGGCGTCGTATCCGTCTCGATCTTGAGCAGCGGGATCCCTGCCGAGTCCTTCAACGCCGCGTACTCAAAGCTGTAATAATCGCAGAATTTCACCGTGTGGTAGATCATCCCGGCGCCGGCCTCCCCGCGCGTCGCCTGCGTCCGTCCCGCCGTATCGGCCATCCTGAGACAGGGCTTCATCTGAAGGAGTGCGCGCGCATACCACTCAAAAAACGCTCTGTCTGATTCAAAGCCCTTTGGGATGCTTTCTGCAGCCAGATGGCGGTTGCCGGAGCAGGTATCGTCCACCACCGTAAAGCCCGGCAGCGCTCTTTGCGCCTGCCCGAGCAGCAGGCTCCCGCCGTGCGCGCCCGCCAGCGTCACCACAGGTCCCTTTGCCCTTTCCGTCTCCGCCGAAGCTTTGCGGCAGGCCGCAAGGGCGAGACCGCGCGAAAAAGGCTTGCCGGAATACGCCGCGTAATCCGCGGCCAGCTGCTCCAGTTCCTCAGCGAAGCGCCGGATCTCCGCCGCCCCTTTTTTATGCGGCAGCGGAAGCAGGCGGATAAAGCGGAGGTTCTGCTGGCGCAGGACGTCAAACGATCTTCGCATCGCGTCACAGCAGTCGGTAAAGAGGATCTCCCGTATGCCTTCCTCCGCCGCCGTCTCGATCACCGCCTTGGCGAAGCCGCACAGGTTCGGATGTGCGCAGCTGTCCGCGCAGGAGAAGGAGGCCGGATTGGGATCCAGCCGGCGGCATTCCTCCCCGAAGCCCACAAAAAGCTCCACCGGCGCATATTTACAGCTTAAACAGATCACGGCATACCCTCCAGCATCTCCAGAAAAGCTCCGATCCGGGTCGACGTCTGGCCGTCCGGCGCGTTGCGCCGGTCCACGCCGTCACCGTTCAGGATCAGGGTCGGTATTCCCTTCTCCTCCAGCGCAGCGCGGATCGTCGCTGCCGCGCCGCAGGTCTGCTTGCATCCCCAGTGGCAGAACAGCACCGCGCCGTCCGCGCCGGTCAGCCCGGCCATCTGCACGGCCCGCCCGATCCGCCGCTCCACCGGCCCGTTGAAGGAATTCATCACCAGCCGCTCAGCCATCGCCCGCCAAGGATCGGTCTCCTCGGACAGCAGGAGCGGGTCATAGCACATCTCCGTGAGCGCAAGGAACGGATCCCGGCTGTAATTGAAGAAGGACTGCACCGCTTTCTGATAGAAGGGATTGGAGTGCAGCCACAGGATCTTTTTCCCCGGCTTCTCCTGTGCGCGCTCATAATCCTGCAGCAGCATCTCTGCATAGCGCAGCGTCTCGGGCATCCCCAGCGCGTTGTGCACCATCAGCACTTCATACATTTCGCTCGTCAGGTCCGTCGGCACATACCGCTCCCGCCGCAGCGGCAGCACCTTCCACAGCGTGCGGATCGTCCGGCGGGACCGTTCCACGCTCTCCCGAAGCCGCTCCTGTGAAAGCTTTTGTCCGGCGACGTCGCACAGCCAGGCGGCCATCTCGCGCAGCTGCTCCGCCACGTACTCCACCGCTGCCGCGTCCGTCTGCCAGGGCACGTCGATGTAATACTGGGGCGCGCCCAGCAGCTCCGCCGCCTTGCGGAAGGTCAGGTTATTGGCGTCGCACGCCAGAGAAGTGTTCACGATGGCCAGCGGCTTCGGCAGCACACCGGACACCGCCGCGCCCGTGACGGCCTTATGATAGGAACAGAAGGTCTCCGAAATGCCCGCACGCTCTGCCGCCTCAATGAGCCCGTGCTCCGCGCCCGCGCCGTTGGTGTAGGTGGCAAACTGCTCGGCGCACATGGGATAGAGATCCATCGCGTGAAAGATCTCGCAGGGGGTGAAGACGCTGGTCAGGATCTGCCTGGAGGGATGCGAGAGCGGGCGTACCATGCACTCCATCGAAACCCTCGCCAGATACCGCTTAGAGGGCGGCAGCGCCCGGGAAGGCAAAAGCTGCAGCTTCAGCCCGTAGGCCCGGTAGGCCGCCAGCAGCAGCCGTCTGGCATAAACCGGATGCGGCGTCATCTGCTTTTCCGTATAAGCGCCGAAACTGCGCACCAGATCCCCCATATTTCTCCCCCTCTTTCCGGACAATGCAACCATTATAGTGATTTTCCCTTCCAAAGACAAGCCGGCCGTATCGCTGCAGGAATGGCAAAGCGCCGCGGGATCCGCGGCGCTGTTGTCATTTGATTGTCTTCCGGCAGCAGGAAGCCTCAGGCTTTGATGTGCCTCTGCAGGGTGCGGCGCACGGCGCCGGGGCCCTCCAGCTCCTCGCGGAAGTAGCCTTCGATGCGCGCGGCCAGCGGCGTCGCCGTCAGGTCGCTGCCGAAGATCACCGGGTTTGCGAGGATGGGCGCAAGCTTGCCCTCGCAGCTCTCCGGGCTTCCGAGCGTCACACCGGAAAGCTGTGCGCGCAGTTCGGAGAGCATCGGGTCGCTGGAAAGCTCCATGGGCTTGCCTTCATCGTCCACGCCAAGCAGGTAGCGCAGCCAGCCGGCGATCGCCAGCGGCAGCGCGACGAGGTCGTCAAAGCTGCGTCCCTCGGCCGTGTAGCTCTTGATGGTTTCACCGAAGCGGATGCCGACCTTCTGCGAGGTGTCCGTCGCGATGCGCTGCGGCGCGTCCGGCATAAACGGGTTGGGCAGGCGCTGCTCCACCACCTCGTCGATGAAGGCGCGCGGGCTGAGGATGCCCGGGTCGGTGACGACCGGCAGGCCTTCAACGTAGCCCAGCCGCCGCACCAGGCGCACGAGATCCGCGTCCTTCATCTCATCGCAGATCAGCGTATAGCCCAGCAGGCAGCCGTATACGGCCAGCGCGGTGTGCAGCGGGTTCAGGCAGGTCGTGACCTTCATGCGCTCCGTCTTGTTGACGGTATCCCTGTCCGTAAAGTAGACACCGGCCTTCTCCAGCGGCGGCCGCCCGTTCGGGAAGCGGTCCTCCACCACCAGGTACTGCGGCCGCTCCGCATTGACGAAGGGGGCGACAAAGGTGCCGCGCGGCGTCTTGATGGGCGCCATCTCCTCGATGTCTGCATCCTTCAGCATCTGCTCAACCGCGGGTGCTGGGCGCGGCGTGATCTTGTCGATCATGCTCCAGGGGAAGGAGACCTTCATCTCATCCGAGACCCAGGCCACAAACGCCGCGGGGACAAAGCCGGCCTTCTGCCAGCCAGCCGCGATCTCCAGGACTGAGCCGCGCAGCTTCTCGCCGTTGTGGCTGCAGTTGTCCATGCTGACCACGGCCAGCGGCGCCGCCCCGTTTTCATAGCGGTGCAGCAGCAGCGCGGCGACGATGCTCATCGCATGGCGCGCAGACGCCGGGCCGTTTGCAAGGTCCGCAGCGACGACGCTCTGATACTCGCCGTCCAGGCCGCGCAGCGCGTACCCCTTCTCCGTGATGGTGAAGCTCACCATCTGCAGCGAGGGCGCAGCGAAGATCTCCTTCAGCCGCTCGAAGTCTGCCGCTTCCGCCGGCTGGGCGACCAGCGCCTCGGACACGGAGGCTATGATCTCCTTGTCGATCGTCGCATCCGCGTTCAGCGTCACGCTCATGGTCAGGTTGTCGTATCCGCCGTAGATCATGCGGATGTTGTCCACGTCGAAGGTGTCCGCCGCCACGATGCCTCGGTCCGCCAGCCCTTCGTCCAGCAGCCGCTGCTGCAGCGCCGCGACGAAAGCGCGGAAGATGTTGCCCGCGCCGAAATGCACCCAGATCGGCGCATCCTTCGTCGCCCTGCGCATGGCTTCCACGTCATACGACGGGAGCTTTACGCCGGCCGCCGCCCAGCCGGCCCGGTCCTTCAAAGAAGCGAGATTGACCTTCATCGTCTTATCCTCTCTTTGCGTTCTTGTCGATGGCTTCCCACAGGCCGTTCAGGTACGTGGCGCCCAGCGCGCGGTCGTAGAGGCCGTAACCGGGGCGGCCCACCTCATCCCAGATCATGCGCCCGTGGTCTGGGCGGATATAGGCGTCGGGACAGGTCTCATAGCAGGCTTTCATGATCTCATAGAGGTCGAGATCGCCGTCGCTGGACAGGTGGCTGCTCTCGCGGAAGCGGCGGTCGCTGCCCAGATGCTTGATGTTGCGCACATGCAGGCAGGGCACGCGCCCCATCTCGCCGAAGTGGCGGATGATGGCCGGCAGGTCGTTGGCGACGTTGCTGCCCAGGCTGCCGGTGCACAGGCACAGGCCGTTGGCCGGGCTGTCCACCAGCTCCACGATCTTGTCAAAGCCCGCCTGGTCGTGCGCCAGACGCGGGAGCCCGAAGATCGGCCAGCCCGGATCGTCCGGATGGCAGGCCATCTTGATGCCCACCTCTTCACAGGTCGGGATGATCCCCTCAAGGAAGTACTTGTAGTTCTCCAGCAGCTTCTCTTCGTCGATGTCCTTGTACAGCTTCATCACGCGCTCCAGATCAGCCAGGCGCTCCGGCTCCCAGTCCGGCAGGGAGAAGCCGTTGGAGCTTTCCGCCGTACGGCGCACGATGTCCATCGGGGTCATCTGGCCCAGCTCCGCCTCGTCGTAATACAGGCTGTTGGAGCCGTCCTCCGGGATGACGCGCGCCAGATCGGTGCGCAGCCAGTCCAGCACCGGCATGAAGTTGTAAACAATCACCTTCACGCCGTACTTGGCCAGGTTGCGGATGGTGATGCGGTAATTCTCGATGTACTGGTCGCGCGTGGGCAGGCCGAGCTTGATGTCCTCGTGGACGTTCACGCTCTCGATGACCTCGCACTCCAGCCCCGCCGCGTGCACCTCATCGATATAAGCCTTGATTTCTTCCTCCGTCCAGACCTCACCCGCAGCCTTGTAGTCCAGAAAGCCCATGAGGCCCGACATGCCGGGGATCTGCTTGATCTGCTTCAGCGATACGCTGTCCGAATTGCTGCCGTACCAGCGGAAGGTCATTTTCATGATCGGTTGCACCTCTTTCTTTTTTGGCTGTTTTGATTGATACTCCCACAAAAGTATCATATCGTTTGTCGCTCTGTTTGACAATCCCTTTACAGCCTGACTTGCCTGTTTTTTCCGAAAAAAGAGCCGGCGCTCACCGGCCCTTTTATCCTTTTTACCCCAGCGTCAGCACGATCTTGCGGATGGAAGGATCGCGGCTGTCGTTGAAGTCGAACGCCTTCTGCGCCTCCAGCAGCGGGAAGGTGTGCGAGATCTTGTGGTCCAGGTCGATCTTCCCATCGTTGATCAGATCTATCGCCTGCTGGAACTTCCGGTTCTGCAAGCGGCTCCCGCGGATGTCCAGCTCCTTCGACGTGATCCCGAAGTTCGTCACCTCCGTCGGCGTCACCGAGAAGCCCGTCGTGATCACGCGGCTTGCGTTCCCCGCGATCCTGATCAGCGTCCCCAGCGAATCCTTCGTGCACGCGCAGTCGATCGACAGCGTCGGCCCGTAGGCGTCCGTGGTGTATTCACGGATCTTCTCGTCGATGTTCTCCTTGGCCAGGTTGATCGCGTAATGCGCGCCCGCGTCCAGCGCTTCCTGAAGCTTCGCGTCCACCACGTCCGCCACGATGATCTTCGCCCCGCTCAGCTTCGCGATGCTCAGCATCCTGGTGCCCAGCGCGCCCACGCCCATGATCAGCACTTCGTCGTCCGGCTGGATCTGCGCCCGGGAGCATGCCTGGATCGCGATCGTCGTCGGCTCGATCAGCACCGCGTCCTCATACCGGAGGCCGTCCGGTAGCAGATAGCAGTCCGTATCCGGCACCGCCATGTACTCCCGGTAGCCGCCGTCGATGTGCACGCCGCGCACCGCCAGGTGCTGGCACACATTCGGCCTGCCGTGCCGGCACGCGTAGCAGTGCCCGCAGCTGGTCACCTGGTCGATGATGACCCGGTCGCCTACCTTCACCTTCTTCGCGGAAGGCCCGGTCTCCACGACCTCGCCCACCATCTCGTGGCCGATGACGCGCGGATAGGTCGCCGCCGCGTTCGTCCCGTGGTAGATGCCCACGTCAGAGCCGCAGATGCCCGCCGCGCGGATCTTTATGAGCACGTTGTTCTTTTCGTCGATGTGCGGCATCGGCATGTCGATGATCCGCAGCTCTTCCGGTTTTACGATCTGTACCGCTTTGATGGTTTCCATGTCTGTTATCCTTTCCGCTTAAAAAGGCAGATGCATGCATCCGCCTTTTACAAGTCTGCATTCGTTCAATCAGCCGCCTGTAATCAGCCGCATGACGCCGACGGAAACGGCAGGAACGTAGGTGACGAGGAACAAGACGCTGAAGAGCGCGATCATGAAGGGCACCAGCGCTTTGACGTTCTCCGAAAGCTTGTTCCCGCCGATTGCCGTCGCGGCAAACAGACAGACGCCGACAGGCGGCGTGGTCAGGCCGATGACCAGGTTCATGACGCACACCAGGCCAAACTGAATGGGATCGACGCCCACCTGCGTGGCAACCTGCAGCAGCACCGGGAACAGGATCAGGATGGCCGCGATGGTCTCCATGAACATGCCCACGAAGACGAGGAACAGGTTGATCAGCAGCAGGATCAGGAACTTGTTGGTCGTAAGGCCCAGCATCGCGTCCGCGATCATGTTCGGGATGCGTTCCTTGGTCATGATATAAGCGAACACGTTGGCGAAGGCCACCAGCGCCATGATGGCCGCGGCGCTGGAGAGCGTCTGCTTCAGGCAGGCATAGAAGGACTTGAACGTCATCTTCCTGTAGATGACGAAGCTGACGAAGGCGCCGTAAGCCACACAGACGATGGAGGCTTCGGTCGGCGTCATGACGCCGCCCATGATGCCGAAGAGGATGATGGCCGTCATGATGATGGCCCAGATCGCCTCTTTGCCCTCATGCACGATCTCCTTGAAGGAGAGCATCTTGTCCCGCTTGGGATAATTCTTCTTCTTGGCTTCCAGATAGCAGACGAGGCACATCGCGCCGCCCATGAGGATGCCCGGCACGATGCCGGCCATGAACATCTTGGAGACCGACAGGCCCGTCATCGTCGCGGCGATGATCATGGGGACGGAAGGCGGGATGATGGGGCCCATGCAGGAGCTGGCCGCCGTAACGGCGACGGAGAAGGGCACATCGTACCCCTGGTTGACCATCATGGGGATCTCGATGCCGCCCAAAGCGACCGTATCGGCAAGCGCCGTGCCGGAAATGCCGGCGAAGACCATGGAGGCCAGGATGTTGGCATAGGCCAGGCCGCCGCGCAGATGGCCGACCAGCGCATCCGCGAATCCCAGAAGCTTATCTGAGATGCCGCCCTGGTTCATGAGGTTGCCGGCCAGCGTGAAGCCCGGGATGCACAGCAGCGTGAAGCTGTCCATGCCCGCAAAGAAGCGCTGGGCAAACTGCACGATCGGCATATGCGCGCCGAGAAAGTACACACAGGAGGCGATGCCCAGGCTGAATGCCACGGGGACACCGACGGCCAGGCAGATGAGGAATGTGATAAACAGCGTCGATACCATATCAGCCGACCTCCCTCTTAACTTCTTCCATCTCCAACTCCCACTCCGCTTTCTCGGGTGCAGTGTCATTGAAGCTGCAGAGCATCTGGATGATCCGCATGATCAGGCTGATGCACAGGAAGCCGAACAGGAGGATCTGCGAGAAGTAAATGTACTGCATGGGGATCTGCATCGCTGTGGATACCATGCGGAACTTGAGGAAAGCGATGCCGGGCACGGAGCGGAACAGGATGAACGCGCTGAGCACCAGCATGGCCAGTGTCACCAGCAGACGGATGACCTTGTTCAGCTTATGCAATCCTCTGGCTTCCAGCGTATCCTTCAGGAATTCCACGAAGACGAACTCATCCTTCAGCACGGCCACGCCGCAGCCGAAGGCAACCATGTAGATGAAGGTATACCGGGCGGCTTCCTCCGTCCAGGACGGCGCGGAGGGCAGCAGATTGCGGCTGATGATCTGGATGAGGACGCAGACGCAGAAAGACAGATAGAAGACGCATCCGAATGCGCAGAGCACCTCGGTGTAGATTTTGACGAACTTATCAAAGCTTTTTTTCATATGCTTTCCCTCTTACGGAAAGAGCCGGCGGAAAGCGCCGGCTCCGATGCGTTTTTTGCGGGGGAGTCTTACTCGGCCAGCGCGGCAATCTCGTCGTAGAGTGCCTTCTGGCTGTCGGTCAGGGTGGGCAGAACGCCGGCGATCATGGCATCGGCGAATTCCTTCTGATCCACGTCAACAAACTCCATGCCCTCTTCCTGGAGCAGCTTCTCAAAGGCGACCTCGTTCTCGAGGAAGAGCTTGTGCTCCTCTTCCTGCGCATACTTGCCGCCCTCAAGGACGACCTGCTGCAGATCCTCGGGCAGCGCATCGAACTGCGCCTTGCCCATCGCGATGTACACCCATGCGCGCAGGTGAGCCGTCTTGATCAGGTACTTCTGCACCTCATAGAAGCTCTGGTTCTGGATGAAGGCGTACGGATTCTCCTGCGCCTCGATCGTGCCCTGCTGCAGGGAGGTGAAGACCTCGGCGAGGGCCATCGGGGTGGGCTTGGCACCGAGCGCCTCGAAAGCCGCGACGGTCATCGGGGACTGCGGGGTACGGATGAGGAGGTTCTGGCAGTCGGCGACCTTCTCGATCTTGCGGTTGGAGGTGATGTAGCGCGGGCCGCGGGTGAAATAGCCGATGACCTTGAGGCCGGCCTTTTCCATCAGCTCTTCAAACTTCCTGCCGGGCTCGCCGGTCAGGACCTTCTCCATATGCTCATCGGACTGGATGAGGTACGGCATGCCGATCATGCCCAGATCAGGCTCATAGGTCTGCATGGACTCACCGGTGTAGGTGATGTCGCAGCCGGACTGCATGAGGATAGAGGTGATCTGGTCGATTTCCGTGCCGAGCTGGGAGTTCGGATAGACCTCGACGGCGATCCTGCCCTCGGAGTGCTCTTCGACGTACTCTTTGAAAGCAAGCGCCGCCTGGTGCCAGGAGTCGCTCTCCGCCTGGATGTGGCCGAGGGCGAGGTTGTACTCAGCCGCAAAAGCCGTGCAGGCCATCGCGAGCAACGCGAGTGTCAGGACCAGGGTCAGCAGTTTCTTCATGTAGAAATACCTCCTTCTAAATTTATATTAGGCTATTTATATAATACTATATATGTAACTATCTGTCCAGCCTCTTTCATTCGAAAGAAGGCGCCGAAATATATATAAAATTCCTAAATTCCTCCCATTTTATTAAGGAATGCCGCCGCGCTGTCTGCGCGGCGGCATTCTTTGTGTTTTGTAGACATCTGTGCGCCTGTTTCAGCTTCCGCTCTTCGGCCGGATCCGCACGACGCACCCGTTCAGCTGCCGTGAAACCGCCGCAGGATCAAGGCTTCCCTCCGGCTCTGCCATGCAGTGCTGTAGATGCGCCAGCAGCCCTTTGGTATCGAAGACCTCCGCCTCATGCTCCGTCTTTACGCTGACCGTTTGGCTGGTAAAGACAGCGACGACGCGCAGCGGCACATCCTTCATGCCGTTTTCATCCATCACGGCGCGTGCGATCGCGTGCTGGGCTGCGTTGCCCGCAACGGGATCGGGGATTTCCCTGTCCGAACCGTTCATGTGCTGATTCCACTTGCCCTGCTGCTCCGTGATCGTCCCGCCGAAGCCGAAGCAGTTGATGCCGATGACCTCGCTTTTCGTTACCACGAAGGCGACGAGATTCGCCGTCCTGCCGCCGTGCTGCACCGTGCCCGGATAAACCAGTCCGGCCTTTGTCCGCCGGGCAAAGATCATCAGGGTCGATACCAGGCTTGACAGATCCTGGCTCCTGCCGTTTCTCTGCCAGGGCTCTCGCTTTTTCTGCCTGGCAGCCTCGGCATAGTCGCGCTTACCCAGCCGCCCAAAAAGCATCCGTGTGACGTCGCTCCACTCCAGCCCGTAGCGTCGCATCAGCATGGGGATGAGGAAGATGAGCAGGATGGCGAGGATAAACGGCAGGATGTTTTCAAAGGTAAAGCCTGCGCTTGTGCCCTCCATGCTGTATGCCTCCGCCGCGGCGACGTCCTTCGTGGCGATGACGTCGCTGTCCGTCCCCAGGATGCCCGCGATGACGACGTCCCCGGCGCGCACCGGGGCCTTCAGCACCCGGGCATGGATCTCGCGCACCGCATCCATGATCCGCACCTTCGGGATGGGGCGGGTCAAGCGCACGCTGCACAGATCCGCCTCGCCTCCGAAAACGCGCACGGAAGTGGCGATGGTGCGCTGCGGGTCGGTCATCTCCTGCAGGACATAGGTTTTGCCGCGCGGGCAGCTCTCTCCCGAAACGCGGTATGCTTCCCCTTCCTGCTCCACGGTGATCTCGCACCCGTTGGGGCAGACGATGCAGGTAAACGTCTTACGCATCGACTCGCACCTCCACTTCTCCCGCTCCCTGCTGCGGCGTGACCTGCATGCGGATCATCTCCGCGGGGAGCGCCTTCTTCATCCGCTTTTTACCGATGACAGCACCGCCCTGGCAGGCGACGACCGTCACGTCCTTCATGGGTGCGGTGACGCGCAGGGACAGGGTGAACGCCTCCCCGCCCGTGATGCGCTGGGGCACGGTGTAGCGCACGCCTGTGCCGCAGCGCACATCAATCGTCCCGCCGTCAAAGCCCTCCGAGAGGTAGCGGGCGACCGCCTTTGCCAGCGCCTCCGCCTCCTGCGAGACGAAGTCCACGAGGTCATGCACATGCAGCACGTTGCCCGCGGCAAACACGCCGGGCACGGTGGTCTCGTAGTGCTCGTCCACCAGTGCGCCCTTTGTCTTCGGGTCGAGCTGCACGCCCGCGTTCAGCGAAAGCTCGTTTTCCGGGATGAGGCCGACGGAGAGGATCAGCGTGTCACAGCTGTGGTACTCCTCCGTGCCGGGGATCGGCCGCAGATGCTCATCCACCTTTGAGATGGTGACGCCCTCCAGCCGCCTGTCGCCGTGGATGCAGGTGACCGTGTGCGACAGGTAGAGCGGGATGCCGTAATCATCCAGGCACTGCAGCACGTTGCGCGGCAGACCGGACGGGTACGGCAGCACCTCATACACCGCCTGCACCTTGGCGCCCTCCAGCGTCAGCCGCCTGGCCATGATCATGCCGATGTCGCCCGAACCCAGGATGATGACGTTTTTTGCCGGCATCCGGTTGTAGATGTTGATGTACGCCTGCGCCACGCCCGCCGTATAGACGCCCGCCGGGCGCTCGCCCGGGATGGCCAGCGCGCCGCGCGTCCGCTCCCGGCAGCCCATGGTCAGCACGACCGCGCGCGGCGCATAGACCTTCAGGCCCTCCCGCGTCACGACCGTCACCTTCCGGTCCTCCGTGATCTCCGTCACCGCGGCGTCCGTAGAATAAGGGATGCCGAGCTCCTTCACCCTGCAGATAAAGCGGGCAGCGTATTCCGGGCCGCTCAGGCTCTCGCCGAAGCGGGTGAGGCCGAAGCCGTCGTGGATGCACTGGCGCAGGATGCCGCCCAGCGTCTTCTCACGTTCCACGATGAGGATGTCATGCACACCGGCCTCGTACAGCCGCACCGCCGCCGCAAGGCCCGCCGGCCCGCCGCCGACGATCAGGACGTCAAGCTTCTCCATGGTACGCCTCCTCCCTCACCAGTCCGTAAAGCATCTGCGAGCCCTCGCGCGCATAGGTGATCTCCTGCGGGGCAAGGCCGCATTCCTCCTCCAGCATCCTCGTGATGCGCATCTGGCAGTACCCGCCCTGGCAGCGGCCCATCATGGCGCGCGTCCTGTATTTGACGCCGGTCACCGTGTGCACGCCGAGCGGATTGTGGATCGCCTGCAGGATCTCCGCGCGCGTCACCTTCTGGCAGCGGCAGATGAGCTCGCCGTAATCCGGGTTTTCACGGATGGCCTGCGCCTGCTCCTCCGCCGTCATCTCCGCAAAGCGGCGCGTCCCCTTGCGGATGGGGTCGAAGTCCGCGTTTTCCGGGAAGGCTTCGCGCTCCCGCATCATGCCGATGACGTGCCGCGCGATCGCGACGGAAGCGGTGAGGCCCGGGGACTCGATGCCCACCAGGTTCACAGCCCGCGGCGCCACGTCGTCCACGATCTCCATCTTGAAATCCTGGATGCGCCCCTCGTCATCCGCCCACTTGGGCAGGATGCCCGAGTAGGTGCGGATGTAGTCGCCCTTCGTAAAGTGCGGCCAGATGTCCATCGCCGCTTTATAGAGGAAATCGAGGTTCTTCTGCTCCACGCCGTAGTACGCGCTGTTCTCCGTGTCCTCCGCCGTCGGTCCCAGCAGCAGGTTGCCGTCCGTCGTCACCGTCACGTGGATGCCCATGTAGGTGTTGCTCGGCACCGTGTAGATCGGCATGGGCACCTCGCGCCCCAGCCGCTGATCCAGCAGGATGTAATCGTCCTTGGAGTAGATGACGCGGTAGCCCCTCAGGCCCAGCATGTCGGAGATCTTTCCGCACGCGAGGCCGGCGCTGTTGACCACCCAGCGCGCTGCAAAGGTATCCCGCGGGGTCTCTATCACATAGCGGTCTTCCTCCCTGCGGATCCCGGTGACCTCCTGCCCGAAGAAGAAGCTCACCCCGTTCCGGGCGGCGTTTTCCGCCAGGGCAATCGTCATCTGGAAGGGATCCAGAATGCCGCTGTTCTCCGAGAGCATCGCGAAGTTGCCGATGACGCCGGGGATGCGCCTGTGCAGCTCCTCGCCGTCGATCATCGTGAGCCCCTTCGCGCCGATGGCCTCACCCTGCCGGATGACCTCCAGCAGGCGGTCATAATCCTCCTGTGTATTGCCCACGAGCACCTTGCCGCACCGCTTGAAGGGGAAGGACAGCTCCTGGGCCACGTCGCCCATGATCCGGTTCCCCTCCAGGCAGAGCTTCGCCTTCCAGCTGCCCACATCGTAAGCAAAGCCGCCGTGGCAAACGCCGGTATTGCGCCCGCTGGTCTCGTACCCCACGTCCAGGTTCTTTTCCAGCAGGGCGATCTTCAGCCGGTACCGGCTGAGTTCTCTTGCGATGGCGCAGCCGACCACGCCGCCGCCGATGATGATGACGTCAAAAACCTCTTTCACGGCAAACCATCCTCCCCGTGCGCTTCTCCTTTTGCTCCCTGTGCTGCATGCCTTTGCCTGAATCCGTTATCTTATTCTTGTTATTTATACTAACATGCCACCTGTAAGAATGCAATCATGAAAAATCCGGCAGCCTCCACGCGGAGGCTGCCGGAACCTTATTCAGCTTTGATCAGCAATACCGAGTTCTGTCCCATCCGCACCTCCAGCGGTTCTCCCGCCGTCAGCTCCAGCCTCGTTTCGCCGGCGCTGACCGTCAGACGGAGGCTGCGGCCTCTAAAGGCAAAGGGCAGCGAATAGCCCTCCCAGCCCTCCGGCAGGACGGGGTCGACGGACAGGCCGTCCGCCTCGGCGCGGATGCCCGCAAAGCCGCGCAGCATCGCCAGGTACGCGCCGCCCAGGCTCGCCGTGTGCAGGCCGTCTTTCGTGTTGCCGTGCGAATCCAGCAGGTCCAGGGTGGCCGTCGCCTCAAAGCCCTCGCGCGCCCGCGCGAGGTCGCCCAGCCTGGCCGCCTGCGTGGCAAAGACGCAGACGGACAGCGAGGAGTCGTGCGTGGTCACGGCGTCGTAGTAATCGTAGCTCTTCTTCTGGGTCCCGATATCGGCCGTATCCGGGAACAGCAGGTGCGCCAGCACCGTATCCGCCTGCTTGCAGATCTGGTGCCGGTAGAGGAACAGCGGATGGTAGTGCAGCAGCAGCGGGAAATCCGTCTTGGGCAGGGCTTTCCAGTCCAGTGGCTTCTTCTGCAGGAAGGAATCGTCCTGCGGCGAGATGCCCAGGCGCTCATCCCTCGGCAGGCGCATGGCCTGCGCCGCCGTCAGGAAGGCTTCTTCCTCCTCACCCGTCACGCCGGTGGCCCCCAGCACCGTCTGTTCCAGTCCGGCCTCGCGCAGCGTGCGCAGCACCTCCGCCGCGCCGCGCAGGTTGTACTGCGCCGCCGCGTTGGTGTAGAAGTTGTTGTTCACGCAGCAGGTGTATTCGTCCGGCCCCGTCACGCAGTCGATGCGGAACTCGCCGTCCTGCATGTGGCCCAGTTCCAGCCACATGCGCGCCGTCTCCACCAGCACCTCCGCGCCCATCTCCGCCATAAAGGCGAGATCGCCTGTCACATACCAGTACTGCAGGAAGGCGTACGCGATGTCCGCGTCGATGTGGTACTGCGCCGTCCCGGCCGGGAAGAATGCGGAGCACTCTCCCCCGCTGATGGTGCGCCACGGGAACAGAGCGCCCTTCGCCATGCCCAGCGTGCGCGCGTTCTCCCGCGCCGCGGGCAGCAGGCGCCAGCGGTAGGTCAGCATGCCGCGCGCCTTCTCCGGCTGCGTCCACAGGAAGAAGGGGAACACGTAAACCTCGCTGTCCCAGAAGACGTGGCCTTCGTATCCCTCGCCGCTCAGCCCCTTGGCAGCCACGCTGCTGACGCCGTCGTAGCCCGTGGACTGCAGCAGCTGGTAGAGATCGTAGGTCAGCGCCTGCGGCAGGGGTTCCGGCGCGCAAAGCTGCGGTATCGCCCGCTCCTGCCAGGCAGCCAGGAACTTCTTCTGCCTGCGGATCAGCTCGTTGCCGCCCAGCGTCCGCACCTCGCGCATCACGCGGCGCGCTTCCTCCGCAGGGTCTCCGCAGCGCAGGCTGTCCGTGTAAACCACCAGCTTGTTCAGCTTGACGCACTCGCCCGGGCGCAGCCGCCCTTCGTAGTGTCCGGCGAACAGGGCGCCTTCGCCTTCCCAGCCGCCGGGCAGGCTGCATCCCTGCATGGCGCGGCAGGCGACGGTGAGGCCGGAGCGCAGCGTGCGGCAGACGACCATCGCCTCGTCCTCCTCGATCGAAGAGGAGACGAGCGTAAGGCACCGCAGCGGCTCAGCGGCCACCCTGGGGTCGTCGGCGTTCGCGTAATTGGTCACGTCCCCGTTCAGCGTGCTTTCGATGGCGATCGTCCCGTCGTAATCGACGGACTCCACGCGCAGGCGCAGCAGAAAGAGGTTCGGGATCTCGAAGCTCGCCATGCGGGTGAAGATGACGCGCACCGCGCCGTCCGGGTGCATCCAGACGGAGGAGCGCACGGCAAGCCCCGTTTCGGTATCCACCGTCTGCTCCCTGTCCGCCGTCTCATCGGAGAGCATAGCGTAAGATTTGCCGTTCAGTGTGAGGCGGATGGTCTGGGCGTCCGGCACGTTGGCGATCGTCTGCTTGGTCTCCGGAAAGCCGAAGAGCTTTTCCCCGTGATGGATATCGACGATTTCGTGGAAGGCGTTGATGTACGCGCCCCGGATGCTGCCCGGCACATGGCCCTCCTCCGGCGCGTTGCGCACGCCCAGATATCCGTTTGCCGTGTGAAACAGCGTTTCGATCTGCGCGATGTTGTCCCGGTTCCACGTCCTCGTGATCTTCATTCGGCCGTCCTCCAATATTCTTGTTTAAAACCCATGACAGGAAGCGATTATACCATGAAAAGCTCCTTTTTGACAGACACGTTTTGTGTAGCGTACAGGCGGATTCCGCCTTCTTTGATCCGCGTGCTATTCTACAATTGTAAAAAAATTCTTGACAAGTGTATTCTACAGACGTAGAATGTATGCAGAAATCGAAACGGAGGCCTCCAAATGAAACCGATCAAACTGACGGAAGCGGAAATGAAAATCATGCAGCTGCTGTGGGATCACCACCCGCAGCGGATGACGGAACTGCACGCCGCCCTGGAACCGGAGACCCGCTGGAGCAAGGTGACGGTCTGCACCCTGCTCACCCGCATGCAGCAGAAGGGCAGCATCGCGGTCGATGACAGCGGCAAGTTCAAGCTGTACAGCCCCGCCGTTCCTAAGGAAGCCGTCGCCGGAGAGCAGACGGACGCCCTGCTGCGCGAGATGTACGGCGGCAGCGCCAGCCTGATGGTCAGCCACCTGGTGGAGCGCGGCCAGGTCACGGACAAAGAGATCGAAGAGATGATCGCCATATTGAAACGGGCGAAACCGTAAACCGCCTTCTTGACCCTTAACAGACTGAGAAAAGGAGAGAACGCTGCGATGGATCTTCAGCAAAAACTGTTCACCTTTTTCCACGACAACCGGGGGCTTCCCTTCCGCAGCATAGCGGTCTTCAACTGGCTGCTGGAAGCCGCGCTGATGGGCAGCATCCTGATCCTCATCCTCCTGCTGGCCCGGCGCTTCCTGCGGCGCAAGGTCGGCAGCCGCATGATCCGCTTCTGCTGGCTGCTGGTAGCGGCAAGGCTCCTTTTACCCGTCGCCCTGCCCAACCGTGCGATGAACGAGCTGCGGCCGACGCTCTCCACGGACGAGGCTGCGCGGCCCGTAGCGGACCAGATCCGCGTGCGCGTCCGGGATGCGATGTTCGACTACGGCACCCTGACCATGCAGAATGCGGATGCCGCGGAGAATACCGGCTACAGCCTCCGGAATATCGTCTTCGATCTCTCGTGCTATACGAGCTACGGCTGGACGGGCAAATGGGCGCTGATCGCCTATGCCTCCGTTTCCGGCGCGCTGCTGCTTGTCTTTATCGCGCAGAATCTCCGTTTCCGCCGGCAGATGCGCAAAAACCGGGTGGATTCCCTGTCCCCGGAGGAGACGGCGCGGTATGAGGCGATCTGCCGCCGATACGGCGTCAAGCCCGTTCCCGTCAGCTATGTGGACCCGCTGGCCACCCCCTGTGTCTGGGGCGTGCTGCACCCGCAGATCGCCCTGCCGCTCACGCTGCGCCCCGAAGAACTGGACAGCGTCCTCGCCCATGAGGTGTGCCATCTTCGCGCCGGCGATACGCGCTGGGCATTGCTGCGCATCCTGTGTCTGGCCGCGCACTGGTTCAATCCGCTGGTATGGCTCGCTGCCCGGCTCTCCCGTCTGGATGCGGAGATGGCCTGCGACGATCGCGTCACGAGCGGCATGGATCCCGATGAGCGCCTCCGCTACGCAGGCACCCTCGTACTGTCAGTCGCCCGCCGGGGCGCGCCAGGCCTTGCCGTCACCGCATCCGGGATGAGCATGAACGGGCGGCAGATGAAGCAGCGGCTGCGCAGTATCGTTGCCAGCGAGCGCATCCAGCGGCGCGTCTGCACGGTGTTCCTGCTGCTGGCGATGCTGGCCACCTTCCTCTCCTTCGGCACCGCCGAAAGCCATGAAGAGAGCTACGACATGGCGCTGGATAAAGCGCAGTACAACTTTCTCATGGACGACCCCTACGGCGCCGGGCTTCCCGACACAGGGGCCGCGCCGGTAGAAAAACGCGTGATTTCAACAGAGGGCGATGCCATCGGCTATGCGCGGGACATCCTGGTGGACGGCGGCCTTTTGCTCGGCCTCTCTTCCCTGCCGCACGTCAGCCACGAAAACGGCGTATGGATCGCCGCCGGCTCAGGAGACGGGTTTGACGGCGGCTCCTGGGTGCTGTGCTTTGCCGATGACGGCAACGTGCTGGGGTTCAATTCCGTCCTGCCCGGGCAGGAAAGGCGTGACTACCCCTTCGAGGTCCGGCAGAGCATCACCGACCACATGACAGAAGTGATGGATTTCTTCTTCCGCCAGGTGCCGGCGGATGCCCCGCACGCTTCAATTGAATCCCGCGGAGACCAGTACACGCTGGAGACGCGCTTTTACGGCGGGCAATGCCTGGATGCGGACGGCAACATCACCGCCCTGTTCGAGGCCCCTCTGGGCGGCGCTTATACAAGGCTTACCTACTTTTTCAACCTCTATGCGCTCGATGGCAGCAGCCTTCAGCCCCTCGTGGCGAACGCCCTGAACGGAATGGATCTGCCCATCGCCGTTCCTAATCCCGCGCCCACCGCCGCGCCCTTCGCATTGCTTTTAAGCGACAAGATCGCGCTGGTCGCGCTGGATGACAATGAAGAACAGCCGTGGCGGCCGACAGAGGCGGACATCCCGGCCGAAACCGCGCTGCGCGCGGGCATCGCCGCCGCGAAAGCGCAAAAAGGCGTGACGGATGAACTGCTCTCCGGATGTCAGCTGCACTACGGCATCGTGGAGTATGACGACGGTTCCCGCTACTGGAACATGTCCCTGTGGCACGATGAGAATCAGCACTGGGACATCCGCATCGATGCCGCGACCGGAGAGGTGCTGGATGTCTGGGATCAGGACGACGGGAACGGCTGACGGCAGCTGCTGTTCCGGAGTAAAGGAGAACAGGAGTTAATATGAAAAGACTGCTCATCACCTTGTTTTGCCTCTTTTTCGCAGCCCCGGCCCTTTGCGAATGCCGTTTCGGCGTACCGCATGCGGAACTGCAGGATGGAAAGGTCCTCTTTTCAACAGCGCTGCTGTCGAATGAACCCGTATACCTCATCCTTGCGGAAGCCAGGCTCGGCGGCGTGCCGCTGGAGATTGAAGAGAGCAGCCTGTCCGACCAATGGCATGGCAATCCGCTGAAAGAAGAGACGGCCATCCTCGGCACCCGAGGCTTCTCTGCAGCCTTACCGCAGAACGCCGATCCCGGGGATGAACTGACCGTGCGCGTTGTAGCGATGCGACCCTTTCAAGGCGTCATGCCGATAGACAGCAGCCGGGAAGGCCTGTGGGCCGCCATCGATACGGCGCTGGCTGAGAACCTTACGCCTGTGGATGCCGATGAACCCTACACCGTCTATTTCGGCACGGACTGGCTGCATGAGGTCCCGGGAGAATCGGAGGATGACAGAACGCTTGCCGTACCGCTGAACAGCGCGTCGCTTGATCCCCAGCGTTTTGACGGACAGCTGGCCAAATATGCAAACCTAATGCCGGCGGGCGGCGCTGCCTACTGTCTCACGCTTGAGGAACCGCCGGCTTATACAACCGCAGCGCCTGTCCTGCTGAAGCTTCAGGGGTCGGCGCAGCCGATCTCCCTGCTGCTGCAGGATGACGGTCAAGTTGTCTATACCGATGCGCCCCAGGCAAAGGTATCCCCGGAAGATGCGGCTCTCACCGGCATCGCTGCCCTTCAAGAAGCGTATGGACTGACAGACGATTTCTTCTCAGCCTGTACCGCCGGCTACACGCTGGTAGAGGAACTGACCGACCGCGGCTATCACACGTATTGGGCTGTCAACCTTTGGCGGGACGGTCTGCCGACCGATCACACAGCCTTTGTGGATGCAAATACAGGCGAAGTGCTCGATCTCTCCGGCCCCGGAGAAGGAAACGGATAAGGAGGCATCCGTGTGAAACCGGTATCCTGCATCTTGCCGCTCCTTCTGCTCTCTGTCTTTCTGCCCATCCTCTGCCCGGCTGAAATCGATCCTTCGCCGTTTGCCCTGCATGAGAGCTGTCCGCTCCGTCCTTCCCTCTTTGTGAGGATGACCTGCTGACCTGCATCGGGGCCTTTCACTTCGAAGCCCTTCCGCAGGGGATAAATCCCGGAATACGGCTCCGCCAAACCACCGTTTTCCCCCATAAAAGACCACCCTCCGGCAAGCCGGAGGGAGATCTTCTATGAAACTGTAAATGCGCCTTACTTGATCGCGCCGTCCACCATGCCCTGGATGATGTACTTCTGCGCGAAGAGGTAAAGGATGATGACCGGCAGCATCGCCAGCAGCGTGGAGACCATGATGAGGTTCCACTGCTTGACGAAGGAGCCGATGAAGCCCTGCACCGCCAGCGGGATGGTGCGCACTTCGCTGTTGGAGCCCAGCAGCAGCAGGGGCAGCAGGTAGTCGTTCCAGATCCACAGGCCGTTCAGGACGAGGACGGTGACGAACACCGGCTGCAGCAGCGGCAGCACGATGCGGAAGAACGTCCCCGCGCGCGTGCAGCCGTCGATGTCCGCAGCCTCCTCCAGCTCCAGCGGCACGCTCTTGATGAAGCCGTGGAAGATGAAGATGGTCATGGACTCGCCGAAGCCGAGATACGCGAAGATGATGCCCGGATAGCTGCGGAGCATCGGGATGTGCAGGAAGTTGCCCAGGTCGCGGAACCACGTAATGAGCGGGAACATAACCACCTGGAACGGGATGACCATGGCCGCAACGAACATCATGAAGAGGAAGTTGGACCACTTGGTCTTGTTGCGCACCAGCACCCACGCCGTCATCGCGGAGCAGATGGAGATGATCGCCAGGGACAGCACGGTGATGATCACGCTGTCACGGATGGCCTGAACGAAGTTGAAGGTGGGGTTGTTCCACACGGCGGCGACGTTCTCGAAGAACACGCCCGGCGTCTGCGGCAGGCCGACGGCGGAGTTGATGATCTCCGCGTTGGTGCGCATGGCGTTGAGCACCACGATGGCGAACGGCATGAGGAAGAAGATGGAAACGATGATGCCGATGATCTCCAGCGCGACTTTCCGCCCCGGATGGATGGCATTTTTGCCCTTGACCGCATCTGTCTGCATTACATCTCCACCTCCTTGCTCTTGTTATAGCTCACCTGGATGAGGGAGACGACCATCAGGATGACGAAGAACACGACGGCCTTCGCCTGGCCCTGCGCCATCTTGGAGTACTTGAAGGCGGTGTTGTAGATGTTGAGCGCCAGGAACTCGGACATGTTGACGATGTTCGTGCCCACCAGGCCCGCGGGGCCGCCGTTGGTGAGGGCGAGGTTGACGTCATACATCTTGAAGGAGTTCGTGAGCGTGAGGAACAGCGAGATGGTGAACGCGTTGGCCATGAGCGGCATTAGGATGTGGCGCACGACCGTGGGATAGGTCGCGCCGTCCACCTCAGCCGCCTCCAGGACAGACCTCGAGATGCCCTGGATGGAGGCCACGTAGATCATCATGATGTAGCCGGCATACTGCCAGGTGTTCACCGTGACCAGCGCGCCGATGACCGTGTTGGCGTTGGTGATGAACGACTTGCTGAGGAACGCCCAGCCCAGGCTCTTGCCGATGCCCGGAAGGATATTGGCAAACACGAACTGCCAGATGGAGCCCAAGACGATACCGCCGATCAGGTTCGGTACGAAGTAGGCCGCACGGTAGAAGTTCTTGCCCTTCACCTGGCTGGTGACCAGCAGGGAGAGCAGGAAGGAGACCACGTTAACCGCGATGACGTTGAAGAGCGTGAACTCCGTCGTCACCAGGAAGGAACGGAGGAACTGCGGGTCATTCGTGAAGATCTCCTTGTAGTTGGAAAGGCCGATAAAATTGGCGCTCGTGGAAACGCCGTTCCAGTCTGTAAACGAGTAGTAGATACCGTAGATGAACGGAATGATGATGACCATGATGAACGCCAGCACCGTCGGCACCAGGAACAGAAATTCCGTGAGCTTCCGGCGCTGCTTGCTCGAAAGGCCGCTTCTTTCGTTCACGCGGGATCCCCCCTTTGCGTTTTTGTTTGAAAAGGGGCTGCACCGTCTGACCGATGCAGCCCCTGTTTTTGCTTGCTGCGGGGAGCGATGGAAAGATTACTTCGCGATGCCCGCGATAGCAGCCTTCACCATGGCCTCGAAGCCAGCCTCATCCAGAGTGCCGTTGGCCAGCAGCTCGTAGATCGGGCCCAGGGTGCCCATGCCGAAGCCGTCGGGCAGCTTGTACTGCTGCCAGCTGTAGGTCTTGCCGGCCGCGTTCCACTCCATGACGCTCTTGGAGAGCGGGGTGGCGGGAGCGATCTCGACGTTGGTGAAAGCGGGCACCATGGCCGCCTTGTTCACCATGTAGTCATGGCCTTCCTCAGTGCAGGCGATGCTGTTCAGGAAAGCGACAGCCTCGTCGTAGTTGCCGGTGGTCTTGTTGACGACGTACCAGGACGGCGGGTTGACCAGGATGCCGTCGGTATCCTCATGCATGAAGGCATGGGGCGCGTAAGCCATCGGGAAGTCGACGCCGAGGGCGACGATGTTGGGATCCATCCAGTTGCCCTGATGATAGAACGCGGTCTTGCCGTTGGCGAAGGAGGCCAGCTGCATGTCCTGCGTGCCGTTGACGAACAGATCGGGGTCGCAGTACTGCATCAGCAGCGCGACGTACTCGCAGTACTGATGGAAGCGCTCCTCATCCACTTCGCCCGCCAGCACCTTGTCGATGATGGAGGTGTCGTTGCGGTCGAGGCCCACGGTGAGGTACACGTTGAAGTTGTGCAGGCCGGTCGTCCAGGTCATGCCGGTCGCGGTGCCGCCGGCCATGGCGACGATGGCGTCGAGGCCCAGCTCAGCCTTCATGGAGTCGAGCTTCTCAAAGGCGGCCTTGTAGGCATCCACGTTCACGAGGGTGGCAGGATCGATGCCGGCCTTGTCCAGGATGTCCTTGTTGTACGCCAGGCCGTAGCCTTCCACGGAGACCGGGAAGCCGACGACGTCGCCGTTGGGATCGAGATAGGCGGCAGCGGTGTACTGCACCCACTCGGCGTCGTTCATGGTGGCGATCTTCTCTTTGTAGAGCTCGTATCCGGACGGGCCCTCGATGACGAAGATGTCAGGCTCAGAGCCGGAGGCGAATTCGGCCTTCAGCACGGTGTTGTAGTCGCTGGAGCCGCCGCCGGTGATGACTTTGACGTTGGCGCCGGTCTTGGCGGAATACGCCGCTGCATACTCCTGCAGGGCCGCGTCGATTTCGACCTTGTTCTGAACGATGGTGATGTCGGCCATAGCGGAAACCGCGCCGAGGACCATGACCATAGCCAGAACGATTGCGAGAATCTTCTTCATGGATCTTCCTCCTAAATTTCATTCCTTTGTTAAGGAATGTTGTTGATGAGATAATACGCTATTTTTAATAAAATGTCAACCAAAGCATACAAGCCTATTCATAAGTTGTATAAACTGCCCAATTATTATAAAAACCATGCGTTATTAACATATTATGACGCTTTTGCTCCCTGATGAATGCAGCCCGCCGGTGCGGCCTGTGTGCACGGCGTGTGTGTAAAGCGCGGGCATGAAAAAAAGCCCTGCCGCATTCCGCGGCAGGAGCCCCTTGTTTTTTACTACGCCAGCAATTGGTCAATGTGGAAGGTGTTGATGAGGAAGATCCACGCCAGACCGTAGAAGGTCACGACGGCGATGAGGTCGTTGAGCGTCGTGATGAGCGGACCCGACGCCACAGCTGGATCCACGCCGATCTTGTTGAAGAAGGTCGGGATCAGCGTGCCGCCGATGCCGGAGATCGTCATGGCGAAGGTCAGCGAAATGCCGATGGTACCCGAGAGCATGAAGGACACGCTCCACGGCACCTGCCGTCCGAAGTGAATGTACAGCCCGCAGAAGATCATGGCGACTGTGCCCAGCACAAGGCCGTTGCACAGGCCTACGCGCGCCTCCTTCAGGATGAAGCGCAGCTTCTGCGCTGTCGTCAGGTTCTCATCGGAGAGCACGCGGATGGTGACAGCCAGCGACTGCGTGCCGCAGTTGCCGCTCATGTCCAGCACCAGGGACTGGAAGGCGACCAGGATGGTCAGCATGCTCATCACCGGCTCGAAGACGCCGACCACCGTGCTGACCACCAGGCCGAGGCCCAGCAGCACGATCAGCCAGGGCAGGCGCTTTTTCATGCTCTGCAGCAGCGGCTCATGCAGGTCCTCCTCTTCGGTCAGGCCTGCAAACTTCGCGTAGTCTTCGCCCAGTTCGTCATCGACGACCTCGACCAGGTCCTGGGATGTGATGACGCCCAGCAGCTTCTTGTCAGAGTTGAGGACGGGAATGGAGTCCTCGCTGTAGTCCTTCAGTTCTTCGATGCAGTCGCTCACGCTCTCGTGGTCGTACACGAAGGGGTACGATTCCAGGACCAGTGACTCCAGGTCGTCGAATTCCCTCGCCCGGATGAGGTCCTGCAAGCTGATCGCGCCGTGGAACGTGCCGTCCGTATTGAGGACGTAGATGGTCTGCAGGTTGTCGTTCTCCGCCGCCTGATCGACGAGCGCCCGCATCGCCTGCTTCACGCTGACGCCGCGGTAAATGGCGATGTAGTTGGTCGTCATCTTGCTGCCGATCTCGTCCTCGTCGTAGGACTGGATGAGGGCGATGTCGCGGCGGCTCTCGGCGTCCATGTGCGCCAGGATGGCGTCCTGCTGGCTTTCGGACAGGTCTTCCAGGAAGTCGACGGCGTCATCGGCGTCCATGTTCTCGACGATGTCCGCAGCCTTCTCGACGTCCAGTTCCTTGACGTACTCCTCCGGATTCTCCAGGTAAGCGAAGACCTCTGCGACCGCTTCCTCGCCCATGTAGCGGTACAGCCGCAGGCGTTCATCCTTCGTCAGCAGCGGCAGGGTGTCCGCGATGTCATTGTCGTGGAAGTCCTGCAGCCGTTCCCGCTTCTCTTCCAGCGGGATGTCGCTGTGCAGGATGCCCGCCAGTTCCTGCGCGTAATCCGGGTGCTCCGCCGGCTCCTCGTCCGGGCCGGAGCGCTCCGGTTCTTCCGTCTCTTCCGTTTTTTCTGTCTTTTCCGGCTCCTTCGGCGCGTCTTCATCCGCGTCCGGAAGGCCGATATTCATTTTTTCGTCCTGCTGCTCCGTCAGGATCTCCTGATCCTCGCGGAGTTCATTGTCTTTGTCCATGGGTCTGTCTCCTTTCCTTCTCTCGGCTGTTCAGTCCCCTGAATGCCCTGTTCCGGCAGGATACGGACACCGATTTATACGCGGGATTCGCCCGGAGGCTCCTCCTGGGAGGCGCATAAACCATGCGCCGTACTGTCGCTTGCGTCCACCAGGCTCACCTCCGTTTCATGATTCTTCGGATATTATAACCCAAAAAACAGAACCCGCACAATCCCCTCAGGCGCGAAAAATGCGGCTCACAGAGCAGCGGAAAGTCCAAACCATCCTGTACCGGCGTGAAGAGGGCGACCGCAGCTGCGGTCGCCCTCTTGGCATTGCTGCCGGTTTCACGGATGATGACTTACTCCTCCAGCACGCCTGCATGGTGGAGCACCCGGCAGATCATCTCCGTCCGGTTCATGATCATATCGGCGAGCACTTCCTCCGCCGTGGCGGGCGCGTCGGGATAAAGCTCCGCGAGGCTCTCCCGCCTGGCTTCGATCAGATCGTCAAACGACATTCGGTCATCCGCGACCGCTTTGCGCGCAGCGTCGTCCTTCGAAGTGAGGTACCACGCGTCGTACATCGCATCCAGCTCCGCGAGCCAGCTGTCCTGCACACGCTGCCAGGCCACGGCCCGGCTCTCCTCGTCCGTTGCCGCATCCGTTATCTCCCTGGCCGCCTGGGATATCTCCGTGTGCACGCTGCACAGGCCGTCGACGTAGTAAGCCGTGTTTTCCGTGTGCCTCACGGTGTGCTCACATTCCTCGCCCTCGCTCGTGTCCGGCAGGCGGAGGTGCTTTGTGCTGCGGCTGTCGGGGCGGTCCTTCGGCGCGTCGTGCAGTTCATAGCACAGGCCGAAGCACTTGTTCATCCGCTCCTCCGTGAGGATGGTCTTCACCTCCGTCTCGCCGCACACAAGGGCCAGAGAGCCGGAAAGCGCCTTCATCTGGGTGCCAAACGCGATCTGCTCGTTCTCCGCGATGCGCGTGCCTTCGGCGTCGGCCTTGCCGATCCATCCGCTGTACAGGGCGGCGATGTCCGCGTCCCACAGGCGGATGGCATCGTCGTACCGTCCGGAAGCCGTGAGGCCGGCGCTGCTCCTGGCTGTTTCGGCATGGCGTTCACATTCCTCGACCTCATGCCACTCGTAACCTTCGCCTTCAGCTGTCAGCGTCGGGATGCAGATGCCGTCTTCCTCCAGTTCCACCGGCTCCGGTTTGCGCTTGCGGATCACCTCAGCCGTCGGCACCGTGACCTTCTCGGAATCGGTCGTGAAGGTCTGGTCCCTCAGGACCGTCCAGACCGCCTGCGCTTTATTGACGACCTTCGTGTTCTTCACATCGCCTTCGCTGACGATATACGAGAAGTGGATGGAGAACGTCCCGCCCGCTGCCAGCTTCTCTCCCGTCGTCACGGCGCGGCGGTCGTTTTCATCGAGCTCTGCCAACGAGTCAAGCACATCCAGATTCGTGATGTCGTGCACCGTGTTGTTGACCACCTCGATGAGGTAGCGGATCTCTTCACCCTCCTGATAGTACTTGCCGTTTTCCGGGGTCGAGATGACCGTCTTGTTCACAACGACGCCGTCCTCCCCTTCCCTGCCCGTCGGCACGGAGCACAGGTTGGAGACGGAAACGCGTTTCTTCTCGTCTGGATCCTTGTAAGTCACGCGCACAAGGTTGGTCAGCTTGGTCTTCTTGACCTGCATCGGCGTCACCTTCGTTGAGAAGCTGAAAGTCGCCATCTTTCCGCCCTCCAGCGAGGAAAGCGTGTCATACGGGATCGTCTTTTTGAACAGATGCTCATAGAGACGCAGATCCGTCACAGTCTTGTCCATCGGGTTGGTGACAAAGATGGTGAAGTCCACCTGCTCACCCTCTTTGTAAAAGAGTCCGTTCTCCGGCATGCTCACAGCGACCTTGTTCACCTGCAGCGCGTCGCTCCCCTGGCCTGTCAGCGCCGTAGCGCTTGCCTTTGCCGTTTTGAGACCGTCTGTGCCGGCATAGGAGACAACGGCTTCGTTCGTCACCGTGCCTTTGACGGCATCCGGACCTGTAACCTCGTGCTCGACCTTCAGAGTCGCCGTTTCACCGGCCTTCAGCGTGCCGATGCTGCCGGAAAGATCCGGCGCCATCGTGTCCGTGACGATGACGTCCTTTATGGACACCTTGTTGTTGTTCGTGACGGTCACCGTAAAGCGGACCGTCTCGCCTGCCGTAAAGAAAGCGTGGTTGTCCGGCTCGTTGTCAACCGTCTTGGTGATGTCCAGCTCGTAGTCGGAAGGGGGAGTCCAGCCGCCGCTGCCCGTCCCCGGCTTGGCTTTTTCAGGTGCCTTTTCCTTCGCTTTCTCTTCCGGCTTCGGCTCCTCTTTCTTTTCTTCTTTCTCCTTATCTTCCTTTTCTGCTTCCGTTTCCTTTTCTTCTTTTTCCGGTTCGGCGGGCAGGTCCTTCGTTGTGGAATGGACGAAGTAAACCGAGTTGCTGCGCGCGTTCTTCTTGTATTTGCCGCGCGCGGCGAAGTTCATCACAAACTTGGTGTTTTCCACGTCTTCACCGGTGACGATGTAGCTGATCGTCACATTGACCGACTCACCGGGCCCCAAGCTGCCCAGTTTGACATGCTGCAGCTCCGCTTTGCTGTCCGCCTTGATGCTCTTGTACACGTACAAAACGACATCGGTAACGGTGCTCTTTTTTGCTGCATTGGTGACGAGGATGTCATAGACGGCCTGGTCGTTCTGCCGGTATGCGTCTTTGGCTTCGCCCTCCAGGGCCACGTCGATCTGCAGGGTATATTTGTCCTTCGCTTCCGCAACGGGCTTCCCTTTGCCGAACCCTTTCAGCAGATTCAGCGTCTGCGGCCACGCGATACCGTCCTGCTTCACGCCGGCGGTCTTCTGGAACTTCTTGACCGCGGAAGACGTTTTGCCGCCGTACTTGCCGTCCGTCTGTCCGTTGAAATTTCCCAGCACCGCGAGGATCCTCTGCAGCTCCGCCACCTCTCCCGGCGGGTTGTCCAGATCAGGCGCCAGGGTCCCCTCCGGATAGAACTCCTCGGTCTTCTTCCTGCCGCAGAAATCGCAGGCGGAGGAGCGCTTGCCCTTGCTGTGGTCGGTCGCTTCCGTCGTGATCTTCCACTCCCCGTAGCGGTGCCCCACTTTTTTGAGGTTCTCCCGGATGGCGGCGCCGCAGACCAGGCAGCGCGTCGTCCGCGTGCCGCCATGCTGGCAGGTCGGTTCCTTCTCGATCTCCCAGGTCCCCGGCGTGTGGTCCGTCTTTTTCAGCGTCTGGGTCGCTTTGTGTCCGCACACGGTGCAGCGGTGCTCCCTCAGGCCTGTCTCCTTGCAGGTCGCCTGCCTTGTTACAGTCCACTTGCCCCACCTGTGCTCGGTCTTTTCCGTTGCGACCCGCTCTGTCGTCCCGCAGTCGCGGCAGGTCCGGGAGCGCAGGCCGGTATGCGTGCAGGTCGCCTCTTCCAGCGTCTTCCATGAACCCCAGTCATGGTCTTCCTTTGCGATGGTCTCCGTCTGCTTTTCGCCGCATACGCTGCAGCGCCGCTCGCGCTGGCCGGTGCTGGTGCAGGTAGCCTGCCGCGTCGTCTGCCACCCGCCCCAGCTGTGCGACAGCTTGGGGATGGTTTCATCCTTTGTCTGTTGACAGCCCCGGCAGGTATATCTGCGGATGCCTGTGCTCGTGCACGTCGCTTCGCGCACAACGTAAGGCCTGATCCAGTTGTGCTCATGCGTAACGGCTGACGTCCCGTTTGGGTTGTTTGTCCAGTTGCCGTCGATCAGAGTCGCTGCCAGAGCTGTACTCATCATCAGGCACAGCATCAGGGCCAGCGTCAGGGCGATCCCCTTTTTCCCCTTCATTCTTACCGTCCTCCTTCCGCTTCACATTTCCTTGAACAACCCCTTTAAAATCCCTCGGTTTTCTGAGAATATCATACCAGATTATTGAACAGAATACAATATATTGTGTATTTTTAGGCAATTAACGTCAATATATTGATTTTGTGTGCAGCCGCATCCCATCCGTGTGCAATCATCGGCACGTCTTCAATTTCCGGCCGTTTCATGGTATAGTTAGCATACTGTTTTGAAAAAACCGGTCGCCGGAAAGGAGAACCCATATGCTGAAACTCGCCGTTTGGATCCTGCAGGTTTCCCTGCTTATCATGTGCTTTGCGCCCGCGCATGCAGTGGCGGACAGTGCATACGGTATCACCGAGATACCCCTTCAAAGCATCGAAGGGATCCGCATCGGCCAGGTCGAAAACAAAGAAGCCGGCACGGGCCTTACGGTGCTGCTCTGCCCGGAAGGCATGCCGGCCGGTCTGGATGTGAGGGGCGGTGGCCCTGCCTCGCGCGAAAGCCAGCTGATGAACCCGCTGATGGCGGCGCAGGAGATCCACGCCGTCGTGCTCTCCGGCGGCAGCGCCTTCGGACTGGGCGCGGCCAACGGCGTCATGCAGTGCCTGGAAGAGCGCGGCATCGGCTATGATGTCGGCGTGACGAAGGTCCCTCTCGTCTGCCAGGCGGATATCTTTGATCTGACGGTGGGCGACACCTTCGTGCGTCCCGATGCCGCCATGGGCTACGAAGCCGCGCGCCTCGCGCTGGATGCGCCCAACTACCGGGACGGCAACTTCGGCGCCGGCTGCGGCGCTACGGTCGGCAAGTACAAGGGCATGGATTTCTGCATGAAGACGGGCATCGGCAGCTACGCCGTGAAGGTTGGCGATCTTGAGGTCGGCGCCGTCGTCGTGCTCAATGCGCTGGGCGACGTGTTTGACTGGAAGACGGGCAGGCAGGTCGCCGGCTTGCTGACGGAAGACCGGACCGCCCTTGCCAGCACGGCCGACGCCATGAAGGAAAGCATCGCGGTCACGGAAAACAAATTCGTCGGCAACACCACGCTGGCCGCCGTCATCACCAATGCTGCGTTCGACAAGACGCAGCTGTGCAAGATCGCCGGCATGGCCCACGACGGTATGGCCCGCGCTATCCATCCCGTGCACACCTCGGCGGACGGCGACAGCATCTACGCCCTCTCCGTCGGCAGCGTAGCGGCGGACAGGGATCTCGTCGGCGTGCTGGCCGCGGAGGCCGTCAGCGAGGCGATCCTGCGCGCAGTTAAAAACGCGGAGGGCGCCTATGGCTATCCCTCCGCGTCGGATCTCGGTCTCGTGTTCTGATAAGCGGCAAACCGGCCGCTAAGCCTTCTGTCTTTTGGCCGCAAAATACTCGGCGATCTGCCGGGCCTGCGCTTCGCCGATCCCCTCGGCGCGCTTCAGCTCCTCCGGCGTCGCTTCCGCGATGGCTTTAATGCTGCCGAATTCGCGCAGCAGGGCGCGGCGTTTGGCCGGCCCGATGCCGGGGATCTCCTCCAGCTGCGAGTGCATACCCGCCTTCTGCCGCAGCGTGCGGTGATGCGTGATGCAGAACCGGTGCGCCTCGTCCCGCACGCGCTGGATGAGGTGGAGCGCGGGGCTCTTGCGGTCCAGCAGGATGCTCTCCTCCTGTCCCGGCAGGAAGACCTCCTCCAGCCGCTTGGCCAGCCCCAGGATGGGAATGTCGTATCCGGCTGCCAGCATGGCTTCTCTGGCAAAGGCGAGCTGTTCCGGCCCGCCGTCGATGAGGATGAGATCCGGCAGATCAGCAAAGCCGCTCAGTCCCCTGCCGTCTTCCGGCAGGCGCCCCTCGGCAGCAAGCTGCTCCCGCTCCGCTTTCGCGCGCGCCAGACGGCGGCTCAGCACTTCGTTCATGGAGGCGAAGTCGTTGGCCCCCTCCACGGTTTTGATGCGGAAGCGCCGGTACTCCTTGTAGGCCGCCTCCCCGTCGATCGCCACCACCATGCTGGCCACGGAGAGCGCGCCCTGTGTGTTGGAGATGTCGTAGCCCTCGATGCGGCGCGGCACAGCCGGCAGGTCCAGGGCCTTTGCCAGCTCCTCGCACGCGCCGATCGTCCTTTCCCTTCTCTTGGCCATGCCTGCGTTGCGCTTGTCCAGCGCATCGCGGGCATTTTTCATGGCCATCTCGGTCAGTTTGTGCTTGGTGCCACGCTGGGGCTCGTGCAGCAGCAGCTTTGCGCCCCTGCGCTCCTCCAGCGCCGAGGCGATGTCTGCCGCCCCCTCCGGCAGCTCATGGCAGAGGATCTCCGCCGGCGGCAGCCGTCCGTCGTCGTAGAACTGCATGAGGAAGGACGCCAGGATCTCCGCCTGGGTCTGATCGCCCGCGCCCTCCAGCGCGTAGCTCTCCGCGCCGATCAGGTGCCCGCCGCGCATGAACAGCACCTGCGCCATCGCGTCGATGCCGTCCGTCGCCGCCGCCAGGATATCCTGATCGCCGCCCTTTACATTGATTGCCTTCTGCCGCTCCATCAGCCCCTGTGCGCTCTTCAGCCTGTCACGCAGCAGCGCCGCCTGCTCAAAGCGCAGGTTCTTCGCCGCATCCTCCATTTCGAGGCGCAGCCGTTCCAGGACGGCATAGCTCTTGCCGGAGAGGAAATCGATGACCTCGCGGACGGTTTCCCCGTACGCCTCCGGCGAGATCAGCCCCGCGCACGGTGCCGGACACTCGCCCACCTGATAATGCAGACAGGGCCGTCTCGGCCTGTCCGGCCGGATGGGTTCCCGGCAGGTCCTCAGCGGAAAGATCTCCTGCAGGGCGCCCATCACCTCGCGCACGCCCGTCGTCCCCATATAAGGGCCGAAATAGCGCGCGCCGTCCTTTTCCACCCGCCGCACGATGCCGGCCCGCGGATAGGGCTCCGAAGGATCGATGCGCAGATAGGGATAGTGCTTGTCGTCCTTGAGCAGGATGTTATATTGCGGCCGGTGCAGCTTGATGAGGTTGCACTCCAGGATGAGCGCCTCCAGATTGGTGTCGCACAGGACGATGTCAAAGTCGTCGATCCTGGCGACCATCGCCCGCACCTTTACCGTGTGATCCCGGGAATTCTGGAAGTACTGGCTGACCCGGTTCTTCAGGTTGACCGCCTTGCCGACATAGATGATCTGCCCCTCGCTCTTCATCAGATAGCAGCCGGGGCAGGTCGGCAGTTTTTTCAGTTTGACCCTCAGGTTCTCGTTCATTCCGCTTCCGTTTCAAACTTCGTGCGCAACACGCCCGCCAGCGTCTCCAGCAGGTCTTCCTCCGGCAGCACGAACTCTTCCATCTCTTCGCCGTTTTCATCCGTAAAGGTGTTGACCTTCATGATGTAAGCCGGCTCCGCGTCTCCGTCTTCGTCCTCCGCTTCCCGCAGGGCAGCATACTCCTCTCCGTTGTAGAAGAAGTAGTCCGTCACCTGCAAAAGCAGGGTATGGCCTTCGTCATCCGTAAACTCAAGGATGTCGCGCTCGTTCATCTCTTCCGGTGTCATGATGATCCCTCCAAACTCAGTTTTTCTCATTATAAACAAGGGTGCGCAGGCGGTCAACCGAGCAAGAAATCATTCGCTTCACTCCGCTTTTACCCGTCAGCCTTTGCAAAACAGCGATTATGCTCTTTTCTGCTTGGCACAGGCCATGGGCTGCAACTGGGATAAGGTAGATCATATATGGAAAAATATACTGTGACTTGGCTTCAAAGAGTTGATGAAACAAGAACCCTCCAATTATCGTAACCGGCAGAATCAGCCATTCTAAAGCCCGACGGTCACTGCTGTGAAAAATCCAGGACATCCCCCCGAAAGTACTAAAAATGTAAAGGCACTTCTGCCAGGTATTCATATACCCAAGTACCAGCTGGCCGGAATAGGTCACAGACCGGTACACATGCTCTGCAACTCCATTATATCGTCCGTACCATTCACCTCCCATGTTACGTGCGATTGTACTATAAGTGGGTTCCAGCCACTGACTGAGCCATTTATCCTTCATAAAAGCTGCTGTCATTGCAGGATCCGATGCCATTTCTTTCAATCGATCCGCCAGATCTGCTTTGACCTCTGCCAACTGCGCTTCTCTTGTAAGGTAGCGATCAAAAAACCTTCCCACATAACCGTTATACCAGCCGGAGCGTGCACCTCCCTCTGACAATCCCATTACAAGCCATGTAAGTTTGCTTTCATTTTGAATCAATTGTATTCCGCTTCTCAATTCATACTGCCAAACAATAATCTGCCCCAGAAATATGCCGAGAGCGATTGAAGCGGCAGCAATCAGAACAGGCCGCCAATCCCTGTACTGGAGTGCAAACAGTACACAGCAAATAAGCATTGCCATCTGCGCTATCATCGCATTCTGCTTTGCTTGACAAGCCAAAGCCAGTAAAACCGCAGAGAAGACTATATAAGATATTCTTCGGCTCCGGATAAACTTTGCAAACAAAAGAAAACTGATACTGCAAAGCATAAGCATCAGAAGTGTCCCATAAACAAAAACCGTAAATAAAAAGAGTGGCAAACAGGTCATCAGCAGCAGTAATGTCGCTGTACGCTCTTTCTCCCCGGATACATATTGTGCAAATCCTGTCAGAAAGCCGATTGTTGTTACGGCAAACACACAATTCAAACACTGCATGACAATATTAGCATCCAGTGATGGCAGCATTCTGATTATTATTTCAAGTAACAGCACCATGCCCAATTGAAAGGGGCAGCCCATATAGTAACCCCAAGTTAAGTCTCTGAAGTCATCCTCTGCAAACTCGTATGCTGTTTGCAGTAAGGCTGCAGGATCTGAATTCTGTTGGACCTGAACACCAATCACCCAGGCAAGTGCTGCAACAAGCCAAAGAAGAAGCAGACCATGCTCAATCCGTATATTCATCTTTTGAAGGATTGCATGGGCAAATAGAAAAGCCAGGATTGCACAAGCCGTCAGGAGTACGGAATGTGTTAGATTTTCTTTCAGATACAATACACCTTCCGCAAAGTACCCGTCAACCGTCAGTCTGGCCAGCAGCGACAAAGCGTGTACCGCTGTCGCCGCTACGATCAGTGTAAATAGTATGCACGCTGCCAAAATCAGCAACTGAACAACGCTCTTGTTTTGCATGACATTCTTTTTCGCAGGAGTCGGTGTCATATCTTCTCACACCCTTAATATTAACTCAGAGCCTTACAAACTCATGGCATCATACCGCAGCCACTAATGAATGTCAATGTCATCGTTTCATGTATACAGATTCACAAACGCTGTTAGGCTTGCATCCGTCTGCGTTTTGCGGTATGATAAGATATGATATTTGTGCGGGCTTCCGCATCGATCCCTGAAAGGAGCCGATTACAGAATGAAAACGCGACGCATCGGGGCCGCGATCCTCGTTTTTGTCCTTTGTCTCATGGCCATCTCCGGCGCCTCTGCAGCCACGAAGACCATCAAAGCGCCAACGCTGCGCTTCCAGAACATGCCGCGCCGCGGGCTTGAGGGTGCCCGTTCCAAGGACATCGGCGTCAATGCGTCCGATCCCGGTTTCCTCACGCTCTGGATGACAGACGCGGATGACAGCATCGTCTACCGCCACTATTTTGACGGCCAGGAGATCCATTCCGGCGTTAATTATTTCAGCATCAATGCCTATGATGACAACGGTTATGTGCTGCCTGAAGGCTCCTACAAGCTTCATGCGACAATGGTCAACCAGTACGGCGTGGAGACCAAGAACGAAGCCACGGTCAAGATCAACGTTATCGTCGGTGAAGAAATTGCCGTCCCCGCTTCCCAGCTTGCCGCGCAGCAGCAGTATGCAGCCCAGCAGGGATATACCGCGGACGGCAGCACCTCTGCTTATGACCCCTCCGCGTATGCGGGCGCTTCCCAGCCCGCTGCCGCATCTTCGGACATTCCCGCCGCATTCGAGATCAACTATACCACTTCCGCCAACTACACCATCGGTACGGAGGGCTTCCAGGTCGGCGTCGGCGTCGGCGACCGGCCTGCGGACGACGGCAGCTACTGGTCCCTCCGCTCCGGAGCGACGGATGCCGAAATCTGGGCTGCGATCGTAAGGCCGCTCATGTCCGTGGATGTGGACGAGAAGGAATCCGCTTACATCTACGATTCTCCGAATGAAGGCCGCAAGCAGCTCGGCACAGTGTCCGGCCTGTCGCAGGGCGTGCACGTCATCGCCAACCGCGAGGACGGCTGGTCCCTGGTGGAAGCCTACCGCAACGAGGACAGCGCCTTTATCCGCGGCTACATCAAGACGAGCCGCCTCAAGAGCGTAGACGTCAACACGAACTACGGCATCGTAGTTGACAAGGCAACGCAGACCTTAGCAGTCTACAAGGACGGCCAGCGCATCGGCTCCTGCCCCGTCTCCACGGGCCTTGCCACCCCCAAGTACCTGGTCCGGGAGACGCCCGCCGGCGAGTACATGCTGGTGACCCGCCGCGGCACGATGGAGTATTACAATTCCGGAGACTGGTGCAAGTACACCATCCGCGTGAGCGGCAATTACTATCTGGCTGAAATCCCGACCACCCACAAGAACGGCAAGGATTTCTCCCCCCTGCTCTCGCAGCTCGGCATGAAGGCCACGCGCGGCCTCATCGCCGTAGCGCACGACGCTTCACAGGACGGCGGCATCAACGCCGAGTGGATCTGGAACATGACCGACAAGAACAAAAAGGTAAAGGTCCTCATCCTTGACGACAAGGACCGCACCAGCGTGCCGATGGGCGAATAAAAATCGGCAGAAGAGTACAATCACTCGTTCAATCAGACAAGAGGAGTTGCAGCACGCAACTCCTCTTGTTTGTATTCTGTTTGACAACTTTTAGCTGTCTAAGTGTTCACACGGTTATGGCGACACAGAAAAGCCAGCGCAGTCAGACTTAGCAACGCTACCAGAGAGACCGTGTCCAACACATGCCATATGAATTTGTTAGTAAAGCGCACCTGCAACGTCCCACTGGTGTTTTCAGGGATGAGCAGCTTTAATCGGTTCGTCTCGCTTCGCTCCGTCTTAACGGTGGCCCCGTTCAGCGAAGCTGTCCAGCCTTCAAAAGCAAAGACCGGAAGCGTAACTGTTCCAGCTTTGTCTGTCGTCTTAACTTCTAATGAAAGATTGGTTCCTGCGCGTGTAAAACCGTGTGTAACAACGCCGTCCGCCTCCACCTCCCTAGTGGTCATTGTGCTGGAATCCGTTCCCTTGAGCGCATAATCCAGATAAACCATACCCTGTTCGCTTACCCGGCCATAGTATACGTAGTGATTCTTCCGCGTTTCCATTGTCAGCATGGGCATGACAGAGACGAGGCACAGGGAGATTACCGCTATCCCTGCTGTAAGCTGCAGCTTTGCGGGTGCCTCAGTACTTACAATTTCCTTTGCTGCAAATGCTCCGCAGATGGCAAACATGAGATCACACAGCATCAGCAGCCGCCACGGAAACTGCAAGAAAGATACCACGGTTTGCAATTTAACAGGCAAGGCATCCCATGGAAAGAGGCGAGATGCCGCTACCAGGCTTAAAAGTCCTGTAGCCAGACAAAAGCTTGCCAATCTGCTAGAGACACCCTTTTTTACCCCATCTGCCCGCATTGAGAAAAGCAGTCCTCCCGCAAATAAGGCAGACAGCAATAGCGGAACGCCGACTTCATATCCTTTTGAACGCAACGTTCCGTCCCAAACCTTCTCACCCAGATCGTAACCTGTCTGGGAAAGAAGCTGTGCTGGTGCCATGGCGCTATCTGAAAGCGTTTTGCCCATTGCATCAGCTGTAACGCCTTGCTTGAGATACGTCACCATCGGGCCGGCAAGACACAGTCCCAACAGGGCGGCGCTAGTCAGTGCACAGGTCAAACCGACTAACGTTGGGAAAACCTTTTCTTTTCGGATCCTTGCTGCAATACAGTTCGTCAGTGTTGCTATAACAGCAACGAGAGCAACGACCGCAGTCGTAATCAGATGCGCATGCAGCAGCGCAGCTGCCGAAAGTGACAGTTGCGGCCAGCGCTGCTTTTCTCCCGACAGAACAGACCAGAATTCCACTGCGAAATACGGCAATACAGCCATTGCTAGTGCTTCCCCAATTGCGCTGCGGGTATAAATATCTGTCAATCGGTAGATGGCCAACGTATACAGCACTGAACAGACCGTCCCCGCCGTATCAGAGGAAAAAAGCAACTTGCCCAGCCGATAAGCCCCGAGGGCTGTTATAAGGTTGATGCAGATTAGCAAAACATGCACCGCATACTGTATGCTGGCTCCTGCCAATATCATCAGTGCAGTCGGATAAAGGAAGGTCTCGGGATAAAATGCAGAAACGATAGAGCCGAAACCCTTATTCATATACGTTCCCATACGGACGGGAAACTGCCCTGAAAGCAGTCCCTGCGTGAGATTGGACAGCCGCTCCAGATGAAAATTCATGTCATCACCCAAGTTTAGGTTATCCTTCAGGCAAGGCAAGGATGCCATCACAGCAGCAAAAAAGACAATCAACAGCATCGGTATTTGCCGTTGAATACTCTGGTATTGCCCAATGATGCGCAAGACTGCAAGGCAGATCAAAGCGAAGCTCAGGGAAAAAAGCGTATCTGTACAACCACGGCCCTCTAGTACCAGTTTTTCACAGGTCAGATATGTTCCATCTTGATAGTCCACTTCAATACGGTAATTATCAGTTTCATTATATACTGTAAAATCCGTTTCACCCGAAAGACTGCCGGGACCTATTTTGACAGAGGATGGTACTATATCCACCTGATTGTCGCTGATAAAATGGATTTCATTCTCTCCATCCGTATCAAACTTCCACCGTAACCTGTAGGTTCCAACCCGCAGATTCAACTCCGGCCCGCTGCTGATGATACCGTACTCTCCTGCTTTATGCGGGAGCATCTGCACCATCTCCCAATCAAGCAGGTCCCAGGTTCGCTTCATTCTATTTGGGATGACCATCCAAAGCAGTATCACTGCCAGACACAGACCAATTGCAAAGGCGTATCGCCGCTTTTCATTCGAAATCATGTGCCCCTTTCCCTTCTTAATTCCATACTTCGGCTGTGTATCGCCATATGAGCTTTTAATCAGCTAGATGAACCGACTTTACTGTCCTTCTCCCTTTTCCTTCAGATACGAAGCGTCCATCACCCCAATTTTTAGGATCAGCGTTTCTCCGTCTTTCCATTGAATGCATCCTTCAGTGGGAAAAACCGGCATATTACGGATCTCAGGATCCTTAGCAAGCTGGTCATGAGTAAAATCATCGACCAGGTTGAGTGGATACCCAAGCACCTGCCAGAAATACCAGGGATACATCGCCGGATTACAGATAGCATAGTAGTTATCATTGTTTGTCCCATAACCATCCAGCAAGCCAACAGTTCCGTTTCCGTCCAAATGCTCGAAGCCCGGGCGCCGCATAGTCAGCGGCGAATCATACAAAGTGCCCATCAGCGCGACCTGCGTTTGGCCCGGCTTGTAGCCATCCACTTGTTCAATCCTGTCGATGATGCGCGTCGCCAGTGAAAGCGTCGACTGAAATTCCAGATCGCGCCGCACATACATCTGGTTGGCAAACACCATATTGTTGAAAAACAGGACGACGCTGATGAACAGTGAGCCTATGGGTAAAACAACTGACCGGGATATCTCCGCATCACACTTCTCCAGCAGCCAGACAGGATACGCCGCAGCGAGAAAATACGCATAGATCATGAGGGAATGTGCCCAGCCGCCGCTGATAAAGTACACCATATTCATGCCCAGCGGCATAAAGGCCGTAAACAGCAGGGCAAACAGCAGCTGGGCAGGCTTTGGTCTTCTTTTGAGCAAGATCAGCACGAGACAGACCAGCGTAAGGAGGATAAAGGCCAGGTAGAGTACCCCGGAAAGCCTCCGGAGATGCGTCAGCGGGTTAGAAAGATAACGAAACGGATAGAGGTATGTCTTCTTCAATAACGTTGGGATTTTTTTCAGCGTGAGATTGCCGACATTGACCGGTGAGTTATAGGAATTGGCGGCATCCAGCCCCGCGCGGGCCAGGAAAACATCCATACCGGCTTTATAAAGGACAAGGCCGCCCAGCAGTGCAGCCAGCGCAGTGATCCCTTTGCCAAGAAGCTTCTTCCATCCCCAACTTTCTTCAATCGCAGACTTTGCCAATACTGCAAGCATGAGGACGGCTGCGCAGCCGATATAGCTCTGATACAGCGCCGTGCTGATACAGATGAAACAAGCAGAGAGGAGAAATCCGCCCCTCCATCTTTTCCAAGCAGAAACGGACAGCACTGCCAGTAAAAGGGCCAGCATATACGTATCCGTCTCCATAATGAAGGTGGAATTCAGATATGACATGGTCGGATTGGCAGTCAGCGCCAGGCATAGAAGCAGCATGCCCCACCGCGATCGAATGCCCATGATTTTGATGGTTATCGTCGCAGATAACGCAAGGAATATGCATGCCAGTACCGCCATCAGCCATGGGGCAGCAATGTCTCCTCTGATCTTCCAGTAAAAAGGCTGCGCCCATCGTCCGATGCTTATTTTCCAATCTGTACTCGTGCTCTGTACAATCTGTACAGAGTCATCCGAGTACGCAAGTTCAAAAAACCTAAAACCATGTGCGAGGAGCATAAGGATAAAGATCAGCGCGAAAACTCGCCCTATCTGTCTGAACTGCTCTTCGTACTTCTCATAAAATGCTTTCATAGGATTATCCCTCCTATATGCTATAAAACCAATTCAGCTTTCCTTCTCAGTTTCTCATCAGTTTGCTGTCGTAGAACAGCGATTTCTTGTTCAGCTCCGTGAAGAAAGTCTCATAGCCCATCTCCTCGCTGAGCGTCTGCTCCCCGGAAAACAGGTTCGTCCCAAGGCCCAGCCGGTTCCCTTCGATTTCACAGCCCATAGCCGCCATCACGGTCGGGAAGAAGTCCAGCGTCGTAAACTTGCGGTTCTGTGTCTGTACAGGCTCTGCCACGCTGTTGATAAATACATTATATACGAAGCGGTCTGCATTGCCGTTATGCTTATCATAATCTGTCGCTTCTTCATAGAAGCCCCTGGCCATATTCGCGTGGTCCCCGGTGACGACTATGGTCGTGTTTTCATAAAAATCCTGTTGTCTGCACCATTCTATGAAGCGGTATACCTGTTTCGAGGAACAGCGTATGGTCCTCCCCAGTATATTTCCTGTATCTTTCGGGCAATACTCGCACAGCCAGCCGGGATCATGCGTATCAGCCGTCAGCAGTCCCAGATGAAACGGCTGATCGCCTTCCTGTAATTCAAGCAAAAGCATTTTCGCATATTCATACAGTCGCCAATCTTCTATGCCCCAGCCGTAATAGTATCCTTCCGGCGCAACGCCAGCTTCGATGGCCCTGTAATAATCATCGATCTCATATGCGCCATGCTGGTTATACATTCTGCGCCGTCCACCAAAGTCAAAGTCAGAGCCACAGGCGAACACCGTCCGGTACCCCTCATCATTAAGAATATCCCCTAGCATTGTTGCGCCTGGCAAAAACTCCGCAATGTCATATCCCATATTATCAGTGCTCATATCATCATATTTAAAGAGCTTGAGCGGCAGCCCCGCCGTCTGCGCGATCAGGCCGGCGATCGTCCAGCCGCAGGCCGGCGCCACCGCTGCGCCCTCAAAGAGCTCCGACTGGGAAAACGTCAGATTTTCCCGCATCAGCTGCGTCATCTCAGGGATGTAGTTCTCCTTCATCTGCCCGCCGTTTGCCACGTCCTGATTGGTCGTTTCAGCGGACTCGACGTAGATCGTGATGAGGTTCCGCTTCTTCTCCGGGAAGGTGATCTTTGTCTTCGCCGGATCGACGTAGCGCTCCTCGATCAGCATCGACTGATGGATCCGGCTGGAGATGAACTCCCGGATCCCCAGCAGCCGGTCCCCGGCGGGGAAGATGACCGCCATCCAGATGAGCAGCACTCCGAACCCGGCGGCAGCCGGGATGCGCAGAGGCAGAAGGTGGAGCCTGTGCCCGCTCTTCGTTTCAAGGCAGATTTCCTTTTTCAGCGGCAGCACCAGGGCCGCCAGGAAAAGGCAGAAGAGCAGGCCTGCCGGCAGAAAGACGTTCAGGATGATCGAGCGTGTGAATTCGCGCGACGTGCCCTGCAGCGGCATGCTGAGATAGAAGAGCACCTCCTCCAGCGAAATGTTGTCATAAGACCGCACCGCCCAGATGCACCCCATCGTCAAAATCAGCATGACGAGCACCAGACAGCACCCCAGGATCCGCACCGGGAGCGGTGCGCGCTTTTCCCCTTTTCTTCTCTCAATAAGCCTGATTTTCATCCGTTTTCCTCTTGTTCTTTTCCTTTTTCTGTTTGAGCCACAGCGCTGCGGCAGCCGCCAGTGTCACCAGCGATATGGCGTCTGCGATGCGCCAGGCCGGCAGGCCGGCATACCACACGCACAGCGTTCCGTCCGTTCCGGCAGGCAGCGCCACGCGGAGTCTCCGGTCCTCCGTACAGGAGACGGAGAGCGCCGTCCGGCTTTCCGTCAGTTTCGCCCGGTATCCGTCATACCCGTAGAGCGGGAGGATCAGCGCCGCATCCTGCTCTGCCATAACCCTTGCCGTTATACGGCTTCCTTGCTTCTGCACATCTTTCACTTGCGCACCGCCTTCGGTCCGCAGCGCGGCATTCCGCGTCTCCTCAGGCACCGTACCGGGAAGCGTGTATTCGGTATACGCGAGATCCGGGCTGATGCCCTCGCCGAACGGGATGTAGCGATTGCTCCGCGTCTCCCGGGAGAGCATGGGCAGCACCGACAGCGCACAAAGCGCCAGCAGCGCGGCTGTCATCCGCTCCGGATGCTCCGGCGCAAACCGCCTGTACGCCCAGCCACAGCAAAGGCACAGCAGCGCGGAAGCCGGCATCAGAAGCCGCCACGGGAACTGCAGCGCGTCGCTGAGCCCGCCCGTCAGCTTGCGCATATACGGCCACGGGAACAGCGCCGTTGAGCAGAGCGCCAGGGCGATGCCGAGCAGCGTCAGCGCCAGCGCCAGGCGCGAGTGTCTCCGGTCCTCCCCCTTTTTCCCCTGAAGGCCGAAGGTCAGTGCAGCGCCGAGCAGCAGCGGCAGCCCCAGCTCCAGCGAGAAAGTGGCAAGTGCGGGATCGGCCGGATCGACCGCCAGCTCCCCTTCCCCCTGCAGCAGCAGCTGGGCAGGATGAAGCACGAAATAAGCGGGATCCTTGAACAGGGACATGCCGCCGATGCCCCGCCCGGCAAAATGCGCAAACGGCACCAGCCAGAAAGCGCAGAGCAGTGCGGCCAGCGTGAGCGCCTTCAATACGGAAATGAACCTCTTCTCAACGAAGAGCCGCCTGAGGGTCAAAAGGCAGCATACAGCCGCCAGCGCGGCGCAGATCACCGTGGAGAGCACATGGGAGAGCGCAATCGCCGATGCGGCCAGCCCCAGGAGCGGCCAACGGCGCTTCTCCCCGAGGAGGGTCTCCCACAGGCCCAGCAGGAACAGGGGCAGCAGCGCCATCGCCGTCATCTCGCCCACGGCAAAGCGGGTATAGACATCCGACAGGCGGTACACGCACAGCACATAGGCGACAGCGGCCATCGCTCCCGCGTCTTCGTCCTCGAAAAGCCGCTTTGCGCAGACGTACATGGTGAGGGCTGAAAGCGCGTTCAGCGCAATGCAGTAGGCGTTGACGGCAAACTGCATGGAGCTTCCCAGATGGATGAGCAGCGCAGGCAGCGTCAGAAAGAGATCGGGGTAGAACACAGATGTGATCGCCCCAAAGCCGTTATAAGAAAAGCCGCCAAGCCGTACAGGCAGCCCGTCGGTCAGGCCGTCCGCCAGGTTCATCAGCCGGACCAGATGGAAGACAGAGTCGTGCCCCAGACAGACCGTATCCTTAAAGGACGGCGCCGAGCCAATCAGCACCGCAAGACCCACAAGGCACAGCCGCATCCTGCGCGGCTGAGTCAGCCTTCCGCTGCAGATCTCCTTCCAAAGGAGCAGCCCCAGCGCAGCCAGGAACAGAAAGGTGAAGGCGCCGTCCCGGTATGCCGGGCTGTACAGGCGAAGCTCCTCGACATCCATGACGGTGCCGCTGCAAAAGGCAAAGGTCAGCTCCAGCCCGGCCGTCGCCTCCCGCAGCGTGAAAGAAGCTTCTCCAGTCTCCTGCCCGGCAGGCAGTGTGATCACCTGCGTGTCGCAGTTCAGGCCGTACAGGCCGGAAAGACGCAGTTCGTTGTCTCCGTCTGAGGAGACGCGCCACTTGACCCGGTAGGTGCCCGCCGGAAGGACGAAGCCCGGCCCTTCATTCATTTCCCCGTAGCTGTCGCCGTCCGCAAGGCTCCGGTGCGTCCCCTGCGAAAACCGCAGCGCGGTATAGGTCATATCCTCCCATACTTTTTCCCGGCTGCCGATACCGGTGACAAAGCAAAGCAGGACAAGCGCCAACACTGCTGCCGGAATGAACCGTTCAGCCTTCCTCATCCGCATGCTTCGCCCCCTTTCTCCTGCGGCGGACAGCGTCCGCCAGCAGACATACGACGGTGACCGCCGCCACCGCGTCCAAAGCCTTCCACAGCGCGAAACCCGCGTAGCGGACCCTCAGCCCGCCTTCAAAGCCCGGCGGTACCGTCACCTTCAGGCAGTTGTTCCGGCCGCGCTCCCACTGTGTCCTCTGTCCGTTCAGCCGCACTTCATACCCGGGGAAGGCGAAGAGCGGCAGCGTCAGCGTCCCGCCGTCCGCTGAGGAAACCTGCGCGGACACGTTTGTCCCGTCTTTGTGATAATCCGACAGCGTGAGGTCACCGTCCGTGACGGGCTCACGGCTCCTTGTGTCGTTTACGTCCGTCCCTTCGATCTGGTACTCGGGATAGACCATGTATGGATTTGCCCCTTCACCAAAGCGGACGCCGCGTTCACCGCCCGTCATATTCTGTAATATGGGTGTAACTGTTATAGTGCTGACGATAAGTACAATAACGGCCGCTTTTGATCGAAAATTCTTCTGCGCTCCATATCCACCTACAAGTGAAAGCAACGCTGCAGTAAGTAGCAACAAACGCCAAGGAAACTGTAAAACTGTCACGACTTCGTGTGTAAGTTTGACAACATATCCCCACGGAAAGAACTGTGTTGTACTAAATGCCAAGGCATAAGCAATACCTAAAAACAGACGAAAGCACTGGCTTGTTTCTGACTCTTTTTCATTAACAGCGGCGGTAAAAGCAACGAGTGAAAAAAGTATGAGTGTGATACCCAATCGGCCGGTTGGGCTCATAAGTTCATTTAGTGACAATGTACTCTGGTCAAATCCAAATTGCATATTCATGCTGTTGACACCAGAAAAGTATAATTGAATAAGTGGTATAATTTGGCGCAAGCAAAGCAGTAGTGTAAGTCCTATTGCAAAAACCGTTGAAAAGTATCCTGTCTTTCTTCGTGCATGACTTGGCAAAGAAAACACAAGTAGTATTACAGAAAGAAAAGCGCATAAAAGCGTGGTCAACACATGGGCATAGAAAACCGCTGTAGACCAAAGCGCCAATTCCTTCCACCTGCGCTCATTTCCGAAGAGTGTATCCCACAGTGCAGCGATAAATGGCGGTACAAAGGTCATGGCAATTAATTCACCCATCATATATCCGCCATATGCGGCTGAAAGGCGGTATGTACAAAATATATAAAGAACTGCAGAAGCTGTTGCCCCATCCTTTGAGAGTGCAAGCTTCCGGGCAGCATAATAACATAACCCTGCTGTCACCATTCCGAACACAACAACAAGCGAATTCAGTACAAAGGACATAGAACAACCGCATAGTTGCATCAATGCCCAAGGATATAAGAACAGATCAGGATAAAAAACCGATGTTGCCGCTCCGTATCCGTTATATGAAAATCCTCCGACACGGGCCGGGAACTGACCTGTGCGTAATGCATCCGCTAGATTTGCCACTCGTGCCGCGTGGAACTGGACGTCCCAGCCTTTATTTGTATCATCTTGAAGTGATGGGGCGCTGGCCAAGAGTACAGCAACAACAAGTAGTGCCAACAGAGCTATTCTCTCCCGGCTCAGCCTTCCATGACAATAAAGTGTATATAAAACTATAGCACCCAGCAGCAGCCCGGAAAGAAGGAACGCATAATCCGTATATTCCGGTGAGTACAGCCGCAGGCTGTAATATTTCATCTTCGTCCCGGAGGCAAACGTAACGCCGATGGAAAAGCTGTGCGCCGGGTCCAGCAGTTCAAAGACAGCCTCCCCTTCCCATTCGCCCGGTTTAACAGTGAGCACATCCGGGACAATGCGTGCATCGTTTGAGGAAGTCAGCCGGATCTCGTTGGCGCCGTCCCCGTCGATCTGCCACTTCAGGCGGTAAGTGCCCGCTGCAAGGTCGAGATAAGGGCCGCTGCTTTTAACGCCGTATGCAGACGATTCGGCGCTGTAGCTTTCCCCCGCTTCCCAGGACAGCTGCGGGTTTGCCCACACCTTCTGCCTGTTTACGACCCCTGTCGAAAAAAGGAGGAACGTCAGCAGTGCCCAGATCCCGAGCGCGAAAAAAACGCGCCTGTTCTTCTGGCTGTCCATCGTAACACTCCTTTCCGGTATAAATGAGAGCGAGAGCCGTCCCCCGCAAGAGACGGCCTCGCCCCCTTCTTTTACATCAATAAGCTTTGGCGAAATAAATCACCTTGTGGGCGGGTTTGCCGCAACAGACGCAGGTGTCGCCGATGGGCGTCTGGTCAAAGGGCATGCAGCGCGAGGTCGCGCTGAACTTATCCTTGATTTCATCCTCGCAGGCCTGCTCGCCGCACCACATAGCTTTGGCATAGCCGCCGTTTACCTGCTGCTCCAGCTCTGCCATATTATGCACGTCCTTCGTGTGCTCGTCACGGAAGGCGCGCGCGATCTCAAAGAGGTTCTCCTGGATGGCTTCCAGCATGGCGGGAACGGTCTTCTCCAGCGCATCCAGCGCGACGGGCGCCTTTTCGAAGGTATCGCGGCGCACGCACATCGCCTGGCCCTGCTCAAGATCCCGCGGGCCGACCTCGATGCGCACCGGAACGCCCTTCAGCTCCCACTCGTTGAACTTCCAGCCGGGCGTCACGTTGTCGCGGTCGTCAAAGCGCACGCGCAAGCCGAGCGCGGACAGCCGGTCCGCAACCGCCTTCGCGCCCTCGAGCACGCCCTCCTTATGGGCGGCCACGGGCACGACCACGACCTGCACAGGCGCGATCCTGGGCGGCAGCTTGAGGCCGCGCTCGTCGCCGTGCGTCATGATGATGGCGCCGATGAGGCGCGTGCTGGTGCCCCAGCTGGTCTCATGGGCGTACTTCTGCGTGCCGTCCTTGTCCAGGTACTTGATCTCAAAGGGCTCGGAGAAGTTGGTGCCGAAGTTGTGGCTGGTGCCGCTCTGCAGCGCCTTGCCGTCCTGCATCATCGCCTCGACGGAGTAAGTCGCGCGCGCGCCGGCAAACTTCTCCTTGTCGCTCTTCTGTCCGCAGTAGACCGGGATCGCGAGCACGTCCTCGCAGAAGGCGCGGTAGACCTCCAGCATCTGCATGGTCTCCTCCTGCGCCTCTTCCGGGGTGGCATGGATGGTGTGGCCTTCCTGCCAGAGGAACTCGGAGGTGCGCAGGAAAGGCCGCGTGGTCTTCTCCCAGCGCATGACGGAGCACCACTGGTTGTACTTGAGGGGCAGGTCGCGCCAGGACTGCACCCACTTCGCGTACATGGTGCAGAAGATCGTCTCGCTCGTGGGCCGGATCGCCAGCCGCTCGGTCAGCGGCTCGGTGCCGCCCTGGGTCACCCATGCGACTTCCGGGGCGAAGCCTTCCACGTGATCGGCTTCCTTGAGCAGCAGGCTTTCGGGGATCAGCATCGGCATGGAGACGTTCTCATGCCCGGTGCGCTTGAACTCCGCGTCCATCTGCTTCTGAATGAGCTCCCAAATGGCGTAGCCGTACGGCTTGATCGCCATACAGCCGCGCACCGGCGTATAATCCATGAGATCCGCCAGGCGGACGACGTCCGTATACCACTGGGAGAAGTCCTCGCTCCTCGCCGTGATGTGCTGCACAAATGCCTGATCGTTTTTCTTACCCATCGTCTTCTCCTCTTCCCGGGTTGATTCACTCCGCAAAAAACGCTCCGTCCGTCCGGGACGAAGCGCTTTCTCTTCCTTGTTTATCCCGCAAGTTTCGCTTGCGTCATTATAAGCAAAAGGGCCCGCGGTGTCAATGCCGATTACGCCCCGAGCAGCCTCGCCAGCTCGCCGGCTGCCGCCGCCTCGTCCGCCCCCGTCGCAATGATGGTCACCGCCTGTCCGCCCGAGAGGCCGAGGGACATGATCCCCATGAGGGATTTCGCGTTCACCGTCGTATCGCGGCGCCGCAGCAGCACACGCGAGGAGAACTCGCTCATGCGCGAGGAAATATCGGCGGCCTGTCTGGACATGACGGGCTGCGGCACATTGACCCTGATTGTCAGCTCCATTCTGTTCCTCCTTTTTCCCCTCTCCGGGGCTGTGCGGCAGCGCCGCGTTGATTCACGTTACAGCTCTTCCGCCATCTTCAGCAGGCGCTGCAGCCGGTGATTGACGCCGCTCTTGGTGAGCGGCGGGTCGCACATCGCCCCCAGCTCCTCCAGAGAGCATTCCGGGTTCTGCAGCCGCAGGTCCGCGATCTCCGCCAGCGGCGCGGGCAGACCGCCGCGGCCTTTCAGCATCAGCACCTTTCGGATGGCTTCGGCCTGCCGCTCCGCTGCCGCCACTGCCCGCGTGAGGTTCGCGCTGTCGCAGTTGACTGCGCGGTTGGCGTTGTTGCGGAAGCCCTTGCGGATGTACGCGTCCTCCATCGCAAAGCGTGCGGACTGCGCGCCCATCAGACTCAGCATATCCGTGATGTCCGACTGCCCCTTGAGGTAAACGAGGTTCATCCGCCTGCGGGTGCCGGTCTTCGCGCTCAGGCCGAATTTGCCGATATGCCGGGCCAGGCTGGCCGCGAACACCTCATCGTCCAGCACGAACTCCAGATGGTATTCCTTTTCCGGGTCGGTCACCGAGCCGCAGGCGAGAAAGACGCCCCGCACAAAGGACCGCCGGCAGCACTTGCGGGCGACGATGTCCCGCGGCACGACGCGGCGCTGTCCGAATTCGATGCCGCAGCCTTCCATCACGAAGGAAGCTTCATCGCCTTCCAGCACCACGCGGCTGACCCGCCTGCCGCCCAGGCGCGCCTGTGTCCGGGTCACCAGCGCGGGCTGCACGTCAAAGACCGACTGCAGCAGGCTCATGCAGCGGGTGGCTACCGCCTCGTTTTCCGTTTCCACGGCCAGCCGCCGGCTGCCGCCCCCGCGCAGGAACACCGAGCCCGCCGCGCAGACGATGCCGCTCAGCTCCGCCAGATTGCAGCAGATGCTCTCCGGTTCCACGCGGCAGAGCTCCGCTTTCGTGTCCGATGAATAGGACAAGTGAGATCACTTCCTTCGCTCCGCCGTAAAGCCGCTGCCGGCCCCTGTCAGTCCCTTCTGCGCCTGCTCTGCGAAAGAAGGATGAGGCGCAGAAGCTGCAGCAGCGCCTGCAGCGCGGAGGCCACGTAGGTCAGCGCCGCAGCGCGCAGCACGGCCTTGACGCCGGCAAGCTCGTCCTCCGGCAGCCCGCCCGCATCCAGGATGGCGACTGCGCGGCCGCTGGCGTTGAACTCCACGGGCAGCGTCACCAGATAAAAGAGCACGGCCAGCGCAAAGCAGTAGATGCCGATGCGCATGAGCGGCTCCCAGGAAAAAACGATGCCCAGCAGGAAGAGCGGCATGGCCGCCGTGCTGCCGATGTTTGCTACCGGCACCAGCCTGCTGCGCAGGCGCAGCGGCGCATAGTCCTGCGCATCCTGTATGGCGTGCCCGGCCTCGTGCGCGGCAACGCCCAGCGCTGCCACGGAACGGGAGCCGTATACCTCATCCGACAGGCGGAGCACGCCGTTCTCCGGGTCGAAGTTGTCCGTCAGCTTGCCGGGCACGCGCTCGATTTCCACTGTCTCACAGCCGTTCAGGTCCAGGATCCGGCGCGCCAGCTGCGCACCTGTGACCCCGGTTTTGCTGGGCACCGCGCTCCACTTGGCAAACGCGGAGGAGACCATCCCCTGTGCGACCAGCGCGAGGATGATCCCCGGGATCAGCAGCAGATAGGTCGGATCATAATAATAGCCGTACATTGGTATCCTCCTCAGTCCATCGACATATCGAAAATGCCCGCCGAGCGGCTTTGGGCGGCAGCCGGCGTTTCGGCCGGGCGGGCAGGCGCAGGCCGCTCTTTCACCGCCGCTGCATTCCCCGCTTCTTTGCCGGCCTTCGGCCTGCGCGGACGGGCCGTTTTCTTCAGGATAACGACGGGCTCATCGCCCGCCTCGTCTTCATTCTGTGAGAGGCGCATGCTGAAGGGAACGCCGTCATCCCGGATCAGCTTGGCGATGCAGATGCGCAGATAGGTGGCCAGATCGATGCCCAGCCGTTCGCAGATCGCCGCCGCCTGTGCCCGCTGCTCCTCTTCAATGCGGAACTGTACGAATGCGTTCACCATACCTCTCACGCTCCTTTTAAACAGAATAGCACATCCCGTCATCGTATGCAATCATCGTGTCTCATCTTTTCCTTTGCTGAGCTTCAGCCCCAGCACGCCGGCGGCAATGCCGCCGACGACGGCCACCGCTGCCGCGGCGATCCCCGCCAGGCCCCAGAGGAACTTTTTATTCTCGCTGTCCTTTTCACCCAGCATCCGGGAGACCTGCATCATCCTGTCGATGACGAATGCCCGCTCCTCAAACGACAGAGTGTCCTTGTCCAGCTCACGCTGCAGCGCGTCCAGGACGGCGCTGCAGCTTTCGGCGCAGGCGCGCATCCCTTCGGCGTTGCTCTCAATACCGTGGGCCAGCGTCTCCTTGTATTCGCTCATCATCGTTCCCATCGTCTTCGCAAACTCCGGGAACTGCTCCAGCGCCTTTTTTGCCACCTCCGGCTCCATCTGGGGCAGGAGCGTGCCCAGGCGGATGACATCCTTCTTCCCCAGGCCCTCAAAACTCTCCAGATCCAGCCTCTGCAATACCTCGCGCTCGGTCAGCTGATCGTTTTTCATCCTCATGCCCCTCCTTATCTCATTTATAGATTATACATCGCTTGGCGATGTAATGATATCAGATCAGGACAGCAAATGCAAGACCCTTTTATCAAAACCCGCGGCCATGCAAAAGGCGCCCTGTCTTCCGCAGAAAACAGGGACGCCCTTCATTCCTCATTCAGTTTCTTGAGCGCGGTGATCTCTCTCTCCAGGCAGCTGTAAACCGCCTGCATCTCCCCTTCGGTGATGCCCTCGTACACCCGCCGGCTCGCCTCCAGGCGGTGCTGGTCCATCCGCTCCAGCAGCAGCCGGCCCTTGTCGGTCAGGCAGATTTCAAAGCGGCGTTCGTCTTCGGCAGAGGTCTTCTTGGTGACAAGGCCGCAGGAGAGCATCCGGGAGACCCGCCTGGTCGCCGTCGAGGGATTGATCTCCAGCCGCTTGGCGATCTCCGCCATCACGGCGCAGCCTGCCTCGCCGACCTCATTCAAAAAGAGGTAATCGCCATGGCAGAGCGTCTCCGGCAGGGACAGCGCCATGCATTCCTGTGCAAGGAACTTCTCTCTCAGGCGCAGCTGCAGCCGGCTGAGCTCCGCCGAGAGCTGTCCCAGCCGCTCGCACCGGGGATCTGTACGCATGCTTCTTCCCTCCTTTGATCCGGATGTCCGATTTTAGCACGCGCGAAAGCAGCCGTCAAGCGCTGTCACCTGGCCCATTCGCCGCTGTACAGGATATGCCCGTTCTCCTCTTTGCAGGCCCAGGTGCAGTCCTCTGCCGCCAGTTCCACCGCCTCCCGGGGCAGGTTGGATACCACCTCCACAAGCGTTTCACCGCTGCGGCAGACCGCCATCACCATCTTTTCTTCGCGTCCTTCAAGAAAGCGCAGCGCCGCCTCCGGGCCCATCAGGCAGAGGGCAGTGGACAGAGCGTCCCCCATCGCGGCGCTCTCCCCCAGCAGCGTGACGCTCGCAGCACCGCGCTGCACTTCGCCCTCCGCGGGGTAATTGAGCGGATAACCCGTTCCGGGATCGATAATGTGGCAATAGAGGATATCCCCGCTGCGGTAGCTGTGGCTCTCGTCGCTGCTGGTGGAAAGCGTCGTCCTCTCCGCAGCGAGCTGCGCATAGGGCTCCGCAGACAGGCTGCGCGGATTCCCGGCCGCAACGGTATAGCCGCTGCCGTCCGGTCTTGCGAGGAAAGCCATGGAGCTGCCGCCGCAGACGAAATAGCCCTCCGCACAGCCCCTTTTCTCCAGCAGCGCCCGCACCCGGTCACAGGCATAGCCCTTGGCGATGCCGCCCAGATCCATTTGTGCCGGGATCCTCACGTTCTCAATGACGACGGACGGGGTCTGCTTGCAAAGGAACGGCCTTCCGCCCCGCCGCTCCAGTCGCACCCCGCCGAAGCCGGCCAGCGGGAACAGCGCCTTCACGAAGCGGTCTTCCGCTGGCACGGGTTGCCCATCCTGCAGCGGCCTGTCGTACGGCATCGCATCCTGCGCCCGGTTGGTGTTAAAGCGCGGCGAAAAGCCCCACAGATCGACCAGCGGATACACCGTGGGGTCGTACAGGCCGTCCGTCTCCTCCCAGGCCCGCCGGGCGACAGAGACGATCTCAGCCGTGATCTCCGATACGGGCAGGCTCTCCCCCGCCTCCAGCGCATTGAAGCGCGCCACATCGGAAGAGGGATCGGAGACCGACACAGCCGCCTCGATCTCCCCCAGCAGCGTTTTGACCTCCTCCCACACGGCAGGCCCTTCCGCCTCGTCGTAGAGACACAGCAGGGATACCGTACCGAAGTAGTCCGTCGTCTGCCGGATAAATGCGGCCTCCGCGCCGGATACCGCCCCCGCAAGGAGGGTCAGCAGCAGGACCGCCGCCGCGCAGTGTTTCACTCGCACCGCCCCTTCCATATCGCCCTGTTTCATAACCATAGTATGATTGATTATATCTCACCGGACAGGTTTTGCACAATATTGACAAATGTGCTTCTATACAGTACAATGATTGCGTGCGCAAACAAATATTTTGAGCGCAGAAAGGAAGGCATTTTTATGAAGAAACTGGCTCTCCTGCTCGTCGCTGCGGCGCTGCTCGTCCTGCCGCTGCTGGCCCTGGCGGATGAATTCGATCCCGCCGGCTTCATTGACTGGTTCAATGAGAGCGGTACGTGGATGACCGTCGCCAACGGCCACTGGTCAACTGACCCCGCCGACAAGATCACCGACGCGGAACTGGAGAAGATCTTCTCCATGGCCACGAAGCAGCAGAACGCCGTCCACTGGACGCCCTGGTACTTCGTCGTCATCAAGGACACCGAAGAGCAGCAGAAGATCCTGGGCGATTACTGGGATAAGCCCGAGAACGAGGCGACCGACGGCACCGTCACCGTTCTGTGCCTGGCCGACCAGATCCTCACCCAGGAGGAAGGCCATGTAACGCCGTACGACGGCTATTACATGCCCACGACTTTCGCCTACTACGACAGCGGCCTCACCTGCTCCCTCATCGGCGTCGCCGCCGCCACCCTCGGCTATGAGACCCATTACTTCGGCTCCGTCTACGGCGAGTACGCTCCCAAGGATCTGGCGGACGGCAAGTACCAGTCCATGAGCCGCTACATCACCGAGGAAGACATGCGCACCTGGGGCTTCTCCGGCAACGTGTACCCGGTCGCGGGCAACTGCGTCTTCGTCGGCGCTATCGTCATCGGCAAGCCGGCCGCGGGCGAGACCATCGAGACCTGGGGCACCAACCACATCCGTCCTTCCAACTGGAAGATCTGGGACGGTGTGCCCAACGAGAATCCTTCCCCCGCCGCTGCCCCCGCAGCTGAGACTGCCGAGGAAGCGCCCGCTGAGGAAGCCGCTGCCGAAGTGCCGGAAGGCACCCTCGCCGCAACCGTTGAAGGCTTCGGCGGACAGCCTGTCACCGTCTGCATCACGCTGGACGGCGACAAGATCGCCACTCTCGCCATCGACGCCTCCACCCAGACCGAAGGCCTCGGCAAGCTCGCCGGGGAAGAGGCCTTTACCGCGCAGTTCATCGGCAAGACGCTGCCCATCGACGCCGCCGAGGTTGACGGCATCGCCGGTGCGTCCATCACCACTAACGCCGTGGTCGAAGCGCTGAACAGCCTGGCCAAGTAAGGCATTCCTTCTTTTCGGTTCATACAGCAGCGGGCATCCGTGCCACCTTGGCACGGGTGCCCGTTTTTATGTCTGGCCCGCCGTCAGCCGTTTCCCTCCAGAGGTCACTCTGCCGGAAATTCCGCGGGAAACCGTTCAATGTCAAAATCATTAAGAAGGATGCAGTCCTTCAGCCAGGGGGCAGGCAGATACTTTGGCTGCTCTTCGCGGATCAGGTTTTCATTTTCGTCCTCCAGCCTCATCTGCCAGACGACCTCGCCGCCGTGCTCCGCCTGCCAGGCGATCAGGTATACCCGCAGATAATCTCCGACCGGCTCCGTTACTGTTTCATCGACCGTCTCCCATTCTCCGCCCGTCTCCCTGCCGCAGTGGTACTGAATGAACACGTCATCCATCTGATAGGTCCAGAAGATCGCCTGGTCGCTGTCCAGATAAAGCCTGGGATCCTCCAGGTCCTGCCGCAGGGCTCTCGGATTGCTGACCGTCAAAGTCCAGCGTCCGTCCCGCTGTTCCAGCACGCAGAGCGCCTTTTCGCCGTCCTTCCTGGCAATACAGGCTGCCGTATTGCCCCATGTCTGCAGCTGCGCGGCGTCCGTCATCCCGGCCGCCTCAAGGGCAGCGAGGATCCCGGCATCCGCCTCCTCCGCAGGGCAAGCTGCCGCTGCGCAGCACAGCATCAGCACAGCCAGCAGTATAGCGATCCTTTTCATGGTCTCCTCCTTAAGTACAGCATTTATCGGCAGCAGCCGTCCGTTCGCTGCCCGCTATAAATACAGACGGAGAAACACATGGTTTTCATCCGTCTGTTAATAAATATTCTACTTATATGCAGAATGATTTGCTGCCATCAGCTCGCCTTGACCCCGTTGTAGATGAATCCCTTGTCCGCATCCACCGTGATGGTCATGCCGCCCTTGAGCATGTGCACAGCCTGATCCGTCCTGTCCATGAACAGCGGGATGCCCAATGCCTGGCAGGCCACTGCCGCGTGGCACTCGGGATCGGTGCTTTCGACCACCACCGCCGCAGCTTTGCGCAGCCAGGGCAGCATCTCGCTCGTGGTCATCTTCGTGACGAGGATGTCGCCATCCTCGAAGTTGCTCTCCAGATCGGACAGCACGTTGACCTGGCAGGTGCGCCCGCTCGCGCTGCCGCTGCCCACGCCGATGCCGCGCAGCAGCACGTTGCCTACGATATGCGCCTTGATGAGGTTCGTGGTGCCCGAAACGCCTGTGGGCACGCCGGCGGAAATGATCGCCACGTCGCCCGGCTTTACGTAGCCCATATCCTCCGCCGCTTTCACGGCCTTTTCGATCAGCTCGTCCGTGTCGCCGCTCATCTCCATGCGTGCGGGGACGACGCCGTAGGAGAGGCCCAGCTGGTGGTAAGCGTGCTCGCTGGGCGTGGGCGCGATGATCATGCAGCCGGGGCGGAAGCGCGCCACCATGCGCGCCGTCGTGCCGGAGTTGCTGGGCGTGATGATCGCCGAAGCGCCCAGGTCATGCGCCATCTGGCAGCAGGAATAGGAGACCGCGTTGGCGACCGTACGCGCCGTCGCGTTGCGCAGCGTCTCCTGCATCAGCAGCAGGCGGTTGCCCGACGTCTGGTGCTCCTCCACGTAGGTAGCGATGCGGGACATGGTGTTCACAGCCTCGATGGGATACTTGCCCGCCGCCGTCTCGCCGGAGAGCATGATGGCATCCGTACCGTCCAGGATGGCGTTGGCCACGTCGCTGGCCTCCGCGCGCGTGGGCCGCGGATTGCGGATCATGGAATCCAGCATCTGCGTCGCCGTGATGACGGGTTTGGCCGCCACGTTGCATTTGTGGATGAAGCGCTTCTGCAGCACGGGGACCTCTTCCATATCCACTTCGACGCCCAGGTCGCCGCGCGCCACCATGATGCCGTCCGACACCTTGAGGATCTCATCGAAGTTGTCCACGCCCATCCGGTTTTCGATCTTGGAGAAGATGCGCACATGCGCGCCGCCGTTGTCCTGGCACAGCTTGCGGATGGTCAAGACGTCCTGCGGGCGGCACACGAAGGAAGCCGCAATGAGGTCGATCCCCTCGCGGATGCCGAAGAGGATGTCGTCCCTGTCCTTGTCCCCGATGGAGGGCATTTCAAGATCCACCGCCGGCACGGAGATGCCCTTGCGGCAGCCCAGCACGCCGCCGTCCGTCACCGTGCAGACGATATCCGTCCCGCCTGTGATCTCCTTTACCTTCATGGAGAGCAGGCCGTCGTCGATGAGCACCCGGTCGCCGGGCTTCAGCAGGCCCGGAAGGCGATCATAGGTGACGCTGACGCTGTGCTCGTCGCCTTCCACCTCGCGGGTCGTCAGGGTGAACTCGCTGCCGGCTGAAAGCGTCGCCTTCTCGGCGGCAATCATCTTGGTTCGGACCTCCGGCCCCTTGGTATCCAGCATGATGGCTACGGGGATGTTCTTCGCCTCCCGCAGCCGCTTGATCCTGGCAATGCGCTCCCCGTGCTCCTCATAGGAGCCGTGGGACATATTCAGCCTGCACACGTTCATGCCCGCGTCCATCAGGCGGGAGAGCATCTCCTCGCTGTCGGTCGCCGGGCCGATGGTGCAGACGATCTTGGTCTTTCTCATAAATGAATCCTCCCCAAATCATTGTACAGGTTCTGCAGCAGACTCATTGTACCATGGTTGGGGAGGATTGCGCAATGTCAGGGCGGTAAAAGAACCCTTCCACCGTTCGCTGCGCTCACGGTCCCCCTCCCCTTTCAGGGGAGGCAAACCCCGGTCAGCTACGGCTGACAGCCCCCTGTAAAAGGGGGGCGCACTGCGGTGCAGGGATTCATCAGCCTTGAACGGCAAACGTCTTCGTGTTTTTCGCCGCGCAGCTAAAAAGCCTCCCCTGAAAGGGGAGGTGGCACGCCGGCAGGCGTGACGGAAGGGGTTATCTCTTTTCCACCACGTAGTCAACGCGGCAGGTGAATTGCTTCTTCGGCGGCAGAACGAGCAGGCCGCTCTCATCCACAAAGCCCTGCTCGTGCAGGTTGATGAAGTTGGTGGAGCAGGTCTGCGGCTCGATGCAGAAGCCGGGACGGTCGTGCGGCGTATAGACGACGGCGTTGCGGAAGCAGTCCGACCCGGAGATGTGCAGCACGATATCCTCGTAGCGGATCTTCGCTTCCAGATCGCTGGTCATGCCGCGGTACACATTGTCCAGGTACAGGCTCTCCACACTGTGGTAACCGTCTGCGATGGTGTGGGCTTCGTCCGCCGGCACGATCTTTCCGGAGGGGAACAAGTTCTCATCCGCTTCGTACAGGCGGCATACCGGCACGGTCAGTTCCACCTTGTTCGCGTCACCGCGCTTTGAGAAGTAGGGATGCACGGCATAGCCAAAGGGCATGGGCTCATCGCCGTCATTGGTGATCACCGAGTCCATGTGCAGCCCGTCCGCCGAGAGCGTGTAGGTCACGCGCAGCGTGCACGGGAAGGGCCAGCCCTCGCAGAGCACGCTGCCCTCGGAAAAGACGATCTCCGCCTCGCACACGGCGCACACTTCCGTCGCTTCCAGCCGGGTGACGGTAAACGGCTCATCCTTCACCAGGCCGTGGATGATGACCGGCTCACCGCGCTTTGTCATCACATGATGTTTGCCCTGCCACGTATAATCGCCCTTCGGGATGCGGTTAGGTGTCGGGAACAGGATCGGGATGCCGTATTTGGTGCCGAAGACAGTGATGTCCACCGGCTTCATCAGGATCTCTTTGCCTTCAAAGGTCCAGTACCACAGGTTGAAGCCCGCCTGCGGCAGGATGCGCGCCTCGTGTCCCGCGCCAGCCAGGGTGATCTGCTCGTACCCGTAGGGCTCAAGAATGCCTTTTTCCGCTGTAAACACTTGCGGTTCCTCCTTTATTTCTCACAGGATCTTCCTGCATTCCATGTAGTAGCGCTTTTCGTGTCCCTCTCCCATGGAGAAGGTCTTGCGGGGCAGCACGCCGCCCGCGCGGATCGCTGCAAAGAAACCGTCCTTCGGGATCGCCTCCAGCAGGATGCCGACCGCCTTGCCGTCCGCCGCGTGCGCTATGGTCTCCGCCTGGTCGTGCACGTAGTCGACGCCGGCTTCGCCGTGGCGGCCCAGCCAGTCGTCCAGGAAACGCTGCAGCACATCCAGCGGCAGCCGCTCGCCCAGCCCGGCGATGTCAAAGCCCAGCTTCTCACCCCTGGCCGTAAAGAAGACCTGCCCGCCGGGGATCAGCGCCATGCCCAGCCCGGCCAGGCTGGCGTCGAAGTCGCGCACCAGCGCGTCCAGCTCGGCGCCGAACACCACGCGGTGGATGGGCCGGAAGATGAGCGCGGGGCTGTGCAGGTTTACGAGCTCCACCAGCGCGTAGCGCGCGGGATGGTTTGCCCGTTCCGCTTCGCCGAGCGTCGGCTTCAGCTCCTCCCAGCAGGCTTTCGCCGTGGCCAGGGAGTGGTTGCCGTCCCCCGCGGCCAGGAAGAAGCCGCCCTTTGCCTTCTGCTGCATCCGGCTGATGAGCGCTGTGGTGCGCTGCGCCGTTTCGCCCGTCACCGCATAGCCGGCAATGTGTCCGCCGCCCTGCATCAGCTCCGTGTCGTACAGCAGGGGCAGATCCTCCCCCGCCAGCGGCTCGATGAGCTGCATCCCGGGATCGTCCAGCAGCATCATGATGTGCGGGCTCTCGATGGGCGCGCCGCGGCGGATCTTGACCCTGGGCGGGATGCGCGAGAGGATCGTCCCCTCCGTCGCCCGCACGGCCGAGCGCGCGCCCGGCCGGTAGTCGTACTGCTCCAGATCCAGCTTTCCTACAAGGCCCAGGCGCTCTCCGCTTTCAGTCACGCGGCGCACCAGGACAAAACCCTCCGTCACCGCCTGCGTAAAGACGCTTTCCTTGATGTAGCGCTCCATCGCGCTTTGGATCTCGGCGATGTACGCGTCTCCGCGGGAGAGCCACGCCTCCGGATAGATGAGATCCAGCGTCGTCGGCGCGCCTTCGGTCAGGCGGCGCACCGTTTCCCAGTAATCGGGCCGGCTGGTGAACTGATCGCAGGCCACGACGGCCCATTTGGACAGGTCCGTACCTTCCCGCGGCAGCAGGATGTCCGCCGGCAAAAAGCAAGCACCCATATCGTACCTCCAGTTGTCTATTCTACGCCCTCGCCGTCAAAGGCGGGGATAAACGCTTCGTCCGCAGCCTCCGGCAGCTGGCGGTAGCCGCCGAGCCCGATGGCCTCCATGTGCGCAAGCACGCGCGCGTATTCGCGCGCCGTCAGCCGACGGCCCATCCCGGGGATGGACGCCGCCTCGCCGCAGGGCACGTACTGCCCCATGAGGGAGACCGGCGTACCCGGCACCTCGTCGGCCAGCCAGGTGAGGATCCGCATGGCGTCCGCCGTAAGGCCCGGCAGCACCAGATGGCGCACCAGCGTGCCGCGCACCATCATACCCTCTGCATCATAAACAGGCGCGCCCGTCTGGCGGACCATCTCCCGGATGGCTTCCATCGCCCGCTCCGGATAATCCGCCGCGCCGGAGAGCAGTGCAGCCATCCTGCCGCTCCAGTACTTGAAATCGGGCAGGTAAACGTCCACCGCGCCCGAAAGCCGCCGCAGCGTCTCTGTTCGTTCATAGCCCCCGCAGTTGAAGACGACGGGGATCTTCGGCCGGTACAGTTCCAGCGCGGAGAGCATGGCCGGGATGAACGGTGTCGCCGTAACCAGATTCAGGTTGTGCGCGCCCTCTCCCTCCAGCCGGCGGAAGATCTCCGACAGCTGCCGGACGCTGACGCGCTTGCCCAGCCTGCCGCGGCTCAGTTCATAGTTCTGGCAGAAGCGGCAAGCCAGCGTGCAGCCGGCAAAAAACACCGCGCCGCTGCCCCGCGTCCCGCTGATGCAGGGCTCCTCCCACCGGTGGAGCGCCGCGCGGCCGATGACCGGGTCCGTTCCCATGCCGCAGAAGCCATTCCCCGCATCTCCTGTCCGTCCGGCTCCGCATTCTCTGGGGCAGAGCCTGCAGCCTGAAGGCAGCTCAGACATCGATGAACTCCCGGAAGCGCGGGAGGATGCCGACGCCGTCCGGATAGTGTGCCGCAAACTGCGGTATCGCGTGGCTGGGGAAGGAGTTTCCCTCGATGAACAGCGGGCCTTCCGGCGTGATCGCCACGTCCCATGCGACAAAGCGCACCTGCGGCACCACGTGCATAGCCGCCAGGCACATCGACTTCACCTCTTCCCAGTACGGGATGGCCGTTCCGGGGATGGCGTGTCCCGTCATGGGATGCTTTTCGTAAACGTGCCCCTGCTTGTCCGCGCCCGGGCCGCGGATAACGCCCGTCTCAAGGTCGATGGGCGCCGCCATGCCGCCGCAGTCCACGTTGTCCATCACCTTGCCGTTTCCGATGCGGATCGCGGCGTAGACGATGCCTTCCTTTTTATCGCCCAGCAGCGTCGCCACGCGTATGGTGTTGACGGAGGTGGGGCACAGCGCGTCGATCTTGGGGTGCTGCTTCACCCGCTCCTCCACGATGCCGATGCCTTTCTCCTTCAGCTGCCGGTACAGCGCAGCGGGATCGCCGTACTCTTCCGGCGTGTGCTTTTCGATGCCCTGCCCGGAGGAGCCGTCCACCGGCTTGCAGATGATGTCGCCCATGCCTTTCAGGAAAGCCGCAAAGCCGGCTTCGTCCGCCTTCGTGAGATCCAGCCAGCGGCGCTTGACCTGGGGCGCAAACAGCGTGTTGAACTCGCACTTGTTGTCAAAGAAGTGCCAGTATGCCTTGTCGTTCATCCGGGCCACGATGGAATTGCTCGTGCCGCGGGTGATCACCGTGGCGCGCTGCGCCGGCGTCAGCCGGTACATCTCCGCGATCTTGTAGTCCACGTAGCCTGCGCCGTAGCGCCGGGCGCACTCGGCCATGTCCCGCATCAGCCACAGGCGGCTCTTCCCCGTCTTTTCACTCAACATGCCCGCCGTCTTCCACATGGTTTTCCAGTCCATGCGCAGGGCGCGCTTTACAAGAAAGGATACGCTTGCCATCCTTCATGCCTCGATTCCTAGTTTTTCCCCTGTATTGTAGACGAAAGCGTGCCCTTTGGCAAGAGGAGCGGGGGCGCTGACCAAAAGCGCCGGACCTCCGGCTGCAGCGGTTCCGCCTCCATAAGAGAAACAGCCTTGCAGGCCGCAAAGCTGTTGTGTTATGATGTTGCAAGTGGACAGGCAGGGTCCGATGGTCTCCCTTGATTCGCGTACAATCCGGGGAGGTGATCGCATGACGAGCTATGAGATTCTCATGATCGTCCTTACGATACTTCTCGTCGTTTTCACGGCAATCGAAGCTTTCCGTAAGTAAAAGCGAACCACCGGAAGCCCAGCCAGCACCGGTGGTTCATGATCTCTGAACGAGGGCAGACCGCCGCAAAACGGTCCCCTGCCTGTCCACATTGTACGCTCAATCACCTTTGCTTGTCAAGCAGCCTTTCGCAGGCAAAGCCGCCCGGCTTTCCACGTTTTTCCCAAGAAGGCTGCTTCTATCCGCTGCATTTCGCATGGTTCTTTAGCATCTGAGAATTGCCCGTACCCTGTTTGCGTGCTATAATGAGCCGGAATCACAGAAGTTTGGGAGGCGCTTATGAGCAATTTCCCTGTCCGTAAAGACTGGCTGCCCTTCTGCCTGCCGGACATCTCCGAGGCCGAGTGCGAAGCCGTTACCGCCGCCGTCCGTTCCGGATGGTGGGCCAAGGGCCCCCGCACGATGGAATTCCAGGAGAAGTTTGCGCAGTACGTGGGCGCCAAGCACTGCATCGCCGTCAATTCCTGCACGGCGGCGCTCCACCTCGCGCTGCTCGGGTCCGGTATCGGCCCCGGGGACGAGGTCATCACCACGCCGCTGACCTTCGCATCCTCCGCGAACACCGTGCTGCACGTCGGCGCGACACCCGTCTTCGCGGATATCGACGAAGACACCGGCCTCATCGATCCCGCCGAGATCGAAAAGAAGATCACGGAGCGCACCCGCGCGGTCGTCCCCGTCCACTACAGCGGCCTGGCCGCGGATCTCGCCGCCATCAGCCGGCTGTGCGACGCGCACGGGCTCTTCCTCAGCGAGGATGCCGCCCACGCCGTGGAAACGCGCTACGACGGCAACCTCATCGGCCATCACCCGAAGGGCGCCGTATCCTTTTCCTTCTACGCCACGAAGAACCTGGCCTGCGGCGAAGGCGGCGCGCTCGTGACGGACGACGACGAGCTGGCCGCCAAGGCCCGCGTCCTCTCCTGCCACGGCATGAGCGCCGGCGCGTGGAACCGCTACGGCAAGGAAGGCTCCTGGCGCTACGACATCGAGGAGCCCGGCTACAAGTACAACATGTTCGACATCCAGGCTGCGCTCGCCCTTACGCAGATGGCGCGCATGGACGACATGCAGCGCCGCCGGTTCGAGGCCGTAAAGGTCTACGAGGAGGCTTTCTCCGGCGTGCCGGAGCTGCGCCTGCAGAAGACGCCCGCCTACTGCCACCACAGCCGCCACCTGTACGTGATGCGCATCGTGCCGGAGCGCCTGACGATCTCCCGCGACCAGTTTATCGAAGAGCTGAAGGCGCGCAACATCGGCGTCTCCGTCCACTTCATAGCGCTGCACACTATGAGCGCCTACGTAAAGCGCTTCGGCTACCGTCCGGAGGACTTCCCCAAGGCGTACGCCTTCTCGGAGAGCGAGATCTCCCTGCCCATGTACTCCACGCTGGGCGTACAAAACGCAGAATACGTGGCGGACGCCGTGCTGGATATCGTCCGTACGCACCGCCGCTGAGCGGCCACCCTATAACCGAGCAACAGGAGGAATCAAGTATGAAACTCGCTATCGGCAACGACCACGTCGCAGTGGAAATGAAAAAGGAGATCCGCGCCCACCTGGAGCAGAAGGGCATCGAGGTCATCGACGTCGGCACGGACAAGACCGACCGGTTTGACTACCCCATCAGCGGCTACAAGGTCGCAAAGCTCGTCGCAGCGGGCGAAGTGGACGGCGGCGTCCTCATCTGCGGCACCGGCGTGGGCATCAGCCTGGCCGCCAACAAGGTGCACGGCATCCGCGCCTGCGTGTGCAGCGATCCCTACACCGCCAAGCTCTCCAAGCAGCACAACAACACGAACATCGTCGCCTTCGGCGCGCGCGTCATCGGCATCGAGACCGCCAAGATGATCGTGGACGAATGGCTCTCCGCTGAATTTGAGGGCGGCCGTCATCAGCGCCGCGTGGATATGATCATGGAGATCGAGCAGACCCAGCAGCTGGAAGCCGCAAAATAACACACAAGCACAAAGCCGCCAGGCGGAGTACCCGCCCGACGGCTTTCTTTATGCCCGGTCCTCTTTCCGGGGGACCGGCCTTTGCAGCAGAGGCTTACTTCCTCTCTGCGATCTCCTTTTTCAGCTTGTCCGCGAACTCTTCCACGCTGTACACGGTGGTCTGGTCGGTGGCGCGGTCGCGCACGGAGATGTTGTTCTCGGCGATCTCCTTCTCGCCCAGGATGATCATGTAGGGCACCTTGTCCACCTGGCGGGCATAGCGGATCTTATAGCCGATCTTCTCGTTGCGGTCGTCGAGCTCCACACGGATGCGGCGCTCGCGCAGATCGTTGTAGATCTTCTCAGCGTATTCCATGCTCTTGTCGCTGACAGGCAGGACCTTGACCTGCACAGGCGCCAGCCAGACGGGGAAAACGCCCTTCGTCTCCTCGATCAGGTACGCCATGAAGCGGTCCAGGCTGCCCAGGATGGCGCGGTGCAGCACCACGGGCGTCTTCTCGGTGCCGTCCTTGTCGATGTATTTGAGATCGAACTTGGCAGGCAGGCAGAAGTCCAGCTGGCAGGTGGACAGCGTGTACTCCGCGCCCACGGCAGGCTTCACGTTGACGTCCAGCTTGGGGCCGTAGAAGGCGGCCTCGCCGATCTCCTCCGTGAACTGGATGTCCAGCTCGCGCAGCACCTCGCGCAGCGCGCTCTCGGCCTTCTCCCACATCTCGTCGTCCTGATGGTACTTGACCTTGTCCTCCGGATCGCGCAGGGACAGTACGCAGCGGTAGTCGGTGATGCCGAAATCCTTATAGGTGCTGAAGATCAGGTCAACCACGCTGGCGACCTCGTCCTTGATCTGCTCCGGCGTCACGAACAGGTGCGCGTCGTTCTGGCAGAAGTGGCGCCCGCGCTCGATGCCCTTCAGCGTGCCGCTGGCCTCGAACCGGAAGTCATGCGCGATCTCGCCGATGCGGATGGGCAGATCGCGGTAGCTGCGCGGCCGGTTGGCATAGATCCGCATGTGATGGGGGCAGTTCATGGGGCGCAGCACGAAGCTCTCGCCCTCCACCTCCATGGCCGGGAACATGTTGTCCTTGTAATGCTCCCAGTGGCCGCTGGTCTTGTACAGGTTCACCGTGCCCACGCAGGGGGTCAGCACGTGCTGATAGCCCAACATGACTTCCTTGTCACGGATGTAATTCTCCAGCTGCTGCCACAGCGTGTAGCCCTTGGGCAGGAACATCGGCAGGCCGCGGCCGACCAAATCGTCGGTCATGAACAGGCTCATGTCCTTGCCGATGCGGCGGTGGTCGCGGGCCTTGGCCTCCTCCACCTCTTTTTCATAGGCGGCCAGCTCGTCGGCGTTGCGGAACGCCACGCCGTTGATGCGGGTGAGCATCTTGTTGTTCTGGTCGTTCTTCCAGTAGGCGCCGGAAAGGGAGGTGAGCTTGAAGGCTTTGAGCGCCTTGGTATAGGTGAGGTGCGGACCTACGCACATATCGATATAATCGCCCTGCTGGTAGAAGGTGATCACCGCATCGTCGGCCAGGTCGGAGATGTGCTCCACCTTGTAGATTTCGCCGCGGCTTTCCATCAGCTTCACGGCCTCCTCGCGGGGCAGCGGATACACCTTGAAGGCGAGGTTCTCCTTGACGATCTTCTGCATTTCCTTCTCGATGGCAGGCAGATCCTCATCACCCAGCTTGACATCGCCCAGGTCCACATCATAGTGGAAGCCCTTTTCCGTGGCGGGGCCATAGGCAAAGTGCGCCTGCGGGTACAGGCGCTTCACCGCCTGTGCCATGATGTGCGCGGCAGAATGGCGGAGGACTTCCAGTTCCTCCTCAGCGGGGCACTCGGCCACGTGGCCGTCGTTGTAAATGATCTTCATATCGTCGCTCCTCTTCTTTCTTTTGCCGCGCTGGCCGCGAAACAAAAACAGCATTCCCCCATTGCTGGGACGAATGCTGCCTGCATCCGCGGTTCCACCCCGCTTGCTGAAATAACCTCTTCTTTCATGGGATAACGGCCATGAACCGCCACCGTCCGAAGCCGGTATCCGCAGGCCGCCGGCGGCACGGACTTTCAGCCCTGGATCCGTGCTCTCTTGCGCTGCCCTTCCCGCGAACGTGTTCTTCCTCATCCGGTAAGTGTTTTGTAAACGCTTTTATTATAGACTTTTTCGGAAGTTTGTCAACGACGGGGTGAGAAGAACAGCCGTTAATAAACAGCCGGGGCCTGTCGTTTGTGCGCGCTTCTTTCATCTCGCACTTTTCCATGCATTTTTCTTGATGATTTAAGCCCGATTTTTACACTTTTCCATGAGTGAAAGCACAAGGATCCAGTCCGCATGAAATCAGATCGTCCCTGATTGAGCAAAAAACACCCGAAAGCCTGCCGTATCCGGGCTTTCGGGCGTTTAATTTGGTGCCGGTGGTGGGGGTCGAACCCACACGGGTGTTAGCCCAACGGATTTTGAGTCCGTCACGTCTGCCATTCCATCACACCGGCTTTGGGATCCTTTTCGGAACAAACTGCATTATAACGGAACATGCGCGAGAAGTCAACCGTTCCCGTGTGTCTGCCCTGCTCCCCGCGGCATGGAGCCTGGGCTGTACTTCCCTGCCGAGGATCTTCTTCCGCTCAGTGCGCGGCTGCAAAGAGGCTGCCCAGGGAGAAGATCCCTGCCGCTTCCAGGATGATGAGCAGGATGACGACGATCAGGGCGGCTGCCGTGATACCGATGATGATATTCATCCCGCCGACGCCGATTTTGACGCGGCTGTAGAGGCTTTCCTTTTTGTTTTTGACGGCCAGGGAGAAGGGATCCAGCGCCCTGGCTTCCTTGTTTTTCTTCGGCTGCTCCGGCATGAAGTCTGCCCCTTTCCGGTAAAGACAGGCGTACTCCCCCGCCCTGCGGGGGAGTACGTTTGCGGTGTCCTTACTTCTTTGCGATGTACTTGCGGATATCCAGGGAGACGGCCAGAACGATGACCAGGCCCTGCACCACATAGTTGTAATACGGGTTGACGCCCAGGAACTGCAGGATGATCTTCAGCAGTTCGAAGACCAGAACGCCGACCAGGATGCCCGGCACGGTGCCGATACCGCCGGTGGTGGAAACGCCGCCGATGGTGCAGCCTGCGATGGCTTCCAGCTCATAGCCCTGGCCCATGGAGGCGGAGGCGCCGCCCGACTTGGCCGCCAGCAGATAGCCGGCCAGCGCGTACATCACGCCTGCGGTGGCATAGATGCGGACCAGCGTATTCGTGGTGTTGACGCCGGAAACCTCCGCCGCGACCTCGTTGCCGCCGATCGCATACATGTACTTTCCGTGGCAGGTCATGTTGTAGATGAACCAGAAGAGCAGGCCGAAGATCACGGCGACGAACAGCAGGTACGGCAGGTGGAAGCCGCGCACGTTGCCGATGCGGCCGTTGATGAGCGACGTGTAGATCTTCTGGAAGCCGCCGATGGGCTGCGCGTCAGAGATCACCAGGGAGATGCCGTAGATGATGGTCTGCGTGCCCAGGGTGGCGATGAAGGGCGGCACATGCAGCTTGGTGACGATGAGGCCGTTGATGAGGCCCCAGCACAGGCCCAGCACGATGACGATGATCAGCACGACGCCGATGGGCATTTCAGGCGCCCACTTCCACAGGCGGCCGGTGTAATCGCCGCGCTGGCAGAGGATGCCGGCCACGACCGCGGCGAAGCCGACCTGGCGTCCGGCGGACAGGTCCGTGCCCTTGGTGATCAGGCAGCCGGAGACGCCCAGGGCGATCAGGAAGCGAACCGCAGTGTTGCTCACCAGGTTGCCGAAGTTCGCCCACGAGAAGAAGTTGTCCTTGAGGCAGCCCACGATGATGGCCGCGATCAGGAGCAGAAAGACGATGGGGTTGCCCGTAACGACCTTCTTGATTTTATTGAAGGCGCTCTCATTGGAATTGACTTGCTTTGCGTCCATGTTCATTCTCCTCTTCACTCGAACTGCGTGGCGAGCGCCATGATGTTTTCCTGCGTGGCGTCCTTGCCGTCGATAAAGCCGGTGACCCGGCCGTCGCACATCACCATGATGCGGTCGGACATGCCGATGAGCTCGCTCATTTCAGAGCTGATCATGATGATGCTCTTGCCTTCGCGCGCGAGCTCCTCGATGATGCAGTAGATCTCGTACTTCGCGCCGACGTCGATGCCGCGCGTCGGCTCGTCCAGGATCAGCACGTCGGGGTCGTTGGCCAGCCAGCGGCCCACGAGCACCTTCTGCTGGTTGCCGCCGGAGAGGGACTTGATCTGCGTCTTGGAGGACGGCGTCTTGATGTTCATCTTGGCGACGTTGTCCTGCACCAGCTGCTCGACCTTTTTGCCGTTGATGGCGATGCCGTGCTCCAGATACTTCTTTAGCGAGGAAATGGAGATGTTGTCGGCGACGCTCAGCACGCCCATGATGCCCGAGCCGCGCCGGTCCTCCGTCAGCATTGCCACGCCCTGGTCGATGGCGGCCTTCGGCCGGTCGATCGTAAGCTCCTTGCCCTTGTAGAAAATCTGGCCGGAGGTGTGGGAACGGATGCCGAACAGGCCTTCCATCAGCTCCGTGCGCTGTGCGCCGACCAGGCCGCCCACGCCCAGGATCTCACCCTTGCGCAGCGTGAAGTTCACATGGCGGAAGGAGCGCGGGTTGATGGATGTGAAGTCCTTGACCTCGAAGACGACCTCACCCGGCACGTTGTTGCGCGGCGGATAGAGGTTGGTCAGCTCGCGGCCCACCATCTGGGTGATGATCTTGTCGGTGGTCAGCTCGCTGGCGTCCCAGGTGCCGATGTACTTGCCGTCGCGCATGATGGTGACCTCGTCACTGATGCGCAGGATCTCGTCCATCTTGTGCGAGATATAGACGACGGCCACGTTTTCCGCCGTCAGATCTTCGATGATGCGGAAGAGCGCTTCCACCTCGTTGGCCGTCAGCGAAGAGGTCGGCTCGTCGAGGATCAGCACGCGGCAGTTGGCGGAGACGGCTTTGGCGATCTCCACGGACTGCATCTGGGATACGCTGAGCTCTCCGACCTTCTGCTTCGGGTCGAAGTTCATACGCACCTTTTTCAGCAGCTCCGCGGTATCGGCGTACATCTTCGCATGGTCGACGACCGAAACGGGGCCGAACTTTTTCATCGGGTAGCGGCCCAGGAAGATGTTCTCTCCGACCGTGCGCGCCGGGATGGGCTGCAGCTCCTGGTGCACCATGGCGATGCCCTTGTGCAGCGCGTCCATAGGATCGTGGATGGTGACGGGCTGACCGTCGATCTTGATCTGGCCCTCATCCATCTTATAGATGCCGAACATGCATTTCATCAGCGTGGATTTGCCCGCGCCGTTTTCCCCCATCAATGCATGCACTTTGCCGGGGCGCAGCCGCAGCTGCGCGTGGTCAAGCGCCTTGACGCCGGGGAAGGATTTGCATACATCGGTCATTTCCAGTACGTACTCAGACATATGCGCATTCCTCTTTCTTTTGCCTGTTCTCAGCGCTCTTCATTTCGAGGCCCATGCGGCCGCGGAATGAAAAGCACTGTTACAGGAAATGACGGGTGGGTTACCCCACCCGTCTTTCAAACCTTCTTACGGGGATGTCGCCTGGCGCTTACTGCGCGTCGACATAGGCCTTGTTGACCTTGACGTAGTCGACCCAGTAGTAGTTGTCGATGTCTTCGCCGTTCAGCAGCTTCACAGCCACGTCAACCGCCGCGTGGGACTGGCCGATGTGGTCGTTCAGCACGGTGCCGGTCATCTCGCCGTCCTTGACGAGCTGGACAGCCTCTTCCAGAGCGTCCACGCCGAGGAGGTAGATGTCCTCGCCAACCTTGCGGCCGGCGGTCTGGATGGCGGTAGCCGCGCCCAGAGCCATAGCGTCGTTGTTGCAGAAGACGACCTCAACGCTCTCGCCGTACTTGGTCAGCGCGTTGGCGCAGAGCTCCTGGCCCTTGGTCTGATCCCAGTTGCCCACCTGGTCGTCCAGGCACTCGACTTCGTAGCCGGCATCGGTCAGGGCCTTGATGGAGAACTCGGTGCGGTACTGCGCGTCGATGTTCTCGGGGTCGCCCTCGATCATGATGTAGGAGATCTTGCCGTCGCCGTTGATGTCGCCGTGGTTCTCCAGCTCAGCGACCATCTCGCCCTGGAAGGTGCCGGACTGACGGGCGTCAGCGCCGACGTAGCAAACCTTGGCGTTGTTCAGGATGCCTTCATAGGCCTCGTCGAGGGTCTTGCCGTCCGCGTCGTACGCGAGGGGCTCACGGTTGATGAGGACCAGCGGGATGTCGGCAGCCACGATCTGATCGATCAGGGCGTCAGCGGAAGAGGTCTGCACCAGGTTGAGGATGATGACATCCATGCCCTGGGTGATGAAGTTCTGGATCTGGTTGGTCTGCTCGGCCATGTCGTTCTTGCCGTCAGCCATGGTGATTTCGTACTTCACGTCGTCGGTCTCGAGGGACTTGAAGTAATTCTCGATCTCGTTGCGGTAGAGGGTCATGAAGTTGTCGGTGAACTGATAGATGGAAACGCCGACCTTCTTCGTCTCAGCGGAAGCGACGGAAACCATCGCCAGCGCCATGATCGCTACGAGAGCAAGAGCCAGGAACTTTTTCATGGGTTACCACTCCTTTTTGTTTTTTATTCCACGCGCTCCGGCGCGTCAGAATCACCTTTTGTCAGCAGTTCGGGGCGTATTGTCAATTTTTGCTTCTCCCTTTTGTGCTGCTTCAAAATATAACATATCCGCAAGGAATCTGCAAGTTTAATTCCTTGTGTTTTTTGTTCAAAATTCCTCCGCGATTTCGGACGCTTGCAAACCGCCCTTCTTTAAGGCATAATAGCAGTATGAAAAGGCTGAGCGCCCCGCGGCGCAGGAAGGAAGAACCAAAGGATGTACGCTGAAACCAATTTCAATATGCCGCAGACGCTGGCGGAGATCCGCCGCGATGACAAGTTTGAAGGGTTCGTTCTGGTTCGTTCGGCGGAGCAGAAGCAGTCCTCGAACGGCAAATACTACCTGGATATGACGCTGGCCGACCGCAGCGGCTCCATCAACGCCAAGATGTGGGACGGCACCGTGCAGCCGCCCAAAGCGGGCAGCGTCGTCAAGATCCGCGCCGCCGGAAACGAGTTCAACGGGCGCATGCAGCTGCGCATCGAGCGCATCCGCGAGGCCGAGGCGCGCGACGAGGTGGACATGTCCGCCCTCGTGCCCTGCGCGCCGGAGGATCCCCGCGCCATGCGGGACGAGATCGTCCGCGCCGCCGACCACATCGCCGATCCGGACCTCCGGCGCATCACCTGCCGCCTGCTGGACAGGGCGGGCGACCGGCTTCTCACCTTTCCCGCCGCCAAGCAGATGCACCACGCGGAGCGCAGCGGGCTGCTCTATCACACGCTGACCATGCTGCGCGCCGGCCGCGCGCTCATGGGCGTCTACCCGCAGCTGAATCCCAGCCTGCTGACCGCGGGCATCATCGTTCACGATCTCTCCAAGATGGACGAGATGGAAGCGGACGCGCTGGGCATGGTACAGGACTACAGCCTGGACGGCAAGCTCATCGGCCACATCGTGCGCGGCGTCGTCGCCATCGAGGAGGCCGCAAAGGAGACCGGGGCCGCCCCGGGAAAAGCGCTGCTGCTCCAGCACATGATCCTCTCCCACCACGGCCTTGCCGAATACGGCAGCCCCAAGCCGCCCATGTTCCCGGAGGCGGAGGTTCTGCACACCCTGGATACGCTGGACTCGCGCCTCTACCAGATGTACGAGGCGCTGGGCCGTGCCAACGAAGGCGGCTTCTCCGAGAAGGTCTGGGGGCTGGAAAACCGCCAGGTCTACCGGATCCCCGAAGGGGAAATCGGCTGACGCTCCTGCCCTGCCGGATTCCCTGTCCGCCTGTGACGCTTCTGTGACGTTTGCTCTGCTATACTGTGTCCGTAATCAGTGATTCCCGCACACCAAAGCCGAACAGCAGATAAGGAGAGGAAAAAAATGAAGAAGATCCTGATCGCCATCCTGACCCTGAGCCTGATCACCGCGGTGAGCGCTGCCGCTCTGGCCGCCGGACAGATCTCCCTGGAAGAAGCCAAAACGATCGCGCTGGACAAGGCGAGCCTGACAGCCGATGCGGTCACCTTCCTGAAGGCCCATCCGGACTATGATGACGGACGCCCCACCTATGAGATCAAATTCTTTTCCGACCATACGGAATACGAGTTTGAGATCGATGCCCAAACCGGCAGGATCACGGAATATGACACCGAGGTTTTCGAGCGCGACTTCGCCGCCCGGAATGTGACGGAAGAGGAAGCCAGGCAGATCGCGCTTGCGCATGCCGGCTTCAGAGAGGAAGACGTGCGCTTCACCAAGTGCCACCTGGACCGCGATGACGGCCGCGTGATCTACGAGATTGAGTTCACAAACGGCGGCATGGAGTACGAATTCGACATCGACACCGCCAGCGGCCGGATCCTTGAGTACAGCGTCGACCGCGATTAAAACCGCTGCCGGTTTCCAATTCTTCTGCATAGCACTGCCGCCCGTGATCCCTTTGGATCACGGGCGGCAGCTCTTTTCTATTTGATTCTCATCCCGATCCCGCACGAGACGCGCGTCACCGTGTCGCAGTGCGCCGCAATGCAGCAGAGTGCGCGCCCCGCCGCCTCCCGGAAGGCGCGCTCCCGCGCTTCCATGGGCACGAGGCCGCACCCAACCTCGTCGGCCGTAACGACGGCCTGCGGGTGCTCCTTACAGAAGGTCTCCGTATACGCAAGCGGGTCCACTCCCTCTTCAAGGAGGGAGCGGACTTTTTCATGCCAGGCAAAAAAGAACTCCGCGCCGGGGTTTTCCCGCCCGGCCAGCTCCTCCTGCCCCTGATACGCGCCGCCGATATAAAGCTTCACACCATCGCCTCCAATACGACAAAGGCCGCCAGCAGGGCCATCTCCGTCAGCTGCAGGAACGCGCCGGCCAGATCACCCGTCACGCCGCCGAAATCGCGGTACGCGAGACGGCGGTAAACCGGGAGCGCCGCTGCCAGCACGAGTGCCGGCACGATCAGAACCGCCGCTTTTCCGCAGCCCGCAGCCAGGGCAGCCCACAGGAGCAGGCAGAGGGTGAGCCACAGGAGGCTTGCAACCGTCACCGCCTTTCTGCCTCCCTCATCCGTAAAGCTGCGCAGCATGCCGTCTTCCCTGGCGGGGCGCAGGTTCACCGCCGCCAGGGCGCTCAGCGCGCGGGACGCTGGAAAAGCCGGCAGTATGAAAAGCAAGTCTTCCCTGCACTCTGCCCACAGGGCAAACGAGAGCAGCAGATACCCGGCGCAGGCCATCACCGCAAAGGCGCCGCAGCGGCTGTCCTTCAGGATTTCCAGCTTCTTTTCCCGGCTGCCGTTCGATGCCAGCGCGTCCGCCGTGTCCATCAGCCCGTCCATGTGGATGCCGCCCGTGATCACAAGAGGGATCAGCGTACAGCCCGCGGCGAAGAGAAGGTACCATCTTCCCCACCACAGCCGCCACCAGGCAAACTCCGCCGCGGCGATGATGATGCCGGCCAGCGGGAAAAAGCACAGCGCATACCGCCGGTTTTCCTGCGTCCAGTCCGCCCGCGGCACAGGGACGCGGGTATACGTCGATAAGGCGATCAGCAAAGCGTTCCAAAGCTTCATGGCAGTTTTCCTTTCAGCATCACCGGTATGCCGCAGACAGCCTCGCAGACCGCGTCCGCCAGCGCGCCGGCCTCCCGGTTGACGGCGGCCAGTGCCTCAAGATAGCTCTCCGTCTCCGCGTCATACTGCCCGCCGTCCCGGAAGACATCCCCCGTCACGAGGAGGAGATGCCGGCAGCGGCCGGCCAGGTTCCGCAGCGCCGGGAGCATGCGGGCTTCGTCGCCCCCGCCGAACATCTCCCCCGCCAGCCAGTTCGGCACGTCCTCCAGCAGCACCAGCGCATCTTCCGGCACCTCAAGTCCGTCCAGATCGCAAGACCGCTCCGCCGTCACCATGCCGAGGGAAGCGCGCTGCCTGCGGTGCCGCCCGATCCTCTGCAGGCTCTCCCTGTCGCCTGCAGCCATCGTGGCCAGGTAGATGCGCCGGCCGGCCGCAAGGCGCGGCACCAGGCTTTCCGCAAGGGCGGATTTGCCGCTCCCGCTGCCCCCCGTTATCAGTATGATCATCGCTCACCCTGCGGCACATAGGCCGCCATCCCCAGGTTTGAAAAGGTATGCTCCCCCGCATACACGGCCAGCGCCATGTCCAGAAGGGGGAAGAGCATCACAGCGCCCGTACCTTCGCCCAGCGCCATATCCGCGTGAAGCACGGGGGTAAGCCCCAGCTCCGCAAAGATCCGCCCGGCCGCCGGCTCCCGGCTCATATGCGAGGGCAGCATGAAGTCCTTTGCGGCAGGACAGATGCGCGCGGCGATCAGCGCCGCCGCAGCGGAGATCACCCCGTCGATGACGATCGGGACCCCGTACATCGCCCCGCCGATAAAAGCGCCCGCCATCCCCGCAATTTCAAAGCCGCCGACTTTGGAGAGCACGTCAACCGGATCCTTTGGATCCGGCCGGTTTACCGCAAGCGCCTGCGCGACAGCCGCCCGCTTCCTCCGCAGGCCTTCGTCCGACAGGCCCGCTCCCCGGCCCACGGCCTGCTCCGGGGTAAGGCCCAGCAGCGCGCAGGCGAGCGCCGCGCAGGCCGTCGTATTGCCGATGCCCATTTCGCCGACCGCGGCGAGCGCATAGCCGCGCGCCTTCATCTCGCGCACCAGTTCCACGCCGCAGCGCAGGGCCGTTTGCGCCTGTTCCCGCGTCATCGCGGGGCCCTTTGTCATGTTGGCCGTGCCCGGAGCGATCCTGTGGGAGAAAAGGCGCGGATGCTGCAGCGCCTCTTTCATCCCCATGTCCACGGCAAAGACGTCCGCGTTCGCTGCGCCGGCCATCAGGCTGATGTTGGAAGTCCCCTCCGCGATGGAGCGGGCGACCCTCGCCGTCACCCCGCTGCCGCACTGGGTCACACCCTCTTCCACCACGCCGTGGTCGCCGCAGAACACCAGGCAGCAGCGCGGCGAAACCCGCACGTCCGCGGTTCCCTGGATGCCCGCGATTTTCGTGATCATCCCTTCAAAGCAGCCCAGGCTGCCGAGCGGCTTCGCCACCGCAGCCCACCTTTGCGCCGCCTCGGCTTGTGCCCGTCTGTCCGGGGAAGCTGCGTAGCGCAGTGCTTCTTCTATGCCCATATACGTCCTCCGACTGCCGCCGCCAGGCCGAGAAGGCCCAGCATCAGCAGGCTCGTCACGATCAAAAGGCGGCAGGCCCTTCTGATATCCGCCCGCTCCGGCGGGCGGTCCCCGTCCCCGATCGACGGCTTTTCAACAGTTTTGCCGAAATAGGTATGCGTTCCGCCGAGGCGGATGTGCAGCGCGCCGGCCGCGGCTGCCTCCGTCCAGGCGCAGTTGGGGCTCAGGTGGTTAGCGTGGTCCCGCATGAGGATCCGCAGCGCATTCCGCCCGTCCAGCCCGCACAGCTGCGCCGCCGGGCACATCAAAAGGCCGGTGAGCCTCGCCGGGATGTAGTTCAGCACGTCGTCCAGCTTCGCGCTGCTCCAGCCGATGTCGCGGTAGCGCTCATCCAGGTATCCCACCATGGAATCCAGCGTGCTGGCCGCCTTGAAGCCCCAGAGCAGCACAGGCCCGCCCAGCAGCGCCCACAGCATGGGGGAGGTGACGCCGTCCGTCGTGTTTTCCGCCACCGTTTCCACCGCGGCGCAGATGACCTCCTCCTCCGAAAGGCCTGCCGTATCCCTCCCCACGATGCGGGAGAGGCGTTCCCTGCCGGCCTGCAGGCCCTGTCCCAGCGCGCGGCGCACCCCCTCTGCCTCCGAAACCATGCTGCGCGAAGCAAGCCCCGGCCACAGCAGCAGCGCCGAAGCAGCGATGCGCAGCGGGCCGGGCAGAAGGCCGGAGAGCGCCGTCAGTGCCGCGGCTGCGGCCATGGAAACGGCGACGGTCGATGCCGTGAGCACCACCGCGCTCCGGCGGAGATCGCCGCCCCGCCGGCGAAGCCGCCGCTCCGCCCGGGCGATGTACCGCCCGATGAAGACGACCGGATGGGGCAGCCATGCCGGATCCCCCAGGATCAGATCCAGCAGAAGCGCCAGGGCCAGCGCCGCAAAACGCTCCTTCATCACTGCTCTCCCCGCAGGATGCGGTACACCGCCTCCATATCGAGGCTGGCGCGCACGGCGGCCGCCACGCGGTCAAATTCCCGCTCCCGGAAGGCCGCGAAGTCTTCCGCCTCCCGTTTCTCCCCTGCAGCCGGCTTCAGGTGAGCCGCCAGCGCGGAAAACAGGCTGCCGTCGTCAAAGAGGCCGTGCAGATAGGTGCCCAGTACGTTGCCCTCCCCGTTCCTCACGCCGATGGGGCGGCCGTCCGCGCTCATCCATACCACGGCTTCCGGTCTCTCCGCCGCGGTCTCCCCCGCGTGGATCTCGTAGCCGGAAAGCGTTTGGCCGTCCAGAGCGGAAAGCCAGCCGGAGGCAGCGCAGATCCTGCCCTGCGACTGCGCGGTCTGCTTCTGTTCCGAAAGAACGGTCGATACCGGGAGCAGCCCCAGCCCTGCCGCCTCTTCGACCTGCGATTCCACGCCGGACGGATCCCGTACCGTCTCCCCCAGCATCTGATAGCCGCCGCACACGCCGACGACGGTGCCGCCCGCGCGCGCAAACCGCACGATGGCTGCATCCATCCCGCATCTGCGCAGCTCCAGCAAATCTCCGATGGTGTTCTTCGTGCCCGGCAGCACGACGACGTCCGCGCCCTCCAGCTCCGCCGGAGCGCATACGTAGCGCACGCGCGCACGGGGATGCAGCGCCAGCGCCTGAAAATCCGTAAAATTGGAGATGTGGGGCAGGCGGACGACCGCGACGTCGATGTCGCCCGTCCCCTGCTGCAGATGCAGGCGGGCCGTTTCTCCGTCCTCTTCCTCCAGCTGCACGTCCATCCAGGGGACGACGCCCAGCACCGGCACGCCGATGCGCTCCTCCAGCATGACAAGGCCCGGCTTAAGGATCGCGGGATCGCCGCGGACCTTGTTGATGATGACCCCGCGGACGCGCGCGCGTTCCTTTTCCTCCAGCAGCATCATCGTGCCCACGAGCGCCGCAAACACGCCGCCCGGGTTGATATCCCCCACGAGGATCACCGGGGCGTCCGCCGCCTCCGCCATCGACATATTGACGATGTCGCCCTCCCGCAGGTTGATCTCCGCGGGGCTGCCCGCGCCTTCGATCACCACGCAGTCCACTTCCCGCTCCAGCGACTCATATACTTCCCGGATGTGACGGCGGAGTGCGGGCTTTTTCTGATGGAACTCCATGGCCGACATAGAGCCGGCCGCTCTGCCGTCCAGGATCACCTGGCTCCGCCTGTCCCCTGTCGGCTTGAGCAGCACCGGGTTCATCCGCACGTCCGGTTCGATGCCTGCCGCCTGCGCCTGCATCGCCTGTGCGCGGCCGATCTCCAGCCCGTCCCGCGTCACATAGGCGTTAAGGGCCATGTTCTGCGCCTTGAAGGGCGCGCAGCGGAGCCCGTCCTGCCGGAAGATGCGCAGCAGTGCGGCGCACAGCACGCTTTTGCCGACAGAGGACGCCGTCCCCTGGATCATCAGGCTCTTTCCCCGCATGGTTCCTCCTTTAATATCCGGGAGAGCGCATCGATCAGCCTCCCGTTTTCCGCCTCCGTCCGCACGCCGAGCCGCCAGAACCCCGGCCCCAGCGCAAAAGAAGCGCACGTGCGCACGAGGATGCGCTCCGCTTTCAATCTTGCCGCCGCTGCCGTCATGTCCCTTCCGAAATCCGCCAGCAGGAAGTTGGCCCGCGATGCCCCGACCTTTGCGCCCAGCGCCCGGAGCGCTGCGGCAAAGCTTTCCCGCCGGATGCGGTTTCGTTCCGCGTCCGCCGCAAGCTCCTGCCGGTGCTCCGGCAGAGCCTGCGCCACACAGGCCGCAGGGGCGGATAGCGCCCACGGCAGCGCAAGCTCCTCCATTCTCTTTATGGTCTGCAGATCGGCGCACAGGTATCCCAGCCGGATGCCCGGGAGGCACAGCGCCTTGGTCAGCGATCCCGCCACGATGACCCCGGATTGCATCTCTCCTGCCACGCTGACCTCCGGACAGAAGGAGACGAACGCCTCATCGACAAGCAGCCTCGCGCCCCGGCCTTGGACCGTTTCCGCCAGCGAGAGCACCTCTTCCCGCTCTCTGGCCGCCCCGGTCGGGTTGTTGGGGTTGCACAGCACCACCGTGTCACCCGCCGCGCAGCAGCCCTGCCATTCGGCGCGTTTTCGCCCGTGTGCCGCTGCGCGCAGGGCATACTCGCCGAAGGTCGTGCGCTCCGTATAGACCGTCCCCCTGTCCGCCGCGAGCGCCAGGTCGATGGCCGCCATGCCGCCCGCGGTGGGCAGCACGCACTCCGGCGGGACGCCCAGCCACGATGCCAGCCCCTCCCGGGCGCCTCGCATCTCCCTGTCCGGATAGAAACGCGCCTCATCAATCCCGCGGCGCATCGCTTCCACAGCCCAGGGCGGCGGTCCCTCCGGGCGCAGGCTGGCGGAAAAATCCAGCCATCCGCCCGGTTCTCCGCCCTGCCATACGTTGCCTCCGTGTCTTTCGCCGTTCATGCTTCCTCCGGCCTTTCGATCAGGATGACATGGATCTTCCTTTCCAGCGCGGGCAGCACCTTTTCCTCCACGCCGCCCGCGCGGCCGCTGTCCTTGGTCACCAGCACGCGGATGTTCAGCTGGTCGTACAGGGCCGCGTTCAGCGCCGCGGAAAACGGGCCGTGCATCGCTATGACGTGCGAAGAGGGGATGCCGGCCGCCTGGCACAGGGAAAGCGCTTCCGCCGTCGGCAGCACCCTGACCCACAGCCGCTTCGGATCTGCGGCTCCCGTATATACCGGCAGCGTATGGCTGCCTGTCGCAAGAAGGACGTTCCCCTGCGTTTTACGCAGCGCCCGGGCCGCCTCATCCGCGTTCTTCACACGCTCGCACGCGCTTTGCCACTTGCCGCCGTCCTGCGGTCTCCCCACGCGCCTCACAGGGATCCCCAGCTTTCCGGCCGCCCGGCGGATGTTCTCCGTCGCAAGGACGGCGTACGGATGCGTCGCGTCCACCACAAGCTGCGGCGCGAGGTCAGCCATCGTCTTTTCCATCTGCGCCTCGTCCTGCGCGCCGGTCAGCACCTTAAGCCCCGGCGGCAGCAGCGCCGCGGCGTACTCGCCCGTTACGCAGACCGTCACGTCCTCGCCTGAAGAAAACAAGCGGAACGCCTCCTCGCGCCCTTCCGTCGTGCCGCCGAAAAGCAGTATCCTCACAGGCCGAAAAACCTCCCCATCACCGCCGGTTTATCCGCGAAAAACACATGGGCAAAAGCCGCCAGCGTCCCGCCCTTCTCATAGCCGCAGCGCCACGTCCGGGAAGGATCGGAGGCCTTTTCAAGGGTATAGGCCTGCGGCACCTCCTTCTCGGGGATCACCACTGCGTGGTGAAACTCATGGGCATGGAACGAAAGCCCCGTCCTGTCCTTCACCGTGACGTACCCAAAGCGCTGCAGCTTCCCGGTCATCCGGCCTGCGAGCGGCAGGAAGCCGACCATCGGGGTGCCGTCAAGCTCCCGGGTGAGATACAGCAGCCCGCCGCACTCCGCATAGCAGCGGAGCCCGCCTTCCAGCGCAAGGCGTACGCTTTCCCGCATCGTGCGGTTGGCCGAAAGTTCCCCGGAAAAGACCTCCGGAAAACCGCCGCCGATGTACAGCGCGTCCAGCCCTTCCGGCAGCGCGGCGTCCCGCAGGGGCGAAAAGAAGACCAGCTCTGCGCCGCGGGCGCGAAGCGCGTCCAGATTGGCTTCGTAGTAGAAGTGGAAAGCCTCGTCCCTGGCGACGCCGATGCGCAGCCCCCGTTTGCCCTCTTCTTCCTTCTGTACGTTCCGCAGCGTCGGCAGAACCGGCGGCGCAGCCGCAGCGATTTCAAGGATCGCCGGCACGTCCAGCGTCTTCTCCGCCTCCCGGGCCGCCTCAGCGATGCGCTCCAGTACGCCGGATTGCTCGCATGCCGGGATGAGCCCCAAATGCCGGCTGGGCAGCTGCAGCGCCTGCCGGCGCGTCAGGTACCCCACGCAGGGCAGACCGGCGTAGCGCTCCACCGCCTCGCGGATCCTGCGGTAGTGGCTCTCCCCCGCGCAGCGGTTGACGAGGACGCCTGCAATACCGCTGTCGTCTTTCATCTTCCGGAAGCCCAGCGCCGTTGCGGCCAGGCTGGCCGCCCCGCCGGAAGCATCCAGCACGAGCAGCACGGGCGTTGCGGTCTGCCGGGCCAGCACCCAGGTGGAGGCGCGCAGCTCCGCATCCAGCCCGTCGTAATAGCCCATCACGCCCTCGATGACGGTGATGTCGCCGCCGCGGCACAGCGCGCTTTCGACAGCTTCCTTCCCCATGAGGAAGGTATCCAGGTTGTAAGACGGGCATCCGCAGACAAGCGCATGGAAGCCGGGGTCGATGTAATCCGGCCCCACTTTGCAGGGTGCGACCGCAAGGCCCCTGTTTTTCATCACCGCCATCAGCAGCAGGGAGGCCGTCGTCTTTCCGCAGCCGCTGCCCGTTCCCGCTATGAGGATCCTCACGGCCGCACCCCCTCGATGCCGTACAGCAGCGCGTTGACGATGGCCGCCGCCACGCCGCTGCCGCCGCGCCGGCCCATGGCCACGATCGCGGGGAGGCCGCTCTCCCACAGCAGCTGCTTGGCTTCGACCACGTTGACGAACCCGACGGGCACGCCGACGATCACCGCGTCGCCGAGCAGGCTGCGCTGCTCCAGCAGGGAGAAGAGAAAGGTCGGCGCGTTGCCGCATACCAGCAGCTTTGCTCCGGGCAGGCGGGCCGCCCTCTCGGCGCTGACGGCAGCCCGCGTCTTCCCCAGGCGCTGCGCCTCTGCCGCCACGCCCTCGTCCGCCATATAGCAGACGGCAGAAGCGCCCAGGCGTTCCAGCGCCTTGCGGCTGATGCCCGACAGCGCCATGTTCGTGTCCGTCACGACGGTGGCCCCGCGCCGGAGCAGGCTCCTCGCCTTCTCCACCACGTCTGGGGTAAAGCGCAGGCTCTCCGCGAACGAAAAGTCCGCCGTGGCATGGATGACGCGCAGCACGACAGGGCGCACGTCCTCCTCCAGCGGTGTCTTGAGTTCCGAGGCGATGATCTGCAGGCTGCGCGCTTCGATCTCCCGCGGCCCCAGCAGCCTCGTATCCTTCACGGCAACCGGTTCATCCATCTCTGCCTTCTCCCTCCGCTGCACTGTCCAGCAGCCACTCTTTCGCCTCTTTGCTCATGCCCAGCACAGCGCCGGAAGCGCTCTGCATCACAGCCCCGGTCTTTGCCGCGCCGCGCGCTCTCGCGGCGGCATAGCCCGCCGCCGCACCGCAAAGCGCCTCCCACACGCGGGCATAGCCGGCGCTTGCAATGGGCCGGACGGCGCCCTCCAGCGTCACGCCTTCCATCACGCCCTCCAGCAGCGGCCGTGGCGCGCCCAGCAGCGCGAGGTGCGCGCACAGCGTCTCCCTCCGTCCGTCGCTCACGGCGCTGTGTGTCTGCATGCTGCCGCCCGCCACCTTGACCAGCTTGCCCGGCTGGCCGCACAGCAGGATCCGCCGGAAGCCGAGGCCGGCCGCCTCATCCAGGGCAAAACCCACATAATTGCTCATCTGCACGCAGGGCCAGCCAAACCCCAGTCCCGTGAAAGCCGCCTCTCCCTGGCTGCCGAAGACGAGCGCGAGGTCCTCTGCGCCCTGCGCCCTTTTCACCGACAGCTCCAGGCGGATGCTCTCCTTCAGCGCTTCCTCGCTCATTGGGCGCACGATGCCCGTCGTGCCCAGCACGGAGAGGCCGCCCTCCACACCCAGGCGCGGGTTGAAGGTCCGCAGGGCCAGCTCACGGCCGCCCGTGATCCCCACCGTGATCCGTACAGCGCGCCCGCCCGTGACGCTGCGCACCGCATCTGCGATCATCCGGCGGGGCGCCGGGTTGATCGCCGCCTCCCCGGGAGGCAGCTTCAATCCCGGCAGGGTGATGACGCCGACGCCCTCCCCCGCCTCAAAGGTGATCTCACCGTCTTCTTCCCGGATCTCAGCCTCCGCCCAGACCTCACAGCCGTCCGTCACGTCCGGATCATCCCCCGCGTCCTTGATGACGGCGCAGCGGAAGGGGGACAAGGCGCGGATCTCCGGCGCATAGCGCTCCCCCGCAGGCAAAACGATCTCCGCCCGCTCCGGACATTCCCCGTCCCGCTGCCACAGGCAGGAGGCCAGCGCGCAGGCCGCCGCGCAGGCGCCCGTTGTGAACCCGGTCCTGAGGCCGCTCACAGCCGGTACCCCCTAGGCGTCAGCAGGCGTCCGCCGCGGATCACGGTTTCGCTGCTGCCGATCAGCGCGGTGGTCAGCATATCCAGCTGTCTGTCCCGCAGCTCGCCCAGCGTCAGGATCTCCGTCTGCTGTCCTTCCCTGGCGATGCACCGGGCGATCCCGCAGGGGGTCTTTTCCCCGCGGAAGGCAAGCAGGATATCGCAGGCGCGCGCCAGCTGGTCCTTCCGGGTTCGGCTCGCGGGGTTGTAAAGCGCGACCGGAAAATCCCCCTCGCCCGCGCCGCGCAGCCGGCGTTCGATCCGCTCCCACGGCGTCAGCAGATCGGACAGGCTGATGACGGCGAAGTCGCCAGAGAGCGGCGCGCCCAGCAGCGCAGCGGCGCTGAGCGCCGCCGTTACACCGGGGATGACGCGCACGTCTTCCGACTCGTCCGCCAGTTCCAGCACCAGGGAAGCCATGCCGTAGACCTGCGCATCGCCGGAGCAGCACAGCGCCACCCTCATTCCCTCCCGGGAAAGGCGCAGCGCCTCCCTGCACCGCTCTGCTTCGCCCCGCATGCCGGTCGCAACGAAACGCTTGTCCGGGAATTCCGGGCGCAGCGGCTCCAGATACAGGGTATAGCCGCAGAGCACCTGCGCCTCTTCCAGCGCAGCCTGCGCCTCCAGCGTACGCCCGGGCTTTGCGCCCGGCCCCAGCCCGACGATGCTCAGCATCCTTCTTCCTCCCCGTCTTTTTCCCTGGCCAGCGCAAAGGTGCAGCCCTCATAGGCCGTCTTCCCCTGCAGCAGTACCGCGCCTGCCGCTGCGGCAGCGCGCTCGCACACGTTATCCACACCGACCGTCTCCCGCACGAAGTCCGATCCCGCGAACACCCCCGGCACAGCCGCAAGCGCTTCCGCGGTATAGGTAAAAAGCGGCAGGCGATACTTGCCGCAGAAGGCATGAAGCGCCGCCTCGTCCTTCTTTCTGTCGATCGTCGCGAGCGCGCGCACCGAGAGCAGCGATACGCCGCAGTACCGGAGGAACTCCAGCGCAAAGCGCTCGTAATCCCCGGCACCGATACCGCGTTTGCACCCCGTTCCCAGGATGAGCGTGCGCGGGCGCACGTACAGCGTCACCGGGAACGGCGGCTCCAGGGTACGCTCCGTCACCGCCACGCCGACGTGCTCACCCGCAAGCTGCGCCGCGGCAAACGCGCGGATGGCCTCCGGGTTCTCGATCGCGTGCCCCTGCTCCGCCGCCCAGGTGTCGATGGCCGGCAGGCCGCGGACGTCCGTCGCCGTGGTCAGCACGGGCTGTGCCCCCGTCCGCCTTGCCAGTTCCTCGGCCAGGCGGTTGCCTCCCCCGATGTGGCCGGAGAGGACGGGCACCACAAAACGCCCGGCTTCATCCATCACCAGCACTGCCGGGTCCCGCGTTTTATCCTTGATATACGGCGCGACGGCCCGCACGGCGATGCCCGCCGCGCCGATGAAGAGCAGCGCATCCGCCGCGGAAAAGTTTGCAGCCGTCCACTCGCGCACGGGGATGCCGCGCGAAACGGCGAAGCCCAGCTTCTCCTCCCACGCCTGTCCCCTGTCCGTGAAGGCGATCGCCGCGATCTTCATCTCTTCGCCTCCCTGTACCCGTGCGAAAAGGCCGGGTGGTACAGCATGGAGCGCTCCCCTTCCTCCGAGAGGAAACGGCCGACCAGCACGAGCGCCGTCTTGCGGATGTGCGCCGCCTTTTCCGCGATATCGCAGAGCGTGCCGCGCACGATTTCCTCATCCGGCCAGGAAGCGCGGAACACGACGGCGCAGGGGGTGTCCGGCGCGTATCCGCCGGCTGTGAGCTCCGTGCAGAGTTCCTCCAGCCTGTCCACGCTGAGGAAGAGCGCCATGGAAGCGCCGTGGGCCGCCAGCCCGCGGAGCTCCTGCCCTTCCGGCACGGGCGTCCTGCCCGCCATGCGGGTCACGATCAGCGTCTGGCTGACACCGGGCAGGGTGTACTCCGCCCCCAGCGCGGCGGAGGCCGCAAACAGCGAGCTGACGCCGGGCACGACCTCATAGTCGAAGCCCATTTTCCGCAGCGCGCCCATCTGCTCCCGGATCGCCCCGTAGAGGGCGGGGTCGCCCGTGTGCAGCCGCACGACGGTCGCCTCCCTCCCCCGCGAGGTCAGCGCTTCCACCACCTCTTCCAGCGTCATCCCCGCGCTGTCCATCAAGACCGCGTCCTTCGGGCAGTACGAGAGCAGCTGCGGGTTGACCAGCGAGCCCGCGTAGACGACGAGCTCCGCCCGCTCCAGCAGGCTGCGGCCGCGCACTGTGATGAGGTCCACCGCCCCCGGACCCGCGCCGATAAAGTAGATCATGCCTCTGCCTCCTGTCCACCGGCCGTCCCCGCAAAGAGGAACACCGGGTTCTGCGCGCGCAGCATCGTCACGCTGCCCGCCGGCTCCAGGCGGGAGACCGACAGCTGTACGGCCTCGAACCCGCCGTACCCATTCATCCGCACGTTCAGCAGCGCCGCGCTCTCCAGCGTGACGGCCGAAGCGCAGACGCGCACGGGGGACGGCAGGGCCTCCAGCGTATCCAGGATCTCCCCCAGATGTCCGCCGCTGCCGCCGATAAAGACGTGCGAAGGGCAGGGCAAAGTGCGCAGCGCCTCCGGCGCTTCTCCCTCTGCAACGGTGACGTTCTGCAGGCGGAAGCGGCGGATATTCTCCCGGATGAGCGGCAGCGCCTCCGCCTCCCGCTCCACCGCCAGCACCTGCCCGTTCGGGCACTGGCGCGCGCATTCCACCGTGACGCTGCCGGTCCCCGCGCCGATATCCCAGACGACGGCGTCCATGGGCAGGCGCAGCATAGCCAGCGCCTGCACGCGGATCTCCCGCTTGGTCATGGGCACGCTGCCCCGCACAAACGCCGCATCCTCGAGGCCTACCGCAGGAAGCCCCGCCTCGGGCCTGTCGTTTTCCAGCAAAGCGATCGCCGGCGCGGCGGGTTCTTCGTCCGGCTCCGTGAGGATCGTCTCCCCGCTGCCGCCCAGATCGCTGCCCACGATGAGCCGGACGTATCCCAGCCCGCCCGCATCCAGCGCCTGCCGCACCCAGCGCGCGCCGTGCAGGGCATCCAGCAGCACGAAGGTCCGCCTGTGCGTGCGGACCTCGTGACAAAGCCCGGAGGGCGGAAGCTCCCGCCCGTGGGCGGAGAGGAAGGCCGCCCCTTCCCAGCCGATGCAAAGGCGCGCGCACAGCGTCTGCACACAGCCGACGCCGGGGATGACCCGAAGCGCCTGCGGCCCCATCTCTTCCCTCAGCCTGCCAAGCAGGCTGTAAAAGCCCGCGTCCCCGGAGACCAGCACGGCGATTCCGCGCCCTTCCCTGTTCTCCTGCTCCATCGCGCGTATGGCTGCTTCGAGCGGCAGCAGCGCGCGGCACTTTTCAGGGGGGATCAGCCCGGCATAACGCTGCGCCGCATACACGGCGTCGGCTTCCTCCAGCGCGCGCCGGGCTTCCAGGGTAAGGCCCTGTGCCGGGCCGGGTCCGGCGCCGATCACGCAAATCCGGTTCATCCTTCTCCCTCCTTGGTGTGCCCCATCCTGAGGCGGATTCCCCTGCCCGGGGTGTAGACGCCCTGCGGCAGGTCAAACAGCTCTTCCATATTGCCGGGCGTAAAGACTTGCTCCGGCGTGCCCAGCGCATGGACCCGCCCGCCCTTGAGGCACAGCACCTTGTCACTGATCTCCCGCGCCAGCTCGGTTTCATGCAAGGTGAGCACGATGGAAACGCCTCTTTCCTTTGCCAGGGCGTGCAGCACTTCCATCAGGGCGATCTTGCCTCCCAGGTCGAGAAAGGTGGTGGGCTCATCCAGCAGCAGCACCTCCGGCTGCTGGCAGAGCGCCCTCGCCAGCAGCACGCGCTGGCGCTGCCCGTCGCTGATCCTCGAAAAGTCCGACTGCCGGATTTCCCAGGCGCCCGCCTGCCGCAGGCTTTCCTCCACGATATCCCGATCTTCCTGCGTCAGTCTCCCGAGGCGGCCCGTATGGGGATACCGTCCCAGCGCGGCCACCTCGAAGCAGGTGATCAAGTCCGGGGCCGGCTGGCGCGTCAGCAGCACCGCCATGCGCGCGGCAGCCTGTCTGGCCGTCATCGCGTGCGCGTCCTCCCCCGAAAGCTCCACCCTTCCGGAGAGCGGGCGCAGCCGGCGGCATACGGTCTTCAGCACCGTCGATTTGCCCGCGCCGTTCGGGCCGATCAGCGTTACGATCTCCCCGGCCTCTGCGGACACGTTGATCCCCTGCACGACCGCCCGGCCGCCGTATCCGACGCTGAGATCCACAAGCGCAAGGCGTGCCGTTTTCTCCATCCTCACGCCTCCTCTCTGCGGGCGCTGCGGCGCAGCATCAGCGCGATGACGACGGGCGCGCCGAAGAAGGCCGTAACGGTGCTGACAGCCAGCTCCGTCGGCGCAAACGCCGTCCTGGCGATCAGGTCGCACCCCATGCAGAAGACCGCCCCCAGCAAAAACGTCCCCGGGATCATGGCCTCCGGCGCCGAGCTGCCCAGCAGCATCCGCGAGAGCTGCGGCACCGCCACGCCGACGAAGGAAATGGGGCCGGTCAGCGCCGTGACGCAGGCGGAGAGCAGGCTGGAGAGCGCGATGAGCGCCGTGCGGAAGGCGCGCACGTTCACCCCCATGCTCGCCGCATACGTTTCGCCGAGCCGGTAGGCTGAAATGGGCTTTGCCAGCAGCCGCACGGCGATCAGCGCCGCCAGGATGACGGGCGCGATCCGAAGAAGGTTTTCCCGCGAGACGCCGGAAAAGCTGCCCTGGGACCAGGCGTGCAGGTTGGCCACCCCCGCCTCGTCCGCGAAGGTGACGAAAAAATCCGTTACGGCGGAACAGATATTCCCCACCATAAGGCCGACGACCAGCAGCGTCGCCATGGAGCGCGAGCGCCCCGAGAAGAGCAGGATGAGCAGCGTCACCGCCATGGACCCGGCAAATGCCGCGGCCATCATGAGCGGAAAGGACAGGGCGCCCAGGCGCTGCAGGGCAAACACCATCACGATGCTGACCGTGAGCTTTGCGCCGGAGGAGATGCCCAGCACATAGGGACCCGCCACGGGGTTGCCGAAGAAGGTCTGCAGCAGATATCCGGAAACCGAGAGCGCCCCGCCCAGCAGCGCTGCCGCCAGCGCCCTGGGCAGCCGGAGACGCAGGATCACCTGCGCGCCGGCCCCGTCATCCTTCCCCAGCAAAGCGGAAAGGATCTCCCCGGGTTTCAGCGTCATGCTGCCGCTTGCGAGGCTGAGCCCCAAAAACAGCAAAAAGGCGGCAGAAAGGAGAAGGTATGCCGCCAAACGCCTGCGCTTTCCTGCCGTCTCCATTCTGTCGCCTCCGGTTACTGATCGTCACTGCAGCCGTTTCAGGATGCCGTCTGCCGCACTGCCCTCAAGGGCGCCCCGCATCGCGGCGATCGCGTCCGCAGCGCGCGTGGGCTGCTGAAAGAAACTGCCCTCCATGCAATAGACATTGCCTTCCCTGAAAGCGCGGAAGGCCGATAGCAGTTCCGCCTTCTGTGCCAGCTGGGCAAGGCTCTCGGCCTCGCCGGCGATGCTGGCGCTGTAGATGAGCACCCCGGCATCGCCCGCCGCGGCGTAAAAGTCTTCCAGGCCCATGCGCAGCGTCGAGCCGGCGCCTTCATCCCCGGCGGGGAGATAGGTCCCGCCGGCCAGCTCCACCATCCGGGCCGCGATGCTGCCGGGGCGGTAGACGACCACGTTGCCCGCGCTGTTCAGGTAGAAGACCGAAGCGCTGACGCCGAGCGGTTCCATCTCCCCGACAGCGCGGATGCGCCCGGCGCTCTCCTCAAAGCAGCGCTCCGCCGCTTCCCGCTTACCCAGCAGGCAGCCGTAAAGCTTGATCCATTCCAGCCGGGCCAGGGGGCCCTGCTCATAGCTGGAGCGCTCCACCAGCACGGGGATGCCCAGCGCCTCGATCTGCTCCTTGATGTCCGGCGCGTGGAAGATCATCGTCGATTCCACCGCCAGGGGGCAGTCCGTCTCCAGCAGCGCTTCGAAATCGGGAGCGCTGTACTTGCCGATGTAAACGATCTCATCCGCGCGGACCCGCTCGGCGATCTCCGCGATCGTCCAGTCCTCCGCCTTTGTGGAGGTCATCCCGACCGCGTCCAGCGCATCCAGCTCCCGGATGAGATCCATCGCCGAAGAGGCCGCCATGTAGACGTCCGCGAGCGGGAGGGTCACGCAGGCCACGCCCTTCTCCAGCCCCTCCGGCACTTCACCGCCCTCGGGGACGAGCAGCAGGCGCTGCCCGTCCGAGACGGTGAGGAGCGTATAGCCGCCCTCGTAGTCCTCTGCGGTAAACTGCGTAGCGTAGGCAAGGGGCATTTCGCCCGTCTTTTTCAGGCTGTCCCACTCTATGGCCCTGCCGCAGGCGGGCAGGAGCACAAAGCAGAGCAGCAGGAGACCTGCGCCTCTTTTGCCCCGCATCATCACTTCAGCCCCTCGGAGGAGAAGGTCAGCGTATACTCGATTTCATGCGGTACGCTCATGGCGGTGGTGTCGGCAAAAACCGTCACCGGCCTGTCAAAGCAGGGCACAGGGATGCGGAAAGCGGAATTGCCCCCCGTATTGACGGGCAGATACGTCTCCTCACCCATGCGGAGATAATCGTACTTGCTGCTGCTCATCACGATGAGCGCCGCCGCAGCGCCGCCCTCCACCGTCAATTCGGCAGGCGACTCGACAAAGGCCTTTCCGGAGCCGCCCGAAAGCGTCACGTCAGCCTTGTATGTCCCATCCTGCAGCCCGAGCGAGGCGGCCGTGACAAGGGCGCCCTCCGCAAAAGCCTCCGGGGGAAGATCTTCGGAACGGAAGACCAGCGTCCTGTCGTACCATTGATCCTTTTTGATGCTGTATGCCGCGCAGCTCACGGGCACGTCCAGCGCGGGGACGGGGAAATCGAAGGCCACCGCCTCCAGCCCTTCCACCGGCGGGATGAGCTGCGTTTTTTCCGCAGCCGCGGCCTCTTCGGCCGTTCCGGGATACACATAGCCGTATCCCTTGCCGCTCATCGTCATGCGGGCCGTCAGTCCGCCGTCCTTCACCGTCAGGCAGCAGTCCACCACGCGGAACATGGAGGCGCTGGACTCGACGGCAACTCGATATTCCCCGGGCACAAGGCCGTCCGCCGTGACCTCGGCCGAAGCCGGGATCACGGCGAGCGCCGCCGCGAGGAGCATGAAAAGACAGATTCTCTTTTTCATTATGGTCCTCATTAAAGCTTTATCTTTGCGGGAAACTTTACCCTCTCCGCCTCGCTTTGTTCGGCACCTCTGAGCTGCATGGCTTCGCACATCCCGAAGGGAGAGGCATGGCTCCCCCTCCGGGGGATTCGTCGATGGCTTTGCCACCGATCCCGCCTGCGGCGGGACATACGCCGCCAAAGGCGGCTATGCCGGAGCCGGTGAGCGCCCGCGAACCTGAGAGGGCCGGCTTATATCACAGCCCTGCTGCGGCCGCTTTTGCGTGCGCCACGTACAGTTCGCGGATCGCGGGCAGCTGCCCCAGGCCTTCCACGACACAGACGGTTTCATAGCCTGCAGCCTCAAAGGCGCTCTTCCAGGAATCCTCATCGTTGCCCGCCATATCGTTGTTGGCGTGGTCTCCCGCTACGACCATCAGCGGACGGAGCACGACGCGCTTGTATCCGCCATTGCCCACGGCTGCAAGCACATCTTCCAGGCTGGGGGTCGCCTCGACGGTGCCCACAAAGGTGTTTTTGCTGCCCTTGTCCAGAAGCACCTGCTGCATCTTCGCGTAGACGCCGTTGCTCTCCGCCTCGGTGCCGTGGCCCATGAAGCAGATGGCCGTCTCGCCGTCGTCATACTCCGCCATGGCTGCCGTAACGGCGTCCGCCACCGCAGAAAAATCCTCATCCGTCGTGAGAAGCGGCGCACCGACCGCGATCGCGTCAAAGGCGTCCGCGTAATTCGCGATCTCGTTCACCAGATCGTTGTACTCAAAGCCGTTCATGAGGTGCGTGGGCTGCACCACCAGCCGCTTCACGCCGTTGCTCACGGCGCGGTCCAGCGCTTCCTTGACGTTGTCGATGACGACGCCGTCGCGGCGCGCGACGTGGTCGATGATGATCTGGCTGGTGAAGCCGCGGCGCACGCTGAACTCCGGCATCGCCGCAGCAATGTCGCCTTCAATGGCACCGATAGTCAGCCGGCGGCTGTCGTTGAAGCTGGTGCCGAAGCTGACGACCAGCAGCTCGTCTTCGCCGATCCCGTCCTGGTTGCGGGGATCGTCCAGCGAGGCGTCGCCGGTCTCATAGTTCTCCTCTTCCTCCTCTTCGCAAAGGGCGGGCACAGCCAGTGCAAGCCCGAGGATGAGGGTGAGGGCAAGGATCAGGGAAAGAAACTTTTTCATTTTGCATTCCTCCATGCGCGGGGACAAAAACAGCCCCCTGTCGGAGCAAGAGGCATACGTCAAAACACGTCCGTTCTGGCAGACGCTGTTTTCGGTACGATCAGTTGCTCGTGATCCGGGATTTCTCCCTGTACCAGCAGTTGCGGCAGGTCTCCTGGCTGGGGCGAGAATGCACCGCCTTCCCGGCCAAAGGCCAGTGGCTGCCATCGCATGGCGCATCCGTAAGCCGTCACAGTGACGAGTTCGTGCGGGATTCGCACCCGCTTCCCTATTCTCCCCGCATCCGCGGGGCACCGCCTGCTTCTGTGAAATTGCCGCGGCCGTACGCTCCGCGGGCCGGGTTTTCCGGCACTGCGATTATAACACCTCTCCCCCGCGTTTGTAAACGCCCGCCCTTCATTGACCCCTGCAGCGTCCTCGGGTATAATAAGGCGCGAAATCAACAGGCCGCCCTGCGGCCACGGAGGAACAATGATGAAAATCACCGCGCTGCTGGCAGCGCTTTTGCTTGCCTTTTCTGCTGTCCCGGCTCTCGCCCCGGCGGAGGAGGCCGTCATCCCGACAGACCGCGCCAGAGAGCAGGAAGCCCTGCTCAAATCCGCTGAGAGCTACACCAAGGTGGTCAGCATCCTGGGGAAGAACTATCTGTACTTCGCCCAGAATTCCCCGGAGTGGACGCAGCTCTTCTCCCAGGAAGGGCGCAGGAACAACCTGCGCTTCGGCGACTCCGGCTGTGCCATCGCCGCCTTTGCCAATGCCTGCGTCAACGTGCTGCCCATGGAGCGGCTGCGGGAGATCGACGGCATCATGCAGAGCCCCGTCTACGTGGATACCTTCTGCCTGGCCAGGCGCTACGGCAAGGACGAGGACCGCTTCCGCATCGAGAGCGACGCCGACCGCCTCCGGTTCTGGCCGCTTACGGTAGCCAACATGGCCGCCGGCAACAACACCTTCCACTTCCGCACGGACAGGAGCCCCGGCTTCTACAAGTACGTGCTGGATCACTTCGGCCTGCGCTATCTCTATACGCCCGATGTGGAAACCACCCTCGCCGCGCTGCGGGAGGGTGCCGTGGCCATCTCCTGCTCCTCCGGCAATTCCAGCCCCATCTCCACCGTCGGCCACTTCTTCACGCTGGTCGCCGCGGATGACGAGTACGTCTACATCCTCGATTCCTACGTGCGGGACCGGTTCAAGCGCGACACCCGCCACATCATCGAGATCGTGGAGCCGGGCGTGCTTCGCGTCGCCCTCAAAGACCTGCGCCGTGTAGGGCTGCAGACCCAGCGCATCATCTGGCCCGCCGAAGGCGCCACGCGCTATACGCCCCGGCTGCTGGAAGAGATCATCCGTGAGTCCGATGCCCAGGTGCAGTAACCTGCCCCATCAGCCGAGGCGGCTTAACACCCAGGCAAATGCCCTGGCCGTCCTGCCGTCGCTGTCCTTGAAATGGTTCCCTTCGTTCCATTCCATGAGGCAGGCGTCATCGCCCAGCTCCCGCCGCAACAGCGCGGCTTCCCCGCGGATGCGGTCCCCGACCCTCGCCATCACGGGGTTGCGCGTGTGCTCCTCCCTGTCGCCCAGGCTGAGGTAAACGCAGCGGGCATGCATCGGGTGCGCAGCCGTATAGGCTTCCCACTCAGGGTACCACACGGAAGGCGACGCCGCCGCGACACCCTCAAACGCCCCGCATTCCCGCGCCGCCCACAGGGCAAACAGGCCCGCCAGCGAGTAGCCGCCCAGCACGGTCTTCGGCCCGCCGGAAAAGCGCTGCCGCAGCGCCGGCAGCAGTTCTCCCCGGAGAAATGCAAGCGTGCCGCCGGCCCCGCCCGCGAAGCCCTCTTTGCCGAACACCGGCGGCGCTGGCCAGGGCGACAGCTCCGCGTTCCAGTCCCGGGTGCGCAGCGCGGCCAGCACGAACGGCTGCGCCGTCAGCCCGGACAGCTGCGACACCTCGCTTCCAAGCAGTTCCCCGTCGTGCTCATCCACCGGCTGGATGAGAATAAAGGCCGGCGCATCGCTTCCCAAAAGGCGCACTGTCCTGCCGCCCGATGTGATGGTTTTCTCCATCGCTTTTCTTCCCCCTTTTCCTTCACCGCCCGCCTGCGGGCTTTCTTTTACTTGACAAGCGCTGTCCTTTCGCGCTATTATCCATCCGATACCGTCATATATAACTTGCGATCGAATAAGGAAGTCACCGTTATGAAAAAAACCGTCCTGCTTTTCCTGCTCCTTTGCGCCGTCCTGTGCGCCTCCGCCGCCCTCGGCGACGAGCACTACTACGGCCGCTGGATGACCAAGCGCGAGCCCACCTGCACCACCCCCGGCCTGCAGTTCCGCTACTGCCTGCACTGCGACCACTGGGAGCAGCGCGACACCAAGAAGCTACCCCACACCGTCACGGAACGCACCGTCACCAAGGAGTCGACCTGCACGCAGGAAGGCGTGGAATCCGCCTACTGCACGGTCTGCGGCAGCTATCTGCGAAACAAGATCCCCAAGCTGGGACACGACTGGGAAGTCGTAAGCGCCACGGTGCAGCCCACCTGCACCAAAGGCGGCAAAGGCACGATGCGCTGCACCCGCTGCGGCAAGACCAAGGAAGGCAACATCGCCAAGCTGGGCCACCAGTGGTCCGACTGGAACGTGCTGCAGGAAGCGGCAGATCAGAAGCGCGGCACCCGCGAGCATGTGTGCACCCTGTGCGGGAAGACCGAGAAGGAGCACTTTTACGCCGAGGGCACACTCTACCAGGATATGGAGCCCTGTCCGGAGGTCATCCGCCTGCAGACCATGCTGACCGACCTCGGCTACTACAGCGGCAAGATCAATACCGGCACCTTCGGCGCGCAGACCGGCAAAGCGGTCGCCCGCTTCCAGAAGACGCACAAGCTGAAGGAGACGCAGGTTGCCGATCCAATCACGCTGGAAGCCATCGATGCCGCCTGGGAAAAGAAAACGGGCCGCAGCGTCTCGGAACTCGATACCGCCGCCAAGCCCTGAATTTCATCGTTTAAGCCGGCGCTTCCCATGGGAAGCGCCGGTTTTGTTATCCTTCCAGGGCCGATGCAAGGTCCGTCTGGGAGAGCATCTTCGCATCCGCAGGGCAGAAGGCATAGGCTTCCGCCTCCTCCGGGGTGATCCAGCGGACGGCCGCATGCTCTGCCGGGCGCAGTTCCCCCGCTGCGATCTCGCAGACAAAGAAGGTGAGATGCACCGTAAAGGACGGGTAAGCGTGCTCCACCTCCGCCCACCTGCGCAGCACCCGCAGACAGAGCCCCAGCTCCTCACGGCATTCCCGCACGATGCACGCTTCCGCGTCCTCGCCCGGCTCCGTCTTGCCGCCCGGGAATTCCCACAGCCCCGCGCAGTTTTTTCCCTGCGGCCGCTGGCAGATCATGATCCGGCCTCCCCTGCGGATGACCGCCGCCGTGACCTCCAGCGGTTTTCCCTCTCCGCTCACAGCAGGGCACCCTTTACCGCACGCGCGATGCCTTCCGCGTCGAGGCCGTAATGCCGGAAGACCTCCGCTGATGTGCCCGTGATGACCGGCGCGTCCGGCAGGGCCAGGCAGATCACCCGTCTGGGATCGGCACCTGCGGTCACCTGGCAGACCATGCTGCCCAGGCCGCCGAAGGGTGCATGCTCCTCCACGGTGACGACCAGCTTCTTGCCGGCGGCGGCGGAAAGCAGTCCCTCCCGGTCCAGCGGCTTTACGCAGTACATATCCAGCACGCCCGCGGAAACGCCGCCGGCAGCGAGCAGCGCGGCCGCGTCCTTCGCCGGCTTTACCATCTCGCCGCAGGCGACCAGCAGCACGTCCGTCCCCTCGCAGAGGACCGTCGCCCGGTCCATCTCAAAGGGCACGCTGCCCTCTTCATAAATATCCTCCACCGGATTCCGGCCCAGGCGGACATAGGCGGTCTGATCGTCCTTCACCAGCGCTTCGAACAGCTTGCGCGTCTGGTGTCTGTCGGAGGGCAGGTAGACCCGCATGCCGGGGATGGCGCTCATCGCCGCGATATCCTGCGCGGAGTGGTGGGTCATGCCCAGCGCCCCGTAGCTCACGCCGCCGGAGATGCCGATCAGCTTGACATTCGTGCCTGAGTAGGCGCAGTCCACCTTGCACTGCTCGTAGCTGCGGGTGGATAGGAAGGAAGCCGGCGATATCGCAAAGGCCCTTTTGCCGCAGGATGCCAGGCCCGCGGCGGTGCTCACCAGGCTCTGCTCCGCGATGCCCATCTCCACAAACTGCGAAGGGAACGCCTCCGCATAGGAGGTCATGGAGCCGGAGCCCCGGCTGTCGCTGCACAGCACGACCACATTCCGGTCGCGGGCGGCCGCCTCTTTCAGCACCTCGCACATCACGGCGCGGTTGGCGATCTTATTCATGCTCCAGCGCCTCCTTTCTTGCGGCAAAGTCGCCGCTGATCCTGCGGTACTCCTCGGCATCCGGCAGATGGTGATGCCAGGAGGCTTTGTTTTCCATCACCGCGGAGCCCTTTCCCTTGACGGTGTTCGCGATGAGCACCGTCGGCATACCCTTCGTCCGCTCCGCTTCATCAAAGGCCTCGTTCAGCTGATCCACGTCGTTCCCGTCCGCCACGTCGATGACGTGCCAGCCGAAGGCGGCAAAGCGCGCATGGAGATCGCCCGGGGTCATCACCTGCTCGGTCGTTCCGGAGATCTGCAGGTGGTTGCGGTCCACGACGGCGCAGAGGTTGTCCAGCTTATAGTGGCCCGCGGCCATCGCGCCCTCCCACACGGAGCCCTCGGCCAGCTCGCCGTCGCCCATCACCACATAGGTGCGGTAGGCGCGAGCGTCCATCCTGGCGGCCAGCGCCATGCCCACGCCGACGGAGAGGCCGTGGCCCAGCGATCCGCTGTTCATCTCAATCCCCGGGATCGTATTATGCGGGTGTCCGAAGTACTCGCTGCCGAATCTGGAAAACTGGGCCTTGACTTCGTCCAGATCGATGAACCCTTTGTCCGCCAGCACCGCGTACAGCGTCTCCACGCAGTGCCCCTTGGAGAGCACGAAGCGGTCCCTGTCCGGGTCCTTCAGCCTGTCCGGCGAGACGTTCATCCGGTTATACAGCGTCAGCATGATCTCCATGCTGCTCATGTCGCCGCCGATGTGTCCCCCGCCGCCGGAGACGATGATATCCAGCACATTCTGGCGCAGTTCATACGCCTTCACTGCCAATCGGTTCATGTTCACACCTCGATGATGTTTGATACGAGCATCATACCATCGTTTGGCCGGTGTTGCAACCGATGGAATGCGGCTGCAGATTTTCCCTTGGCTTTTTCTGCAATTCTTCCTCCCTGCTCCGTCTAACAGGTGAAAGGAGTTGGTACAGTGCTTCACGGGAGCCTATCGGACAGCCGGGTTCAGATCGGCCGGCTTATGGAGCAGTACGGCAGCACTTCCGAGATGCTCGGCTTCTTCAGCCGTACAAGCAGTGAAGAGGCCGGGGCTCCCGTCGTTTGCTATACCGGCGTAAACTCGCTGTCCTATGTTCTGGGAAGCTACACGGTCAGGATCCGGGACGGAAAAGCGGCTGCCTGCTGGAGCTGGGACGGCGCGGCATCTGCCGATGGATTTGACAGCCCGGCATGGGGAGCCGCGCAGCTGGCGGAGCTTTGCCGCACAAGCCGCGAAACGCATGACCTGACGGCATATTTTGTGCAGGCGGAGAAGCTTGCCGCGCTGGACGGCGTCGCAGTCGGCACCGGCGTCCTGTTTGGCAAAGACACAGCCGATGCGATCGCAGAAAAGCAGCAGACGGATGCAAAAGCAGCCGAAAGCGCCGCGAAGCTTTCTGCCGCCGAAATGGAAAGCATCGCCCGCGAGGCGCTGGAGCAGCGCTACGCCCTTACTGAGGCCCAGTCGGATCATCTGCGCAACGAGGCGGAAAACAACCGGTATCTGCTGTTCGGCAGCGACAATGTCCCCTGCTGCGAGTTCTACTTTGCGCTTGGCTTTGAGGAGGACGGATACGTTGGACCCGGCACCGGGATCTATACCGTGATCGTCAATGCCGAAAGCGGAACCGTCGAAGACACCCTTTACGATTCCGCCCTGGGCGGCAACGGCTGAAAAATCCACGCCACCAAAATGGGCACCCCTTTCGGGGCGCCCTTTCTTTTGCCACGGCAGCTTCGGCCTCTTACTCTTCCGGCACAGCCAGTGCCGCGATATCCAGATCGGCTATGTTCGTGATCTTCGCCTCTCCCTGCGGGTTTTCATAGACGAAAACCAGTTTCAGGGTCTCCTCCGCGCCGGGATAGACAACAGCCGCCTTACAGAGATAACAGCGGTTCATCCCCGCTGCGACCTGCTCGGCCAGGAAGGCTACCGGCTCATAATGCACGCCGAGCAGGGACGCCGCGGCCTTGTCAAAGACAGCGCGGTTCTCTTCCGTTATCGCGGTGGATTCCGCGACATGCCATCCTCCAAGCGCAGGGCCTTCAGCGGTCACTGTCACGATGCCTGTCACCATCAGGGCCGCGATCAGGACGCATATGCATTTTTTCATTGTCTTCATGTCAAGCGCTTCCTTTCTTCACCGGGCCGCAGGCCCGTTTTATTTCTTTGTTTCCCTGTTACGCCCTGATTGTAGCGGATGATCCGTCACAGATGCGTCACACAGAATTACAAGGAAAAAGCAGAGGGAACCCCTCTGCCTTCCGCCTTATAAAAACCACTCCAGGATGAAGACCAGCGCGCAGCACGATACCGCCACCGGGAAGAGCCCGGCTCCCAGCCAGGCGAGAATGATACCGGCAATCAGCGCCGCCGCGCCGGCCGCCGGCACCTGCGTCGCCTCCACGATGGCAGGGAAGGTCATCACTGCCAGCGTGACGTACGGCACATAGTAGAGAAAGCTGCGGATGAACCGGCTGCTGATCGGCCGCCGGATGAGCGTGAGCGGCAGCGCGCGGATGACGTAGATGGACACCGCCATGACGAGGATGTAGACGTACATATTATGCCGCACGGTCATCGCCTCCTTCCTCTTCAACCGGGAACAGCGCCGCAGCGGCCCCGGCCAGCACGAGCGTGAGCACGATGACCTTTGCGCTCCCCGTCAGAGAGGAAAGCCCGGGCAGCACGCCGCACAGCCAGGAAAGCGCAAAGCTGATCAGCACCAGCAAAAGCACCACGCGGCTCTTTCTGGCCGGCGGGATGATGACGGCGATGAACATGCCGTACAGCGCGACGCTGAGGGCGCTGACCACGCGCGCAGGCAGCAGGCTGCCCATGACGATGCCCAGCGCCGTGCCGCTGCTCCAGCCCATCAGGGGCAGGATGAACGCTCCGTACAGATAGAACGGATCCAGATAACCCGGCCTTGCGATGGCCAGCCCGAAGATCTCATCCGTCACGTCGAAGGCAACCAGCAGCCGGTGGAAAAAAGGCGTATCCGGATGGAATTTCTGCGAGAGCGCGGCGCTCATCAGCAGGTAGCGCGCATTGGCCACGAGCATCACCAACGCCAGTTCCGCCAGCGCGGCGCTCCCGGCGATCGCCGTAAAGCCTGCGTACTCGCCCGCTGACGCGTTGCACAGCAGGCTGACCAGGAAGCCCTGAAAGGGCGTCATCCCCAGGTGCTTCGCCTGGATCCCCAGCGAAAAAGCGACGGCCAGGTAGCCCAGCCCGATGGGCAGGCCGTCGCGGAAGCCGCGCAGCGCTGCGCGGCCGTGTGTCTCCGGCATTGTAAACCATCCCTCTCCTGAATTGCTTCGCTTACTCCAGCTTATCGATGAACAGCAGCCGCAGCCGCGGCACCTGAACGTCCCTGCCGGACGCGTCCTGTTCCTCGTAGACGCCTTCCACCTCTACCGTACACTGCATCATGTCCCCTTCCTTGGCGCCGAAGGGCTTGTCCGAAACGATGATGACGGGATTGCTCCAGCTTGAGGTGCCCTTGGTGTACATCAGCCTCGCGTAATACACGCCGGCCGCCTCGCTCAGCTCCTGCACCGGTCCGTAAAGGTTCAGGATGCTGCCCCGGTTCGCCTCAAGATCCTGCGTCAGCTGACGGTAGGCGATCCGCACCGCGCTGTCGCGTACGGCTTTGCGCTGCTGTTCATCCGTCATTTCCCGCTGCACCGTAAAGCGGATGCGGCGCTGCGTATACCCCTTTTTGTCCAGCAGCAGAGTATAGTCGTAGCTGCCCTCCTCCTTCGTCGTCAGCTCAAACGAGAAGCTCCCGTCGTTTTCGGACCGCTTCTTGGTAAGGCCGAAGGGCGATACCAGCTGCATCGTCACCCCGGGGAGAGTCTTTCCCGAGATCGTGATCTTGTCCGCCGTCGCCCTCACCGTCTCAGCGATCCCGGAAACGGGCAGCGTGTTTTCGCTGAAGCTCAGCGATCCCGTAAGCTCCGCAGCGTCCATGCCCTCTGCTTCCGCGGTGAGAGACAGCGTCCACTCGCCCTCCCCGGGCAGCATATAGTCCAGCGTGAAGCGGCCCCTCGCGTCCGCCGTCGCCTCGTCCAGCGGGACGATGTTCCCTTTTCCGTCGTCCGCTGTAAGGGCGATGTCCGCGCCGGCCGTCGCCGTGCCGCTCAGGCGGCCCGCCGCCTCGTTCACCTCCGTCGGCAGAGCGCAGATGAGCGCGGTTGTCCTGCGCGGCGCCTCCAGCGTCTCAAGGAAGGTCACATCGGAAAGCCGCCTGCGGAAGGCCGCGAGATCGCGGTTGCCGAAGCGCCGCCCTTCAAGCTGCCAGTCCAGCATGACGAACCGGCCGTTCACGACGGTGAGGTAGCGCAGCCCGCGGCCGACCACCTCCGAAACGTGCATCTTCGCATAGTGGATGTACAGCCAGTAGCGCCCGCCCTCGATCTGCCATTCGGCATCCTGCGTGCGCATGCCGGTCTTTTCCCACAGGTCGTTGTTCTCAGCCCGGCTGCGGATCTGCCGGCGCTGGGCGTCGCTCGCCTCTTCCATATTGAAGATTTCCCGGGAGAGGTCGTCCTCCCGGATCAGCACGGAAAGCGTCTGTCCGTCCGTCTCCGAGATCGCGCGGCTCAGCACGCCTTCCGCCGTCAGTTCTTCCTCCAGGATGCCGGGGTCGATGCCCATATCGGAGAGCAGCGGCGCGTACACGCGGCAAAGCTGCGGCGAGACCACCAGCCAGCTGTCCGGATAGTCGAAGGCAACATAACCCTCGTCCATCACGACGGTCTGCGCTTCGGCCCCGCTGAAAGCCGCCGCAAGCAGTGCGGCGCACAGCAGCAAAAGTCTGATTTGCTTCATCATCCTTCTTGCAAACCTTCCGTCTTTCACAGGATATGCACCAGCATGTTCCCGCTCTCGTCCGTTTCAAGCTCCAGCAGGCCCTCGCGCTCCAGCGTGCGCAGCACGTCCGAGAAGCGGCGCAGGCCGATCTGCCGCTCGGTGAAATCCGGGTATTCCGCCTGCACGGCGGATTTCAGGATGGACGGATTGACGCGGTCGAATCCGTCTTCCTTGTACTCGCTGAGGATGCGGCCGAAGATGCGCGGGAAGCTCTCGCGCGTCATCTGCTCGCCGGCGGGCTGAGCGTGCCGCTGGCTGAGGCAGACGATGAGGTTGTACTGCTCGGTTTCCACCGTGAAATCGCCGAACTGCTGGGAAAGCCGCGTGAGGAGCTTGCCGAACGTGGAGCAGCCGACGCTCTTTTCCGAAAAGTTGGGGCGCAGGCGCAGCAGCACGCCCTTGACCTCCGAGGCCAGCATCTCGCCGTCGCCGCTTTCCCCCAGGATGGTGACGATGAGGTCGTTGACGTCCTTGGCCGTCAGCGCTTCTCCTGAAGGGCCGGGCCGTTCCTTGCCCGCCGTCACCGTCTCCAGGAACTGGAATTCCGAGCACGCGCTCATGAATACGCCGGAGGCCACCTCGCTGCGGGAGATCCCCAGCACGAACTTGCCCATACTCTTCAGCTTGCCGACGAGCGGCACGTAATCGCTGTCGCCGCTTACGATGCAGAAGCTGTCGATCAGCGGGTTGGTGTAGGCCACATCCAGCGCGTCGATGACCAACTGGATATCCATGCTGTTCTTCTGGCTGCGCCCGTAGCGCAGGGAGGGCACCACCGCAAAGGTGTTGGACAGCAGCGTCTCCTTGAGATCGGAGTGGCTGTCCGTGTAGCCGTACACCTTCCCGATGAGGATGTCGCCGCGGATCTTGACGCGCTCGATCACGTCGATCAGCATGCTCTTCTTGCCGCCGCAGTTTTCCAGGTCGGCAAAGAGCGCAAAATGAGAAGCCATGTTCCGTCCTTTCTGCCGGGCGTCAGCGCCAGCTTCCGTTCTCAAAGCCGCCCATGTTCGAGGAGCGCTTCAGCACGCGGCTCACGATCCGCTCCGCGTCCTTGTCTTCCGCCGGCACGGGCCGGTAGTCCGTCCCTTTTTTGAGCTCGGTGAGGCGCAGCGGCACGAGGGTGAGCACCGGCGCCTCCGCGTGGTCCTTGTAGACGGTAAAGGTCAGCCGCGCCGCCAGCGCATCCCTGTCGTCCGGATCCACGTTGCCGCCGAAGACCAGGTTGCCCAGCGAGTAGAGGATGTAGCGGCCGTCCTGCTGCTCGATCCCCTGCACGACGTGCGGATGGTGCCCGACGACGACATCCGCCCCCGCCTTCAGCGCCGCGCGCCCGATGGCGCGCTGCTCCGCCGTGAAATCCGCGCGGTACTCGCTGCCCCAGTGGAAGGAGGCGATGACGATCTGGCAGCCGAGCTCCCGCAGCTTCTTCACGTCCTGCGAGATATCCTTCTTGCTGTTCTTGTAGGGGAAGCAGTAGCCCGTCATCCCCACCTTGACGCCGTCCTTTTCAAAGACGCCCAGCTGCCCGTTGCCGGAGACGATGAGCCCCGCGGCCTCCAGGTTTGCTATGGTGTCCTCCCGGCCCTTCTCGCCGTAGTCCAGGGTGTGGTTGTTGGCGACGTTCACCGCCTCCACGCTGCCCAGCGTCAGGATGTCCGTATAATCAGCCGGCGCTTTGAAGTTGAATTTCTTCTCCTTCTTCTTCGTCTCCTCCGTCAGCGTGCCCTCGAAGTTGACCAGCGTAAGGTCATCGGTGCCGAAAAGCGGCGCAAGCCCGGAGAAGAACCAGCCGTACCCCTTTTCCTCCGCCACGCGCTCAAAGCAGTCGTCGCGCTTGCGCAGCGCATCGGTCGAGCCCAGCGTCGTATCGCCGGCCACGGTGACGGTGAAGGTCTGGGGCCAGGTGACAGGCCCCTCCTCCGCCCAGTAGACGACCTCTCCGACGCCTGCGGCATCGGCCATTTCCTCCGTGGAAAGCTCTGCCTCCTCGGCGCCCTCCATGTCCGACAGGGAGAGCGTTTCCGCCGCCCCGGCAGCGCAGAGAGCCGTCAGGAGCAGCAGCATCAAAGCGATGGTTCTTTTCATTTGGAATCCTTTCCGTTCTGTTTCAGCGCGTCGCCGATCAGCGTGCCTTCCAGCAGGCGGCGCGTCTGTGATTGGGCGTACCGGCTGTCGATGAGCAGCAGCCTTCCGCGGTCGTTCTCCGTGCGGATGAGGCGGCCTGCCGCCTGGATCACCCGCGTGATGCCCGGCAGCACCATCGTGAGGAACCACCCGTCCGCTCCGGCGGCATCATAGTAGCGCCGCTGCGCCGCGTTTTCCGCATCCGGCATCGGGATGCCGGTGGAGACGACGGCCACGCATGAGAGCCTGTCGCCCGGCAGGTCCACGGCTTCCGAGAAAGCCCCGCCCAGCACGCACAGCAGCGCCGTGTCCCCGCCCCCGGGAGACAGCGCTTCCAGCATCGCCCGCTTTTCCTCCTCTGGCATGCCGCGTCTCTCCCGCACAAAGTGCAGGTCCTCCGCCTCCTCCAGCATCGGCGCAACCAGGGAGAGATACGCATAGGACGGGAAGAACACGAGCGCGTTGCCGCCCCCGTCCCGCAGGAAGGCCAGGATCGCCTGCGCGACCCTCGGCGCGCTTTGCTCTCTTGCCGCATAGCGGACGTCGATCGGCGCGATTTCCGCGCGCAGCTGCTCCGGTGAAAAGGGCGAGGGCAGCTCCAGCGTCAGGTCCCCCTCCTCAGCGCCGAGAATGCGCCGCTGCGCATCCGCCGGGGACAGTGTCGCCGAAAAGTAGGCGCAGCCGCGCACCGCTTTGGAGACCGCGAGGATCTCCGGCGATGCGTCCAGCAGGCGCAGGGCCGCGCCCGCATGCTTCGCGCTCCCATAGGATACCGCCGTCCAGCGCGTGTCAAACCGTGCGCGCGCTGCCGTCCACTGCGTCCCCAGCGCGTACGCGTCGCCAGCCGCCCCGCCGCCTCCCGCGGCCAGGGCTTCCGCAGCGGCTGCGGCGATCTCTTCCATCGCTTCATCCAGCTGCTCCGGCGGATCCCAGCCGTCTCTTCCGAACTCCTCCGCTTCCGCCGCGGAGGACAGCGCCCTGATGGCGAGGGTCAGCGCCGCGTACAGGCGGTTTTTCCGCCCTTCGCTTGAGCTGTGCTGCCGCCGCAGCGCGCGCAGCTCATCCATGTCCGCCGCTGCGGAATAGGCATCCCGCACGCGGGACGGAAGCTGGTGCGCTTCGTCCACCAGCAGCACCGCGCCGCCGGGCGCGCGCAGCAGCGCGTCCACCGAGACTGCCGGATCGTAAACGTAATTGTAGTCGCATACCACGAGGTCGGCAAGCTGCGCCGCGGCCAGCGACAGCTCAAACGGGCAGAGCGTATGCCGCGCGGCCAGATCAAGGATCTCCTCCTTGCCGAACACGCCCCCTGCAAGCAGCTCCTTCAGCGCCTGCGGCAGCCGGTCGTAGTAGCCGCGGGCACGGCCGCAGGCCTCCGGCCGGCAGTCCCTCTTTTCCAGCGGGCAGACCTTGTCCTTAGCCGCGATCTCACAGGCCAGCAGCCGGGCGCCTTTCTCCTCCAGCAGGCGCGCCGCCTCCACTGCCGTCTGCCTGCCGGTGTTCCTGGCCGTGAGATACAGCACCCGCGCGGCCTTTCCCTCCGCTGCGGCGCGCAGCGCCGGCCACAGCGCGGCCATCGTCTTGCCGATGCCCGTCGGCGCCTGCGCAAACAGCCGCCTCCGCTCCTCCACCGCGCGCCAGACCCCTGCGGCAAAGCGCCGCTGTCCCGGCCGGAACGCGGGATAGGGAAAGGGCAGCGCGGTAAGCGACGCGTCCCGCCGCTGCAGCCTTTCCAGCTTTTTCCTCTCCCAGGCGAGCGCCGCGGAGCAAAGCCTGTCAAACTCAGCGGAAAGAGCTTCCGCGCTCTGTTCCTCCTCGTAAACCTCCAGCGCCTCGCCCTGCAAGCCGGCATACAGAACGCGCAGCCGGACGCGGGGGACGCCGTCCCTTTCACAGAGCATGTGGCCGTACAAGGCCGCCTGCGCCCGGTGCGCCGTCTGGAGGGCTTCGCCCTTTGCCCCCAGCTTGATCTCCTCGATGGTCGGCGGATCTCCGGCGATCACGGCGTCCGCACGGCCGGAAACCTTCAGGATCATCCCTTCTGCGGCATAAGATGCGGAAAGGGGGACCTCGGAGCGCCAGGCTTCATCGCGCTCGCCCCGGGCCTGCCTGGCCCGGTGCGCCATCGTGCCCTCCCGCAGGCGCGAAAGCCCCGCGGGCACAAGGTCGCTTTCGTGGTACGTCGTCTCCACGACGGCGCGCACGCTGAGCCGGCAGACGGGCGTCTCTTTGTTCACAGGCGTACGCTCCGGCGGCGCATCCGCGCAAGCAGCAGGATCAGCGCGAGGAAGGCAAGCGCGCCGGCCGCCTCCGCGGCCCGCCACATCACCGGCTCCGCGAACCAGATGCGGATGCGCATCGTCTCTCCTCCCGTGACATCCAGCAGGCGGATGCGGTTATTGGTCCCGCGGAGCACGCGGATCTCTCCCTTTCCTTCCACTGCAGCGTGATAGCCCGGGTAGTAGAGCAGGGGCAGTTCCACGTATTTGCCGCCGTTTGGCAGCAGCAGCTCAAAGGACAGGTCGGTCCCCTGCTTTTCGTAAGCGCTGACGACGGCAGGCTCAAGGCCATGCTCTCCCTGCGCAGTGATCTCCCCGGGGGACAGCGCCTCCTTCTCCGTTCCCACATAGGTGTACTCAAACTGGCCGATGCGGGTATCCACAAAGCTGTCGCGCTCCAGCACCACGGGATCCTGAACGAAGCACTGCATCGTATAACCCGCCGTCGTCACGGCCAGGACGAGCATCAGCGCAAGGCCCGCGTTTTCCCGCTTTCTGTCGAACAGATAGCCGTGCACGGAGACGATCACCAGCATGGGGACCGCAATGCTGACCAGCCGCCACGGGAACTGCATCTGGCGAAACAGCGTGCTGAAGGGGTGCGGCAGATCCACCAGCCGGGCCCAGGGCATGAATTCCGTGGAGCAGGCCAGCGCCAGGATGCCCAACGCCAGCAGCCGGTTATAGAGCCCCGACTCGTGCGCCTCCTGCGGCGTCTTCTCTTTCCTTCTTCCCTGCATATACAGCCGGACGAGCAGCAGCGCCACGCCGGTCAGCAGCGCCACGCCGGGCACGACGCCGATGGTGTAGGCGAAATCCTCCCGCTCCGGCGCGATCGTTCCGTTGTTGCCCGAGAAGATGACGAAGAACGAGCCGGGCTTCAGCACATGCTGACTGGCGTCCAGCACGACGCTGGTGCTGATGTCCTCGCGAAGATAGCAAAGCATCGGCACGAAGAAGCCCGCGCAGCACAGCGCCGTCAGCGCCGCCGCCAGGAGGATCGCCACGATCCTGCGCGGCTCCCGCAGAAGGCGCGGCACACAGGTGAGCGCAGCCAGCAGGCAGAAAAGCGCCGCGAACAGCGTGGAGAGCAGGTGGCTCATAGCGATCCCCGTCATGGCCAGCGTCAGCAGCGGCCAGCGCTTCTCATCGCCCGAAAGCACCTCTTCCATCGCCAGGATCAGCACGGGGAAGAAGATCATGGCCAGGCTCTCCCCCAGGGTCGCGCGCACATAGAGGTTCACCAGCCGGTAGATGGAGAGCACGTAAAGCACGGAGGCGCCCATCGCCGCCTTGCAGCTGCCCGTCAGCCGGCGCGCGCACGCATAGCAGGAGAAGGCGGCCAGCAGATTGATCGTCATCTCAAAGACGCGCAAGCTGTCCAGCAGCGACACGCCCAGATTGCGCAGGAGAGCCGGGAAATACAGGAAGAGCTCCGGATAGAATTCCGGCGCGGCATAGCCGAAGCCCGCCAGCGTCGAGGCGTGGATGCGCGCGGGGAATTGCCCGCAGCGCAGCGCGCTCGCGATGCCTTCGATGCGGTTCAGGTGGAAGATCAGGTCGTGACCGTCCTGCAGTCCGTCCCATAGCAGCGGCATGGAGGCAAAAGCCGCGGCGCAGACGAGGATGAGCGCATCCCTCCGGCGCTCGCGCGCTCCCGGACGGGTATCCCGGGAAAGCAGCAGCAGGCCGGTGAGCACGATGCCCGCCAGCACGGCATACGCAGCCAGGTCGCGGGAAAAAGGCAGCCGGTTCACTTTCCTTACGCTGACCATGCGCAGCCTCAGGCCCTCCCCTTCGGGAAAGACCACATACAGGTGCTCCGCCGAATCCGTCAGCGTGAAGGGAATGACGGCGGTTTCGCCCTCTCCCGCCGGGAGCACCGCCTCGCCCCCGCGGATGAAGCTCTGCCGACCGGCGCCCGTGATGCGCACGGCCGCCTCCTGCGGCGCATCGTACAGGAGCTCCGCCTCGTACTCGCCCCACATGAGGTTCAGGCCGTCTTCGTTCCACGCGGGCAGCGTATCGTAGAAATTGTTTTCCGATTCCTCCGTGCCCCACTGGCCCCGGGCGGTGCGTTCCGCGGCTGCCGCCTGCTCGCGGCGCATCATGGCCGCATAGGCCTCCTCCGCCGCTTCAGCCTCCTCCGGGCTCTCCGCCACATAAGAAAGCGGGTCGCCGGTGAAGGTCCAGCTTCCTGCCTCCCTGTCCGTATAAAAAACCACCATGGCCGCAAGGCACAGCCACAGGCAGATGATCGCCACAGTTTTACGCTTCATCCGGAACCCTCCGCGACAAAGGGGCATACCGCCCCAATTTGGGGTAATCATAACACGAAACCCCTGAGCGTGCAAGGCGCGGCATAAAGCGAATCCCCCCGGAGCCCCGGGGGGATTCGCCATGGTATGGGGTTATGCGTTGTTTCCTGTGCCTCTGCGGCGGCGCCTCGGCGTCTCACCGCTGCCGGCCGCTTCGGTCTTCGGCTGTGCGCTGATCTCAGCCGGCGCTTCCGGGGCCTTGGGGGCTTCGGGGGCCTTCGGCTTCTCGGGCGGCGTCGGCGGCACGGGGGCCTGCGGCTTTACCGGTTCTGCCGGCTTCCGCGGCTCCTGCGGCCTTGCGTACGGGCTCACCCGTCCGTCATTCGGCGTCTGCCTCATATAGGCGGGCACGCCGTCTGCCGCGCTCTTCGGAGCCGCCGTCTCCTTCTCTTTGGGGAGGACAGGCGGCTCGGCCGCTCTGCGCTGTCTGCTCTGCTCCAGCTGTCCGGCGCGGATCTCGCTCTCGTCCTCTTCCGCGTCTTCCGCTTCCTCTTCCTCCTCCATCTCGCTCCTGCGGCGGTACACGAGGTATCCGTATGCCGCTGCGGCGATCAGCACCAGGATGCCGATGAGGATGAAGGGCATGAGACCGAGGCCGCCGGCCTTCTCCTGCACGGGCTCCGGCGTCGGCAGGGGCTCCGCCGACGGAACGGCGGCCGGGACCGGCGTCGTGCCGTCGTCCCTCGTCACCACATAGCGCGCGGAGGCGCCGCTGTCGGTCGCGATGGCCAGTTCGTATTCACGGTTCACGTTAGGCAGGCGGATCTCCATGGTGAAGGTCCCGTCGGCTGCCGCCGTCGTATTGCCTACGCCGCGCGTCTCCGTGTAGACGTTCTCTGCGATCGCCGCAGGCACCAGCTCCGGCACGATCACGGCGACCTTGACGGTCTCCGCCGCCGCAGTGCCCTGGACTTCGTATGTCACGCTCGCGGAAATGCGGGCAAAGGGATCCGTCACGCCGTAGACGGAGAAGACTCCGTTCGCCGTCACGCTGGGCACGTCGTTGACCCGCAGGTTGCCGCTGTTGCTGAGCAGCCTCGCCGGGTTCGCCGGCGGAACGGGCGTGGGCGTCGGGCTGGGCGTCGGGATCGGGGACGGGGTGGGCGTCACATTGGAGGCGACGCCGGTGTTGCTGCTCCAGCTTCCGTCCACCGGCAGCAGGTCCGCCAGCTGCGTTCCCGCGATGGTGTAGCTTACGTTGTTCCCGCTGTTTCCGGAAGAGGTGCCGGTATTATTGGAAGATGCGTTGTAAGCCTGCTCCTCCAGATAATCCTGCAGCTCGCCGATGGTCATCCATTCGGCCATGTCGCTGCGGATGTAGCCGTCTTTGCCGTTGTAGTTGACGCCGTACCACTCCACATTGCTGCTGTCCTTCACCGTCTCGGTGACCAGCAGCAGCGTGTTCGCGGCCAGCCGGCCCAGCGAGGTGCCGCCCGGCGTCTTGCGCAGGTTGACGTTGCTCTTGGTGGTCTTTACATAAGCGGAGATGGAAGCCTCCGTAAAGGGTTCGGGCGTGGTCAGCGCCAGCGGCGTGGCGGTCGCCTGCGCCTCCTGCAGGGAGGCGAGGTAGTCCGCGGTCTCCTGCTGGCCCATCAGGCGCACCAGGTCGGCGCGCACGAAGCCCCACTGGCTGCCGTACTGGCACAGGTACCACGTCATGCCGTCCTGCGCATACTGGCTGTTCAGCACGAAGAGGACGCTCTCCTCCTCCAGGATGTTCTGCAGGTAGGCGTTGGGATCCGGGTTGCCGCGCAGCGGCGTGCCGTTGCTGATGACGCGCGCGTAGACACGCAGTTCCACCGGCGCGGGGGTCTGGGTCGGCACCGGCGTCTGGGTGGGTTCGGGCGTCGCCGTCGCTTCGGGTGTTGCGGTCACTTCCGGTGTTGCGGTCGCTTCCGGTTCGGGCGTCGCCGTCACTTCCGGTGCCGCCGTTGCCTCCGGTTCGGGCGTTGCGGTGGCCTCAGGCGTCGCCGTTGCCTCCGGTTCGGGCGTTGCCGTCACTTCCGGTGTCGCAGTCACTTCCGGTTCAGGCGTCGCCGTCACTTCCGGTTCGGGCGTCTCTGTCGCTTCCGGAGCCACCTCGGGATCATCCAGCGTGGCGACGTAGCGCGCTTCTTCGTTTTCGCCCATCAGCTGGACGTACTTGGCCATCATGTATCCGTCGCCTTTTTCGGTGCGGACCTTGCACCAGGCCGTCTCCGGATCGGTGCCCAGCATCTCCATGACCCAGATGATGCTGCCGCGGCTCAGCTTGCCCTTGGAGCTTGCGTCTTTTCTGGGGTTCGTACGCACGTTGACGGCCGAACCGGTGTTGATGCCGTAGTGATAGATATCGCCTTCCGTAAGCGGCTGCGGATCCTCCGGTTCCGGCGTCGGGGTGGGTTCGGGCGTGGGGGTCGGGGTCGGTTCCGGCGTGGCGGTCGGCTCCGCAGTGGGCGTCTCCACCGGCGGCACCGGCGTCACCTCCACATGGCGCATCGCCTCTTCGGCGGCTTCCTGGGTCACGAAGTCCAGCTTCTCCGCCTCGACGTAGCCGGCCTGTCCGCCCGGCATCGTGATGACGAGATACCAGAGGTTTCCGCCCTCGTCGGTCTTCTGTCCGTTCACGACGACCGGCGCGCCGTTCGTCAGGGTGGTCACCGCCCCGGTGAGCGGCGCCTCTCCCGCCGGTTCATTGCGCAGCAGGATGGAGTACCCCTCCTGCTCCCTCGCGATCGCGTAGAGCGGGAAGACGCTGCCCTGTTCTCCGGCAGTCTCCGGTTCCTGCGCCGGCGTATCGATCTGTTCTTCAGCTTCCCTCGGAGAGACGGTTTCCGGCTGCGGCGCGGGTTCGCCTTCCTGTGCACCGGTTTCCTCCCGGGGTACTTCTGCTGTTTCGGTTTCCGGCTGCGGCGCAGGTTCGCTCTCCTGCGGCTCCTCCGGCTGAGCGGCCGCCGCTTCCGGCTGCTGCGGCGCGATCGCCGCAAGGCGCTGCGCGGCCTCTTCCTCGGTGATGAAACTCAGCAGGAAGTCGCGCATATAGCCCTGGACGCCCGTTTCCTGCACGGTAACGGGATACCAGACTTTGCCGCCGTCGCCGCTCATCGCGTCGCCCACGCGGATCAGCGTCCCGTTGGGGACGGTGGAAGACACCTTGCCATCCACACCGTCGCGCAGGTTGTTGATGTCGCTGTTCGGGTTGGCCGTGACGGCCCACTCATGCGTCGGTTCCGCCTGCTGCTGCGCGTACTCGGCATCGATGCGGGACTGCAGGGCGCCGGCGTTTCCGGCATCCAGCGGGGTGGCGAGGCTCTCGGGCAGATAGCCCTCCTGGCCGGTTCGGTAATCGCGCACGTGGTACCAGAGCGCGCCCGCGTCGTCACGGACGGCATCCAGCACGCTCAGCACATCGCCGTCGCTCAGGCGCACCAGGTCCTCACCGCCGATCCCGGCAGAAAGCGGTATGTCGCCCCAGGCCGGCGCAGCGTACTCCGGGATCTCCACCGGCACAGCGGCGTCTTCCTGTACCTGCGGCTCCTCTGTTACGGGTTCCTCGTAAGCCGGTTCTTCATAAGCCGGTTCTTCATAAGCCGGTTCTTCGTAAGTCGGTTCCTCGTAGGACACCGGCTCCTCGTAGGGCACTGGCTCTTCCCCGTCCGCCTCTTCTTCCGGCTGCGGCGTCGGCTCCGCAGTCGGCTCCGGCGTCAGGCTGGCGGCTTCCAGCTCCGCGTGGATGCGGTCAAAGGCTGCGAAAGCATCGGCCGCGTCGACCTCTTCCATATCGGAGACGCGCACCCAGCCTTCCATCTGCGAGCGCTCATCCTTCGCCTGATACCAGACGGCGCCGTCCTGCCATGTGTAGGCAAAGACAGAGAGTACGTCGCTCCGGTCCACCAGCACCAATTCATCGCCGTCCGGCGCGTTGTACAGCGAGGCGCCATCCGAGACAGGCACGATGAACTCGGGCGGCACGACCTGCGGCACAGGTGTATCGGTCGGTTCCGGGGTGTCCGTCGGCACGGGTGTCGGCTCTTCCGTGGGTTCCGGTGTCGGCTCCTCCGTCGGTTCCGGCGTCGGCTCCTCTGTCGGTTCCGGCGTCGGCTCCTCTGTCGGTTCCGGCGTCGGCTCCTCTGTCGGTTCCGGCGTCGGCTCCTCTGTCGGTTCCGGCG
>JAFUTW010000049.1 GCA_017484085.1 Clostridia bacterium
GAAAAGCAGTGGGGGCGCCCGTGCACGGAGCTGCCCGCGTTCATCATCCGGCGGCTGCCGGTGCGCTTTACCTTTGACAACAACTACTTCAACGCGCTCTATCAGGGGATCCCGACGGGGGGCTATACGCAGATGGTGGAGCGGATGCTGGAGGGCATCGAGGTCCGTCTGGGCATCGATTATCTGGAGCACAAAGAAGAGTTGGATGCGCTGGTGGAGCGCGTCGTCTACACCGGCGCGGTCGATGCGTATTTCGGCTACCGCCTGGGCGCGCTGGAATACCGCTCCGTGCGCTTCGAGACGGAGGTGCTGGACTGCCCGAACTTCCAGGGCAACGCTGCCGTCAATTACACGGACAGGGAGACGCCATTCACGCGTATCATCGAACACAAGTGGTTTGAATTCGGCAAGGATGCGGACGGCAGGGATCTGCCGCGCACGGTCATCAGCCGTGAATACTCTTCGGAGTGGAAGCCCGGGGACGAACCGTATTATCCCGTCAACGATGAGAAAAACGGCGCGCTGTACGCGCAGTACCGGGAGCTGGCGCAGGGGGAGAAAAAGGTCCTCTTCGGCGGACGTCTGGGCGAGTACAAGTACTACGATATGGACAAGGTCATCGCCAGCGCGCTGGATGCAGCGAAGAGAGAACTTGGAAGAGCCAGTAGATAGTTGGAAGATAGATTGTGCACGACTGTTTCAGGGGCAACATACTATAAAGCAGACCGCTAAAACTGGCTGGTCTGCTGTTTTTGTGAGGGACCAATATGATCAATATAGATCAACCTTATTAATCGAAGTAAATTATATTATACCGATGATTGATATAAAATAAACGTAGAGACTGTAAACAATTTGCGCAATTATCTTGACACTACCACCGACACGATGATGATAAGTCGTGCGTTATACAGTAGTTGACTCTCAGATTTTATCGAATCAAGAAAAATGCCCGTGACTTCAATTGGTGGTTGTCACGGGCACTTATTCTCAACACTTATAAGCCAATTGTTTTTGCACCGTATTCAGCTTGACTATGTGTATTTCCATCGTATTCAAGTTGATGTATCAAAGAAGAACGGTTGAAAGACATAAGGCTTAAGTATTACATTGCTGCTTTTGCTGCTTGATCATTCCAGTCCGTATCACAATGATCTGCAACTCTAACAGAATCTGTATGACTGAAACCTTTGTACACAAATAGTTTTTTCATAATTAACAGAGAGTCATTCCCACTTCATGACACTTACAAGGTTTAGTTAGGAAAAGTTAAGTTTTTTCTTGTGTGTTTTTTGTAAAAAGCTTCTAGCAAGGACTCTTTTAGCAACAACGAAGTTTGGAGCAACCGAGTTTTTGCTTTTTAACTTAATCAGAGCGCAGCATGTTTCCACCAACTAAACAATGAATAATGAAAAACCTCCCATCTATAAGACAAATCTTTCATTACACACAAAAAATGTCAATATCATTTCATAATATAATCTAAAGTTTTAACTATTGACAACGAAAGGTAGATGCAGTAAAATCAAGGTCTCGTGCGGTGTCATAATAAATGGTCAAAAATAAAAGGGGATTTCGGATGATTTACGGCTATGCAAGAGTGTCAACCGCAAAGCAAATGAAGAACGGCAACAGCCTTCAGGATCAGATCGAGAAGCTGACCGTAGCTGGAGCGGAGTCGATTTTTCAGGACAGTTACACGGGTACAAAACTGGATCGCCCGGAATTCGCGAAGCTGATGGCTCAGATCAAGGAGGGGGATACCCTGATCGTCACGAAACTGGACAGGTTCGCGAGGACAGCAACAGACGGAGCGGCACTGGTTCAGGATCTCGTAAACAACGGGGTAGAGGTGAATATCTTGAACATGGGCAAAGCAGACAGCAGCCCGATGGGGAAGCTAATGATCACAATCATGTTCGCCTTCGCTGAGTTTGAAAGGGACATGATCGTCGAACGGACGCAAGAGGGGAAAGCAGTAGCCAGGGCAAACGGTAAGCGCGTGGACGGCAGACCGAAGAAATTCAATCCGTCACAGCTACAGCATGCGATGGATCTTATCAGCAACGGTAACAGCTATACCGAAACGGAACGTATGACAGGAATCAGCAAGTCGACACTGATCCGGGAGAGGAGAAGACGTAAAGTGGTTTTGCTGGAGGGATGAATCAAAGAATGAAAAGGGCAGGATGAGAATCCTGCCTTTTTGTTTTTACGTTTTGCATCCAACCTATGCTGGATAGAGCACCGCATTCCTGAAAACTAAATATGCTAAACGAACCGTAAAGAGTACCGGATCTTACAGAAAACACCAGTAAACTTACTGCAATACTAAAACGAAACATGTATAACGCCGGTTACATTTGCCGCAAATAACAAAAATATTGACAAAAAAATAACCTTATAATCGGCTTAACGAATTCTAACACTCGTCAATCTGCATTATGCTCAAATTAAAAAATTGATAGAAATAGCCATTTTGAGTGTCCAATATGCGTCATAATATTTTATGCAGTATTCACAAGGAGACGGCAGAAATCTGCTTTACAAAGACGGGAAGTTGAGTTATCATTGCGCCCACTGAACCGTCCCCATGACTCCAACGGCCTTGATTAGGCAGGAAGGTAGGCAAGCATGAGTTATACTCCATCCCGAGACGAGCGCGAAACCATCATACTGATCTATCCTACCCAAGCGTATGCAGACATCGGAACGAATGATCCTGAGCAGATCCGTAAGCTGGATCGGTTGTGCACGGAATACCCAGATGATTACCGTTGTACGGAAGTAAATCGATTCGGTGAGCAGGCATATCAGGTTTCAAAGAGGCTGGTGGCTTTTAAGAAGCCTCAAACCAACGCTCAAAAAGCAGCACGTCGAAAGGCTGCACAGAAGATGCTGTCGGCACGAGGGATTAAGATGCATAGTACAGCAATCTAATTTCAAACGGCACTCATCAGACAGGCGGGTCTCCTTACTAGGTAGCGGAGAGATAGGAAAAGTGATTTACGATAAATTCGGATTGGGGATGAAAAGAATGAATGAAGGAATCAGATGCGGCGTGCATACAATCGAACTCACGACGAAGGAACCGATCTTGTTTGAGAACCTGCACCTGAAAGCGTACAGGGCAATCAAGGCAATTTCCGGCAAGCGCTATCATTTCAACCTGCCCAAGTATACGGGGACAGAGTACTTGCCTACAGATAAAACCGAGCAAGCCATATCGGAAGCCTTGGAGGTTTGCAGAGACAGGCGTGGCGGACTGCCGCTTGTTACCCGCATAGACTGGAGAGTGGACAGCTACAGCGCTACTTACAGAGAATTGCTGCCCATCATGCGGCCTTTTGTCTACGTGTTTGCTTATAGATACGGCCTGTATGACAGGCGACTGGAAACGACGAAAGGGATAGGCGGAGAGCCTGAAACCGTACGAGCCATGCCAGAAGAAAAGACGGATGAACCCAGGGGTATTGAGTATTACAACAAGCCTCTCCAAGCGAAAGACGAATCATACGGCAAAGCACGGCTTGAACTCAGACGGCTTAACCTGAATGGCGAGAGCCTGTCTTCTGTGATTGAGATGTGGAGGCGTGAACTTCAGCAGATCACAAAGGCAGACTATATGGCTATGCTGGAGGCGCATGCACGAGAGCTGTATCAAAATCATTTTACAGCAGGCAACAGGATAGGTGCCTTCATTCGAGATATGCGGCCTTTCCTGATTGGCAAGGAGCAGGAGCGGATGCTGTATCAGTTGGCAGACAAAACCCCACAGCGAAGGAAAACATGCGAGGGGTTGCCCAGGTGGAAGGACGTAGAGCAGGCAATACATCAGGTGATCACCTTGCTCAGAAAATGAACACTGTTGTTCTGCAGCCCTGAATCGGCACAAATACCCCTTTAAGGCATGTTGGTTTGCAGGCATATCCCCCTCAATCTACCCACCTTATGATCCGGCTAGTGTAGGAGTTTCTTCCTATAACGCGTGTGCATAAAGTGGTAACTGTATTGCTGATTATAAACAGGGGTCAGGTAAGCTCTGCCCATCAACGGATAGAAATGATGACGATGAATGACGATATAAAGGATTGACAATATGAGTTATCAAGCAATAAGATTGGTTAGAAGGTCGTGTAAAACCTCATGGGAGAAAGCTCGCAGACTGGAAGCGGAGTATTTCAACAGGTATTACGGCCTGCCCCTTGACAACCACACAGCGGATGACGGGCATATCGAAGGGAGCACCGACGATATGAGACATAAAGCACAATTGCCATCAGGGCAGTGGGTTACAGGCAGTAGTGATCAACAGCTGGTTAATAATGCTTTCGAAGCGGCAGAACAGAATCAGAAGCCACGGAAGGAGATCCCTCTCTTAAAAGACTATGCAGCTTATTGGTTTGAGACGTATAAACGCCCTGATATCAGATCAAATACTGCCCGTGATTATTGGACTACGATCTGTAAGCACATCGTTATACCATTGGGAAATATGCGGTTAGATGAAATCACGACAGCTGTCATCAAAGAGTTGTATTCGAAGAAAGCGAGCGCAGGTTATGCGAAATCAACCTTGAAGCATATCCATGATTATTTGAGTGCCATTCTTAAGTCGGCACAGGAGGACGGGCTTATTGATAAGGTTCCTACCGTATCAGAGCGGCTTACAAAGACTTTTCGAAAAGCTCCCAAGCACGAACGGCAACCTGTTACGACGGAGGATGTTATCACGATTGTTTCGCAACTGGAAAAGCTGGAGACGAGAGAACGCCTTTATCTTGCTCTTCTCATCTATACCGGAATGAGGCGTGAAGAGGTGCTGGCCTTAAAGTGGGAAGATGTCGACTTTAAAGAAAACGTAATACATGTTCAGCATGGGCTTCAGTGGCCGGATAAAGACGGAAATACGCCTGTACTGGGACCTACGAAAAGTGAAGCTGGAGTGAGGAAGATCCCGTTGCCGTCTGAATTAAAGGCATTGTTGTCTCCGGCAAGACAGCTAACAGGTTTTATCATCTGTGCCAACGGAACTTCCAGCCCCATTACACAGAGCATGTACAGCGGCAAATACGGCTTGTGGGCGAGGATAAAGAAAGCTATACCACTTATAGCAGAAAAGGGCTACACAGCCCATCAATTCAGGCATGCATACGCAACGGCAATGGCTAAGAATTGCAAGGATATAAAGATCGTTCAGCGGCTCATGGGGCATAGCGATGTCCGCGTAACCATGCGCTACAACCATATGGATCAGGAACGTTTGGAAACGGCCAAACGATACGCCGATGGAATATATTTGGAACACGCGACGATGCCGTAAAACCCTTTCAAATCAAGGCTTGAACTGATGTTATTTAACACCCTTTGGAACAAATTTGGAACAAAAATCCCGAAATGGTCTGATTGTCTAGTAATTACGAGGGTTATTTTGAGTGGCCATTCATTGACAAACCCTTGTGCCGCCTGTATAATACAGGCGTTCACGTACTTGTAGCTCAGTTGGATAGAGCGTCAGACTCCGACTCTGAAGGCCGCAGGTTCGACTCCTGTCAAGTACACCACAAAAATGCCGGACGGTTTCAACCGTCCGGTGTTTTTTTATAGATGGTGATCAGTGATCATTCCCTTGCCAGTTCTTCCGGCGTAAACTGCCTGCGGATCCTGGGCCAGAGGAGCGCGAAGATCGTTGCATGCACGCAGAAGGTCAGCGCCCAGGAGACGGGGTAGGAGAGCATGAGGCAGCGCATCGTGTGATTGGCGGCGAAAATGGTAAGCACCCAGATGATGCGGAAGACGCAGGCCCCCAGCAGGGAGACGATCATCGGCAGCAGCGAATACCCGATGCCGCGGAGAACGCCGGTCATGACATCCATGATGCCGCAGAGGAAGTAGGGCGCGCAAACGACCCACATGCGCTCGATGCCGACGCTGATGACGGCATCATCGGTGGAAAAGAGGGAGAGGAGCGGACGCGCGAAGAGGCAGGAAAGCAGACCCAGTGCGACGCCGAAGACGACCGTCCAGAAGTGGCAGGCAAACATGGAGCCGATGACGCGCCGCGGCTTGCGGGCGCCCATGTTCTGCCCGGCAAAACTGGTGACGGCCTGCTGGAAGGTGTTCATCGCCTGGTAGACGAAGTTTCCCACATTGGAAGCCGCAGCGTTGCCGGCGATGACGACGGAGCCGAAGCTGTTGACCGAGGACTGGATGACGACGTTGGACAGGGAGAAGACGCTGCTCTGGATGCCGGCCGGCAGGCCGATGGTGATGATCTGCCGCAGGATGTCGGGATTGACGCGGAGCTTGTGAAGCTCCAGCCGGATGGCGCCTTCGCTGTCCATGAGGCTTTGCGTTACGAGAACGGCAGCGACGAACTGGGAGATGATCGTTGCCAGCGCGACGCCGGCGACGCTCATGCGGAAGGCAATGACGAAGATGAGGTTCAGCCCGGCGTTGATGACCCCGGCGACGGTAAGAAAGTAGAGCGGGCGGCGCGTATCGCCGACTGCGCGCAGGATGGCGGCGCAGAAGTTGTAAAGCATCTGAACGGGCATGCCCAGAAAGATGATGCGGATGTAGAGGGTAGCCAGGTCGATGACGTCATCCGGCGACCCCATCAGGCGGAGCAGCGGCCGCGCTGCGGCAAAGCCGAGGACGGCGAGCAGGACCCCGCCGGCCAGAGACAGGACGACAGCGGTGTGCACGGTATCGGATACCTCGCGCTGCAGCCTTGCGCCGGAGTACCGGGCGACAAGCACGTTGACACCGACGGAGAACCCGATAAACAGGCTGATGATCATATTGTTGAGGGAACCGACGGAGCCGACGGCGGCCAGCGCCTGGTTCCCCGAAAAGCGGCCGACGACGATGGTATCCGCGGCGTTGAAGACGAGCTGCAGGACACCCGAAAGCATCATCGGCACCGCAAACTGAAGGACGGTACGCAGAAGCGGCCCCTGCGTCATATCGATGGTATAAAGGGGATGGCCCCTGTGTTTCAATCTGTGAATCATGAAGAACTCCATAGCTTACCAACGGTTTCTGAATGCGAAGGGACATTATAGCGACAGGACCGCTTTTTGTAAAGAGCAAACAGCATATATAGAAGAAGCCTCCGCCCGAAGGCGGAGGTTAGATTAAAGGATAAGCCCCGGTGCGATCAGCGGCACATAGACGATCATGAGGAAGACGACGATGAGGCCGATCAGGTAAGGGATGACGGCCTTCGAGATCTTCTCCAGCGGCAGCCGGGTGATGCCTGAAGCGACGAAGAGGTTGATGGCTACCGGCGGCGTGATCATGCCGATGGCGATGCCGACGACGAAGAGGACGCCGAAGTGCAGCGTGGAGATATCCAGCGCCCGCACCAGCGGCAGGAAGACCGGCGTCAGCAGGATGATGGCGGAACTGGTCTCCATGAAAACGCCGGCGATCAGGATGATGATTGAGATCAGCAGCAGGATCACATATTTGTTGGTGGAAACGGAGAGGACCGCGGCGGCGATGGCCTCCGGGATCTTCCATTTGGCGAGACACCAGCCGAACGGGCCGGAGCAGCCGATGATGATCATGATGACGGCGCTGGTCCTGGCGCTGCCCAGCATGATCTGGAAGAGCGACTTCGGCGTGAGATCCCGGTAGATGAAGGCGGACACCAGTACGGCGTAAACGACGGCGACAGCCGCGGCCTCCGACGGCGTGAAGATACCGGAGAAGATGCCGCCCAAGATGATCAGCGGCATCAGGATGCCGGGGATGGCCCGCAGGAAGGTCTTGAAGACGTTGACGATGTTAAAGGACGCGCCCTTGGGATAATTGTTCTTGTACGCCTGCACGAGCGCGATGGCGATCAGCATGCCGCCCATCAGGAACCCGGGGATAAAACCGGCCTTGAATAGGTTGTTGACGCTCTCTTCGGCGATGACGGCATAGAGTACCATGGGCACGGACGGGGGAATGACGACGCCGATGGTGCCGGCGGCGGCGATGAGCGCTGCGCTGGCGTCTTCCTTGTAGCCGCGCTTCTTGAGCTCGGGGACGAGCGTCCCGCCGACGGCAGCCGTGGTGGCGGCACCGGAGCCGGAGATGGCGGCGAAGAACATGCCGGCCAGGACGGAGACGACGGACAGGCCGCCGCGGATCATTCCGAGCAGGCTTTCGCAGAATTCGACCAGCAGCTTGGAAATCTTGCCCTTGGACAGCAGATCGCCGGCCAGGATGAAGAAGGGGACGGCTGTCAGCGAGAAGGAGTTGCAGCTTTCAAAGAGGCGCTGGATGACCATCAGCATATTCTTTGTGCCGAGCCCCGTTGCGATCGTGACCGCAGCCGCAGAGCAGATAGAGAAGGCGACCGGGACGCCCAGGACCAGAAGCCCGAGGAAGGTGATAAAGAGGATGGCTGCCATTACGCCTTCACCTCCTCACCGCGGAATTCGCGCAGCATCAGCACCAGGGCCTGGTAGGCCATAATCACCATGCTGATGGGCAGGCACATATAGACGTATTTCATCTTGATCGGTATCGCGGCCGCGTTGCGCACCTGCTTGCCGCAGTACTGCAGGCCGTAATAGAACAGCACGGCAAAGAGAACGAGGCAGACTGCGTGCACGAGGATGCGGGTCCAGCGGCGGACAGGTGCGGGGAAGAGATCCTGTACGAAGGTGACGGCGATATTGCCGCTGTGCCGGTAGACGCAGGTCGCACCGAGGAAGGAGGCCCAGATGAGAAGGAAACGGCAGGCCTCCTCAGCCCAGGTGAGGGAGGTGAACCAGGTCCGGCAGATGATCTGCGCTGTGGTGAAGATGACCATAAGGCCAACCATGACCACGATGATCGCGCCGCAGATCCTGTCCAGTGCGTCGGCGATGCTTTCAAGCAGTTTCATAATTCCTCCGAAAAAAGAGCGGGCAGGTCACCCTGCCCGCCCGGGCTTTGATATGGATTACTTGGCCAGCACAGCCTGGATGGCCGCGATGGAATCAGCGTAATCGGGATAGGCTTCGTAGACGGACTGTACCGCGCTGCGGAAGGAATCCACATCGGGATCCTCAACGACCTCGATGCCGTTTTCCTTGATGGTGGCCAGCTGCGTGCTCTCCTGCTCGGCGACCCAGGCGCGCTCGTACTCGGCGGCTTCCTGTGCGCTCTGCTTGAAGATCTGCTGGGTGGCCTCGTCCAGGCTGTTCCACAGGTCAAGACTCATCGTGATGATGGCGGTGGAGTAGCTGTGACGGTCGAGCGTCATATACTTCTGGGATTCCCAGAGCTTGTAGCTGTGAACGACGTTGATGGGGTTCTCCTCACCGTCGACAGTGCCCTGCTGCAGGGCGGTCAGCGCGTCGGCCCAGGCCATGGGAACGGCGTTGACTTCCAGAGCGGCGAAGGTCTTGGTGTAGACTTCGTTCTCCATCACGCGGAGCTTGAGGCCCTTGAGGTCCTCAGCGCTCTTCACGGGGCGCACGGAGTTGGTGACGTTGCGGAAGCCGCGCTCCGCATAGGCGAGACCCTTCAGGTTCGCTTCTTCCAGCGTGTCCAGCAGGCCCTGGCCGACTTCGCCGTCCAGAACGGCGTAGGCTTCTTCATTGCTGGCGAAGAGGAAAGGCATATCCAGAACGCCCATCATCTTGGAGTAGTTGACGAAAGGACCGCTGGTGATGATGCCCATATCGAGCATGCCCATGGACATGGACTCCAGCATATCCGCTTCACCGCCGAGGGTACCGTTCGGATAGATCTCGATGACGTATTCGCCGTTCGTGCGCTCAGCGACGAGGTCGCGGAATTTCTCGGCTGCAACCTGGAAAGAATCCTGCTCATTGACGGTGGTGCCCAGCTGCAGCTTGGTTTCAGCGCTGGAAAGCGCAAAAGCAAGCACCAGGACGAGGGAGAGGACGATGAGGGTCAGTTTCTTCATTTTCTATTCCTCCGTACAGTCTTTGGCCTCCCTGCCTTTGCGGCCAAGAGAGGCGATTACCGCTATTCTACACCGATTTTGATGCTTGTCAATATTTTTCAATCATAAGGTGAAAAACATTCATGAAAAGCAATGATAACATGAACCGGCTACGATTCAGATCTTCTGCTGTACGGCGCAGGGGTGCGGCTTGCGTTCCGCAGGCAGATATTGTAGAATATCCGAAATTCGGTCGGCAGTTTATTATAAGGAAGAATCCGCTCCGGCAGCGGGATTTGGGAAGGGACAGACGGTGAAACAGGAGAAACGGAGCAGACAGGCGGAGAGGGTCAGCGCGGTCGCGGTGGCCGTCAACCTGCTGCTTTTTGTGATGAAGCTCGTGACCGGCAGAAGCATGGGCGCTATGTCCGTCATTGCAGATGCGTACAACAACCTGAGCGATGCGGCGACCGCAGCAGTTGGGCTGCTTGGTTTCGTTCTGGCCGTAAGGCCGGCGGACAGGGAGCATCCCTATGGGCACGCACGGTACGAATACCTCGCGGCCCTGTTGGTTTCAGCCGGACAGCTCACGGTTTCCATCGGGCTCATCTCCAGCTCTTTTTCTCGCATCCTCTCTCCGCGGCCTGTGGAGTGGATGGGACGCGCTTGGATCGTGCTTGGTATTGCGATCGTCGTCAAGCTGCTGCTGGCCGCGTTCAACCTGGCGGCGGACCGCAGGCTGCAATCCGGCACGCTGAGGGCCGCGGCACTCGACAGTTTGAGCGACGCAGGCGCAACGGCAGCCGTGCTTGTGGGCGGTGCGCTCTCCCGACGGTACTCGCTGCCGCTGGACGGCTATATGGGGCTGGCCATCGGCTGCCTGATCTTTGCCGGAGCACTGTCCCTTTGCAGGGAGACGATCACCAGTCTGCTCGGCGGGATCCCTTCCGCAGCAGACATCGGGATGCTGGAGAAGGATATTCTGGAGGGGCGTGAGGTCTTAGGGGTCCATGATTTGCAGATTCATGATTACGGGCCCGGGCACCGGTACGCCAGCGCCCATGTCGAGCTGCCGGCGGCGCTGAGCTCGCTGGAGAGCCATGCGATCCTCGATGAAATCGAGCGCAGGGTTGCGGCGGAAACGGAGATCAGCCTGGTCCTCCACTGCGATCCCGTGTTGACGGAAGATGAGAAGCTCCCTGTCATTGCCGATGCGCTGAGGCGGACGGCAGAGAAGATGGATACGCGGATCACGCTGCACGACATCCGCGTCGTGCCTGTCGGCGGAGCGGAACAGGTACGGTTTGACTGTGTGACGCCCTTCGGGTTAAAGCTGACACAGGCGGAGGCCGAGGAGCGTTTCACGGCGGGGCTGAAAGAGCAGGTTGGGGGGAATTATGTATGTCTCCCGCTTGTGGAACACAGCTTTACGGGTGAGGGCTGAACTTGCCGGCCTTGCGGAAGCGGTGCTATAATACAGGGAAACAGATGCGAAAGGACAGGAACTCATGAGACAGGGGAGGCTGGAGGACCGTCTGCTGATGCGCAGGCTGACGACGGAGGATACGGCGCAGTACAATGCGCTGCTCCGGTATGCCTTTCAGGTGACGGACAGTGAACTGGCTGCACTCGGATGGAACCGCAAGGAGATGGAACGATCCAAGAAGCCGGTGCTAAAAAAAACGGAATCCTTCGGGTGGTTCGACGGTGAAAAGCTGGCCTCGCAGATCAGCATCTACCCGATGGAGGTCAACCTTTTCGGCAGGATGTACCGCATGGGCGGCGTGACGGGCGTGGCGACCTATCCGGAATACAGCGGCAGGGGGCTGATGAGCCGGCTCGTTAAGCAGGCCCTTCAGAATATGCGCGGCAACCGGCAGAGCCTGTCCATGCTCTACCCGTATCAGATCCCCTTCTACAGAAAAAAAGGCTGGGAGATCGTCTCCGACAAGATGACTTATACCATCAAGGATACGCAGCTGCCAAAGCACAGGCCCGTCCGCGGCATGGTGGAACGGGTGGACATCGAGAACGAAGATATCTGCAAGGTACACGACAAATTCGCCAGGATGCGCCACGGGGCTCTGAAACGCAATGAACTGGAGTGGGAAGAGTACTGGCGCTGGGAGGCGGATGACGTGCTCGTCGCCGTCTACTATGATGAGCAGGATAAGCCCTGCGGGTACCTCGTTTACTACATCGCCAATGACGTTTTCCGCATCAAGGAACTGGTCACCATCAACCAGGAGGCACGGCATGGCCTGTGGAACTACATTTCCGCGCATATCTCGATGATCGACAAGGTCGTCGGATACAACTATACCAACGAGCCGATGGCCTTCCTGCTGGAGGACAGCGAGATCGAAGAAGAGATCCAGCCGTATATGATGGCACGCATCGTGGATTTCGAGGCGTTCATCCGCGATTATCCGTTCGACATCATCTCCATGCACGACGATCTACACTTCATCATCGAGGATCCGGTGATGGAGTGCAATGCCGGTGATTTCTCTCTTTCCTGGGATGCGGACGGCAAAGCGATCTTAGAGCGCGGCGGGAAGCGGGGGGAGACGGTTCGCTGCAACATCGGCACGCTGACGACGATGTTTATGGGCTACAAGCGGCCGACATACCTGCGCCGTGTGGAGCGGCTGCAGGCGGGGGATGAAGCCATCCGGATCCTCGAGGACATCATCCCCATCGAGCAGCCCTATTTTTCGGATTACTTCTGATGTGATCGAAATTATTTAATAATAATTGAAAAAATAAAGGTTGTCAGATCGATTCTGACAACCTTTTTCTGAACAAGACGGACACAACTGGATCAATCATTCAGAAATTGCATTATCTTCTGTTTCTTCTCGTTCATTGAAATAGTATTTCTTATAAACGTCCCTGGCGTTCAGCACGCGGCGGCAGTAGAGCGCGGTGTCCTCAGTGGGGATCGTCGCGAGCGTTTCGCCGTCCGGACTGTAAAGCGGGTTGCTGAGCCAGCTGGCGACATTGCCCTGACCGGCGTGATAAGCACAGACGACCTTGACGGGATCGCCGCCGAAGCGGTCCGAAAGGAAGCGGAGATACCAGGTGCCGAAGCGGATATTCGTCTCCGGATCAAACAAGCGGTCAAAGGAGTACCGGGCGTCGTCCTCGCCGAGCTTATGAGCGATCCATCCGGCAGTGTCCTCCATGAGCTGCATGAGACCGCGCGCGCCCAGACGGCTGACGGCAGAGGCATCAAAGCTGGACTCGCACAGGATGACAGCGGATACGAGCGCCGGGTCCAGATCCTGCGTTTCGGAATAGAACCGGATCAGATCGGCGTGATACAATGGATGACGGGCCCGTTCCGCAGCTTCCGCTTCCAGACGGCGGCGTTCCTCCAGACGGGCCATGTAATCGCGGACGATAGCGACGGAGCCGGTGAGGAGCACGAAGGAGAGCGAGAGGGTGAGGACGGCCTTCAGCCAGACGGGAAGGCTGCTCCAGTATCCGGAAAACCCCGTCTTCTTTTTCCTGCGCGCCGTATAGCGCGGTGGAGCGGGAGATTTGCGGGACGCGGGAGGCAGCGAGGAGAGCAGCGCGTCTGTCTGGGCGTACGTCTCATCCAGCGGACAGTCCGTCCGGATGACGGCGTCCGCAGCCTCCGTCTTCTGTGACAGCGGCATCTGGGCATGGATACGCGCAAGCGCCTCCGCGCGAGTCAGACGGTTGCGCTCGAAGAGGCGGGAGACCTGGGTCTCCTCATCCGCGGCGACGACCCATACGCGGTCGAACCGGCTTTCAAATCCGCATTCGTAGAGAAGGGGGACCTCTGCAAAGACCACGGCTGACTTCGCCTCCTCGGCGGAGAGCCGGGTCATTAGCTCCGAGAGGATCCGCGGGTGGAGCAGCCGGTTCAGGCGCCGGAGCAGCTTCGGATCATTGAAGACGAGTGAGCCCAGGGCGGCGCGGTCCAGCGTATCCCCGGAAAAGACCGCGTCGCCGAAGGCTTTGCGGATCTCATCCAGGACGGGGGAGCCAGGGCCGGTCAGCTCCCGGGAGATGGCGTCCGCATCGGCGACATAGAAGCCCCTTTTGCGGAGATAATCGGAAACGGTGCTTTTGCCGCAGGCGATGGAACCCGTGATGGCGATTTTCATCGGTTTGTCTCCGGCCGGCAATGCGCCGGCATCACTTGGTCTCGTACCAGGAACGGCCGGACTGGATGTCCGCAACCAGCGGGACGCGCAGCTGGGCGGCATTCTCCATGCAGTCCTTCAGAATGGTCCGGACAGCTGCTTCTTCCTCCGGCGGCGCTTCCACGATAAGCTCGTCGTGCACCTGCAGGATCAGCCGGGCATCGAGTTTTTCTTCCTGCAGACGCCGGTAAACGGCGTTCATGGCCAGCTTGATGATGTCTGCGGCGGCGCCCTGAACCGGCGTGTTCATCGCGGCGCGCTCACCGAACTGCCGCCGGTTGTAATTGGGGGACGTCAGCTCCGGAAGGGGCCGGCGGCGGCCGTACAGGGTGAGAGAATAACCGTGCGCCTTGGCAAAGGCGACGGACTCATCCATGAAGCGGCGGATGGCGGGATAACGCTCGAAGTAGCGGGCGATGAACTCAGAGGCTTCCCTGCGGGTAATGTGGAGGTTGGTCGCAAGGCCGAAATCGCTGATGCCGTAAACGATGCCGAAGTTGACGGCCTTGGCGCGGGAGCGCATCTCGTGTGTCACCTGTTCAAGCGGCATGCCGTAAACCTCCGCGGCGGTGCGGGCGTGGATGTCCTGCCCGCGTCTGAAAGCGTCGCACATCGCCTCGTCCCCGGAGAGGTGGGCTAGCAGGCGGAGCTCGATCTGCGAATAATCGGCGTCGATCAGAAGGCAGCCTTCCGGCGCGATGAAGGCGCGGCGGATCTCCTTGCCCATCTCGGTCCGCACCGGGATGTTCTGCAGGTTGGGTTCGCTGGAGGAAATACGTCCGGTGGCGGCGATGGTCTGGTCGAACCACGTGTGGATGCGCCCCTCCCGGTCCGTCAGGCGCAGGAGACCGTCGATATACGTGCTGTTCAGCTTGGCGACCTGCCGGTACTGGAGAATCTTGCCGACGGCGGGATGCAGCCCGGCGAGCTCCTGAAGGGTGTCCGCATCGGTGGACCAGCCCTTGGCGGTCTTTTTGCGCGCAGGCAGGCCCAGCCGGTTGAAGAGCAGATCCCCGAGCTGCTGCGGGCTGTTCAGGTTGATCGGCTCCGTGCCGCACAGGGAGAAGATCTCGCTCCTCAGCGATTCGATCTGAGCCTCATACTGCCGGCCCAGGGAGGCGAGTTCTTCCCTGTCCACGAGAAAGCCCTTGCGCTCCATCCCGAAGAGCGTCGAGGCCAGCGGCAGCTCGATGTCGCGGTACAGCGGCTCCATTTCCTCTTCCCGCAGTTTTTTGAGGTCGAGCGTGAAAGCGTCCCACAGGGCGGCTGCGTCCGCCGGCGCCTCGTAGCGGCTCGTCTGGGGGGAGAGGAGATACTGGACGATGCGCTCGTCGTCAAAGGAAGCGCTGAAGGGCACAGACCACTCATATAGCTGCGTCATGAGGCGCTTGGCGTCATAACAGAGCAGCGGCCGTGAACCTGTGAACAGCGGCTCCAGCAGACGGGCTGCCGCCTGGGGATCCATCCCCGCGTCCAGCAGGCCCTGCGAAAAGATGATGCGGGCGCGGCAGCGGTCGTCACAGGCAAGGGAAAAACCACTATCCTGCAGCATGCACGCAAAAGCCCTGCCATCCCTGGCGGCGATCCAGCTTCGCGCGGCGTTTTCATCGGTAAGAAGCGCCTCTTCATCCCATTCGGGCAGGTCAGGCTGCGGCGCAGGATCAGCCCGGTGTTCCAGTTTTTCGATACGGCTGACGACGGACTTCATCCCGAGCTCCTTCAGCATCGGGATGCCGCCTGCAAAATCCGGACGCCGGCAGTCTTCGATACTGACCTCATCGATGGGCACATAGCGGGTGATCGTCGCCAGCTTTTTGCTCATCAGGCCGGAGGCGGCGCCGTCCAGCATCTTTTCGCGCTGCTTGCCCTTGAGGTCTGCATCCGCATGGGCGAGCGTCTCTTCCAGCGTACCGTACTGCGCAAGCAGCTTCACAGCCGTCTTTTCCCCGATGCCGGGTACGCCCGGAATGTTGTCGCTTGCGTCACCCATCAGCCCCTTGAGGTCGGGGATCTGCGCAGGGGTGACGCCGAAATCGGCCTGCACCTGCTGCGGCGTATAGCGGACGACCTCCGAGACCCCGCGCTTGGTGTACAAAACGCAGGTCGTGTCGGAGACGAGCTGCATGGAGTCGCGGTCGCCCGTAACCAGCAGGGCAGGGATGCCGGCTTCCTCACAGCGCCTGGCCATGGTCCCCAGGATATCGTCCGCCTCGAAGGAGGGACAGGTAAGCTGCCTTACGCCCATGGCGGTGAGCACGTCACGGATGAGGCCGAACTGGGGGGCCAGTTCCGGCGCCGTTGGCTTGCGGCCGGCTTTGTAGTCCTTATAATCGGTATGGCGGAAGGTGGGGCCGTGCAGATCGAATGCGACCGCCAGGTAGGCGGGATTCTCCTCTTCCACGACCTTCAGCATCATATTGAGAAAGCCGAATACGGCGTTGGTGAAGATGCCGTCCTCGTTGGACAGCGGGGGCAGAGCGTGGAAAGCCCTGTGCATCAGGCTGTTTCCGTCGATCACAACGAAAGCTCCATCCGGCATGGGGAACTCCTCCGTTCGTGTTGTTTTATCCCTGTCATCATAGCACAATCGGCGGGGATTGACAACGGCGCGCCGCTCTTGCAATAGTGGTGCTTTCGCTGTAAAATAAGGCAAAGATGAAAGGGGCAGCCGATGATTCACGTCGTTTTGATCGAGCCGGAGATCCCGCAGAATACCGGAAACATCGCAAGGACCTGTGCAGCGACCGGCAGCGTGCTGCATCTGGTCGAGCCGCTGGGCTACAGCCTGGAGGACCGGTATCTGAAACGCGCGGGTCTGGATTACTGGCCGCTGGCACGGGTGTGCGTGCATCCCACTCTGGAAGCGGCAAAAGCGGAGCTTGCGGGCATTCCCTGGTACCTGACGAGCTCGCATGCCCCTCGCTCTTACGCGGAGATCAGCTATCCGGAGGATGCCGCTCTCGTCTTCGGCAGGGAATCCTGCGGGCTGCCGCAAGCGATGCTGGATGAGGCACCGGGGCGCTGCATCCGCATCCCCATGATCGAAGAAGCGAGGAGCCTCAACCTCTCCAACAGCGTGGCCGTCGTCGTGTATGAAGCGCTGCGCCAGAGGAATTTTGCCGGACTCAGCCTCAAAGGAAAGGCACGCGGCGAGGCTGTGCGGCCGGAATGGAAGGATTATTTGTGATGGCAAAACAGGCAAAGCAGAAGGCCCGTAAAACCGCCGGAAGCAGGGCAAAACCCGCCAAAGCCAGGAGCAGCGCTGCGCTGCACCGGGGGATTTCGGGCGGACTGGATTTCATCGGCGCGGCGTTTTTTGCACTGGTCATCATCACGCTGATGTTCATGCTCAACGCGCTGATCACCTGGGTGAGGCGGGACGTGAACGTCGTGTTCTCGGATCTGGGGACCAGCATCACGGACGCGCTGATCATCCGCAGGGACGCTTCCGACGGGATCGGGAGGTGAGGGCTTGAATACCTCATGGCCGTCGCTGACGGAGCAGATCTTTGCCTGCCAGGCCTGCCCCCTGGCCAGGACCAGGACGCACGTGGTGCCCGGGGAGGGAAACCTGCACGCGGACCTCATGCTGATCGGCGAAGGCCCGGGGGAGCAGGAAGACCGGACGGGCAGGCCCTTTGTGGGGCCGGCCGGACAGCTGCTGGACAGGATGCTTGCAGCCATCGGCCTCACCAGGGAACACGTATATATCTGCAACATCGTTAAGTGCCGCCCGCCGCACAACCGGGTGCCGGAAGCGGAGGAAGCGGCCGCCTGCATCGGATTCCTGCGCCAGCAGACGGCGCTGGTGCAGCCGAGGATCATCCTGCTGCTGGGTTCGACGGCTGCCCGGACGATCCTTGGAGAGGACCTTCGCATCACACGGGACAGGGGCGTCTGGCACCTCAAAAAGGGGATCTGGGTGATGCCGACTTACCATCCCTCCGCGCTGCTGCGCGACGAGACGAAGAAGCGCCCCGCGTGGGAGGATTTCAAGGCGGTCAGGGATAAGATGATCAAACTGGGCATACACCCCGGAAACGGGGAGAAGACGGAGGGAGGACTTCTATGAGCTATGGGCTTCTGCCGGCAGTGATCTGCCTTGTGTTCGGCTCCGCGCTGGTCATACTGGAAGTGATGCTGCCGGGCTTCGGCCTGCCCGGCATCTCGGGCATCGTGCTGCTGTGCGGAGGTACTTTTTTTCTGGGGAAAGTCGTGGGAGCGACGATTGCCGTCATTGTTATGGCCTGCCTGCTTATCGTGCTGGCCGTCATCGCCTTCGCGATCCTGCATTCAGCTGCACGGGGCAAACTCTTTCAGTCCAGGCTCTTCCTGAAAGCAAAAGATCTGGGCGAAGAGAGCGGCGGTGCGGGAAAGGACCTGACCGGCCTGAAGGGCAGGGCCAGCAGCGCGCTGCGGCCTGCCGGCATCGGTGAGTTTGACGGAGACCGCTACAGCGTCGTAAGCGAAGGAGCTTTCATTGCTGAAGGAACGCTGATCGAAGTGCTGCGAGAGGAACGCGGCTCCCTCGTCGTGCGCGCTGTTTCAGAAAAGGAAGGGCAGGACAGATAAGTCCTGACAGAGGAGGAAAACAAAATGGTATCAGCTTATATCACCATCGTCATCGTCATCCTTGCGGTGTTCATCTTCCTGCGGTTTATCCCGCTGGGCCTTTGGATCTCCGCGCTCGCGTCCGGCGTGCATGTTTCCGTCTTCACGCTGGCGGGCATGCGCATCCGCCGTGTTTCACCCAGCAAGATCGTCACCCCGCTGATCAAGGCTGAAAAAGCCGGGCTGCACATGGACATCAGCAAAATGGAAGCGCACTATCTGGCGGGCGGCAATCTGGACAGGGTCGTGACCGCGCTCATCACAGCCAGAGGCGCAAACATCCAGCTGGACTTCCCGGAGGCGTGCGCGATCGACCTCGCGGGGCGCGACGTGCTGGAGGCCGTGCAGATGAGCGTCAACCCGAAGGTCATCGAGACGCCGACCGTCGCGGCCATCGCCAAGGACGGCATCGAGCTGCGCGCGAAGGCCAGGGTGACGGTGCGCGCCAACATCGAGCGGCTGGTCGGCGGCGCCGGCGAGGAAACGGTGGTCGCCCGCGTCGGCGAGGGCATCGTTACGACTGTCGGCTCTGCGGAGACCCACAAGGCCGTTCTTGAAAACCCGGATCTGATCAGCCGCACGGTGCTGAGCAAGGGCCTGGACGCCGGCACGGCGTTCGAAATCCTTTCCATCGATATCGCGGATGTGGATGTCGGACGCAACATCGGCGCCCAGCTCCAGATGGATCAGGCGGAGGCGGATCGGCGTATCGCGCAGGCCAAGGCGGAGGAGCGCCGCGCCATGGCAGTCGCCCGCGAGCAGGAAATGAAGGCTGCCGCGCAGGAGCAGCGCGCCAAGGTCATCGAAGCGGAGGCCGAGGTGCCCAAGGCGATGGCGACCGCGCTGCGCGAGGGCAAGCTGGGCGTGCTCGATTACTATGAAATGAAGAACACCATCGCCGACACATCAATGCGCGAATCGATCGCCGGCATGGGTGAAGGCCGCGCGCCGCAGAAACAGTAAACGGATGAAGCGCAAGAAAGGAGGAAGCGGATACGGATTATTTAAGCGTATTGATCTTCATGATCATCTGGATCGTGGTCGCTTCTTCCGGTAAGAAGAAGGGCACAAAAGCGGCGGGAAAAGCAGCCGGGCGTGCGCAGCGTGAGCGTGGCGCAGCCCTCACTAAGGCGGCCAAAGCACCGAGGATCCCTCTTTTTGATAAAGAGGAGAGCACGAAAGGCAAAGCGACGGCCGCGGAGGGAGAAGATCCCTGCCACGAGGATATGCTGAGGGCGCCGTATCCTTCTTCCGTCCGTTATGAAGAGACGGCACAGTCCGCATTTGAAGCCGCGGCGGAAGGAGACGACCCCTGTCATCCCACAGACAGACAGGAACATGAAACGCATGCCCGCACCGTGAAGGAAGCGGAGGAGGTTGCGGCTGGCACCCCAATGCGCAGCCCTGCACAGGAGGACCTGCTGCGCGCTGTCGTGATGAGTGAAGTGCTGAAGCGCCCTGCGCAGCGCAGAGAAGAGCGGCGCTTGCGCAGGCATCACAAAGCGGCGCGCAGGGATAAAACGGCAGAGCTGTGCGGCCAAGCCGGAATGACGGAGGAGACATGAGCGAGGCAGTATACATCGTAAGCGGCTGCAGGACGGCAATCGGCAGATTCGGCGGCAGCCTTGCTTCAACACCGGCACCGGCGCTCGGCGCCGCTGTCATCCGTGAAGCGATCCGCCGCGCCGGCTTGAGAACGGAGTCGGTCGGTCATGCCGAAATGGGCTGCGTGCTTCAGGCGGGGCTGGGTCAGAATCCCGCGCGTCAGGCGGCCCTTCTGGCCGGGATGCCGGAGAGTTCCACAGCGGTGACGGTCAACTGCGTCTGCGGTTCCGGGCTTGAAAGCGTCAACCGGGCAGCGCTCATGATCGCAGCGGGACAGGAAGAGCTCGCGGTGGCCGGGGGGATGGAAAACATGTCTCTGGCGCCGTTTGCCGTACCCGGCGCGCGCTTCGGGTACCGGATCGGCTATCCGGCCGGACAAAGCCCCCTTGTGGATACGATGGTGAAGGACGCGCTCTGGGATGTGTACAACGACTGCCACATGGGCGTCACCGCCGAGAACATTGCAAAGCGCTGGCATATCACCCGGGAAGAGGCGGATGCGTTCGCGCTCGCCTCACAGCAAAAGGCTGCCACCGCATCGGATGCAGGGCTGTTCGCACAGGAGATCGTGCCCATCGAACTGAAGGGCAAGCGGGGCGCTGAGGTCTTTGACAGGGATGAGGGCATCCGCCGCGACACGTCTATGGAGGCGCTCTCCCGGCTGAAGCCGGCGTTTCAGGCAGGCGGGATCGTCACGGCGGGCAACGCATCCGGGCTGAATGATGGTGCGGCTGCCGTGCTCCTGGCCTCGGAAAAGGCCGTGAAAGAGCACGGACTTACCCCGCTGGCAAGGTGGTGCGGCGGCACGGCGGCGGGCGTGGAGCCGGCTGTCATGGGTATCGGACCGGTGGCATCGACCCGGAAGCTTCTTAAAAGACAGGGGCTGACGATCGACGATATCGATCTCTTTGAAGCAAACGAAGCCTTTGCCGTTCAGTCGATCGCCGTCGCCAGAGAACTGGGCATACCGGAAGGAAAACTGAACTGCCGGGGCGGTGCTGTTGCCCTGGGACACCCGGTCGGCGCTTCCGGCTGCCGGATCCTCGTTACACTGCTGTACGCCATGAAGGACACAGGAGCGAGAAGCGGCATTGCGACCCTCTGCGTAGGGGGAGGAATGGGCATTACGACGCTGCTGAGCGCCTGCTGAAAACAGCACAGGATCCTAAGAGGCCGCAAGGCCTCTTTTTTCGTCGACCAACGGATAAAAATTGTCGATATTACTTGATTTATGATTGTGAGAGCTTGAAAAAACGTTTAAACATTCTTATAATAGTCGCGTTTGAGAGGAGGTTTTTTATGGCTATCGGAACAACGGTGAAGAAAGCGCTTTTCAGCACGGCATTCAACTATATCGGCAAGAACCCGGAGGAGAATGCACCCAAGCTGATGGCATGGGTGGACAAGCTTGCAGGGGACGGGCCCAACACATATGCCGAGCAGCGGGCGGTGGTACGCAAGGTGCTGCAGGATCCGGACAACAACATGTACCAGCTGATCATGAAGGTCATGAAGGAGACCGATCCTGCGGTACTGAAGGCGGTTTTCCAGAATTTCTTCCTGAACGCCAACATCGTGGGCTGGCCCAAGCAGGAGGAATACCGCCAGAAGTACAACTGCAACATCCCCTGGGCGATCCTGCTGGATCCCACGAGCGCCTGCAACCTGAAGTGCACCGGCTGCTGGGCGGCGGAATACGGCCATAAGCTCAATCTGAGTTTGGAGGACATCGACTCCATCATCACCCAGGGCAAGGAAATGGGCGTGCACATGTACATCTATACGGGCGGCGAGCCCACGGTGCGAAAGAAGGATCTGATCACGCTCTGCGACAAGCACAGCGACTGCCAGTTCCTCGCGTTTACCAACGGCACGCTGATCGACGACGCTTTTGCCGATGAACTGCTGCGGGTGAAGAACTTCATCCCGGCTTTCAGCCTGGAAGGCTTTGAAGAGGCGACGGACGGGCGCCGCGGTGAGGGCGTTTTCGAAAAGGTAAAGCACGCGATGCAGCTGCTCAAGGACAGGAAGCTGCCCTTCGGCATTTCCGCCTGCTATACCAGCCAGAACCTCGATTCCATCTCCTCGGATGAGTACATCGATTTCATTTGTGAGATGGGCGCGCGCTTCATCTGGTACTTCCACTATATGCCGGTGGGCAACGACGCCGCGCCGGAACTGCTGCCCACGCCGGAGCAGCGCGAGCGGATGTATCACCGCATCCGTGAGATCCGCGCGACCAAGCCGATCTTCGCCATGGACTTCCAGAATGACGGCGAATACGTCGGCGGGTGTATCGCGGGCGGGCGCAGATATCTGCACATCAACGCGCTGGGCGATGTGGATCCCTGTGTCTTCATCCACTATTCCAATGCGAACATCCATGATATGACCCTGCTGGAGGCACTGCAGTCGCCCATCTTCATGGCCTATCACGACGGGCAGCCCTTCAACGAGAACCATCTGCGTCCGTGCCCGATGCTGGAAAACCCGGACGTGCTGCGCAAGGTGGTCGAAGAGACGGGAGCCCATTCCACAGACCCCCAGTCTCCGGAGAGCGTGGAGCACCTGTGCGCCAAGTGCGATCCGTATGCGGAGAACTGGCGGGCTACAGCCGAGCGGCTGTGGGCGGAGAGCCACCCCGATAGAGCAAACTGAGATATGGGACCCCGATCCGGAAGGACCGGGGTCTTACCGTTCGCCGGGAAAGCGCATCTTGATCTCGGATGAAAAACCGGCTATACTGTCCAAAACGAAAAAAGGTCGTGATGTTCCCCATGCTGGCGCTTTATCCCAAACGGTTGCGGCAGTTTATCCTGCTCAGCGTCGCTTTAACCGTCCTCATCATCGCCATCCTGCTCTTTAACCGGTCAGCCAATCCCGGAGTGTGGATCGTGCTGGGGGTCATCGGCATTGCGGGCCTGCTGGTATCCTGTTCCGGTTCCGCGATGAAGGAGCACCAGGCGGAAACCGCGCGCCTGTACGACGGGCTGGATGCGGAGGGGTTCATCCGCGACTACTCCGTGCACCTTGGACAGAAGATGCCCAGCCAGGATACGGCGCTTATGGTGCGCATGCACCTCTCCAATGCGTACGCTTCGCTGGGGCGTTTTGACGAGGCAGAGCGGGTGCTGCTGGAGATGCCGCGCAAGGAAAAGAAAAAGGAAGAATCCAATCTTTTCACGTCCTTTGCCATCACCAGCAACCTGTGCTACTGCGCTGAGCAGAAGGGAGACACAGAGAAGGCACAGAAGTATCTGGACGAGCTGCTCTCCCTGCGCAAGCGGCTGGAGGAGCTGCAGCTTTCAAAGCCCCAGAGCAAGCGCCTGACCTTCAATACGGAACTCAACGAACAGTGCATGCGCTACCTGAAGGAAGGCAAGGCGGACAGCGAAGCTTTGAAGGAACTGGTGAAGGGCAGCCGTCAGCAGCTGCCGAAGATCACGACATCCCTTTGGCTGGCCAGAGCCTATCTGGCGGACGGCAACAGGGAAGAGGCCGAAAAGCTCCTGCGGCGCATCGTGGAACTGGCGCCGGCGCTCTATCCCGGAAAGACGGCAGCCAAATTGCTTGGCGAACTGGATGCAAAACAGTGAACCTGAACGGGGACGCGGCATGCGGTTTCATTACAGCCGGGAAAGAGGAGAAGAATGGCGGTCATTGAAGTCAGGGATGTTTCCATCCGGTACATCACGGGGGATTTTAAGGATATCGGCCTCAAGGAGTATGTTACAAGGCGGCTGACGGGCAATTATCACGTCCGGGAGTTCTGGGCGGACAGGCATGTGAGCTTCAGCCTTAATAAGGGCGAGATGCTGGGTATCATCGGCAGCAACGGCGCCGGCAAGTCCACTATCCTTAAGGCGATCAGCGGCATCATGGTGCCGACGGAGGGAAGCGTTTCGGTTTCCGGAACCATCGCAGCGCTGCTGGAACTGGGCGCGGGTTTCGACGGAGAGCTGACCGTACGGGAGAATACGTTCCTGCGCGGTGCGCTGCTCGGGTATACACGCGCTTTCATGAACGAAAAGTATGATGAGATCATCGGCTTTGCGGAACTGGAGGACTTTCAGGACAGGCCGTTCAAGCAGCTGTCCAGCGGCATGAAGAGCCGGCTTGCGTTTTCCATCGCCTGTCTGGTCAACCCGGATGTTCTCATCCTGGATGAGGTGCTGAGCGTGGGTGACGGCGCATTCCGCAAGAAGAGCGGCGGCAAGATGAAGGAGATCCTGGGCAACGGCTTGACGGCGATCCTCGTCTCTCACTCTGTGGATCACATCCGGGAGCTGTGCAGCAAGGTCCTCTGGCTGGATCACGGCAATCAGGTTGCTTTTACCGATGAGGTTTCGCTGTACTGCGACGCCTACGAGGAATTCCTTGTGCGAAAGACGCTGCCGAAAAACAGGGATGAGGTCGAAGCACTTGCGGAAGGGTACAGGATCCGGAAAGAGGCAGAGAACCGGAGGAAGCGGCAGTCCCAGACAGAGAAACTGCTCTCAATGCTGGAAGAGAGCGAGGACCATGCGGCGCTGGAGGCGGCGCTGTCCCTCGTTCGGCGGATGAGTCCTGAGAAGCTGGCCAAGACGCCTGCAGGTGAAGCCTGAGGCGTGTAAAAAACATAGAATAACACAGCGCTCCCTCCTGCCGCAGGGCAAAGGGAGCGCCGGTTTTCTGCTGTGCAATTGTTAACGGGCGGCGATGGTCGTTGTAGGTACCTCACCCTTGCGGATGCAGATGCACAGCGATCCGTTTGAAGCCGTGCAGTCGATCGTGATGGGGAAGGGGTAGTCGTTGCGGAAGATGAGGTTCAGATTCGTCGCGCCGACGGCGGCATCGACACCGTGGGGCGCATAGGAAGCGCCGCTCGGTCCGTGGGGCCTGCGATAGACGATGGTGATGCCCTGCGGGATCTGCAGCAGGGCATTGTAGAGGGTCGTCGAGACCTGGCAGGTCCCGCCGCCATAGCCGGCAACGGTATCACCGTCGACCAGCACCGGGCTGGGCATGTACCCGCGCGCCTCGCGGTAAGGGCCTGCGATCTGGTTGAAGTTGAATTCCTCACCGGTCTGATAGGTTCTCTGGATGTAATTGCAGCCGACGCGGATGTTTTCCATGCGCCCCGTGTTGAGCTCCGTCTGCTTGGTGGAGTAAAAGCTTGTAAAGACGGAGATGATGTCGCCCGTGCGCGCATAATCCACGGTCGGCATCACGGGCTCCAGATCTTTCAGATCGCCGAGCCAGATGTATCCGACCAGCCGCCGGTAGGGAACGACGGCCCAGCCGTCCTCGATCATCCAGAAGCTGAGCCGCGTCCCGGCGGGCAGGGGGATGATCTCCTCGGCAGAGGCGTCGGGGGCTTCCCGCAGAGATGTGCTCGTGCCGGTGACGGCGACGAAACGGTTGGGCACGACGCCGTAAGACGGCACGTCGGACGAAACCGGTTCGATGTAATCTACGTTGTGCCGCCCGAGATAAAAGACGCCGACGGTGTCGCTCCAGCAGAAGAGCCAGGCCTGGTCAAAACCGAAGATCTGCACCTTGGCTTTTTCATTGAGCGTGCCGAGGCCTGCGCTCTCTTTGTCGGGCTGGCTGCGCATGGTCAGGCTGGTTTTGGTGATGCCGGTATACAGGATGCGCGGCTGGCCGCCAGCAGCGGAGGCCATAAAATCCTCATAGCAGACCTTTGAACCCGTATCGGCGCCGGCCGAAACAAAAAGCGCGAGCAGGCATAGCCAGCATACCGCAAAAAACAGATGACGTTTCACAATGATCCTCCCGGCTGACCCGTTCGCCCCCAAGCGACGGCTGACAGCCGGTTTCATTATACACAAACAGGAAGAAAAGGCAAGCCGGCGGATATTGAATTTGAAAAAGGGATTGTCGATTATACTAAAATCATGTATAATATTTTCTAATCAGCCAATCCTGAAATGAGGTGTAATGATTGGACGGACAAAGAAATGAAAATGAGGCGCCGAAGAGACGCAGAAGGCCGGTAGCCCAGCAGACGGAGCCGGTCTCGGCGCCTGTCACGGGCGGCGCAGAGAATACGCAACAGAGCAGGCGGGCAGCGAAGGCCTCTGCTGTACATGCCCGCGAAGAAAGCAGCACTGTCGTGCCTGCCGAGCGCAGGAGCCGGAAAGGGTGCTTTACCGGCGTCATCATCCTGCTGCTGCTGGTCATCGCAGTGCTCCTGGCCGGGATTTTCCTGCCGGAGCAGCGTGATGCGCTGCTTGAACGCGTCGGGCTGGCTTCTGTCTTTGCCACACCGACGCCGACACCGACGCCGACGCCGGAGGCTACGGCGGCACCGACGTCCACCCCGGAACCGACGGCAACCCCGACGGCCGAGGTGACGGCAACGCTGACACCGACGCCGACACCGACGCCGACACCGACGCCGACGCCGACACCGACGCCCACACCGACGCCGACGCCCACACCGACGCCGACGCCCACACCGACGCCGACGCCCACACCGATGCC
>JAFUTW010000008.1 GCA_017484085.1 Clostridia bacterium
GCCGCCGCAGTAGATGCCCAGCAGCAGGCCGATGGACGGGATGAGATCCATGCCGAAGGAGAAGGGGATGAGCAGCGCCACGCCCATGGTGGCCGTCATGCCCGGGATGGCGCCCAGCAGCACGCCGCCCAGCGCGCCCAGGAGCGTCATAAAGAGGACCTGCGGGTTGGTAAAAACCGCCGCATAGCTTTCAAGCAGTAAACCCCAATTCATATGCGCGCCTCCTTAAAACTTGTCGACCAGGTCGCGCAGCGGCTGCAGCACACCCATGGGGATGTTGACCTTGAGGAACTTGTAGAAGATGAACCACATGACCAGGGGGACAAGGACGGAGACGAGCACGACGGTCTTCGCATCGCGCTTGCCGATCAGCACCATGATGATCGCGCAGATGATGGCGGAGACCAGCACATACCCCAGGCTCTCAAAGAGGAAGGAGTAGCAGATGCACAGCACGATGACAAAGAGCGCCGCCGCGATGCCGCGGTTTTTGACAGGGTTGAGGCTGGGCGCGGGCGCGTTGTCATAATCGTACTTGGACATGCCGCGGACGACCTTGAGGATCGACTGGATGAGCAGGATGACCGTAAAGATGGCCATACCGCAGATCATGACCTGCGGGAAGGTCGCGGGTTTGACGTATTTGGCGGATTTCGGCTGCTTAAAGCCGAGCGTCTGAATATAGGCCCAGATTTCAAAGGCCAGCAGCAGGATGGCGCTGACGAGATTCGTGAAGGCCTTTGTGGCAGTTTTCTTCAATGCGGTTTCACATCCTTAGCAAATGGTTTCGGGGACCGTACCAAGGGTTAAAAAGATGGGCAGGGAACCCTGCCCATCTGCTGTTTAAGGTGATCAGAACTCGATGCCGGCAGCGGTCATAGCGGCAGGCACGTCGGTCTCCTCCTGCTCCTGCAGGAAGGCCTTGAAGTCTTCGCTGTTCAGGTAGGCGATGCCCAGGCCGGCGTTGTTCATGTAGGTGACGAAGTCAGCGTCTTCGATCGCGGCGGCGCAGGCATCAGCCAGCTTCGCACGGACATCGGCGTCGACGCCGTTGGGCAGCGCAAGGCCGCGCCAGGTGGCGTAGTAGGCTTCCACACCCTGCTCTTTGCAGGTGGGGATGGCGCCGAAAACTTCGTTGTTGATGCGCTCTTCAGCCATCAGGCCCAGGCAGACGAGGTCGCCGGACTCGATGAAGTTGCGGGCTTCGGCCAGGGAGACGGTAACGCCTTCGATGTCCACGCCCTGAGCGGCAGCCTGAACGGCGCTCGCGGCACCGTCAGGATAGGTGACCATCTGGAACTCGACGCCGGCAGCGTTCATGAAGTAGCCACCCGCGATGTGCCAAACGGAGTTCGCGGAGGAACCGCCCATGCGGACCTCGCCCGGATGCGCCTTGCAGTAGTCGATGAAGCCGTTGATGTCGGCGATGCCGTTGGCGTCAGCCCACTTCTTGTTGACGGTGACGGCGGCCGGGTCGGCGTTCAGGCGGCACAGCGGATCATAGTCCTCGTAGGACTTGTAGTCGCTCATCTCGAGGGCCTTGTAGGTCACGACCTCGAAGGTGATCATGCCGTAGGTGTAGCCGTCGGGATCGGCATCGGCGATGGCCTCGTGGCCGGTGACGCCGGAAGCGCCGGTGCGGTTGTCAACGGTGGAAACCTGGCCCAGCTGCTTGTCAAGCGCAAGGCAGAAAGCGCGCAGGCAGTTGTCGGTGCCGCCGCCGGCGCCCCAGGGGCAGATAGCGGTGAGGCCCTTGTCCGGATAATCCGCGAGAGCGGCGGCAGCGCCCAGAACCAGGACGAGCGCCATGACGAGTGCGAGAAGCTTCTTCATGATGAGTTCCTCCTTATTCTTTGGGAGAGGGTGATGAAATGCCAATCCCTCTCCAATTTAAAATCAGTATAGCACGCAAAAAGGGGGAGTGTCAATTGAAATGACACTCCCCCGCGGTAAAGACAGGACTTATTTTGCGCCGTAGGTGGACCAGAGCTCCGTCCACTGGTTGAGCAGCTCTTCCTTGTGCTCGCCGATGTAAGCGAAGTCCAGATCGATGACGCCGATCTCCTCGTCGGAGGGATAGGCTTCATAGGTGAATTCCTTGTTCGTGCCGCGGGCGCAGTTGGCTTCCGCGCGCAGCTGCTGGACCTCAGCGGAGCCGCACATGTCGAGGAAGGCTTCCGCAGCGGCCTTATGCTGACAATTCTTCACCATGCCGGCGCCGCTGGCGCAGCCGGTGTTGCCCTCTTTCGGATAGACGAGCTTGATATCCTCCGCGCCGTTCTCCACTTGGTACTGCACGATGGACTCATAGGACAGGCCCGCGGCGTACTCGCCGGACATGACCAGTTTGTAGACTTCGGAAGAGGAGGTGGTGTTGCGCACGCCTGTCTTGACGAGGTCGGTCAGGAAGTTCCAGGATTTCTCATCGCCGAAGGAGTCGCCCATCAGCGCGAGCATGGAGTGGAACTGACGGAAGCCGGAGGAAGTCGCCTGCGGGTCGGCGATGATGATCTTGCCGGCCAGCGCTGGATCGAGCAGGGAGGCATAGCTGTCGATGGTGATGCCGAGTACATTCTCGATCTTGGTGTTGACGATGAGGCACATGTACTGGATGTCCAGATAGGCGTAGTAGTTGTTCGGGTCCACCACGGTCTGGTCGTCGTAGTTGACGGGCTTATACGGGTCGAAGCAGTCCCAGTACTGGCTGCCGTCGGTCTGGAACAGGCCGCCGCAGACGACATCCGCCTGCGGGTTGGCGCTCTCGTTGCGCACGCGCGCGATCAGCGTGCCCAGAGAGTCCTTGATCCACTCGATGTGGCAGTCCGGATAGGCGGAATACCAGACCTCTTCCATCACGGCCTGCTGGCCGTCGTCCATGGTGGTGTACACGGTGATGGTGTCGCCGACCTCGGCGGGATCGCGCCGCCACTCAGCGGCGAAGGCGCAGGCTGCCGTCAGCACGAGGGCGAGTGCCAGCGCGAGGGACAGGATTTTTTTCATGGGAACGTCTCCTTTCTTCTTTATAAAGCAACTCCGTTGCTCTATGAACCGTTACAGGCCGATGCCGTCCTTCTGGTTGCGCGTGATGATGAGGTAGAGGATGAGGCATACGACGGTGAAGGCGGTGGTCACGGTGGCAAAGGCGGCGGCTACGCCGTCGTTGCCGCCCACGATCTGCGTATAGGTGTTGACGGTCAGCGTGATGCTCCGGTTGTTGTAGAGCATGAGGCTGGCGCTCATTTCGGTGATGATAGACACCCATGAGAGCACGGCGCCGGACAGGATGCCGCTGCTCATCATCGGGATGGTGATCTTGACGAAGGTCTTGAGGTCGCTGGCCCCCAGGGAGATCGCAGCCTCCTCCGTGCTGACCGGTATCTGCATGATGGCCGCTGTGGCCGAGCGGCTGGTAAAGGGCATCCGCCGGATGGCCATGGCGATGACGATGATCCCGACGGTGCCGGAAATGCGGAAGGAACCGTTGTTAAAGATGGGATAGTTGAATGCGCCCAGCAGCGCGATGCCGATGACCGCGCCGGGCAGGATGTAGGGCAGCATGGTGATGGTATCCAGCGCGTGATGGAAGGGGCTGCTGCGCCGCACGGTGAGGTAGGAGATGAGCACGGCGATGACGATGATGAGGGCGAGCGCGGCCACGCTGATGATCAGCGTGTTGTTGATGGAACGCATCATCAGCTTGCGCGAGGCGCGCTCATAATTGGCCAGCGACCATCCGGGTTTGCGGATGCCGGCCAGGTTGTAGTTCATGAACGACATGCAGACGATGTACACCTGCGGCAGCAGCGCGACGGCGATGAGCAGATAGCAGTAGATGTACATCAACGCGCCGCGGAAGCCCTTCGGCCGCATCGGCTGGATGGGATTCATGGCGTTGATGGTGAACTTGAAGCGGTTGGTCGCATATTTCTGAATGAGGAAGACCAGCCCCGTGAACAGGATGGCGATGACGCTGACGGCGGAAGCGAACCCGTAGTCCGTGGAGGTCTCGCTGAGGAAGGAGGTGTAGATGAGCACGGGGAAGGTGGTATAGCCCTCTCCGATGAGCGCCGGCGTGCCGAAGTCGGCAAAAGCGCGCATAAAGACGAGCAGGGCGGCGGCCAGGATGGTCGGCATGGTCAGCATCAGCACGACCTTGAAAAGCCGCGGGACACCCTTGCAGCCCAGGTTGGCGGACGCCTCCATGAGGCTGTTGTCGATGCTGGAGAACGCCCCGTTCATGTAGATGACGACGAGTGGGAAGAGTTTGAGGCTCTGTACCAGCAGGATGCCGCCGAAACCGTAGATGCTGCCGATCTCAATGCCCAGCATGGAAAGGAAATTGGTGATGAACCCGTTGCGGCCCAGCATCTTGATCCAGGAGTACGCGCCGATAAAGGGGGCGGACATGGTGCACAGCAGGCACAGGATAAAGAGGATGCGTTTGCCGCGGATGTGATAGAACGTGTAAAAGTAGCTGAAGGGGATGCCCAGCAGCAGGCTGATCAGCGTGACGGAGGCGGAGACCTTGAGGCTGTTCAGAATGGTGGAGGAATAGTAGTAGGCAGGGTTGAAAAACTTGCGGAAGCCGTCAAAGGAGAAATGCCCGTCCGCCATGAAGGCGCTGATGAGCAGGTTGGCCATGGGATAGAGGAAAAAGACCAGGAAGACGATGAAGATCAGGGCACCGGAGATGCTCCAGAGACTCAGACGCTTTTTATGCATCGTGCGATCGTTCATCTTGCTCCCTCCATCCCTTCCGCCTGCCGAAGCAATGGGCAACCCGCCAAAAACTTGCGCAGGAATCTGTATTAAAGATACATGACGTTATCGGACAAATTCAAAAAACGGGAAAAGAATCGGATGATTATTTATTCAATACTGCTATTGTACCCCGAAAGACAGAGGCCGTCAACCCGGAACGGGGAAAAAGAACCGGCGGGCTATGCTGTCACTGCACGGCGCGCAGCGCCTTTTTCTCCATGGCAACCAGCAGGGTCTCTTCCTCCTTCAGGGGTTTTTCCGGGTCGACGAAAGCCCAGGCTTCCGGGGCGCGGCGGACGGCAATGACGTTGAAGCCGCGCCTGCGCCGCAGATCCAGCTCATGAAGGCTTTTGCCGAGCCAGTCCGGCTGGACGGGCATTTCGATGAGGCAGAGGTTCTCATCGACGTCGAAGAACTCCAGGATGTTGGGGGAGGCGAGCACGTGCGCCGTCCGTATGCCGCTTTCCTTCTCGGGATCGATGATGCGGTCCGCACCGACACGGCGGAGGATCGAGGCCCTGCGCGCGGTGGAGGCTTTGGCCATCACGAAGGGGACGCCCAACTCCTTGGCGACGGAGACGCACAGGATGCTGGCTGCAAGGTCCGTACTCATGGCGACGATGACCATATCCATGCTCTGAAGGCCAAGCGCCTTGATTTCATCCTCCTCGGAGAGGTCGGCGCGGATGGCGACGGTGGATTTACCGGCGAAATCCGCGATCAGTTCTTCGTCATGATCGGCGACGAGGACGTCCATTCCCAGGTCGTAGAGGCCCTCGGCCAGGCTGCGCCCGAACTGCCCCAGCCCCAAGACGGCGATGGATTGCTTTTCCATGGTTTTGCTCCTTTCACTGCACTTCGCTCAGCCGACGAAGAATCGGCCGGCCGCATGGGTAATCTTCTGTTCCCGCCCGGCGGGGTGAATAAAGAACACAGCCATGGAGATGGGGCCGATCCGCCCCAGGTACATAGCCAGGATGACGATGAGCCTGCCCGCCGTGGTGAGCTGCGGGGTGACGCCGCGGGAAAGCCCGACGGTGGCGCAGGCGCTGACGATCTCAAAGAACGCATCCGCAGCGGAGAGCGGCGCAGCGAGCAGAAGGAGGGCTGTCAGCACGAGGACAGCCAGCAGGCTCACCGTGAGGATGGCGGCGCTGCGGCGCATCAGCTCATCCGGTACGCGCCGCCTGTAGACAACGGTCTCCTTTTGCCCGCGGATATACGAGAGGGCATTCTGCAGGACAAAGAAGCAGGTGACGGTTTTGACGCCGCCCGCGGTCCCGGCGGGCGAGCCGCCGATGAACATGAGCAGGCAGGCGGCAAGGGAAGAAGGAGCGCTGAGCTTTCCCTGTGAAAAAGCGGAGAAACCGGCTGTACGAAGGGTAACGGATTCAAACAGGGCACCCCACAGCTGCGCGGGTAGGGGAAGGCTGCCAAGCGTTTCGGGGTTGCGATGCTCGCACAGGAAGAAGAAAACGGCTCCGGAGAAGATGAGGATGAAGGTGAGCCGGAGAACGAGACGGGTGTGTTCGCCCAGCCTGCCCACCGCCCGACGGAGCGGATAGCGGTGCTGCCGTGCATGCCGGAGGCTGTCGCTCATGTCGAACCAGACGACGAAACCGAGGCCGCCCAGCACGATGAGCGCCATGGTGACAGCCAGAACGGGCAGACTGCCTGCGTAGGGCGCCAGGCTGTCGGCCCCGAACAGATCGATGCCGGCATTGCAGAAAGCGGAGACGGCGGTAAAAACAGAGAGCAGTATGCCGCGGCGGAGGCCGTATTCGGGGATAAAGCAGAGGCTGTAGAGGATCGCTCCGGCCCCCTCAACGATCAGTGTGCCGCGGAAGACGCGCCGAAGAAAGGCGATAACGCCTGTTCGGGTATCCAGGTTGAAAGCATCCTGCAGCAGGGCGCGGTCGGACAGGGAAAAGCGCCGGCGCAGCAGCAGCATGAGGAGGGCGAAGCAGCTGACGATGCCCAGCCCGCCGGCTTGGATGAGCAGAAAGATGACGGCTTTGCCGAAGGGGCTCCAGTAAGCCGCCGTTTCCACGACGGTCAGGCCGGTAACGCATACGGAGGTGGTGGCGGTAAACAGCGCCGTGGTGAGCGGCGCGCCGGTGCCATCTGCCGAAGAGACGGGCAGCAGGAGCAGGACCGTGCCGGTCAGAATGGCAAACAGGAAGCTGACGGGCAGAATGTGCGCGGGACGGAGCCTGCGTATCGGCGGGGCCTTTCGCTGCACGGGGTTCACCTCCGGTCGGAAAGAATCAAACCCAGTATAACACAGTGCCCGTCTTCTGTCACAGGATCTTTGCTGCATTGAAAAACGCTGAGCCGGGCTTATCGAGGGACTGCTTTAAATTTGTTTCAAAAATAATAAGAAATATATTTAATTCATTAAGTATCGTAACTTTTAAAAAAGTATATGTCATGATATAATGCGAGAGATTGTAATTGTCGAAGCCGGTTATGGCAGAAAAGAGGGATCAGGATTGGAACTTCTAAAAGCGTTGAAAGAGCAGCACAAAGACTGTTCGGGCTGCGGCGCGTGCGTGAACGCCTGCGGGACGGGGGCCCTTGGCATGGAGCCGGATCCCCGCGGGTTTCTGTATCCCGCGGTAAAGCAGGCGCTTTGCGTGGAATGCGGCAGGTGCAGAAGCGTGTGCCCCAAGCTGAGCGGGCTGCCCGGGAATACAGCAGAGCCGTCCTGCTTTGCCCTGTGGGCGCAGGACGATGTCCGCGACGCATCCTCCTCCGGCGGGGTTTTCACGCTGCTGGCGGAGGAAGTGCTTCGAAGGGGCGGCGTCGTCTGCGGTGTCGTACTCAATGAGGCGCACAAAGCGGTCCATGCGATGGCCGAGAACGCCGAAGCCCTGGCGGCGATGCGCAAGAGCAAGTACATGCAGAGCGACACGGGCGACATTTACCGGAGACTCCGAAAGGAACTGAAGGCGGGCCGGACGGCGCTGTTCACCGGCTGCCCCTGTCAGGTGGCCGCGGCGCGGAGCTATTGCAGGGACTGCGATGAAAACCTCTACCTGGCGGATATCTTCTGCACCGGCGTCGCTTCCGCTAAGGAGTGGAGCGAGTACCTTGACAGCGTTGCACCTGCAGAGCAGGTCGAAGCGGTGGATTTCCGCGACAACCGGTACGGCTGGCACTGCGACACGCTGACCCTCAGGATGAAGGACGGATACGAGAAGCACATCCCGGTGGACCGATACACATACGGAAAGGGGCTTTTCAGCCACCTGACGACGAGAGACGGCTGTGAAAACTGCGAATTCAGCGGCCTTGCAAGACAGGGAGACCTGTCCATCGGCGACTTCTGGGGCGTTTCCGAGTATGACCGCACGCTGAACGACGGCCGGGGGACGTCCGTCGTCCTCTGCAACAGTGAGAAAGGACGGCAGCTGCTGGAGGCAGTCCGGGAAAGGGCAAAGCTGCTTCGCGAGGTCCCGCTTTCGGCGACGGTCGGAAAAAACCGCCTGAAAGCAAAGACGAAGACACACCCGGCACATGAGCGGTTCAAAACGCTGTACCCGGGACACCCGTTCAGTCAGGCGGTGGAGGATGCGCTCGAAAACCGCTACGACATCGGGCTGGTATCCATCTTTTCCTGCCAGAACTATGGCGGACAGCTGACACAGTATTGCCTGAAGCATGCACTCAACGATATGGGCTATTCCGTTCTCATGATCGGAACGGTATTCCGCAGCCGAGAGCGGAACAAGAAGAGGATGCTGTTTGAAAAACCGCCCTATACCGATGACGAGATCGCCGAAGTACTGACAGAAGATGATCGCGCAGCGCTGAACGATCGGTGCAGGACATTCGTCGTCGGCTCGGATCAGATGTTCAACCGGGAGATCCTGGACGTCATCGGTACGATGGTAACGCTGGACTTTGCGGACGGCAGAAGGCCCAAGATCGCTTATGCCGCTTCCTTCGGCCACGACTATTTCAACGGAACGGAATACCAGCGCGCCTACCTGTCCAATATGCTGCCGAAGTTTGATGCATTTTCCGTGCGCGAGTCCAGCGCCGTTGATTTGTGCAAAAGGGATTTCGGCTTTGACAAAGCGGTTCACGTGCTGGATCCGGTGTTCCTGATGCGTATGGAAGACTATCACCGTTTGGCGGATGTCTTCCGGATGGAAATGCCGCAGGAACCCTATCTGTTCGGGTACATCCTCAATCCGGCCGGCAAGGAGCCGATGCTGGACTTTCTGACAGCGCGGCTTCAGATGAAGCAGCAGTCCGTTCCGGATCTGGTCTATAAGGGAACGAAGGATATCACAAAGGCTTATCCGTTCTACACGGACAATAAACCGAGGCTTGAAAAGTGGCTGGCCTACTTCCGCCACTCTGCCTTCGTCTTCACGGATTCCTTCCACGGCACGTGCATGGCGCTGCGCTTTCACAAGGAGTTCATCAGCTTCTATGATGAGCGCAGGGGGAACGCCAGGCTGATCAGCATCTTAAAGCCGCTGGGCCTGGAGGACAGGATCGTCTCCTCCAGAGAAGAACTGGAAGAGCGGATGAGCAGCCTGAAGCCGATCGACTGGGAAAAGGTGGATGCTTACCTGGATGCGGAGATCACGCGCTGCAAGACGTGGCTGAGGGACGCCATCGAAAGGCCGATCCATGAAAAGCGGCCGCTCACGGATTACGATATCCTGATGGGCAAGTACCGGGAACTGCAAAAGCAGTCACAGCAGATGCAGGACCGCCTGCTCGCACTGGAACAGAAAGAAGAGAACCGGGCGACGGCAAGGCTCCGCAGACGAGTCGGCAAGGGTATCCGCTCTCTGCAAAACAACGGTTTCCTGGAAACGGGGAAGAAGACAACCCGCTATATCGCAAAGCGGCTGTTTGGCGGCAAACGATAAGCGCGGCAGCAGACCAAAAAAGCACCATCCGAAGCAGGATGGTGCTTTTGGCTGTTGGTGTTTCAGTCGGACCTTCAGTCCGTGATCACTCCGTCGGGCAGCTTCTTCAGCACGCCGATGAGCAGGGGCCCAACGATAAAGCAGGCGACGGCTTCGCCGATGGCGACGGTCAGCATGCACAGCGGCAGAGCCATTTCGGGAGCGTAGCAGTAATGCACGACCGCGCCGACGATGAGGCCGTTGGCGATGACGGGCATCGCGGCGGCGAGCCAGAAGCGGCTGCGCAGGCGGCGCGTGCACACAGCGGCCAGCAGGGTCGCGAGGGTGCCGAAGACGATATCGGGCAGCATGCTGCCGCCCAGGATGTTGGCCAGCAGGCAGCCGAGGGTAACGCCGGGAACGGCTTCCGCCATCAGGATAGGCAGCAGGGTCAGCGCCTCGGAGAAGCGGATCTGGATGGCACCGTAGCTGATGGGCTGCAGCACAAGGGTGAGCACCGCGTAGATGGCGGCGATGACGGCGCCGCAGACCAGGCGGCGGGTGGACAGGGATGTCGAGTTGTTCACTGGGGGAATCCTCCTTTGTCGTTTTGCCATGCTGCAAAACAACAGGCGCCGCGCATGAAACCATGCGCGGCGTAAAAAAGCGGCCGAGACCGCTCTTTTGGGGCGCAATGCGCCCCGGCCCGTAGTTTTGTTTAAGGACTGGATGGTTTCGAACAGTCCGGCGCAAGCGCCGCGGAGGATTATATCACGCCGAAGCGCAAAAGACAACCATCCGGGACAACAAAGAAGGGACGGAGTCAGCGGCCCTCTTCCTTGTTGTCAAAGGGACGGAGGACGCTGTCATACAGCTGTGCGTTGTCTTCAATGGCGCTGCGGCTGCCTGCGGTGGAACGGACGCCGCGCTGCGCAAGGACTTCATAGAAGGAAGCGGCGCGCTCCACGGTTTCCGGCGTGACGGACTTAAGCTCCCGCATGGCTGTCAGGGCCCTGTCCTGGGCCTTTCCCTGCAGCGCGTTTACAATGGCGGAGACGGCGCCGCTCAGCTCTCCGGAAGGCATCGCGTAGCCCGAGTAGGAGGAGAGGATATAGCCGTCCAGCGTCTTCTGGTCGGGCGCGAGATCACGGATGAGCTGCGGCAGGGACTCGTAAACCTCGAATGTCTGACGGACATTCGGGTCACGGTAGGAAACAATATAAATTCCCTCGTCTTCCATCGCGGAATGCATGACGCCGTACGCGCCGTAGCGGTCGCGCAGGATGGGATAGAGGAAGGCATCCGAGACCAGCGAGGTGACCGCGTCCAGGCTTCCGTCATGCCCGATGCCGAGCGTCTTGTAATCGGCATAGAGGCAGTTGTACTGCACGCTGCTGTCGAAGACGACGGCTTCCCGGGCTGCCGGTGCGGGCAGGCTGACCGGCAGGGACGGCGCATCGGAGAGCGGCAGGGAGGCCATGAAAGCATCCGCGAGGGGACGGTTGACGGAAACGGCCTCCTCGCTGCCGGCAAAGGCGGAGACGGCGTGTCCGCGCGCGAGGATCAGGGAACGCACGCGCTCCAGACTGTCGCGCACCTTGGCCGGGTCTTCGCGGATGAGCGTTTCGGCCTCCTCCAGGAAACGGTAATAATCGAAGCCGTTCGCGTATGTGTGATACCGCATGCCTTCGCTTGTGACGGCAACGGCGCGGTAGAGCAACTGCGTGTAGATGCCGCCGGTAAGGGCCGTCTTGAGCGCGGCCTTTTTGCGGCTGATGAGGTCCGCAAGACGGGCCTCGTCGGTGAAATCGCTGCGCGTCAGGATCTCATCGATCAGCCGGTAGCCCTCCTCCAGGTCTTCCTGCAGCGCGGTCCAGCTGACGCGCAGATACGGGTGGAAGCTGTCGCCGTCATCCAGCGTGTTCAGGCGGATGTTTCCGTCATAGAGATAGCGCGTCTGCAGGGTCGTCAGTTCTTCCCAGGTGTGTTCCGGGGTGTCGACCTCACCCGCAAGGTCGATGAACAGGCGCATCCAGTGGAGATCCTCGGCCGGGACACGCGTGGTATCGAAGAAGAGCTGTACGCTTCCCAGGCCTTCTACGCCGGTTATCACGTCCATGCGGCGCACGCCGTCTTCGCCCTGTACGTCCGCCACATCCCAGGTCCGCACTTCCTCCGGCAGGGAGGAAACGGTGACGGCCTGCAGCTTTTCAACAAGCGCGGCGGTGTCGTCGCTTTGCGGCGCAGTGCGGGAGGCGGCGACGAGCGCGTCGATCTCCTCCCGGCTCATGGAGGCCTTGACGGCCTGCAGCTGCTCTTCTAGCGCGGCGTCTTTTTTCTCTTTGGCGCCTGCATCCGGGAAGGTAACGACGGTGGCTGTCAGATCGCTGTCCACCAGGTACTCGGAGAGCAGCGCCTGGTATTCACCGGCCTCATGCCACTGTGTGATCTGCTCAAGCGATTCCACGTCGTCCAGATAGGCAAAGGGATCGCCGGTGATGCTGTAGTTGAAGGCCAGAGAAGGGATGATGCCCGTGCCGATCGCCGTTTCATCCGAGATGAGGCGGCTGGAAAGGGAAATGCTGGCGGCGGTCGCCTCGATGAAGTCGCTGGCAAAGCCGTCCTTCGCAAGCGAACGGAGGCTGTCCCGGACGGTCTTCACGAACACGTCCCTGTCCTGCGGATTGACACTGCCCGCGCTGAAGGTCAATGCGTCATCGGGCGCGAGGGCGGACAGACTGACCGATAAGGCAGCAGACGGCAGCGCTTTGCGGACAGCCTGTGCCAGCGGGGAGGCGGAAGAGCCCAGCAGGCTGGCGAGCGTATCCATCATGCGTTCCCGCTGAGGATCCTCCCTGAGACCCGGGCAGACGACGGCATAGCCGACGACAGAGGCGTTTGCGGTGTTGGAGCCGGTTTCAACGGGGAAGGCCACCTCTTTTTCCACGGCGGCGGTGATGGGTGTGTATCCCTTGTCTTCAAAGGTGAATGTGCGGGCCTCGTAGGGACTGAAAGCCTCGTCCAGCAGCGTCAGGAAGGCTGCGTAGTCCTCGAACTTGCCGTAGAGGTAAGCCATGCAGTTGGAGGGATGGTAGTAGAGGTCGTGAAAGGCGCGCAGCGACTCGAAGGTCATCTCAGGGATGGCATCCGGATCCCCGCCGTGGTTGAACCCGGCTGCGGAGCCGGGGAATGCGGCGCGCAGCAGTTCCTGGGAGGCGGTGCGCTGAAGGGTCATCGCGCCCTTCATTTCACTGTAAACCGTGCCCTCCATGGTCAGTTTGCCGTCCGGCTGATCCAGCCGGTAGCGCCAGGCCTCCTGCCGGTAGATGCTCTCGTCGGTCAGGATCATGGGGTGCAGGCAGCTGTCCGTGTAGTAATCCGCATAGCGCAGCAGCTGCTCTTCGGAAAGCGAGGCGACGGGATAGGTGGTCATCGTCGGGTAGGTGGAGGCGTTCATGTACGTGTTATAGGTCTGGTAGCTGAGGTTGAAGAAGAGATCCTTGGAGGGGTACTTCGCGCTGCCGGCGAGGGTGGCATGCTCGAAGACGTGCGGAAGGCCGGTGTTGTCCACCGGGCGTGTCAGGAAAGTGAGATCGAAGACGCGGTTGACGTCCTCATTGGCGATATAGGTGAGCATCGCGCCGGTTTTCTGATGGCGGAAAAGAACGGCGGTGGCGCCGACGAGCCGGAACGGACGGACCTGGATGACCTGAAAGCCGGAGATGATGTCTCCGACCCCGGGCAGCGCGCCTTCGGCGGATGCGGTGACAGAGAAAAGCAGCATGAAGACCAGCGCGAGGGAGAAGATGAGTGTTTTCATGGACGACCTCCGTTTTAAAATGGTGTTGTTCCCGAAGGGCTGTTTCCGATCAGCGGGGAAGAGGGGCTGCGGACCTCTCCAGCAGGATGACGGTTTCAGTCGTGCCGGGCTGGATACGGTGCGCGCCTGTCGGCTCAAAGCCGTTACGGCGGTAAAAGCGGATCGCCCGTAGGTTCTTTTCCAAAACCCAGAGCCTTCGGCAGCCCTTCTTCTCCGCGGCAAAGCGGAGCAGCCGGGCGCCGATCCCGCATCCGGTGAAGAAGGGTTCCACATAGAGCTCGCGGACCTCGTCGCCCTCGATGCAAACGAGCCCCTTCACGATGCCGTCGTCGTAGACCCAGTAACGGTGCAGGACAGCCGGATCCTGCAGAAGCGACTGGGCGAGGGGGCAGACCTGCATCTCCCCGAAGGAGACGAGGTCGTTTTCAAAGATCGCGCGGTAATTGACGCGCTTTGAGAAGATGAGGATTTCCGCAATGCGGGATACGTCGCCCTCTGAAGCCTGCCTGATGTTTTCCATGCATCCTCCGCGTAAACAGGGATTTGAACGATATTATAACACGCAACGCTTCCGGGCGACAGGGGGTAAATGCCTGTTCTTGAAAAGCGCGAAAGGGAAGGGTATAATGCTGTAAAACAGCCTGGGAGGGATTGCATGACACGCAAGGAAAAGAACCGCCGGATACTGGAGGAACTGGAACGGCTGTATCCGGAAGCCAGACCCGCCCTGCATTTTGACAGCCCGTGGCAGCTGCTGGTTGCGGTCATCCTCTCGGCGCAGTGCACGGACGTGAAGGTGAACGGGGTGACGCCGGCGCTCTTCGCGGCGTATCCCACGCCGGAGGCGATGGCGGCGGCACAGCCGGAAGAGATCGAAGCATACATCCGCACCTGCGGTCTCTATCACGCCAAAGCGAAGAACATCGTCCGAACCGCGCAGATCCTATGCGAGCGCTTCGGCGGGGAGGTGCCGGCTGATCATGATAAGCTGGAGTCCCTGCCCGGCGTGGGGAGAAAGACGGCCAACGTGGTAATGTCCTGCGCATTCGGCGCGGATGCCATCGCGGTGGATACGCACGTCTTCCGCGTCACCAACCGGCTGGGCTTGGCTGACGCGCCGGACGTGCTGGAAACCGAAATGCAGCTGATGCGGGCCATCCCCAAGAAGAAGTGGAGCCGCGCGCACCACTGGCTCATCTATCACGGCAGGCAGGTGTGCCACGCGAGAAAGCCGTCGTGTGACCAGTGTACGCTGGCCCCCTGGTGCAAATACTTGGGGAACTGACCCGAGAGGGGCACAGGACGATAAAAAGATGATCAGCCGGAAGACCGGGCCCCATGATGCCCGTGCCGAGTTGAAATAGCGACAGCAGAGAGGAAACACACCTGAATCCATGTTCAACCATCACGATATTACCCGTGACGCCTGCATGCTGCACGGCCCCTTGGCCCACCGCGGCTACGACTGGTGGTGGCACTCCTTTACAGCCCAGGATGCAAAGACCGGTGAGGACAAGCCCTTTTTTATTGAGTTTTTTGTTTGCAATCCGGCACTGACAGAGGACCGGCCTGTTCTGGGGCAGCTCCCGGAGAATCAGGCTGCGGGCAAAAAACCTTCCTATCTTATGGTAAAAGCAGGCACATGGGGTGAAGATGCCTGCCAGCTGCACCGTTTCTTCGCCTGGAAGGATGTCAGCCTGCACGGCGACGCGCCGTACCGGATCGAAGCGGCTGACTGTCTCGCCTGCGAGACGGAGCTGCGGGGCAGCGTGACCATCTCACCGGAGGAAGCCGCCGCGCACCCGGAATGGATGTGCGATGCAGGGGAAATGACCTGGGATCTTGCGATCGACAAGCAGATCGCCTTTAATGTGGGCTACGGGGCCAGCAAGCCCCTGCGGGATGCGGAGGCCTTCGCCATGTACTGGCATGCAGAAGGCATGAAGAGCGCCTACAGCGGGACCGTTACGTTCAACGGAAAGCGTTACACGGTCACGCCGGATAAGAGCTACGGCTATGCAGACAAGAACTGGGGCAGGGATTTCACCACGCCGTGGGTCTGGCTGTCTTCCAATTGCCTGGTCAGCCGAAAGACCGGCCGGCAGCTTTGCAACAGTGTCTTTGACATTGGCGGCGGCAGGCCGAAGATCTACTTTGTGCCGCTGGATCGACGGCTGCTGGGCGTGTTCTATTATGAAGGCAGGGAATACGACTTCAATTTCTCCAAGCTCCATCTGATGGTGAAAACCGATTTTTCTTTCGAAGAGTTTGAAGACGAAGTCGTATGGCACGTGCGGCAGGAGAATATCCATGCCGCCATGGAGACAGAAGTGCACTGCCTGAAGAAGGACATGCTGCTGATCCATTATGAAGCGCCGGACGGCACCAGGCGCCATAATCGCCTGTGGAACGGCGGCAACGGCCGGGGCGTTGTCAGGCTGTATGACCGGAAGGACGGGCAGATGGTCCTGACGGATGAAATAGAAGCTACTCACATCGGCTGTGAGTATGGCGAATATGACCATGAAGAGCCTTATTGAGAGGAACGGCACGAAGGGAGAACAGCCTGGAACTGCTGAACAACCGGAATCTGCGGGGATCTATGAAATGAATAAAACGCTGGAAGAGCTGCTTCAATATCCCTATTGGATTATCGATATACTGCCGTCCCAGGTGCCTGCGGGCAGTCCGGGACAGTACTTTGCTGTTGAAAAGTATTTTCTGCAAGGCAAACGGCTGAGAAAAATAAAGCAAAAACACATCAATCTGGTCCTGAAGCTCAATTGCTACAGGGACATCTCGATCGATGAACAGGCAGCCATCAACCCTTCTCCGGAGTGGATCGCGGATGAAATGCGAAAAAGGTTCCTGTATATTATGACAGGGGAGAGCATGATCCTCTCCGAACCGGATGACACGCATCTGACGGTGTTCAATCCGGACCCGCAGCTGTTGGAACTCATCAGGCAGATCGCTTCCGGCGAGGGGCTTTTTGTCTGGAAACCTGATATTTGAGCAAATCCAAATAAACAGCTTCCATCTTGTAGAATTGAAGGACGCACGTTACGAACCGTATGCCAGGCGGCGAGTGAGTGCGCTTTAAAGCTTTCTTTGATCAAACCGGAGCCTGTAATCACAGCATTCCGCGCCTTCGGAAACAGCGCCCGTCCGCTCATAGCGGATGTGACGGAATCCCTTCATATAGGCTTTATCCATATGACAGATACTGAGCACGGCCTTTTCAGCCCCTAGCTGTCTGGCCAGTTCGTGATACGGACAGGAGAGGATGTCCACGCCGAACATCTCCGGGGGCCGGGAAACGATCCTCCGCTTGTACCCCATCTTTTCCGAACTCATCCGGTCCATGATGCCGTCAACATGCCGCCAGATCAGCCGGGATACGCCGGGCAGCAGGGTCAGGCCGTGGACGGCTTTTGCAAACCGCCGGCCCATGGCGTCCCCGTAAGCGTTCAGCAGAGCCTCTGCTGCCAGAGCGTGCCGGTCCAGCACCTTGTACAGCGCCACGGCCGGGAGGACCATGGCGCCCTTGTGTTTCCTCAGCTGCGGATCGTTTTTCAGAAGATCCGCATACAGCTGCCCGGCCTCGCGCCAGAGAGCATCTGCGTTTTCCCGCCCGAAAAGAGCGCGCAGATTCTTTCGGAAGCCCCTGTAGAACAGCTGTCTGTCCAGCGGATTCGTGAGCCATCACTCCTTTGTATACATGAAAAGCAGGCATTGGGCAAAGAGATCATGCGGTTTTCTGCTTCAGCTTTCTTTCGAACGCGTCAAACGTGTCCTGCGGGGGAAGGGTTGCCAGCAAGCCGCCGAACGTGAAGGCGTTTCCGAAGCTGAGGAACATCGTGCCGATCGCCGCGCCGAGCGCGGTATGCGGGCCGATGACGGCGCAGAGGATCAGCGCCGGGAGCATCCCGACAAACAGGTGAAACCATTTTGCATACGCCGGGTAGGGGGTAAACCCCTTTGCAAAAGCCAGGAATTGAACGATGAGCATTGGGATCCAGAAGGCCATCAGCAGCACCCAGACGGGCTCGCAAAACGTGTATATCATGACGCGCGCCGCCCTGGAAGCCACGCCGGCATCGAGCGCAAGCAGCTGCTTGTAAGCGTAATTCATGAGCCCGACGTTCATGTGGCAGCCGATGGGCGCGAGCCAGATGTAGCCGAAGATCCCGGCGCGGTAGATGTGCGCGTATCCCGGTGCGCTGTCAGCCATCAGACGGTAGACGGCAAAAAAGGCGAGCCCCTCCAGAAACAGCCCCAGCATGCCCAGCAAGCCGCCCCAGATGAGCTGTCCGTCCGAAAGATTCACCGCGCTGGCCATCAGGCTTTCGGCCAGCCCCGCCGCTTCGGTTTCTTCCCCGTATCCGACGAGAAAATCCCCGATGCCGGTCATCACAGAGCCTATGAGCCCGATGATCAGCAGCTTGCGGATGCGTGTTCTGTTCAGATTGTGATCGATGCCGATGGTATTCATGATTCCGTTTCCTTTCTCCGATAACGGCGATTTGAGGCGACAGCCTGCCGCAGCAAACTCCGCAGGGCGGATTGATCAAAAAAGTTAGATATTGCTAACTCTATAGCAAAAATAAAATACTAAACCATATATCATTTTCCGAGAGATATTAGGCCAACCAAACACCTATATTATATCCTATTTTCTCCGGAAGACAAGACGAAACGACAAAAACGGATTGCGGAGGAAACGCTGCCGTATCTTTATGAACCTTCAAATTTCTTGACCTCTGCTTTTACGGAAATATTTCCATAGATATTTTACAGAAAAACTGTATACTATAATACGAAGGCCAAAAGCCCTGATGCTGAGGTAAGCTTGCCTGCAGGAGACAAAAGGCCGCTGAATGTGGAAAAAGCCGGGTTTGCCGGACAGATGAAAATCGAATCATTGGGCGGTAAGGAGGAATATAGATATGAGACAGGATAAGGCCTATTCAGCATGTATATTGTGTCATGACGCGCCCTGCAGCAAAGCCTGCAGTAAATGTGATCCGGCGCGGATCATACGGGCTCTTCGGTTTGAGAATATCGAAGCGGCAGCAGCGATGCTCCCGGATGACTATGCCCGTTCCTGGGTAGAGGAATCGCAGAAGGTATGTCCCGCCTGCGTGGAGATCGGGGACGTGCTGGATGAACTGAAGGTGCGCAAGGAGCATCTGGAAGGTTTTAAGGGGGCCGATGAGATCGATCTGTCCTGCGATCTGTGCGGCGTCAGACTGGAGAATCCATTCCTGCTTTCTTCTTCTGTGGTGGCGAGCAATTACGAGATGTGCGCCAGAGCCTTCGAAATGGGATGGGCAGGCGCTGCGTTCAAGACGGTGTGTCTGATGGATATATATGAGGCATCACCGCGCTTTTCCACGGTCCGCAGCCAGCAGGGTGACTGGTATGGATTCAAGAATATTGAGCAGCTGTCGGATCACAGTCTGGAGGAGAATCTGGACTGTTTCCGTGAACTGAAGAAAAACTATCCGACCAAAGTGATCGTCGCCTCTATCATGGGAAGAAATGAAGAAGAGTGGGAGTATCTTGCGAGGAAGGTCACGGAGGCCGGTGCGGATGTGATCGAGTGCAACTTCTCCTGCCCGAACATGGAAGTGCATGGAACCGGTTCTGACGTCGGACAGGATCCGGAAACCGTAAGGCGCTATACCGCAGCGACCAGAAGAGGGACAGATCTTCCCATTCTCGCAAAGATGACACCGAATATTACGGATATAACCGTTCCGGCAGAGCAGGCGAAGCTGGGCGGTGCAGATGGAATCGCGGCGATCAATACGATCAAGTCCATCACCGGAGTGAATATTGATACGCTGGTAGCGTTCCCCTCGGTGCATGGTCACTCCATGATTGGCGGATACTCCGGCAGGGCCGTGAAGCCGATCGCACTTCGCTTTATTGCGGAACTGGCCGAATGTGAAGCCCTGAAAGGACTTCATATCAGCGGAATGGGCGGGATCGTGACCTGGAGAGATGCGGTGGAATTCCTGCTGCTGGGTGCCGGCAGCCTGCAGATCACGACCAGTGTGATGGAGTACGGATATCGGATCATCGATGACCTGCTGTCCGGGCTCAAGATCTATATGGCACAGCGCAATTACCGGTCTGTCAGCGAGATGATCGGAACCGGGCTGGACAGCCTGGTGGAAAATGACATGCTCGAGCGTGATACGATCGTATTCCCCGTGTTTAACAGGGAGAAATGCGTCGGCTGCGGGCGCTGCTTCCTGAGTTGCCGTGACGGCGGCCATCAGGCGATCATCTTTCATGAGGACACCAGGAAGGTGACACTGAACGGAAGGAAATGTGTCGGGTGCCAGCTGTGTTCTCTGGTATGTCCGGCCGGCGCGATCACGCAGAGCAAGCGTATTTCCGGAAACCCGAAGAAATAACATAATATAGAAAAGCCGGAGGGAGTGTTCCCAATTCTCTGTGCTTCCCGCAGAGGAGGGCTGAGGCTCCGGCAAAGGACACAGACATGCGGGGCCCATTCATCTGTAAAAGACGGAGAAGCGGTGAGTTATGAAAAGAAGAAGGGTTTATCTCATCCTGCAGACGCTGCTCTGTATAACGCTGACGGTGCTGCTGTCCGCCTGCGCTCTCTCCATTTACCGTGAAGGTGCGGCAGCCAGGGCGCAAAATCCGCTGGAGAGCATTTATACGCCCGGGATCGTCGCAGAGAAGGCGGCGCCCATCCTGCCGCTGCTGTTTGCTGCGGTCGGCTTCATGATCGCGGGGCTGGTGCTGGGCGTGAAGGATGAGGGCGCGGAAAAGGCAGAAAGGCTGCCTGCGCCGCAGCCGCGCGCCGCAAAGCCGGCGAACCGTGTGCGTGTGCAGGCTGTTCTCATCGCCGCGGCCGCGATACTGATCCTTGCCGGGATCCTGAACGGGAGCGCCCGCGACGTCCTTTATAAAGCGATAACGATCTGTACGGAGTGTGTCGGCTTTGGATAATAAGAAAAACGGGCAGCGGTGCAGCCCAAGCCGGCTGCAGGCCTGCAGACCGGGGACGCGCAGGCTCGTTCAGCTCTATTCCGCGCTGCTGCACAATGCCTATCTGAAGGGCTTTATCACCGGCGACATCTACAAGGGAAACGGGAAGTTTCTCTGCGCGCCGGGATTCAACTGCTATTCCTGCCCGGGCGCAGTCAGCGCGTGCCCCCTGGGGGCCGTTCAGAATGCGCTGGCATCCGCAGATCACCGGGCGGGCTGGTATGTTCTGGGCATCATCCTGCTGTACGGCGTCATGCTGGGCCGCACCGTCTGCGGCTGGCTCTGCCCTCTGGGGCTGATCCAGGAGGTGCTGAACCGGATACCGGCGCTGAAGGTGAAAAAGAGCTTTATAACCAGGACCCTGACGTGGCTTAAATACGTGCTGTTGGCGGTGTTCGTGGTCACTGTCCCGCTGTGGTATTCCCTGCTGAACGGCCTGCCGCTGCCGGCCTTCTGCAAATACATCTGTCCGGCGGGCACCCTGGAGGGCGCGGTGGGGCTGCTGTCCAATCCCGTGAACGCGCCGAAATTCAGCATGCTGGGCATCCTGTTCACCCGCAAGTTCATCATCATGCTGGTGATCGGCCTTCTCTGTGTGTTTTGTTACCGCGCTTTCTGCCGGTTCCTCTGTCCGCTGGGAGCGATCTACGGCCTGTTCAACCGCTTCAGCGTCGTGGGCGTCAGGGTGGATGAGGAGCGGTGCACCCATTGCGGCGCGTGCGTCCGCGGCTGCGGCATGGATGTCCGCCGCGTGGGCGATCATGAGTGCATCAACTGCGGGAAGTGCATGGACAGCTGCAAAGAGGGCGCGATCTCGCTGAAGGCGGGAAAGATCGTTCTGAAAGGCCCGGAGGGAAACGCGGAGGGTGCCGCCGGGGCGCCGGAAAAACGCAGGAGGGCCGGCCGCATGGCGTGGGCTGCGGCGCTTGCAGTGATGGGTGCCGTACTCCTCTGGGTCAACGTGCTGGAGCCGCAGGCGGTGGAGGGCACATGGAGCGAAAAGGCGCCGCCGAGCGCTGAAACGGCAGCGCCGGCGCAGCCGGAAGAGGCTGCCCGAGCCGAAGTGCCTGCCGCGGTGAGCTTTGAAAGCGATGCGCCCGAAGGACATGAGGTGGGTCAGAAGCTGCAGGACTTTGCAGTGACCTGTTACGACGGCAGCGAGTACCGGCTGTCCGAGCAGCGGGGCAGGATCACGTTCATCAACTTCTGGGCGACCTACTGCACCCCATGCATACAGGAGCTGCCGCACTTCGATGCCCTGTACAAGGCGCATAAGGGAGACATCTCCATGATTGCGATCCATTCCCGTTTTGTGACGAAAGATCCGGTGGAGTTCCTTGCTGGCAGGGGTTTCACGCTGCCCTTTGCCACCGACAGCGAAGGCGGCGTGATCGGCCTTGCCGGCGGCAGCGGCACTCTGCCGCAGACAATCGTGCTGAACCGCAGGGGAGAGGTCGTCTACAACAAGGCCGGCTCCGTGACGCCGGAATTGCTGGAGGCACTGTATCAGGAGGCAGACCGGGCCCCCTGAAGAGCGGGATCCCCTTCATTATATCAAAAACCCCATCCGTCAGCGGCAGACTGTGCCTGTCCGACGGATGGGGTTTTATTCATGAGGTTTTTCGGTGGGTTTCTGTTCACAATCCTTGAATTACTTTTGTTTTGCCGCTTTTCCGGCGAGTTTCAGCACCAGCGGGAAGAGTGCGACGGCATAGCCGGCGTAGATCACGGAAAAGGCGAGCTTACCCCAGTGGGAACCCAGCCACTCCCGCATGACGGGGCTGAGATACCGTTTCAGCAGCACCATGGGGATGAGACCCGCCAGACAGAGTACGGCGCTCTTCCAGTCACGCTTCAGCGGCTCAAAGCGGATCCAGGTTTTCTCGATATACCGGGCGATGATGAAACCGATCATCTTTCCCAGGTCGCCATAGCCGTCGTTCATCATCTTCTGGGGATCGACGATCAGCTTGCCCTCGGCGTTCAGATCCATGGGATAGGACTTGAGGGTGATGTAGGCGATGCCCGCCCAGCAGAAGAGGAAGGCGCCCAGCAGAAACCGGTCCTCCCTGTCCGGGTGCTCGTCCAGGTATTGAAAGAGCTTTGCCGTCACGATGAGGCTCAGCACGCTGAGCGCGATGGCCACGAACACATCCTGCGGCGTGTGAACGCCCAGGTAATTGCGGGAAAAGCCGGTCAGCAGCACCCACAGCACCAGCAGCGGGGAGAGCCAGCGGGTGCGCTTTTCCTGCCAGGCGGTCACCGCCAGGCCTCCTGAAAGCGGGCCGCAGGTGGTGGTGTGGCCGCTGGGGAAGGAATAGCCTGTGGCCGTTGTGATCGAGTCGCCGGCGGGAAGGATGCGGCTGTCCCTGATCCATGGGCGGTAAACGCATGCGGTCAGCTTGATCAGCGGCGTCACCACCATGCAGAGGTAGTAAGACGTCAGCGTGAAGAGGCCCTTGCGTTTGTCCCAGAACCAATAAAGGAAAATCGGGATCAGGATGAGGTAGGTGGTGGAGAACATGGATACCCATTCCATGAACGGGGTCCAGGCGTCGCCGATGCTGTTGCGGAAGTCTTGAAGGCTGAGTAAATACCGGATGTCCATTCGTTTCGCCTCGTAGCAAGTATTGACCGGAGCGCGGCTTTTCTTCCGCCTCTCCGGCCGCAACAGTATACCATGAGTCCAGAGCGTCAACAAGGCAAAAAGAACCCGGGCCTTCTGCCCGGGACGGGAATGGCTCTGCACATATGCCCGGAGGCGGCTGCTTTTACCGGGCGGGCATATCCCGGAGCGTCATCAGCTGTGCCTCCCCATCCGGCGGCAGCGAAATGACCGGATGCGCTTCGTTGATCCGGCGGAAGCACGGACAGTCCGAGGCGTGATCGTTGATCATGCCGCAGGCCTGAAGGTGGGAGTAGATCGTGACTGTGCCGATATATTTGAAGCCACGCTTCTTGAGATCCTTGCTGATCCTGTCGGAAAGGCCGTTGCTCACCGGTACGCGCCCCTGTGCGTGCCCGTCGTAGACGATGGTTTTCCCGCCTGAATAGGCCCACAGATAACTGCAGAAGCTGCCGAACTCCGAGCGCACTTTCTGATAGCACCGCGCATTGTGGATGACGGCGCGGATCTTGCGCTCCGATCTCAGCATGCCGTCCGTGTTGAGGATGCGCTGCACATCATCCTCCGTGTAGGCGGCTATCTTGTCGTAGTCAAAATGATCGAAGCACTGCCGGAAGATCTCCCTTTTTTTCAGCATCAGATCCCAGCTGAGGCCGCACTGCAGGTTTTCCAGCGTCAGGTGCTCGAACATCTGCCGGTCGTCGTGCACCGGGATGCCCCATTCCGTGTCGTGATAGCGCTGCTCCCTTTCATTTATGGCAGCCCAGCTGCAATGTCCCATCTCAATAGCCCTCCGTATTTGCAGGTCGTGGCGTTTGTTTCGGCATATGAACAGAGTATAGCATGAAATCGAGCCCTTTGGACCATCTGCAGGAGAAAAACCTCTTACAGCGAGTATTTGCCCCGCCGGATCGCTGCCATCCTGTCTAGATCGCCATGCGTGATCTCATGGCCCAGCGCGGCGAGGATCTTTTCCTTGCACTGCAGGAAGTTCGGCCCGGTCAGATTCACACCGGAAACGGTGTGATGGGTGATGAAGGTGCAGTCGCAGGTCAGGTGCTCCACGAAAAGTTTCAGCTCTTCAAGCATCTCCTGTTCCGAAAGCGGATCGAATTCACCGCGCTGCGCTTCTTCCAGCAGCGGGGTGCCGGGAAACAGCGTCAGTCCTCCGGTGCCTACGACCATGGGCTTGCACTGGCTGAAGATTTCTGCCGAGTGCAAAGCGTGCTCCCTGCTGTGGGACCTGCCTGCCACGCCGTTCAAAAAGGTCATCCAGTAATCGATGCCCGCCTCTTCCAGCTTTCGGCACTGCTCCAGAATATCCGCCGCGTGATAGCCTTTGTTAATGCGGTCCAGCGTCCAGTCGTCGCCGCTTTCCACACCCAGAGAGATTTCCCGCATGCCCAGGGCTTTCAGCTTTTTCAATTCTTCCACACTCTTGTTCTTCAGATCGGATACTCTGCCTGCCAGATAGATAGACTCCATCTTCGGCAGATATCGGTCGATCATCTCCAGGATAGGGGCCAGCTTGTCATAGCTCAGCACCAGCGGATTGGCGGAGAGAAGCTGAAGGGTGGCGGCGTCCGGGTCGGTCTTGGCCAGTTCCCGCAGATCTTCCTCGATCCATTCCATCGGCGACATGCGGAAAGATAAGCCCTTGTACATCGTGCAGAATTTGCACCTGTTGTGGGTACAGCCCCGGGTGATTTCCAACAGCGGCCAGGTGGGCCAGTAGGGGTTTCTGTAGACTGTTTCGGTAAAGTGCATAAGAGGCCTCCTCACAGCTCGGTCACGTACGCTTCGATGGGTTTGCGCCTGTAATGCCAGGCGTTGGCTTTGGCTTTTTGCTGGGATAGCCTAGCCCCAGCATCATCACGGGGATCATGTACTCCGGCAGGTCGTAGGTCTCCACCACGGTCTTGGAATCAAAGCCCCTGATCCAGATGGTGTGAACGCCGAGCTCCTCCGCTTCGTACATCATCGTGGCGGCGGCGATGCTGGCATCCTGTTCGCCGGAATTGTAGCTGCGGTAATACCGGTCGCCGGGGTTGCGCCACACCTCGCGGGCATCATAGCAGACCAGCAGCATCAGCGGCACGTTGTAGTGAAAGTGCGTTACCTGCCGGAGCTTTTCCAGCCCTTCCCGGCTTCGGATCACGTAAAAGTGCTGCGGCTGATAATTGCAGGCGGTGGGTACGACGCGGCCCGCCTCCAAGATCCTGTCCAGTTTTTCCTGCTCGACTGGGCGGCTGTCGAAATAGCGCTCCGAATAGCGCTGTTTTGCCAGTTCCAGAAAATCCATATCTGCATCCCTCCGTTTCATGTTTACAACGCAGTTTTACATGTTTTTCTTGCAAATGACCATATACAGATGTAGAATAATGAAAGATATTCTTACAAAAAGCGGTTTTTGTATAAAAAGAGGCGTTAAATGGCGGAACGGACGAAAATCTGGATCGCGGACACGATGGCAAGGCTGCTGCAGCAGAAGCCCATTGAGGATATCCGGGTGACGGAGATTTGCAGGGCGGCGGAGATCGAGCGGCCCACCTTCTACTATCACTTCAGGGACAAGTATGAGCTTATGGCCTGGATGTTCTGCCGGAAAGCTTTTCGGACAGACGTGCTCTCCGCGGAATCCGCTGCAAAGAGCATGAATGAGATGCGGCAGGATTACATCTTTTACAAGCGGGCTTATGAGGACAATTCTCAAAGCCCCATGTGGGCTTATATGGTGGAGTACTTCGCAGAGCGGTATTCCGGCCTGGCCAAGGAAAGGCTGCATACCGGGGCACTCGATCCCCAGCTGGCCTACAGCATTCGCCTGTACTGTTACGGCGCTGTCGGCATGACCCGGGAGTGGCTGATGAAGGACAACATCACGCCGGCACAGACCGTCGTGCAGATGATGTTTGCCGCCATGCCGGAAGCCCTGCAGAGGGTTTTCTTTGCAGGATGAACTTCGGGGTGGGAGGCGGGCTGTTTCCCGCGAATGGCCGGCGGGACGGAAAGAATGAGAAAAGAAACAGAAAGCGGAGGAAAGGACATGCTGAAAGTCTATTGTTACAGCAGGTGCAGCACCTGCAAAAAGGCGCTGAAATGGCTGGATGAAAACGGGATCGCCTATGAATCGGCCGATATCAAAACCGATCATCCTGACGAGGCTGCGCTGCGGCAGTACCATGCGCTGAGCGGCCTTCCGCTGAAGCGGTTTTGGAATACCAGCGGCATTCCCTACCGTGAAATGGGGCTGTCACAAAGGCTGCCGGATATGAGCGAGGAGGAGCAGTACGCCCTGCTTGCCACGGACGGCATGCTGGTAAAGCGCCCGCTGGTGATCGGCAGCGGCTTTGTGCTGACCGGTTTCAAGGAAGAAGAATGGAAAGCCAGACTGCTGTAAACGCAGGACCGTGATAAGCTTGCAGGCCGGGTTTCCGGTTCATAAAAGAAACAAAAGGAGAGCATAACCCATGAGAATTGCAGTTACCTATGAAGACGGGAACGTCTTTCAGCATTTCGGACATACAGAAACGTTTAAAGTTTATGAGGTTCAGGACGGAAAGGTCGTCGCTTCTTCCATCGTCGGCTCCAACGGAACGGGGCACGGCGCACTGGCAGGGCTGCTGTCGGGACAGGGGATCGACGTGCTGATCTGCGGAGGGATCGGCGGCGGGGCACAGGCGGCTCTTGCCGAGAAAGGGATCGAGCTGTGCGCCGGAGCGTCCGGAGACGCGGATGAGGCGGTTGCGGCGTACCTGCGCGGCGAACTGAAAAACACGGGGGCGAACTGCGATCACCACGGCGAGGGCCATTCCTGCGGCGAGCACAGCTGCGCCGATCATGGGGAGGATAGCCGCGGAGGCTGTTCTTCAAAGCCCGAAATGAAGGGGAAGAACATCGGGAAAACCTGTCGCACCCATTACCGCGGGACCTTCAATGACGGCACACAGTTCGACTCTTCCTATGACCGGGGAGAGCCGCTGGAGTTCGTCTGCGGCGCGGGACAGATGATCAGCGGCTTTGACGCTGCAGTTGCGGACATGGAGGTGGGACAGACGGTGGATATCCACCTGATGCCCTCGGAAGCGTACGGGGAGCCGAGACCCGAGGCCGTGTTTACGGTTGAGCTGGCAAGGCTTCCGGGAGCGGAGGCGCTGTCCGTGGGGCAGCGGATCTATCTGCAGAACCAGTTCGGACAGCCTTTCCCGGCAAAGGTCACGGCGAAGGACGACAAGACCATCACCTTTGACGCAAACCACGAGATGGCGGGAAAAGAACTGAATTTCCACATTGAGCTGGTTGAGGTCAAATGACGGGGAAACTGCGGCATAAGAATCACATCCGGAGGGACAGGAAAGCGCCGCCCGCGAGGGCGGCGCACTTTGGGATCGGGTTTACTTTTTGCAGTATGCCTTGATCGCCTGATAAACAAACTCTGCGGTCCCTTCTCCGGCATGCTTGTCTATGCCTGCCGTGAAATCCCCGCCGCCGGCGTACATCATGCCCAGCCCGTACAGCACTTCATCCGAACAGGTGTACAAGTGAGCGGTGATAAAGCCCTGCAGCTTTTTCACCAGCGCCTGTGCCGTATCCCCGGCCGGATTCTCATCGAGGATGCTTCCGAATTCGGAAAAAATCTCCATCATCTGCCGGCTGAGCCGGGCATTGTCCTCGGCCGTTCTGCCTTTTGATTTTTCCGCGTATTCCCTGTACTCGGGTGTGGTCCCCCAGGATGCCTTGGCCCTGGCGGCATATTCGTCGATCTTGCTGGTATCAAAGGGTTCAAAGTCCATCAGATGTTTCACTCCCATCGCTTTTAATCCACGGGCAAGATCGATCAGGTTATCGATGTGCTCCTTTTTCAGCATGAGCAAAGCGATCTGCTGCTCGAGCGCTTTGCCTTTGTCAAAACCGGGGCTGTCGATGATCTGACGGATGTCCTTCAGGGGGAACTCCAGCTCGCGGAACAGCAGGATCTGCTGCAGCTTTTCCAGGGCTGTATCGTCATACAGCCGGTAGCCGGAGACGGTATGCTCAGTGGGGTGCAGAAGGCCGATTTTGTCATAATACTGCAGGGTGCGTATACTCACGCCTGTCAGCCGGCTCACCTCGTGCACTGTCAGCATGGCGGGCACCTCCTCGCTCGTGATGTTGTCATGATAAAGTATTACGCTGCGTAGGAGTCAATACCTTTTTTAAAAATCTCAAACAGAGAAAAGCAGCCGGATCCGGCAGGCTTGAGGACAAAACCGGCGATGCCCTTCTGCAGAGCATCGCCGGCTTTGTGATTCTTTATTGGCTCAGCCGCTCAAGCGCCCGGGCGGCATGCGGCGCCTCACTTGCGCTGCTCAAACAGCCAGTCCCGGACAGCTTCCAGCTTGTAGGCGAAGTCGAACGACGTCATGTGCTCACCGGCGCCGCCTCCGGCCGTCTGTCCTTCCGCGAGCGTCGTCCCCAAAGTGAAGGTCACAAAGTTTGCGCTGCTGCCTTCCGCCAGCATGGCAGCGACAGCCGCCTTTTGCGTTTCGGCATCATCCTGTGCGCTCCACTCGGAATGGCTGTAAGCAGCGCCGTCCGCATCGAACAGGGCAAGGAGCTCTGCCTGGCCGGCCGACGCCTTGGGATCCCCGGCGGAAACTATGTAGAAGAAGTTTTCCTGCTCCAGGCCGCTCAGCAGGCCGGTATCCCACTGGCTGCCGACAAACAGGTAAGCGGCAAAGAAGCCCGGGTATTCAATGCTCAGATGGAACGAAGTCATGCCGCCCATGGACTGCCCGGTCGTGTAGATCCGGCTGGTGTCGATGGCGTAGGTTTCCGTCAGCGACTGAAGCAGACGCATAGCCACGTCGATCTGGCCGGAATGATTGAAATCGTCATCCACGACGGTTTCCGTAAAAACGGGCACGACCACAAAGGCGGGGTGCTTGGCCTGCTCTTCTTCGGCGGCCCAGATGAGACCGCCCCAGCCCTGGTTCAGGACGTAATCCGCGCTGCGCCCGACAACGCTGGAATCCGGGATGAACTGAATCAGGGGGTAGCTCCCGGTTTCATCATAGTTTTCGGGGATATACAGCTGGTACTGCAGGCTGGTGCCCGTTTCGGCATCTTCATAAGTCAGCAGCCGGAACTTGGGAGCCACGTCGGCGATCATGGCCTGGAGCTCCGTGTCGCCGGATTTGTCTGTGCCGCCGCCGTTACCGCCGCGCATGCCGCCAGGGCCGCCGGGACCGCGATTGCCACCGCGCCCGGCGGGGCCTTCGGCAAAAGCAGCGCCGACGGCAAAGAGCAGCGAAAGGGCGAGAACTGCAGAAATGATCTTTTTCATAGGGGACATCCTCCTTCATTGATTCCGATATCCGGTCTTACGCTTCCGCTGCACGATATCATGTACGCAGTTTAGCATAAAAAGCTTAAAACTGGATTAAAAAAACAAATCTGTGAACGGTTATGTGAAGCAGCCTGTCAGCATCGGGAGAGCTGCCGCTGCGTCATTGTTTTTACCCGAAAGGGGGAAGAGAATAAAAAGCCCTGATTTCTCAAGACTTTTACGGGAGAGTTTTTAATGCCGGGGAGCAGAGAATGTGTTATAATCGAACCCGGAAACCGATCAGGGAATACGTCTCTTCATTCAGGCCCACAGTGCCATGAACGCACAGCACTGCTGCCTGTCTGAAAAGACGGATCATCTTGAGTTGTCGAAAGGAAGGGTTGCATGATGACAGAAGAAATGAAAAACTGCTCTTACTGCTCGGAGGGAACGCTGCTTGACGCGTTCGGGATCAAGATCGGAGAACTGCCGATGTCCAAGGTGATCCTGTTTAAGGAACAGAGCCACCGCGGCCGTGTGATCGTTGCCTGCAAAAAGCATGTTGATGACATCACCCTGCTGACTGAGGAAGAACGCAAGCAGTATATGGATGATGTCAGCCACGTGGCGGAGATCCTTCACGAGCTGTTCCATCCGGACAAGATCAATTTCGGCGCTTACGGCGATACGATGCACCATCTCCACTTCCATCTGGTGCCGAAATATAAAGACGGATTTGAATGGGGCGGCGTGTTCGCCATGAATCCCCAGGCAGTTACGCTTCCGCAGGAAGAGTATGACCGGCTGATCGGCATGATCCGGGAGAAACTGTAACGCGGCAATCTTTCGGGGATCGATGCGCCCGGCCTGACCGAGAAGACTCTTATTCGATATAAAATCTCCCCTGCAGAGGCAGGGGAGATTTTATAGACTGTACAGGGAAGGGGATTACTGGACGATCTCCAGCACCTTGTCGCGGAGTTCCTTCTCCAGGCGGCCCAGCTCGATGGAAGCTTCCGCGCGCTTCTGCTGACCTTCGCGCTGGATCTTCTGCACCTCGGTGAGGGTCTCGATGAGGGAGGTGTTGGCGACGCGGATGGTTTCCATGTCGATGATGCCGCGCTCGGCCTCGCGGGCGGTCTCGATCGTGCCGGTCTTGAGGCGCTCGGCGTTGCTCTTGAGCAGATCGTTGGTCATGTCGGTGACGGCCTTCTGCGCCTTGAGCGCTTCCTCCGCGTGCTCCATGCCCAGCGCGATGACCATCTGGTTCTTCCACAGCGGGATGGTGTTCACGATGGTGGACTGGATGCGCTCCGCCAGGACGTTGTCGTTCGTCTGCATGAGACGGATCTGCGGGCCCATCTGCACGCTGACCATGCGGGTCAGCTTGAGGTCGTAAACGCGCTTGTCGAAGCGGTCGATCAGCTGCGCAAAGTCGTTGGCGACCTGGGCGTCGGCGGGATCGGCGGTCTCCTGCGCTTTGGCCAGCAGCGGCGGGAGCTCCTCCTCGCGCAGCCTCTTCAGCTTGAGTTCGCCGGCGATGATGTAGAGCGTCAGCTCATGATAGAACTGCTCGTTCTGCTCGTAGAGGCCGTCCAGCATCTGCGCGTCGGAGATCAGCTGGCTCTGATGGCCCTTCAGGGTATCGATGATGCCGGTGATGTTGGTCTCGACCTTCTCAAACTTGGCCTTGAGGGCGGTCAGGCTGCCGCTGTTCTTGTCGAAGAGGTTCTTGAGGCCGCTGAGAAGGCCGCCCTTCTTGCCCTCATCCACATCGAAGCCCTTGAGCTCGGCGACGAGGTTGGCCAGCATGTCGGAAACGGCGCCGGTGTCCTTGGTCTTGACGTCTTCCAGGATCTGATCCGCAAACTGGGAGATCTTTACCTGCGCGGCGTTGCCGTACTTGAGCACGGTCTCGCTGTCATGGATGTCGATGCGGTCCACAAAGGCGAGCACCGCAGCCTGCTCTTCGGGAGAGAGGTTGTTGAAGTTGAGGGAATCGTCTTCCTCGGAGACAGCTTCCATCTTCTGGGCGGCTGCTTCAGGCGCCTCCTGCACGGCGGCGGCGACGCTCTGCACGGACTCGGCGATGCGGTCCGCGACGGCGCTCACGTTGTCGGATACCGACTCCACGGCGGAGACGGCGGCGTCGGTCGCTTCCTGCGCCTTGTCGGCCACAGCCTGGGCGGCGTTGTCAGCGGCTTCCATCACTTCTTCTTTGGCTTCTTTGACCTCTTCCTCGCCGGGAAGGATCAGGTTCGGAATTTTGATGTCCATAACCATGCACTCCTTTGCTATCTGCCTTGCGGCTGTCCTTTCGTATCTTCACGAAGGATACTTACAATATTCCGGATACGATAATACACTAAATTGCCCGTCCTGTAAAGCATTTCTTTCCCAAACAGGCTGCATGTGCTATAATGATGCCCATCGGACGGAGGATGAATATGACGCGCAGGACCTGGGCCGCGGACGGCCTTTTGCTTCTTACCACCCTCATCTGGGGCGTAGCGTTTGCGGTCGTCAAGGATACGCTGCAGAGGATACCACCGGGGCTGATCGTGTGCATCCGGCATTTCATCAGCGCCTGCATCACCGCGGTGCTGTTTCGCAGGCATCTCAAAGGATTGCGGGCTTCGGATGTGCGCCGCGGCGCGCTGGTCGGCTTTCTGCTGGTCATGGCTTATCTCGTGCAGACGGAAGGGCTGGCCCTCACCACGGCCGGAAAAAACGCGTTTCTCACGACGACGTACGTGCTGTTTGTGCCGATCGCGCTCAGGCTGTTTTTCGGGCGGCGGCTCGGCAGGCGGGTGATGCCGGCGGCGCTCCTCATGCTCTGCGGCATCGCGCTGCTCTCGCTGGGCGGCGAGCAGGGCGGCCTGAACCGCGGAGATGCGCTGACCCTCGTGTGCGGCGTCTTTTTCGCGGCGCACATCATCGCGGTGGAGCGCTGCCAGAAGGAGACCAACGTGTACGCGCTCATCGTGCTGCAGTTCGCCTTCTGCTCGCTGACGGCGCTCATGTGGACGCTTGCCTTTGAGCGGAATCTGCCGGTCAGGCCGGACCGCGGCGCCGTGCTGGGCATCGGCTACCTGGCAGTCTTCTCCACGACGATCGGCATGAGCCTGCAGAACCTGGGCCAGAGCATGGCTCCGGGGGAGCATGCGGCCCTCATCCTCTCGACGGAATCGGTCTTCGGCGCGCTGGCCGGCGTTCTCTTCCTCGGCGAGCGCGTAACGCCTGTGATGGGCGCAGGCTTTGCCGTGATCTTTCTGGCGCTGGTGCTCTGCGAAACGGAAAAGTCCGGCACCGGGCAAAACCCATAAAGGAGGATACCCCGCGATGAAAAGACGGTTGTTCCTTTGCCTCGTTCTGCTGATGCTGCTGTGCGCGGCGGCCTTGGCGGAGAATACGCGAGCCCGGCACTATCTTCTGCTGGGGGAGGACGGCTACGCCGACAGCGTCGTCGACGATGCGCGCACGGACACCATCGTCCTGCTGACGCTGGACGAGAAGTATAACCGCGTCATCATGACCTCCATCCTCCGGGACAGCATGATCACGAGTCCGAAGGACACGCCGACGAAGGCGAACCTGCTCTACAAGTATTTCGGCTTTGAAGGCCTTGAGGCATGCATCGAGCGGGAGCTGGACATTAAGATCGAGGGCTGCGTTCTGGTGAATTTCGAGAACGTAAAACCGGTCATCGACGCGTTGGGCGGCGTTGACCTGGTGATCGACGAAAACGAGTACATTTCGATCCGCAAGATCCTGCTGGGCAAGGACGAGAACATGCCCAAAGGGCCGGGCCTGGTCCACATGACGGGGCGCATCGCGCTGGCCTACATGCGCGACAGGCAGTCGGGTTCCGGCGATTTTTCGCGCACGGAGCGCCAGCGCAAGGTCGTGGGACAGCTGGTGGCCAAGTGCCGTGATCTCTCGCTGCTGGAATTGATCGGCATTTATAACGATGTCTCCTCCGGCATGAAGATGAGCCTCTCCATCCCGGCTATCCTGGGAGCGATGAAGAGCGGCTACGGCCTGCTCACCGGCGGCGCGGATTTTGTGGAGTTCCGCGTGCCGCAGAACGGAACCTATTCCTATACCTCGCTGGCGGGTAGCGGATCCGCTCTCAACGTGAGGTGGAAAACCAACCGGCAGCGCTTCCATGAGCTGCTGGATACGAATCCGGAGGAGACGGACTGATGCGAAACGGACGGAAACGCCGGAATGCGGCGGTACTTGTACTTTTGACCCTTCTGTTTGCGGGGACGGCGGCAGCGGAGCAGCTGGATCTGTCTTTGTTCGGGGATGCAGAGCCGCCGGCAGCAGAGCTGCTCCCGTCGGCGGAGACATGGAACCTGCGGGCGGACGGCACGGACTGGCGGTTGCAGGAGGACGGCTCCGTCATCGTCACCCTGTCCGCGACGGGCGACGTGACGATCGGCGGCGACCGGCGCAAGAAGGGAAAGAACATCTTTGACAAGCAGCTGGAGCAGGAACCGCTCGGCCTTGATTTCCCACTGTCCAACGTGAAGGACATCTTTGAGGCGGACGACCTTACCCTCATCAACTTCGAAGGCACGCTGACGGACACGAAGAGCGCCACGAAGAACACCTACAGCTTTGCGGCCCCGCCGTCGTATGTACAGGTGGTCTCGAACTCCTCCGTGGAGGCGGTTTCGCTGGAAAACAACCACGTCATGGATCACGGACAGAAGGGCTATGCGGACACCTGTGAGGCACTTGAGGGAGCCGGGGTACTCTACAGCGGGCATCTGGGGCCGGCTGTCTTTATGACGGAGACGGGCGTGCGCATCGGCATGCTCGCCTACCAGACTTTTAACGGCAACTACGCGTATATCTACGACCACATCGAGGAAGATATCGCGTCCCTGCGCGCGCTCGACTGCGCGATCGTCGTCGTCTCCTATCACTGGGGAGAGGAGAAGGATTATGTGCCCAACGAGCGCCAGGTGCCGCTGGGACGGGCGACGATCGATGCCGGCGCGGATCTCGTGCTGGGGCACCATTCCCACCGCATGAATCCCATCGAGGAGTACAACGGGAAATACATCTGTTACTCGCTGGGAAATTTCTCCTTTGCAGGGAACCTGCGCCCGGACGATATGGATACCTTCATCTATCAGCAGCGCTTCCGGGTGCTCCCCGACGGGACGGCGGTCAGCGAGGGTTTCCGCATCGTGCCGTGCTCCATTTCCTCACAGGAGAAGGTGAACGACTTCAAGCCGACGCCGAAGGACGCGGCGGGAGCGGAAGATGTCGTAGAGAAGCTGAAGGAGCTCGGCGGAAAGTTCGAAAAGCAGTACGCGAAGCTGGGCGTGCGTTCCGTGGCGGACTATCCGACCGAATGGAACGCAGCGTACTGAAACCAAAGATGAAAAGGCTGCTCGAATGCAGCCTTTTTAAAAGGAGAGAGACGCATGCCGGGGATGAGCGCGCAGCTGCGGCGGGAGATCGAGGCGCTTGCGGACGGGGAGACGGCGCTCCGGGACAACGCTGCGGCGCTGAGCCTGGCCTACCGGGAAAAGACGGGGCAGGGCAGGAGACTGGCCGTCACAAGGACGGATGCGCTTTCCTATGCCTGCGCGAGGATGCCCGCGACCTTCGCGGCGGTCCAGCGGGCGCTCAGCCTGGCGCTGGAGCAGTCTGCCTGCCGGCCGCGCACTGTGACGGACTGCGGCGCGGGAACGGGGGCCGCGGCGCTGGCGGCTTACTCGCTGCTGGGACAGGAGCGGACACTCTGCCTGGAGCGGGAGGAGGCGATGCGGAGCCTGGGCAGCCGCATCACGGAAATGGCCGGAGTACCGGCCGAATGGGAAAGCTTTGACATCCTCCGCGGAAATGTTCCGCCGGCGGAGCTGGTGTGCGAAGGCTACATGCTGGGCGAACTGGCGCCGGCGGACCGCGGGAGCGCGGCTTTGCGCCTGTGGGATGCGGCGCAGCAGATGCTGCTGCTGGTGGAACCCGGAACGCCGCAGGGCTTTGCCGTCCTGCGGGAGGCGCGGAACCTGCTTGTCAAGAAGGGCGCCGCGGTCGCGGCCCCCTGCCCGGGGGACGGCGGGTGCCCCATGGGGCCGGATGACTGGTGTCACTTCTCCGTGCGGGTGGAGCGTACCCGGCTGATGAAGCAGCTGAAAGGCGGAGACGCGCCTTTTGAGGACGAGAAGTTCTGCTTTGCGGCATTGACGAGGGAGAAGGGCAAGGCGTGCGCTGCCCGCATCCTGCGGCATCCGGAGACCGCCAAGGGACGGATCACGCTGGCGCTGTGCACGAAGGAAGGACTGACGCGCGCCGGCATAACCAAAAAAGACCCGCTTTGGAAGCGGGCCAGGAAGGCAGAGTGGGGAGACGCGCTGGACGCTACACCCGGTCAAAAAGACCTGCGTGAGTGAGGGCGGGGCGGAGCGCTGAAAAGAGGATCGGCCCGGCAATGGAAGCGAACACGGCGTTGATGGCGCTGCCGGGCAGCTTGGCGGCCATTTTGAGCAGGGTAGCTTCCTGTGTGAGGCCGTTGACCGTGAGGCCGAAGACAAACGTTTTCAGCATGTAAAGCGCGACATACGCGAAAGCTCCCAGGACGGCCGCGCACACCACGCGGAGCACCTCCGCCCTGCCGAAATGCTCTGCGTGTGCAGCGCGGTAACCGGCCAGCCCGGCGATGAGGCCGATGGCGCCTTTGCTGACAAAGGTGATGAGGCTCTCCGCGCCGTAACCGGTCACGATATCATAAAAGAAGGAGCCGATGCCCGCCGCGAGAAAACCGCCTGCGGGGCCGAACAGCAGGCCGGACAGGACGCAGAGCGCATTGGCGACGGTCAGTTTCGTATCCATAAAGGGTATGCGGAGATAATTGCCGACAAAGACGATGGCGGCCATCATGCCGATGAGACTGATGCGTGCGGCGCTCCGGTCGCTTGGACGTTCAGCAGTCATGCCAGGACCTTCTTTCTTCTTGGAATGACCCTATTATAGTGCAATCTGGCATGCTGTAAAGGGCCAGTTTTTTCTTTTTGAAGCATGCCAGTTGAAAGGCCGGGGCAGCTCTTCCTGTTTCGGGCGATCCGTGTTATACTTAATCCAAATCGGAAACGGAAAGAGGGATAAGGATGCGCAGGCTGCTATTTGTGCTCTTTGTGCTTCTGGCGGTGATCATGGCTGCCGCGGCTTCGGCGGAGGGAACGGAAACCATGCCGGAGGTCCGCGTGCTGCTGTCTCGGCTGGGGCTGAGTGAACGGGCAGATCTGCTGCTTTCCGGCAGTTATACCGCGCAGGGGGACGCGCGCGTGTATCTGCCTGCCCAAAGCTGCGTCAGCCTGGAGCTGCGGGAGGGGCGGATCGTCCTTTTCGCCGGAGAACTGCACGTGGATATGGGGCAGGAGATCATCTTTTACCGCCATGACGGGGAAGGCCTGCGCTTTACGGAGGGCGGTAACCGCTATCCCGGAAATCTGACGGTTTATATCGAGGACAAGACCCTGCGCGCCATCCTGACGCTCCCGGTTGAAGAATACCTGCCCGGCTGCGTGGCTTATGAGATGAACGACAGCTTCCCGCTGGAGGCGCTCAAGGCGCAGGCTGTCTGCGCCCGCACCTACGCGCTGTCCCACCTGACGCCGGAGCGGCGTTATGACCTGGTGGATACGACGAACGACCAGGTTTTCCGCGGCATTAACGACGGCTATAAAAATGTGGCGCTCGCGGTTAAGCAGACGGAGGGGATCGTCGGCACGTGGAATGGAAAGCTGGCCCAGTGCTGGTACGGCGCCAGCAACGGCGGACAGACGGACCTGCCGGAACACCTTTGGAAGCTGGACGCCCATTACGGCTGCTACAGGGTCGCGGACGACCCGTATGATCTGGCAAACCCGGAAAGCCCCGTGCGGCGTGCCGCCGTGCGCAAGGACGCCGGAAATCTGGACGGGACGCTTGAGCGGCTGATCGCGCAGCAGGCCTTCGGCGAACTGAAAAAGCGCGGCTACGAAGGAAGGGAGGACGCTTTCAAGGTGGAGAGCGTCGTCTCCCTGCAGCTGAAGGAGCCACGGTTTGCAGAGCCCTCCCGCCTTTATACGAAGCTGGACGTACAGGTGACCTGGTCTGCGCGCAAGGTGATCGAGTTGAAGGACGGGGAAACCGCGCAAGACCAGGCTGCGCAGTTCGCCTACGGCGACTGGGAGAAGCAGCCGGAGCCCCTTGCGGTGACCCTGCCGCTGTTCCCGGAGCTCTCGGCCGCGCTGGGGCTTCGCATGAACGGCGGGATGGACAACGAGATGATCACCCTGGTGGAGACGAAGGAAGCCTTTTATCTGGAGTCCAGGCGCTACGGGCACGGCGTGGGCATGAGCCAGCGCGGCGCGCAGCAGATGGCTGCCAAAGAGGGAAAGAGCTTCGTGGAGATCATGGATTTCTACTATCCCGGGCTGGAGCTGAAGCGCGTAGCCTATACGGCGGCTGCGGCTATAACACCGCCGCCTTACCTCGCATCGTCGCCCGTGCCCTCCGCATCGCCGACGCCCCGGCCGACCCTGATGCCGGTGACATCGCCGCTGCCGAAGGGGGCCTATCTGGCTTCTGTCGAGGGGATCGACGAGGACAGTTCGCTGAACCTGCGCGGTGCGCCGTCGGTCTCTGCCGAGATCCTGATGCGGCTGTATGCACACCAGCCTCTGGCGGTGCTGGAGGTCAGCGCGGACGGCCAGTGGGCGCACGTACGGACGGACGCGGCGGAAGGCTACGTGATGCTTTCCTTCCTGAAAAAAGCGGAAAAGTAATTGTATGGGCCGTGGCGTGTCTTCGGATGACACGCGCAGCCATTGGTAACGGCAGCGGGCATCGCTGCCCGGAGGAACTATGGAAAAACGGCTGTGGACGGATGCCGCGTGGACAGGGGGAATGACCCTCCTGCTGTTTGCGGCGCTTTGGCTGGGACCGGCGGGCTCCCTGGGGCATCTTTCGGGACCGGGGGACAAGGCGGGGATCTGCCTGTACCTGTGCGCAGTGTATGCGCTCACGGTGGCCTTTTTTGCCCGCCGGCAGCGGCCGGACCGAAAGACGCTGTGCCTTGCCGGGGTCGTGCTGGGCCTGTCCGTGCTTGCGCGCGCCGCGATGCTGGATTTCGCCTCAGCCGATTACGACAGCTTCCTCTGCAAGTGGGTGCAGTACTTCAGGGAGACGGGCGTCCGGGCGCTGGCGGAGAACGTGGGGGATTACAACCTGCTTTACCAGTATGCGCTGCTTCTCATCTCCAGGCTGCCGGTCTACGATCTGTACGCCATCAAGCTGCTCTCCGTCGCCTTCGATTACGCGCTGGCGCTGGTGATGATGCTCGCCGCTGAAAGCGCGGCGGGCAAGCGGGCGGCGCTGCCGGTGCTGCTCATCGTGCCGCTGCTGCCGACCGTCCTGCTGGACGGCTCGTGCTGGGGGCAATGCGACACGGTGTATGCGTTTGCGGTGATCCTCTCCCTGTATGAGCTGCAGGAAGGGAGACCGTGGCGCAGCGCCGCCGCGCTGGCCTTTGCCTTCGCCTTCAAGCTGCAGACCATCTTCTTTTTCCCGGTGGTGCTCATGGGGCTTCTGGACGGGCGCTTCAAACCGAAGCACGCGCTGGCCTTCTTTGCCGCCTACCTCATCACGATGATCCCGGCGCTGTTGGCGGGGAGGGGCTTTGCGGATGCGCTCTCCGTCTACGCCGGGCAGTCGATGGGCCAGTATTATCACCGGCTGACCTACAACGCGCCGAACCTCTACGTCTTCTTCCCGATGCTGGAGTTTGCCTCCAGTCAGGAATACACGTGGATGCGGTTCATCCGCGGCATTGAATGGGACGGGACAAACGCCTACCTGACGGAGGACCTCTTCCCGACGCTGCAGCAGGCTGCGCTCATCGCGGCTGCGCTGCTTACGCTGGCCGCCGTTGCCTACTGGCTCGTGCACAGAAAGGAGCTTCGGCCCGGGATGACGCTCAATCTTGCGCTGTTCTTCGCTATTTTCCTGCCGTTTGTGCTGCCCAAGATCCACGACCGGTATTTCTTCCTGGCGGATATGCTGTCCCTGCTGTACGCGGCGGAGCGGGAGGACAGACGCTTTATGCCGGTGCTGGTCATCGGCGCTTCTCTCGGCAGCTATATGACCTTCCTGACGCGCCAGCGGCCGGTGGATGAGCGTGTACTGGCGCTCATGATGCTGTGCGCGCTTGTCATCACGGCGCGCGATCTCCTGCAGGGGATGCGGGAAAACCGCAGCCTGCGGGCGGAAGGAGGCACAGTATGATGCAGATGGGAAAGAGGCTTGCCGCAAAGCTGACGGCGCATACGCGCGCGGTCGGCATCGCCTTTGCCGTACTGGTTTCAGCGCTTACGTTTCTTTGGAATGTCACTTCCGGCCCGCTCGGCAATCTTAACGATATCGGCGGGTGGGACAACCGTCTGATCTTCCTTGCGGAGAGCGCTGCCGCGCAGCTTCTCCTGCTAGGGATCGCCGCGTGGTGCTTCAAAGGCCCGTGCGCAAGGCTGCTGCTGCGCCAGGGGCTGCTTGCGGCTGCTTTTGTCATCGGCCTTTTTGCCATCAACCAGAAGACCTTCGCCTATCAGCAGCAGATCCAGCCGATCGTGCGCGCGATGGACGCCGGCGGGCTGGGTGCCGCGGCGGTAAATAAAAGCGGCTGCTCCGCGGCGCTGCTGACGCTGATTTTTGCGCTGACCCGCGGCCCCGTGTACGACATGTACCCGGTCAAGCTGTTTTCCATTTTCTGCTTTGAGGCGCTGTGCCTCCTCACCGTAAAGGAGGCGGAACGGAAGGGAATGAACGGCGCGCGCGCGGATGCGCTGCTGCTGCTGACCCTGATCCTGCCGCAGGGCTTCCTCAGCGCCGCCTGTGCGGCACAGATGGAGGTGGCTGCGGTCCTGCTGCTCGCTCTAGCGCTGACGACGGAGCGCAAGGACTGGCGGAGCGCCGTCTGCATGGGAGCGGCCTGCGCGCTGTCCGGCGTCTGCCTGCTGTTTCTGCCGTGGGCAATTGTGCGCAGGGAACGGGCCGGACGGGAACCGTTCGGGATGAATGCGCACAAAAAGGCGCGTCTTTATGCGCTCATTGCGGTGGGCGTCATGCTGCTGTGCCAGATGCCCGCGGCGCTGGCCGGTATGGGCCCGGCGGAAGCGCTGGGGAGCCCCTTTGCCGCGCTGCTGGGCGCGCCGGTTTACGCTTCCGGCTCGCCGAACCTGACGGCGCTCTTCCCGCGCTCCGCTATGGAGGAGATGCCGGAGTTCTTCCTGCTGCGCCGCGTGCCGCAGCTGGATCCCGAAATGCTGGCCTCTCCCTTCTATACGCAGGAGCACTTCCTCGCGCTGATGCGCGGACTGGCGCTGGCAGGGCTGGCCGTTTACGCGGGCGGATCAGCCTGGGCAGGGAAGAAAACAGAGGGCCTGCGCCTGTGGCTGGCTGTCGCCGTGCTTGCACTGTGGTCGGCGCCGGGCAGCACGATGGCGCTGTGGCTTTCCGTGGACTGCCTGTGCCTCCTGGCAGCGCTGTCGGAGCCGGAGCTGCGGCTTCCGGCGTGCATCCTGCTGTTTGCGACCGCGGCCGGATGCTGCTATCCGGTGACGGAGGAGATCCTGGTGAGGCCGGCGCTGACCTCCGGCCTCGTGCTGCTTGCGGAGATGAGCCTGCTGGGCCTGATCCCGGCTCCCCGCAGTCAGCACGCGCACCTTCCGCTGTGACGGATGGAGGGAGAACCATGACAGGGGAAACGGAAGCCCGGACGGGCCGGCTGCGCGTCATAACGCGTTTCACGCCGCCTGAAGGCGGGTCTTATGAAGAAAAACATGCAGGCAATTGCAGCCTGCTGAAACCGGCGGCGGACGAAATCCGTCTCTGCTGGAAGGAAACCAGGGAAGGGCAGCGGGACGATATCGAGCTGCATCTTAAGAGCGGCAGGGCCGAAATGGTGCGGCGGGGCGAAACCTGCGGGCATCTTCGCTTTGCCGCCGGAGAGAGGCTGGAAGGCGAATACATGACGCCTTACGGCGCGCTGGACATGGCGGTGAGGACGCGCAGCCTGCTCTTCACAGCAGCGGAAGACAGGGGAGAAGTGCTGCTGGATTATGACCTGTATGTAAACGGCGCGCTGTCCAACAGAGCGAGGATGGAACTGCAGTGGCGGCTCTGAGTGCGTCGGCTCTCCGGGACGAAGTGAGGGGGCTGCTGCGATCCGCGGCGCTGCAGGGATTTGTGCGCATTGCCGCACCAGGCGGCGCGCTGCTGGTGACGGACGCACTGCGCCGGGCGTCCGGAGGAGAGGCCGATGAAGCGCAGCGGCTTCTTGCAAAGGCGGCTCTGGAGTGCCGGGTGAACGGAGGCCTGCTGTGGATCTCACCCACGCAGGAGCGGATGCTTGAAATCGCGAAGGCGGCGGAGCAGACGGTTTCGGATAAGCTCCTACTCCCGGACGGCCGGATGACGGCTGAACTGTCCTATGCCATCCGGCTGCTGCGCTGCCCAAGGACGGAGAGGTGGAGCCGGCACGGAGAGCAGCTGTTCCTGGAGGCGCTGCGCCTTCCGGACTTCACAGGCGGGGGATGGCCTGAAACGGAGCGCCTGAGGCCGGAGGCTGCGGTGATGCTGCGCGGGCACGACCGCAGTGCCATGCATGAGACGGGTGCCCTGCTGCTCTCGAGGATGACACCGGCTCAAGCCCGGAAATGACGGCGTGAGGCCTGCAAAGAGAGGACGGTCATGATCCCTTACGGACTGAACGAGGCCGGCCTGCCGGAAACAGTGCGGCGGCTGGGCCATACGCCGCCGATGCTGCGCCTTAGGCAGGTGGGCATGAACTGCGGCTGCGAATACACGGATTTTCCGCGCTTTAGGGCGCTGGCGCCTTACTCGCGCTACGAGCACAGCATCGGCGTGGCCGCCCTGATCTGGCGGTATACGGGGAGCCTGCGGGAGACGGTTGCCGGTCTGTTTCATGACGTGGCGACGCCGGTCTTTGCGCACACCGTGGACTTTCTGAACGGGGACTATCTCGTGCAGGAATCCACGGAGGGACCGACGGAGCGCATCATCAGGGGTTCTGCGGAAATCCTGTCACTGCTGGAGAAAACAGGCCTTTCCGTCGACGAGGTGAAGGACTATCACCGGTACCCTGTTGCGGACAACGACTCGCCGCGTCTCTCCTGCGACAGGCTGGAGTACACGCTGGGCAATCTCTGCAACTTCGGCTTCCGCAGGCCGGAGGAGATCCGGCCCTACTGGGAGGATCTTACCGTTGTGAAGGCGGAGGACGGCCTGCCGGAGCTGGCTTTTTTAAACAGGGAAACGGCCCTGGCGTTTGCGACGGACGCGCTGAAGTGCTCGCGCATCTACATTTCACCGGAAGACCGCTACGCGATGCAGCGCCTTTCGGAAGTGCTTTCCCTGGCAATCAAAAAGGGTGTGCTGACGGAAGCGATGCTTCTGCTGACGGAACCGGAGGTCATCGCAAGGTTGGAGGCGGATGAAGAAACGGCGGCAGCTTGGGCTGCCTACCGCAGGCTGAAGCACATGCTGCCCGCGCCTGAGGCGGCCGACCATCCCGGCCGCAGACGTATCCCCGCCAAACGGCGCTATATCGATCCGCTGGTGCGGGGAGAGGGAAGGCTTTCGGAGATCGACGAAGGCTTTTGCAGGGAGAAGGAGCGGTTTCTGGCCACCGATCTGGATACGCCGGTCTGCGGCGAGTAAAAGGGCATAAAAAAGGCCCCTGCCTTGCGGCAGGGGCCGTATCATGTGGAAAATCAGGCGGCGGGAGCCTCAGCGGCTTCCTCGGTCACCTCGCTGCGGATCTGGGTTTCACGGCCCGCAGGCTCGCCGTACTGCTCGGCAGTGATATCGCCGCCCAGCACTTCGGTGATGTAGGCCATCACGGCTTCATCCATCGGGATGCCCGTGTCAAACGTCGTACCGGCTGCGTACGCGCGGCCGAAGACGTTATAGGTATCGCCGCCGACGGCGCAGAAGTTGTTGGTCACGACGGCGTACACCTCTTCAGGATTGAACGGCTTGCCGTTGATGCTCTCGATGGTGACGCGCTGGATGGACTTGGGTCCATAGTAGGTGGTGTCCTTGCCGTTCAGCTGGTAAAGGTCACCCTGGTCGAAAGCCTTGGTGGTATCCAGCGTCCAGACGATGCCGGATGTCTGCGGGTAACCGCCGATGGCTTCGGGGGTGGAGAAGGTGGAAGCTTCCAGCGCCTCAAGGAGTTCTGCACCTGTCACATAGACGACTGCGACGGTGTTGCCGAAGGGCAGCACGGTGTTGATATCCTTCATGGTGATGTCGCCGGGCTGGATCGTGGCACGGATGCCGCCGCCGTTGGTGATGCCGACGATCTCATGCGGCTCATCCTGCTCGGTGCCGCCTTCCTTCACGACGTACCAGACCATAGCGTCGGTGATGAGGTCGCCCAGGTTGGTCTCTTCGGTGCGGTTGCCCGGGTCTCTCTCGCCGTTGAGCAGCACTTCGGTCTTGGCAAAGACGGTACCGTATTTGGCATCCACTTCGTCGATGTAGGCCTGCGCCTTTGCGGCGACCGCCTCATCCATGGCCAGGCCTTCCGTGCTGAGGAGGAAGTTGTTCTCGATGGTCTTCGTCTCATTATCGATGACGATGACGCCGATGTTGGCGAACTTCGTGCCGGTGGACTGGATGGGCTCGCCGTGCTCGCCGGCGGTCATCACGGTGTGGCTGTGGCCGTCGATGAGGAAGTCGATGCCGGAGACGTGCTCCAGCAGATCGATGGAGCGGTAGCCATTGGCCTTGGACTCCTCATCCACGCCAAGGTGAACCAGGCCGATGATGAGATCGGCTTCTTCCGCCTTCAGCGCGTCGACGGCTTTCTGGGCGCTGGCGTAGAAGTCGCCGAACGTGGCAAAGTTGATTTCGGTGATGAGACCGGGGTTTACCTTTGTCGCGGTTTCAGGCGTCTCCATGCCGAAGAAGCCGATCTTGAGGCCGCTTTCGGTTTCCATCAGCACAGCAGGGTCGAGGATAGCTTCGCCGGATTCGTTCAGGACGACGTCGGCGCAGATGACGGTAAACTCAGCGTCGGCCAGGTTTTCCATCAGCTGCGCATAACCGAAGTCAAATTCGTGGTTGCCGAGGGTGACGACGTCATAGCCGGCAGCGTTCATCATATCCACGGCGCTGGCACCCTTGTAGGAGCTGACGTAGGGCGTGCCCTGGCTGAAGTCGCCGGCATCAACAACGATGACCTCGGCCCCTTGTGCTTCGAGGTTTTGCCGCAGTTCAGACATATAGGCATAGCCAGTCAGCGCGCCGTGCACATCGTTGCTGTGCAGGATAACGGTCTTTCCTGCAAAGCTGGTCGGGATGGCGACCGCCTCGGCAGCGTAGTCGTCGGCGGTGTAATCCGCCAGGGCCTGGCTCAGGCTCAGCGCGAAAAGCGCGGCCAGGAGCACTGCGAGAATCCTTTTCATCTTGACATTCCTCCAGTCTCGTCGCTAGGTTGAAACAATAGTGGAACCACCCCAATTATAGCATAATCATCCGTGTAAAAGGAAGACTTTTCTGGGATCAGGGACGGATATGGATCCCGGGAGACCATTTTTTGAGGAATAAAAAGGCCGCGGCAAAACCGCGGCCCTGAGGGAAAACGGGGATTACATCAGCTTGCGGAACATCTCCTCGAACTGGGCGAGGGAAGCGGGACGGGGATTGCCGGGTGCGCAGGCGTCGGCTGCGGCGGATTCGCACAGGAAGGGGAGATCCGCTTCCTTCAGCTTGTCCAGCTTGACCGGGATGCCCACGTCGACAGACAGCTGGCGCGCCGCGTCCACGGCGGCCTTGCGCAGATTGGCGCCGATGAGGCGGATGGCCTCCAGGTTGAGGCAGTCGGAAAGCTCCCACGCGGCTGCGGTGGTGTAGCCTTCGATGGCGTGCGTCAGCGTGTCCATACCGGTCGAGGCGGTAAGGCCCTTGGGCATGGAGGACATCATATCCGGGTCGACGATGGCGATGTCCGGGATGTCGATGGGATCCACGCAGACGAATTTGCGCTTTTTCTCGACATCCGTGATGACGTAGTTGATGGTGGACTCGGCGCCTGTTCCGCCCGTCGTGGGCACGGCAATGGTAAAGACCGTGCGCCGGTGCGTCGGTGCGACGCCCTCCAGAGAACGGATGTCCGCAAACTCCGGGTTGTTGACGACGATGCCGATGCCCTTGCCAGTGTCCATGGAGGAGCCGCCGAACTTTCTCTGAATTCACCGCAACGGTAACCGCTTCAGTGGATGTCCAGCTCGGGGGGCATATCGATCTCTTCACCCACATACTTGCCGTTTTTCTTGCGCTGCCTGACGCATTCGCTGAGCAGGTATTCGATCTGCCCATTGACGGAGCGGAAGTCATCCTCTGCCCAGGCGGCGATGGCTGCGTAAAGCTTTGGAGAGAGGCGCAGGGGGACCTGCTTCTTCTGCTTGTCGTCCATGGCTCAGTACAGGCTGCCGGAATTGACAACCGGCTGGGCGTCGTGGTTGCCGCAGAGCACGACGAGCAGATTGGAGACCATGGCGGCCTTCCGTTCTTCATCCAGCGTGACGACCTGGTTTTCGGAAAGCCGCTCCAGGGCCATCTCCACCATGCCGACCGCACCGTCCACGATCATCTTCCGCGCGTCGATGATGGCGGAAGCCTGTTGGCGCTGTAGCATGACCGCCGCGATCTCCGGCGCGTATGCGAGGTAGGTGATGCGCGCCTCGATGATCTCGATGCCCGCCTGGCTGACGCGGTCCTGGATCTCGCTGCGGATCCGGGAGGCGACGACCTCGCTGGAGCCGCGCAGGCTGCCGTCGTCCGCGACGCCGTCGCCCGTGGTGTCAACGTTGGGCGCTATATCGTAGGGGTAGAGACGGACGATGTTGCGCAGGGCGGTGTCGCACTGCAGCGAAAGGAATTCCTTGTAGTTATCGACGTCGAAGACGGCCTTGGCGGTATCGACGATGCGCCAGGTTACCGCGATGCCGATCTCAACCGGATTGCCGAGACAGTCGTTGATCTTCTGCCGGTTGTTGTTGAGCGTCATCACCTTGAGGGAGATCTTTTTGCTCAGCACGGGCAGGCTGACGGAGGTGCCCTTTGAGGAGGCGGAGAGGGAAGGCAGCGTCTTCACATCCCCGCTCTGGTTCAGCTGCGTGGCGGCGGCGGGATTGACCGCGACACAGAAGGGGTTCACGGCATAGAAGCCTTCGCCCTTCAGCGTGCCGATATACCGGCCGAAAAGGGTGAGGACGAGCGCCTCCTGCGGGCCGAGCACCTTGAGCCCGAGCAGGGGGATCCAGGCGAGGCACAGCACTATGACGCAGAGAATGAACAACGCAGGTGAAAAAGCGATGCCCGCAAGACAGCCGAAGATGGCGGCGACATAGACGAACAAAACGCCGATGAGCACGGCAAGCCCGTTTTTTCTGCCGGTCAGCACAGTTTCTTTCATAATGATATCTCCTTTCAGTTTGATATCTTTTTGATATCAAACTGAGTTTAATACGGGAAAGCGGATTTGTCAATACTGCCGCCAAACATTTTATGCAAAGCGCTTCGCACTATGTTATAATGAGACGACATGACAGGAGAAGGGAGGGGTGGCTTTGCCGCGGATCAAGACCAATGCGATCGTCTTGCGCAGCGCGGATTACAGGGACAATGACCGTATGCTGACCCTCTTTTCGCCGACGCTGGGCAGGGCGGATGCGCTGTGCCGCGGCTGCCGGCGCCAGAACAGTCCCCTTCTGGCCGGGAGCGAAATCTTCGCCAGCGGAGAGTATGTGCTCTGGCAGAGCGGAGACAAGCTGACGGTGGAGGCCTGCTCACTCCAGGATTCGTTTTACCCGCTGAGGGAGGACTGGGAGCGGCTGACCCACGGGATGTACCTGCTGGAGCTGTGCCTGGGCGTCATTCAGCCGGAGCAGGAAAACGAACGCCTGTTTCTGCTGCTTCTGCGTTCGCTGGCCCATCTGGCATACGGGGGAACACCGCCCGCACGCGTCACGTCCGTTTTCCTCATGGGGATCGTGTCACTGATGGGATTCCGGCCGGCCGTCGGCCGCTGTCAGCGCTGCGGAAGGCCGCTTGATACCGGAGACAAAGTGGCGGGGCTGCTCTCAGCGCAGGCGGGGGGCGTCGTGTGCCGCGACTGCGCGCCGCCGGACGCGCTGCCGCTCACAGGGAGCGAACTGCTGTACCTGCAGGGGATCATGCGCAAAGGACTGGGGTCTCTGGAAGACCCTGCGGAGTGTACGGGGAAGGTTTTCGGCGGCCTGCGCGCCCTCGCTGAAGAGCGGCTGGACGTGCGCCCGCGCGCCGGAGAAATGCTGTAAAGGAGGAATATCATGGACGAGCAGAAGCTGACGATCCTTCAGGACTGGCTGCGGGAAGCCAAACGCATCGTCTTTTTCGGAGGGGCGGGCGTCTCAACGGAAAGCGGCATCCCGGACTTCCGGAGCCCGGACGGGCTGTACAGCCAGAAATACGATTATCCGCCGGAGACGATCATCTCACATACCTTCTACGAGCGGAACCCGGCGGTCTTCTACAGATTCTACAGGGAGCGGATGCTCTTTCCGGATGCCAGGCCCAACCTCTGCCACCGGAAACTGGCCGAGTGGGAACAGGAAGGAAAGCTGCTGGCGGTCGTCACGCAGAATATCGACGGGCTGCACCAGATGGCGGGCAGCCGCAGAGTCTATGAGCTGCACGGCAGCGTGCACCGCAGCTTCTGTACGAAGTGCGGAGCGCAGTATGATCTGGCGGCCTTCCTGAAGCTGGGGGAGATCCCGAAGTGCACGGCCTGCGGAGGGCGCGTCAAACCGGATGTGGTGCTTTATGAAGAAGGGCTGGACGGCGCGGTGATCCAGGGCGCGGTGGATGCGATCCGCAGGGCGGACGTTCTGATCGTCGCGGGGACCTCGCTCACGGTGTATCCGGCGGCGGCGTTCCTCGACGAATACCGGGGGAACCGGCTGGTGCTGATCAACAAGACGCCGACGCCGCGGGACAGCATCGCTGACCTGGCGCTGCATGAGAAGCTGGGCGACGTCTTCTCCAGACTGTAAGCGACGGATGATAAAGGATAAGTATGGAACAGACTGCGTTGTTTGAAAGCGAACAGAACCAGCCGCTGGCGGCCAGAATGCGGCCGAGGACACTGGAGGAGTTTGCGGGACAGAGACACCTGCTCGCGGAAGGGCGCATTCTCCGCCGGCTGATCGACGAGGACAGGATCTCCTCCATGATCTTCTGGGGACCGCCCGGCGTCGGCAAAACGACGCTGGCGCGCATCATCGCCGGGCGCACGAAGGCGCGGTTCATCGATTTTTCCGCGGTCAACAGCGGCATCCGCGAGATCCGGGAGGTCATGCGGCAAGCGGAAGAGGGGAGGCGCTTCGGAGACCGGACGATCGTCTTTGTGGATGAGATCCACCGCTTCAACAAGGCACAGCAGGACGCTTTTCTGCCCTTCGTCGAAAAGGGGAGCATCCTGCTGATCGGCGCTACGACGGAGAACCCCTCTTTCGAGGTCAACAGCGCGCTGCTTTCGCGCTGCAAGGTTTTTGTGCTGCGCGCGCTGGACACGGAGGACCTGCTGCAGCTGCTGAAGCGGGCACTGGAGGATCCGCGCGGATTCGGCGGACAGAAGGTCTTGATCGGAGAGGATGAGCTTCGGGCGCTCGCAGTCTTTGCAAACGGGGACGCGCGCATGGCGCTGGGGACGCTGGAGATGGCCGTGCTGAACGGTGAGCCGGATGCGGACGGCGGCCTGCGCGTGACGAAAGAAACGCTCGAACAGTGCCTGGGCCGCAAGAGCCTGCTGTATGACCGGGATGGTGAGGAGCACTACAACCTCATCTCGGCGCTGCACAAATCGATGCGCAACTCCGATCCGGATGCTGCGGTTTACTGGCTGGCGCGCATGCTGGAGGCAGGGGAGGATCCGCTGTACATCGCAAGGCGGCTTGTCCGCTTTGCCAGCGAAGATGTCGGCCTTGCGGATCCGCGGGCGCTGGAACTCTGCATCGCCTGCTATCAGGCATGCCACTTTCTCGGGGTGCCGGAGTGCAACGTACACCTGACACAGGCGGTCGTCTACCTTTCGCTTGCGCCGAGGAGCAACGCGATGGAGACTGCGTACATGGCGGCCAAAGAGGATGCGGTGCGCATGCTGGCGGAACCGGTACCGCTCCACATCCGCAACGCGCCGACCCGCCTCATGAGCGAACTCGGCTACGGCAAGGGATACCGCTATGCGCACGACTACGCGGAGAAGCTGACGGATATGCGCTGTCTGCCTGACAGCCTGGAGGGACGTGAATACTACGTGCCTACCACGCAGGGCCTGGAAGAGCGCTTTGCCCGAAGGCTTAAGGAGATCAAAGACTGGAAACGGCAGCAGCGTGAGGGAAAAGAAAAGCCGTAAAAAATGATTGTATAAGTTATCATATTCGTTTATACTTCCGACATGCTGCAGCTGTGGCATGTCTTTTATATGATGAAACGGATGCGGAGGACGGAACGTGAAGATCCAGTCTTTGTTTGCGGCGGCGTTGCTGCTGGTGATGCTTTTGAACACGGGGACAGCGGAGACCGTAGTGCTCCCACTGGACTTTTCAGCCGGTTTTGCGCCTTTGGAAAGGGGATTCGAGCAGGATGATGCTTATACGGACCCCAGTATCTCCGTCAGGATCGAAACGGGACGGGTGTTCGACTGCGACTACTGGGTGGCCGACATCGCGATCGCACATGCTACGCAGCTGAGAACGGCCGCGGCGAACGGCTTTGCTTCACGGTCCAACGCCGACGGGGTAAAGATCGCGAAGAACGCGGATGCGGTGGTGGCTGTCAACGGCGATTTCTATTCGCATACCGGTTCCAAATACATCCTTCGGCAGGGAGAACTGATCGCGGATACGCTGGTCGGCAAGCGGGATATCCTTCTCATCGATGAGGACGGGGATTTTCATACGGTCCACGATGCGAAAAAGAACAGCATCGGGGACACCGTCGAGGGGAAGCGGATCATCAATGCGCTTTCCTTCGGACCGATCCTGGTTGAGGGCGGAAAGGCGATTGAATCCTTTACGGTATCCGGGATAGCGCCAAAGGAAGGGCGACAGCGGGTGTGCATCGCACAGACAGGACCCCTTCATTACAAACTGATTTGCTGCGCAGGGCATTTCCGCGGTTCTGCGGGGATGACGATCGTTCAGTTCGCGCAGCTGGCTGAGCAGCAGGGCGCTGTAACGGCTTACAATCTGGATGGCGGCGACACCTCCATGCTGTACTTTCACGGGAAAAAACTCAATGACCGGGCACAGACGACCAGGAAGATCAGCGATATCGTGTATTTTGCCTCGGCTTACCGCCCTGAGGAACCGTAAGAAATGGGCAGGCTGTGTTTCGCCGGGATCTGGCTCCTCAGTCTTGCAGCGGCGCTCGTTTGCGAGAAGGAAGACAAGCGGAAGACTGCTTTTGTGATGCTCGCTGCATTCGCCGCAGCTGCCGTGGCATCCGTGCTTGCCGGGTTCGCGGTGCTGTGGGCGGATATGGGATCGCTGACAGCTGCCGTACAATGGTTTTCGGAAGGCAGGACACAGCATTCGGCTGTGGCCGGCAGCATCGCTTTTGTGCTGACGATGCACTGCCTGGCCGGGCGCGAAAGAACTGAGCGCTTGGCGCCGCTGTTCCTCCTGCTGCTTGCCGCGCTGCGCTTCTCAGAGGCCTTCTGCCCGCCGGCGGGCCTGGGTACGGAGCTTGAGGGAGTTCCCCCGGCCTTTTCACCGCTGATCAGAGAAGACGCTTACGGGGATCCCTGTTTGGCTGTCTACCGGCCGGAAGCAGCGGCTGCTCTGCTGTGCGCGTTGACCGCTGCGGTACAAGGGCGAAAAGGAAAGCCGACTCTATTTCCAATAGCTTGCCGTCTGGCTGCCTGGCAGATCTTCTTTGAAAACCTGCTCACCTCGCCCCTGATGCTCGGTTTTGTCCGGACGGAACAGATCCTTTGTCTTCTGATCCTTCTGGCCGCGGCTTTTCCGGGAACGGGAATGCGCAAAAAACCGGGAGCCTGGGGATGGATCGCATGCATTGCCGCGATGGGAGCGGTGCATGGGCTGCTTCAGTTTGCCATGGACAAGCCTTACCTGATCGCGGAAGCGGCAGCGCATACCGATGAGGGCTTTGACGCAGCGGTAGCGGCCGTGCCGGTCGTCTGTCATATTCTCGCAGCGCTGCTTTCTGTTGTCATGGGTGAGATCGCTGCCCGGGCGGGGCAAAGAAATGCGGAGGGAAAATGAAGCTGAAACAAAACGGGCTGAAAAAAGCGGCGGCGGGGCTTCTTTTTCTGCTGCTGACGGGACAGCTGGCAATCGCATTCGGGGCGCAGATACAGGGGATCACCGTCCCGGATGATGCGCAGACGCTTGATTTCGGAACGAAAAGGGTCCGTCATCTGGAAGAACTGGAAGCCTTCCTGGAATCCATGCCGCAGCTGAAAAAAGTGGACATGTTTGCCACGCCGATCACGGGGAAACAGGCGGATGCGCTGACAAAGCGCTTTCCGGAGATCGAATTCGGCTGGACGCTGCGCATCCCCTGCAAGGATCATGATCATTATATCCGGACGGACGCGACGGCGTTTTCAACGCTGCACAACAAGCGTTCGCAACGCCACTCCAGCGATGATTTCCGGATCCTGCGGTACTGCAGGAACCTGCTTGCGCTTGATATCGGGCATAACAAGGTGACAGATCTGGATTTTCTTTACGATCTTCCGGATCTTCGGGTGCTGATCATCGCAATCAACGAGGTGACGGACATTACGCCCCTCGCCTCACTGCACGATCTTCAGTATGCGGAGATCTTTAAAAACCAAATCGCCGATCTCTCTCCGATTTCCGGGCTCCGGAACCTGGTGGATCTCAATATCGCCTTCAACAGCGTTTCGGACTGGACGCCGCTGTATTCCCTGAAGGGGCTGGAGCGGCTGTGGATCTACAGCAGCAGCATGTACGGCTCGGGGCGGTCCTTCATGACGCCGCAGGTGGTAGACGGCTTAAAGGCGAACCTGCCGGATACCTATATAGACTGGGAACACTATTCCACGGCTGGCGGCTGGCGGGAGCATCCGCGCTACGAAGTGCTTGCAGAGATGTTTAAAAAGGGCGAATACATCCCGTTCGAACAATAAGGAAAAAGGCTTGGAAATACCCTTGAAACAAGGCCGTAACAGCAGCTTCCGGCAAAGCCGGGAGCGTGACAGGGGAGCTGCGGGTGAAAAGATTACGAAATTTTGAAATAAATTTAAAAAAGGGTATTGACAGAAAAAGGAACGCGTAGTAAACTAGCAAAGCTGTCAGCGGGAAACCGCGGGCACGATCCTTGAAAACGATACAGAAAAGGAAGAACGCGGAATCATTCCTACCCAAGGAATGGTTCAAAGAAAGACAGTCAATTCGAAATGAGTTTTGAACCGGAGGAGACTTCGGATTCAATAAAGGGATTAAACAAGAGAGTTTGATCCTGGCTCAGGACGAACGCTGGCGGCGTGCTTAACAC
>JAFUTW010000009.1 GCA_017484085.1 Clostridia bacterium
CGGCTTTAACAAGAGCTTCTCCAAGCATCCGGAACTCTGGGGCACCGGCATCCCGAACGGCGTCGCCGCAACCGAATCGGCCAACAACGGCTGCTCCGGCGGCGCGATGATCCCGCTGCTCTCCCTGGGCGTCCCGGGCGATGCAGTCACCGCCGTGCTGCTGGGCGCCTTCATCATGAAGGGCATCCAGCCCGGCCCGATGATGTACGTGAACGAGCTGCCCACCGTCTATCGCGTCTTCGCCTCCCTTATGCTGGCCAACCTGGCCATGCTGCTGGTGGGCTGCGCGGGCGTGCGCTTCTTCGCCAAGATCGTCTCGGTCGAGAAGAAGATGCTCTACCCCATCATCCTGGTCGTCTCCCTGCTGGGCGCCTACTCCATCAACAAGACGGTCTTCGACGTGGGCGTCTGCGTGCTGTTCGGCGTCGTAGGCTGGCTGATGAACAAGTACGAGTTCCCGCTCTCTCCCATCCTGCTGGCCCTCATCTTGGGTCCGATGTGCGAGCAGAACTTCGTGCGCTTCGTGGATGTCAACAACGGCAACTTCTGGGAGATCCTGCACCGGCCCATCGCCGTCGGCTTCTTCCTCGTTTCCGTCGGTACCATCCTCTTCTCCATTCACAACCAGCGCAAGATCAACGCGAGGGAAGCGGCATCTGCCGAGGCGAAAAAGTAATACCGCATAAGCAAAAAACAAGAGGGCAAGCGTCCTCTTGTTTTTTGCTGTTTACCGGCAATCCAGCAGCAACTCGCCTCAGCCCTTCAGGCAGTCCAGCCTGCCGGCAAGGGCTTTGCGGATCCCCGCAATATCCTTAACAGCATAAAGTGCGAAGGTCTCGCAGACGGGGTTTTCTTCATCCGTGAGATGCGGGCCCACTACCGTGTACTGGCGCCATTTGGTCGGCTTGCTCTTTACGGCATCCCGGCCGATCAGAAGGCTGGTGTGTCCGTCCGCATCCTTGCGGAATTCGGCAGCGTCCACCTTTTCGAGTTCCACGCCCTTGACATCTTCTCCAAGCGCAAGGATGCGCCTGTCCGTGATCGCGTAGCTCATCTTTCTCAGCTTGTTCCCGTCGCTGAACGAATTGAAGGGGCCGATGCAGGCGATCAGCAGGATGATGAGGATGAGCAGCGGCTTGGTATTGGCAGCTCCGGCGGCCGCAACATACGCGACGCAGATGATGATGGCAACCGCCAGGCTGATCACCGTGGTCGTGAGCAGATGCTGCTTGTACGTCTTATCCAGCGTCTCAAAGCTTTCCGGTTTTCCCTGCCACAGGAGCTGTTCCCCTTCCTGCAGGGCCTCTTTCAGTTGTTCGGTCATAACAATCCCTCCCGTTTTATTTGCATCCATCATAACACCCGGACGGTTAAGACCGGGCAAAGGAGGGAGGGGATCCAGCAAAGAGCGGGCAAAGAAAACCGGCCTTACGGCCGGCACATGCGGTAACCAACGCCCAGTTCGTTAGCGATATAGCGGTTTTCACCGGGGCGCTCGCCCAGCTTTTTCCGGATGTTGGCCATGTTGACCTGCAGCTTTTTGATGCTGCCGGCGTCCGACTGGCCCCAGATCTCCCGGATGATAGCGGTATAGGTCAGCACGCGGCCGCAGTGCTGGGAGAGGAGTGAGACGATGTTGTACTCGATCTGCGTCAGGCGGATTTCCGTCTCTGCAATCGTCACCCGCCGCGCATCGTAATCGATGACAAGGTCCCCGCTCACAAACCGCCCTCCGGGGAGCCTCGTCTCCTCTGGGCCTTTTCTGCCCGCACGCAGTTCGCTGCGGACCCTGGCCATCAGTTCCGCCGCGCCAAAGGGCTTCGTCACATAGTCGTTGGCCCCCAGATCCAGGGAGAGCACCTTCTCCCGCTCATCCGAACGGGCGCTCAGCACAATGATGGGAACAGAGCTCTCCTCCCTCACCCTTCGGATGATCTCCTTGCCGTCCTTATCCGGCAGCCCGAGATCCAGGATGATGAGATCCGGCCTGTGGGAGGAGAACATCAGCAGCCCCTCCTGGCAGTTTTTGGCCGTGATCACCTGAAAGCCCTCCGGCTCCGCCAGATTGCACAGCAGGGTGGTGATATGCCGTTCATCCTCGATGACGAGCAGCTTATAGCGGTTGTTGCTCATGGTTCCTCCTTCATGCTCAGCGTGAAGCTGAACTCCGCGCCGCCTTCGGGCAGATTGCGCGCCCGGATGTCGCCGCCGTGTGCCCTCACGATCGTCCTGCAGACGGACAGCCCGATTCCCGCGTTCCTCGGCCTGCTGTCCGCCGAGGGTGCTTTCGGCGGTATGGCGCCGGTAAAGATGTCCCGGAGGCGCTCCGGTTCGATCCCGCATCCGTCGTCCGCAACGGAGAAGGTCGCATAGTCCCCATCGGTCGACACGCCAAGGGACAGACGCTTCATCCCCTCCGCGTGCTGCATGGCGTTTTCAAGCAGATTGATGAGCACCTGCTCGATGAGCGTAGCGTCCATCGGAACAAAGCAGACCTCATCCGGCAGGGACAGCTCAATCTCCTGATCCGGATAGCGCTTCCGGAACTTGACCAGGACGGAATCGATCAGCTCGTCGACAGCAGCTGGCGTCCGGATCAGTTCCAGTCCGCCTCCGTCGATCCGCGTGACGCTCAGCAGGTTTTCCACCATCCGGTTCAGCCAGAAGGAGTCCTCCCGGATGCCTTCGATCATCTGCCGCTTCTGGTCATCCGAAAAGCTCTCGTAATTGTCGATGATCGCGCTGCTCGCTCCGTAGATGGTCGTGAGGGGCGTCCTGAGGTCATGCGAGATCGCCCGCAGCAGGTTCGCGCGCATCTTCTCCCGCTCCGCCGTCAGCCGCAAGGCCTCCAGACGCTTGATCTGCGTCGTAAGGATGCTGGTCACCAGCGTCACGACTATGAGGATGACCGCGTTGATCGCATTGGCCGGTATGGAGAAATTGAATTTGAAATACGGGAAGGTAAAAGCATAGTTGACCATCATCACGCTGATGAGCACGGATACGAAGCCGAAGACGTATCCGTCCGTAAACAGGGAGACGAGGTAAACCGCCAGCACGAAGATCGCCGGTATCAGCGCCTGTGTCTGAAACTGCTGCTGTATGACGAGGCTGAGCATGAGGGAGAGCAGCAGTATGGCGATACTGAGCAGGATATTGGTCAAGGGTTTATGGCTCCTGTGCAATGCCGCTCCTCCTTTCCGCTTCCGTCTTCGAAATCAGATTTCTTCAATCGTAGTATAGCATAAAAAAGGCGCGTCATACGGCGCGCAGTATCCACGTTCCTCAGTCTTTGCCGAATCTTTGCTGCACAGCTGATACAATAAGCGCATGGCCAAAGGCAAAGAATTCGAGAGGACGTGATATGCTTTGAAAAAGACCCAAACCAAAGCCTTTACCAACCTCATCAGCTCCGTTCTGCTGCTGCTGTTTGAGGCCTGGGCTTACCTTGAGACCCTCGGCTTTAAGCAGCCCAAGGCGGCAAAATACGTAAAACCCGCCTCCTTTCCGCAGGTCATGATCGCCGGAATGGCGATTTTCACCCTGGTTCTTCTGGTGCAGTCCTGCATCAAGGTTTTCCGCGGCATGAAGGCCGGCGATGATGACAATGCCCCGGCTGAAACCCTGAACCCCGTAAAAAGCCGCGGCGTTGCAGCGGCATTCTTTGTCATCGCCCTTTGCATCGTCTATACGCTGCTGTTTGAAAACCTGGGCTACGTTCTGGTTTCTGCGGCGATCTGCGTCATCATCATGGTGCTGATCGGCAAGCGTGATGCGAAGACCGTCGTACTCGTCTCCGTCCTGGTCCCCCTGGTCATGTGGCTCATTTTCTACAAGTTCCTCAAGGTCAACATCCCCATGGGCGTGCTGCAGCCGGTGCGCGACCTGGTCGACAAGGTTTAAGGAGGCGCGCATATGAATTGGGGTTTACTGCTTGAAAGCTACGCGGCGGTCTTTACCAACCCGCAGGTCCTCTTTATGACGCTTCTGGGCGCGCTGGGCGGCGTGCTGCTGGGCGCCATCCCGGGCATGACGGCCACCATGGGCGTGGCGCTGCTCATCCCCTTCTCCTTCGGCATGGATCTCATCCCGTCCATCGGCCTGCTGCTGGGCATCTACTGCGGCGGC
>JAFUTW010000010.1 GCA_017484085.1 Clostridia bacterium
AAGGAGGAAAACCACTATGAAAATCGCATTTATCGGACTCGGCATCATGGGCAAGCCCATGGCGAAGAACCTGCTGAAGGCCGGCCATGAACTCCGCGTTTACGACCGCAACACCGCCACCCTGGAAGAGATGAAGGCCGCCGGCGCCACCGTCTGCGGGAGCTCCTGTGAGACGGTCGAGGGCGTGGATCTCGTGCTCACCATGCTGCCCAACAGCCCGCACGTCAAGTCTGTCATGCTGGAGGATGACAAGCTGGCCGACAAGATGCCCAAGACGGCCGCCTTTATCGATATGTCTTCCATCAACCCCGTCGCTTCCCGCGAGATCGCGGCCGAGCTGGAAAAGCGCGGCATCCAGATGCTGGACGCGCCCGTCTCCGGCGGCCAGCCCAAGGCGATCGACGGCACCCTGTCCTTCATGGTCGGCGGCAAGCAGGAGCTCTTTGACAAGTTCAAGCCCGTCCTGGAGGCTATGGGCTCTTCCGTCGTGCTCTGCGGCGAAGTCGGCGCGGGCAACGTGACCAAGCTGTGCAACCAGACCATCGTGGCTGTGAACATCGCGGCGCTGGCCGAGGCCATGCAGATGGGCCAGATGTGCGGCGTCGAACCCCAGAAGATCTTTGAGGCCATCCGCGGCGGCCTGGCCGGCTCCACGGTCATGAACGCGAAGGCGCCCATGATGATGGACCAGAACTTCCAGCCCGGCTTCCGCATCGACCTGCACATCAAGGACCTGAACAACGTCGTGGACGCCGCCAAGGCTGTTGACGCGCCCATCCCGCTGACCCAGGCTGTCCTTGAGATGATGAAGATCCTGCACCATGACGGCGACGGCTCCTGCGATCACAGCGCGCTGCTCAAGTACTATCAGAAGCTGACCGGCGAAGTGCTGCATCACTGATTGGCGTATAAAGGCACATGAGATCTTGACCTTTGCGCAATGAAGGGCGGCGGAGGGGCGGCGGCGCGCTGCGCCGGCTGCATCCGCCGCACTTCACGGTGAAAAATGAGACAGGAGGAAACGCCAATGATCCCGAAGGTAGTCAAAATGGACGTGTACCCCGTTGCGGGCCACGACAGCATGGAACTGAACCTTTCCGGTGCGCACGCGCCTTACTTTACACGCAATGTGGTGGTGCTGGAGGACAGCACCGGAAACCTGGGCGTGGGTGAGGTGCCCGGCGGCCAGAAGATCACGAAAGCCCTGGAGGACGTTAAGGACCTCGTTCTGGGCACGTCGATCGCCGATTACAAGGGCACGCTGAACCGCGTGCGCGAGTGGCTTTCCAGCAACATCAAGGACGACGTCCGCGGCCTGCAGACCTTTGACCTGCGCACAGGCGTGCACGTCGTGACGGCGATCGAAGCGCCGCTGCTCGACCTGCTGGGCAAGTACCTGGAAGTGCCCGCTGCGGCCCTGATGGGCGACGGCGTACAGCGCGAGCGCGTCCGCTTCCTCAGCTATCTGTTCTACATCGGCGACCGCAAGAAGACCGACCTGCCGTACATGGGCGAGGAAGACAGCGACTGCGCCTGGTACCGCCTGCGCAACGAGGAAGCGCTGACGCCCGACGCTATCGTGGAGCTCGCGAAGGCGACCGTCGAGAAGTACGGCTTTGAAGACTTCAAGCTCAAGGGCGGCGTCCTGGCGCCCCGCGAGGAGGTCAAGGCGGTCACCGCCATCAAGAAGGCCTTCCCGAATGCCCGCGTGGACCTCGACCCCAACGGCTGCTGGAGCCTGAAGGAAGCGCTGGAAGTCGCCCCGGACCTGAAGAAGGTCCTGGCGTACATGGAAGATCCCTGCGGCGCGGAGGACGGCTTCTCCGGACGCGAGGTCATGGCCGAGTTCCGCAAGGCCACGATGATGCCCACCGCCACCAACATGATCAACACCGACTGGCGGCAGATGTGCCACACCATCGCCCTGCAGAGCGTCGACATCCCGCTTGCCGATCCGCATTTCTGGACGATGAACGGCTCCGTGCGCGTAGGCCAGCTGTGCAATGACTTCGGCCTCATGTGGGGCTGCCACAGCAACAACCACTTCGACATCTCTCTGGCGATGGTGGTGCAGTGCGCCGCGGCTATCCCGGGCAAGATGAACGGCATCGATACCCACTGGATCTGGCAGGAAGGCCGCGAGCGGCTGACGGTGGAGCCCCTGCAGATCGTGGACGGCTGCATCGACCTGCCCAAGAAGCCCGGCCTCGGCATCGACGTGGATCTGGAACAGGTGAAGAAGGCAAACAAGATTTATCTGGAGAACTGCCTGGGCGCCCGCGACGACGCCAAGGGCATGCAGTACCTGATCCCGGGCTGGAAGTTCGACAACAAGAAACCCTGCCTGGTGCGGTAAAGGGATCGCCGGCCGGCTTATACCGGCCGGTTTTTTGAAAGGAGAAGCCAATGCGAACGGTCGTACAGATCAAACCGGAAGACAACGTGGCTATCGCCGTGCGCGCCCTTGAAAAGGGGACGGAAGTCCTGCCCGGCGTGGTGACGGGAAGCGAGATCCCGCAGGCGCACAAGATCGCTCTTGTGGACATCCCCAAGGACGGGCCGATCATCCGTTACGGTGTCGTGCTGGGTTACGCCATCGACCCCATCGCCAAGGGGCAGTGGATCAACGAGCACATGCTGCGCCTGCCCGTGCCGCCTTCCCTGGACGACATGGCATGGGGCACCAACATCCGTACGGATCTGCCGGAGCCGCCTGTCAAAACCTGGTGGGGCTACCGCAATCCGGAGGGCGGATACGCCGGGACGCGCAACATGCTGGGGATCCAGACCACCGTGCAGTGCGTCGAGGGCACGCTGAACGTGGCGCTGGAGCGCATCCGCAGGGAGCTGCTGCCCAAGTATCCCAATGTGGATGACGTCGTCGCCATCAATCACGCATACGGCTGCGGCGTCGCCATCAACGCGCCGGAGGCGAAGGTGCCGATCCGCGCGCTGCGCAACATCTGTCACCATCCCAACTTCGGCGGACAGCTGATGGTCGTCTCTCTCGGCTGCGAGAAGCTGACGGCGGACATGCTGGTGGGGCCGGAGAACAACACGCCGGAAAACGTCGTCGTGCTGCAGGAGTGCCACGGCTTTGAAGGGTGCATGCAGGCGATCCTCACGATGGCGGAGAAAAAGCTCCGCATCCTGAACGAGCGCAGGCGCGAAGAGCTGCCGCTCTCCGAGCTGCTGATCGGTATGCAGTGCGGCGGCAGCGACGCTTTCTCGGGCGTTTCCGCCAACCCTTCCGCGGGTTACGCCGCGGATATGCTGGTGAAGGGCGGGGCCACCGTGCTCTTCAGCGAGGTGACGGAAGTCCGCGACGGCGTTCACTTCATCGCCGAGCGGTGTGTCAGCGCCGAAGTGCGCGACAAGCTGGCTGCGGAAATGCGCTGGTACGACAACTACCTGCTGGAAGGCAACGTGGACCGCAGCGCCAACCCGACGCCCGGCAACAAGAAGGGCGGCCTCTCCAACATCGTGGAGAAGGCGATGGGCAGCATCGCCAAATCCGGCACCTCGCCGATCGTGGAGGTGCTTTCACCCGCGGAGCGGCCTACAAAGCACGGTGAGATCTTCGCCGCCACGCCGGCCAGCGATATCGTCTGCGGCCCCTGCCAGATGGCCAGCGGCATCGGCCTGCAGGTCTTCATGACGGGACGCGGCACGCCGTACAACCTGGCGGCCGTTCCGGTGATCAAGGTCTGTTCCCGCAACGAGCTCAAGCAGCAGTGGCCGGACATCATCGACATCAGCGCCGGCGACGTGGCGACGGGCGAAAAGACGATTGACGAGGTGGGAACGGAGATCTTCAACAAGATCATCGCCTGCGCCAGCGGCAAGGATCAGCCGTTTGCCGAGAAGTACCGCATGCACAATTACCTGTGCATCTTCAACCCGGCGCCCATCACCTGAAAAAGGGATTCATTGACAAACGGCTTTTTTCATGCTACCATCGCGTTGCCTGCCGGGACAGGCGCCGGTTTGCCGCAGCAAGCCGTTTGGACGGGCCCTGAAGGAGCCCGGATGGAACCAGAAGGTACCAGCGGCCGTCTGAGGATGGCCTTGGTGCCTTTTCTCTTTCCCCGAAAAGGAAGAGAACGGAGGAAGACCATGAGGATACTGTATCTGGAATGCGCGATGGGCGCTGCCGGCGACATGCTGATGGCCGCGCTGCTGGAGCTGACGGGCGACCGGGAAGGGTTCATCCGCCGGATGAACGCGCTGGGGCTTCCCGGCGTGCGGGTGGAGGCGGAAGAGGCTGTACGGTGCGGCATAACGGGCACGCATATCCGCGTCGAGGTTCAGGGCGAGGAAGAAACCTCCCGGGATGTGCACGACGGGCCGGAGCACAGCCATGAACATGGCCATGAGGATGAGCACCCGCATGCGCACGGCCACAGTCACGAAGAGGAGTACGGGCATCACCGCCACCATCACCATGCGCATACATCGCTGAAGGATGTGGAAGCCGTCATCGACAGCCTTCCCGTCTCCGGAAAGGTGAAGGCGGACGCAAAGGCTGTCTACGCGCTGATCGCGGAAGCGGAAAGCCACGTGCACAGAAGGCCCGTAAGCGATATCCACTTCCACGAGGTGGGTACGATGGACGCCGTGGCGGACGTGGTGGGCGTGTGCCTGCTGATGGAAGAGATCGGCGCGGAGAGCGTCCTGGCTTCGCCCGTCCATGTGGGCAGCGGGCAGGTGCGCTGTATGCACGGCATCCTGCCGGTGCCCGCGCCGGCCACGGAATACCTCCTCCGCGGCATCCCTTCGTACGGCGGGCGGGTGCAGGGGGAGCTCTGCACGCCGACGGGCGCCGCGCTGCTGCGCCACTTTGTCACCCGCTTCGGCAACAGGCCGGTGATGCGGACGGAAGCCGTGGGTTACGGCATGGGGCAGAAGGAATTTGAACAGGCCAACTGCGTGCGGGCCTTCCTGGGAGAGAGCGAAGGGGGGCGGGAAGAGATCACCCGCCTGGAGTGCAACCTGGACGACATGACGGGAGAGGACGTCGCCTTTGCCATGGAGCAGCTCTTCAAAGCCGGCGCAAGGGATGTCTATACGCAGGCGATCGGCATGAAGAAGTCCCGCCCGGGGCTGCAGCTGAACGTCATCTGCCTGCCGCAGGATGCGGACAGCCTGGCTGCCGTGATGATGCGCCACACCACCACGCTGGGCATCCGGCGCATGGACATGAGCCGGTATGTGCTGCAGCGCAGCACAAAGACCGTCCGGACGGCTGTCGGCCCTGTGCGCGTCAAGACCGCTTCCGGCATGGGCGTGCAGCGCCGCAAGGCGGAATACGACGATCTGGCGGCGCTGGCGGAAGCAAAAGGGCTGTCCTTGGAAGAGGTACGGGAGGCGCTGCATGATACCGGAGAGCTTTGAGAGGGAGCTGAGCCGCTGCCTGCGGGAGCACCGGGCGAGGTATCCGCTACAGCAGGCGCAGGACGAGGTGAAACTTGTCTTTCAGGCCATGCTGGGCCCGGGGCATCTGCTCGCCGCGCCGGAGATCACGGAGAATCGGATCCGTCTGGAGACGGCGGACCTTGAGCCAGACCCTGAGGAGCCGCTGACGGAGCCGCTGGGGGAGGACTATTGCCGGCTGAACCTGCGCAGGGCGATGGCCGAGGGCCTGACCTGCCGGATGATCGCCGGAATGATGGCCGAGTGCGCGCCGCCCCGGTTTACGCGGAAAGACGCGGCCGCCGTCTGCGGGCATTTGGGGATCGGCAAAGAGGAAGAACTGAAGCGGCTGACGGATGAGAGCTTCCTGCCTTCCCACTCACAGGCCTACCGGGCGGCATACCGGCCGGCATACCGCGTGCTGCCTATGGACTGGGTCCCTGTTATGGATGCGGTTCTGGCAATCGCGGCGGCCCTGCGCGGCGGGGAACGCGTGCTGGTGACGCTGGACGGCCCCTGCGCCGGCGGCAAGACGACGCTGGCCGGCCGGCTTGCGCGGGTCTTCGGGGCGGCTGTGGTGCATACGGATGATTTTGTCATCCCCCACGCGCAGAAGACCCCGGAGCGCCTGGCCGTCCCCGGCGGGAACTGCGATGCGGAACGCCTCGTGGCCGAGGTGGCTGCGCCCTGGAAGCGAGGCGGGGCGGTTTTGTACCGGAAGTATGACTGCGCGGCGGACTGCCTTCTGCCCGCGCAGGAGATGCCGGAGTGCGGTGCCCTTATTTTGGAGGGCTGCTACTGCAACCTGCCGCGGCTCTCCGCCCTGGCGGATGTGCGGCTGTTTCTGGCAACGCCGTGGCCGGTGAGGGAAGCGCGGCTGCGCAGCCGCGAGAGCGCGCAGTCGCTGGAACGGTTTTACAGACTGTGGATACCGCTGGAGGACGCCTATTTTGAAGCGTACGGCCTGCCGGACGAGGGATGCATCCTCCTTCGGGGATGAGGCGGCCGCTGCCTGACCGGCGCGAAACGGCATGATGGTTTGACCGCTGGACAGAAGAAAACACCCGGCCGTGATGCTCCCTGTGGGGGAACGCCGCGGCCGGGTCCGTCTTTTATGCGGTTACGCGTCTTTTTCCATGTAGCGCATCATGCTGTTCGCGGCGGTCTTCGCGTCGTTGGCGGCGTGCACCACGGTGAGAGAACCGTGCACGACGTCGCCGGCGGCGAAGACGCCCTCGCGCGTGGTCATGCAGTTCTCATCGATGATGATGAGCCCGCGCGGACCGGCTTCCAGCCCGTGCGTGGTGTTGACCAGCTTGTCCTTGGGGTGCTGGTTGATGGCGATGATGGTGGTATCGGCGGGGACGAATTCCTCTTCTCCCTCGACGCCGATGGGCCGCCCGTCCTCGTTGAGCACGGAATTTTTGAAGACCGGGCCCTGGGCGGTGATGCGCTGGATGGACTTGCCGAAGATGAACTCCGCGCCGTCCAGCTTCGCGTATTCCATTTCGTGCGGGCTGGCGGGGGATTTGCTGCCGCGCTGGAAGAGCATGACCCGCTGCGCGCCGTGGCGGAAGGCTGTCCGCGCCACGTCCATGGCCACGTTGCCCATGCCGATGATGGCGACGGTGTGCCCGATGACGTAGCTGGCCGGCCGGGCCAGGTAGCTGATGCCGAAGTGGACGTTGGCCAGCGTCTCGCCCTCGATGCCCAGGGTGGAGGGGCGCCACACGCCGCTGCCGATAAAGACCGATTTGTAACCGTCGCGGAAGAGGTTGTCGATCATGAGGTCGCCGCCCATGACGACGTGGGGGCGGATCTTGACGCCCAGCTCCAGCAGGCGCGCTTTGTAGCGGTCCAGGATGGTTTTGGGCAGGCGGAAATCGGGGATGCCGTACTGCAGCATGCCGCCGATACGGTCCTTTTCTTCGAAGATCGTAACGCCGTACCCGTTCCATGCGAGGATGAAGGCGACCGTCATGCCGGCGGGGCCGCTGCCGATGACGGCGACGTTTTTGCCGTTATAGGGTTTGGCGCCTTCGGTTGTCATGCGGTCGAGGTACGCATCCGAGATGAACTTTTCGATCTCATAAAAATGCACCGGCTGATCCTTGCGCCCCAGGACGCAGTGGCCCGCGCACTGGGCCATATGATCGCAGACCATGGAGCAGACGAGGGACATGGGGTTGTTTTCAAACAGCATCTTGCCCGCTTCCATCAGCTTATTCTCTTTGAAGAGAGCAATGACCTGCGAAATGGGCGTGTGTGCGGGACAGCCTTCCCGGCACAGCGGTTTTTTGCATTGCAGACAGTGGTTCGCTTCTGTGACGATACGAATGGCCAATTCAAATACCTCCTGCCTCAGTCCTTATCCTGTGCACGGCGGCGGCAGGCCTTCCTGCAGCGCGCGGTGTCTTTATACGAACTAAATGTAGCATTTTTTATCGGCACCGTCAACGTGTACATTTAATTTTGACAGCCTGTGCGCTGCGGGATTGAAAAAAGGCCGGCTTTGGCTTATAATCTTCCCCGCAGCCGCGGTCTGAACAGTGCAGTATCGGCGGTTTTATTTCAGACAGGGGTTAGTTTAAGCTAACAACATAAAGGGGGAGAGATGATGAAGAATAACGGACACCTTCCGGTCTATGGCCCGGGGCCTGTATATGTGGGCGTGATCGCCGGGCTGACACTTGTCGCCGTCTGCCTGCGCGATGCGCCGCTTTTTGCCTCCGGCCGGCTGCACAGCGCGGTTCTGACCGTCATCGGAGTGATAGCTGTCCTTGCCGGCATCGCGCTTTGGATCTATGCCGTGCCGGTATCGAAGATCGACGACGGGATCTTGAACAACCGCCTTGTGACGACGGGCGCCTATGCGCTGGTGCGCAACCCGATCTATTCCGCGGCCATGATCCTCTGCACGGGGGTCGTCCTGATCCTCGGCAATGCGTGGTTTTTTATCCTGCCGGTCTTTTTCTGGATCTTTATGACGGTGCTGATGAGGCAGACCGAAGAGAAATGGCTGCGAAGCCTGTACGGAAGCGAATATGAGGATTACTGCAGGCGGGTGAACCGCTGCTGGCCGTGGATACCGAAGAAGAGGAGCTGAAGAAGATGAAACGGATGACTTCAAGACAAAAGATTCTGCTTGCCTGCTTTGGCATGCTGCTGGCCATGGCCGGCGATTACCTGCTGGGGTACGGGACCTTCAGCTTTACGTCGGAACCCGGCGCGTATCTGGGGATCAGCGCAAACATCGCGCCCGACTGGCGCTACGCGCTCTCTTCCGTCCTGGGTTTTGTGTGCGCGGCCTTCTTTGCCGCGGGGGCCGTGGAACTTTTGCGGGTGATGGAAAAAAAGTACAGCCTCGGAAACCTTCGGCTGTACCGTCTTTTTAAGATCGCCAACTGGGGCGGGATCCTGTATTTCGCGTTCATCCACATCGGCATCTGCATGCTGCCGGTCGTCTTCAACGCGGGGATGGATGTTACGGGTGATGTGCGCGCATCGATGGACATGATGTTCCGGGTGCTCCGCAGCATTGCCGTCCCCATGGCGGCGGGCTTTATCATCTGCGACGGGTTCGTTGCGGCCGCCTGGATCGGCATGATCTTGCGGGGCGCGCTTCCCGTGCCGAAGGCGGCGCTGATCTGCAACCCGCTGTGCATCGCCCTGCTGGGCCAGCTGATGAATTTCATTGCGGAAGGCCTGGACTCGGGCTTTGAATCCTTCGGATGGCTGCTGCTCTACTGGGTTTCGGCGATGAGGCTGGTGGGGAAGGAGGAACGCGTGTGACGGCGGCTCAGGCCTGTGAGGAGCTGACCTTCCAGCCGGCCGCCTCCCGCCGCTCGCTGATGAAGTCCCGGTAGAGGCCTTCCTGCGCCGAGAGCTCGGCATGCGTGCCCTGCTGGACGATCTTGCCGTGGTCTACGACGAGGATCTGGTCTGCGTGTTCCACGGTCTTCAGCCGGTGGGCGATCATGATGACCGTCTTCTCTTTGGTCAGGGCCTGGATCGCGCGCGTCAGCTCGTTTTCGTTTTCGGGATCGACATTGGCCGTGGCCTCGTCCAGAAAGATGACGGGGGCGTCCTTCATCATGGCGCGGGCGATGGAAATGCGCTGGCGCTCGCCGCCGGACAGGCTCGCGCCGCCTTCCCCGATCACCGTGTCATAGCCGTCCGGGAGGGCGGTGATGAAATCGTGGCAGCAGGCTTTTTTCGCTGCGGCGATGACCTCATCCATGCCGGCTTCCGGCTTTCCGAAGCGGATGTTGGCTGCGATGGTGTCATGGAACAGATAGACGTTCTGAAAGACGAAGGAGAAGTTTTTCATCAGGCTGTCCATCTCGTACGTCCGCACGTCGTGCCCGCCCAGGGTCACGGATCCTTCGTCTACATCCCAGAAACGCGCGAGCAGGTTTACAAGCGTGGTTTTGCCGCCGCCGGAGGGGCCGACGATGGCCGTCGTGGTCTTTTCCGGGATCCGAAGGGTGATGCCGTCGATGATCTTTCGCCGGTCATAGGAAAATGCAATCTCTTTCGCGCCGATGTCTGTGCAGGCCGGCGCGATTTCTTTGCCCGAAAGATCCATCTGCGGCGCCGAAAGGATCTCCTGGGCGCGGGAGACGCTGGCATCCACGACGCGCAGCAGGGCGGAGTAGTTGCCGGCCGTTTCAAGGCTCGCATAGACGATGAAGGACGAAATCACCATGAGGATCGCGGTGAGGGCATCCATGGTCCCGCGCACGTAGAACAGGCAGGAAAGGGCCGTCATGGCTGTGCCGGTGAGCTTGGAGATGAAGGTCTGCGCCGTCATGCGGGGGATGAGCGTCATCTCCATGTCCGTATTCACCTTCACGTTTTCGCGGATGGCGTCGTTCAGTTCACCGCTTTTTACGCCTGTCAGGTGATAGGCTTTGACCTCGGCCATCCCCTGAAGGTATTCCAGCACCTTTTCCACCAGCTTTTCGTCTGCGGCGACCTTTTTGGAAGCCATCCTTCCGGAAGCTTTCTGCAGCCCGCTGTTCATCACCAGGAAGAGGCCGAAGCCGAGGAGCAGCGTAAGCGCGATGCGCCAGTCGAAGAAAGCGAGCATGACGATGATGAGCAGCGTGGTCAAAAGGCCCTGCGCAACCATCATGATGACGCGCGTCGCCACGTTTTCCAGGCTCTCCATCACGTTGGTGGTGACAGAGGTGATCTGGCCCAGGCTGTTGCGGTTGAAGTAGCCCATGGGGAGATACCGCATATGCTCTGCGATTTCGATGCGCTTCATCGCGCAGGTATCGTAACCCGCCTCCGTCTGCAGCATGGTCGACTTGGCTTTGATGAGATCGCTGCCGAGGATGCTGAGGAGCATGATGCCCAGGCTCAGCAGGATGTCGGCCCCGGTAATGCCGCCGTTGCCGCCCGCCTCTGCGGGGAGCATCGCGCGCACCATGACGGCAATGGCGGGGATCTTCAGCGCCTCAAACAGGGCAAGCAGGACGCCCAGCCAGATAGAGGCTACGAATTTCCTGCGGTTCTCTTTCCCGCAGAAATCGAAAAACCGACGGATGACCTTAAGCATGGTCCTTCACCTCCATATGGGCGTTCCACATCTTTTCATAAAGGCCGTGGTGGGAGAGCAGCGCCTCATGTGTCCCGCTGTCCTCGATGCGTCCGTCGTTGATGACGTAGATGCAGTCCGCGTCAGTGATGGTGCTGAGCCGGTGGGCGATGACGATCAGCGTCTTGCCCCGGGTCAGCCGGGAGACGGAGCGCTGGATGACCGCCTCGTTTTCCGGATCGGTATAGGCGGTGGCTTCATCCAGGATGACGATGGGCGCGGCTTTCAGCATCGCGCGGGCGATGGAGATGCGCTGGCGCTCTCCGCCGGACAGGTGTCCGCCGGAGGAGCCGACAAGCGTATCGTACCCGTTTTCCAGGCCCATGATGAAATTGTGACAGCCGCTTTGCCTTGCGGCCTCCTCCACCTCGGCATCGGTGGCGCCTGCACGGCCCAGACGGATGTTCTCCCGGACGGTCATGTTGAAGAGATAGTTGTCCTGGGAGACGTAGGCGATCTTGTCCGCATAGGCTTCCTGCGGGATCTCGCGGATGTCCGTCCCGCCCAGCGTGACGGAGCCGCTGCCTGCATCCCACAGGGAGGCGATCAGCCGGGCAATGGTGCTCTTGCCGCTGCCGGAGGGCCCCACCAGCGCGATGAAGCTGCCCTCGGGTACGGTCAGGCTGATATCATGCAGCACTTCCTTGTCCTTGTAGGTGAAGCAGACGTCCTTCAGCACAAGGCTGTTTTCCGCCGGCACAGGCCCGCTGACGGGCCGCTGCATCTCCGGCGCTTCCAGGATGCTGCGCACCTCCCCGAAGATCGTGCCCATCGTGCGCACATCGTCGGAGTAGCTCATCAGGGTGATCAGCGGGGTGATAAGGCCTACGGAAAGGATGATCACCGTGATGAAATCCCGGGAGGACAGCGTACCGCCCTTGACCAGGAGACCGCCGACGGGCAGCACGGAGACCATGGTGGCAGGCATGACCACCATCGCAAAGGTAAAGGGGATGATGGAGGCGCGCATCCAGCCGATGAAGGCATCTGCCGCTGCGTGCGCATCCCGCACAAACCGCTCATAGCTGGATTTGGTTTTGCCGAAGACCTTGATGACCTGGATGCCGCTGATGTACTCCACGGCTGTGTCATTCAGCGCTTTTGTATTGTCGATGGTCTTCTGGTAGAACTTCATGCTGCCTGCCATCATCCAGATGTAGAAGGCCATGCCCAGGGGAACGGTCGCCAGGCTGGCCAGCCCCATTCGCCAGTCGATGGTGAAGATGTAGACGGTGATGACGACGGGAATCAGCAGGTTTGCCGTAAACTCCGGCACGATGTGCGCCAGTGTCGTCTCAATGCTGTCGATGCGCTCGATCAGCGTATTTTTCAGCGCGCCGGAACTCTGCTCCAGCACGGCTCCAAGAGGCATGCGGCTCAGCTTGTCCGTGCAGCGCTTGCGGATCTCGCCCAGCACGGCGAAGGTGGCTCTGTGGCTGGTTGCCGTGGAAAAAGCATGGCACAGCACGCGCGCCAGCCACAGCAGGGCGATGACGGCGGAACGCGACAGGTAGTAAGCCGGGTCCTTTTGGCCTTCCATCAGCCCGCGGACGATGCCGATGACCACAAAGTACGGCGCGACCGAAAAGGCGACGCCTGCTATGGCGAGGGCTACGCTGAGGACGTACTGCCCGCGGTGTGGTCCGGCCTGGGAGAGCACCCAGGCGATGGGGGAGGGGGATTTCTGCTTTGTCGATCCTTCCATAAGCAATTCTCCGTTCTCTTGTTGAATATAAAAGTTAGATAAATCTAACTAATAGGTCTGAAACAGGCCTGCTCCGGTCCGGAAAGCAGGCTTTAAAAAGAATCCATATTGAGAAACCTTGGTTTTGAAGCTGCCATCACGCGGCAGGGTTCGCCTCGAGGGCGAATTTTGTTCGTCAACACTAACTTTATCACAAACGGGAAACGGTGTAAAGAGGCGGAAGGGGGTCTGCGCGATTTGCCATTTGACATACGGCCGGCTGCTTGCCATAATAAGCGCGGGTCATGCTTCGGCAGGCTGCTTTTGCAAACAGCAAGGCTGTGAATCGGCCCGGATTTGAAGGTGCGGCGAGTGACGGAGAACAATGTTCTTGAGGTGAAAAACCGGAAGGCGTTCAGGGCATGGCTTGCCCTGCATTCTTCGGATGAAAAGGGGTGCTGGGTCGCTCTTCTGCGCGGCAGGCCGACGGATCCGGACGCCTTCTACTATCTGGATGCCGTGGAGGAAGCCCTGTGCTACGGCTGGATCGACAGCACGCAGAAGAACGTGGGCGGCGTCAGGCTGCAGCGCTTCGGCCCGCGAAAAAAGAACAGCCCCTGGACCGAACTGAACAAGGAGCGTGTGCGCAGGCTGGAGAAGCTGGGCCTGATGACGGATGCCGGCCGGGCGGCCCTGCCTGCGATGGGCGCACGGAGCTTCCGGGTGGATCCGGATATCGAGCGCGCGCTGAAAAAAGCGCGGGTATGGACGAGGTTCCGGTCGTTTCCGCCGCTCTATCAGCGCGTTCGGGCTTACAACGTGGCATTTTACAAAAAGCGCGACGAAGGGATGTACGAAAAGGCGCTAGCCCATCTGGTCGAAGAGACGAAGAAGGGCCGCCTGTATGGCGAATGGAACGACTACGGCCGGCTGCTGGACTACTGAATACGGCTTGCGGCGAACTGGAAAAAGTACGGGCTGAATTGAAGAAGAGGGTCAGGGGATAAAACAGCCGGATGCATCGTCTAATGATTGAATCGAAACAAAGGGGGAATGTGAAATGAAGAAGAATACTTTGCTTGCACTTGTGGCAGCGGCGATCCTTATGCTGGGGAGCGCCTGGACCGTTCAGGCGGAGATCATTCCCGCCTACGGCGAGGGGCAGACCGGCCTTGAGGCCGTGGTGCTGTGCGAAGAGCTGACGGTGCGTGAAATGCCCGGCGCTTCTTCCGGAGCCGTGCAGAAACTGAAATACGGTACCCGGTTTATCGTGCAGCCGCAGACGGGCGGCTGGGCCCGGTGCTTTCTTTCGGATGCCCTGGACGCTGGCCCTGCAGGCTGGGTAAATGAGGATTATCTCGCGATCGACCCCGCCTGGTACCGGACGGAGACGAGCACGCCGGTATACGCCTGGAATGAGACGACGGCGCCCAAAGTCGCCCTGCTTGGCAGGAATACCACACTGCCCATCCTGAAGGAAGAAGGAGACTGGCTCATCGTCAGCCTGCGCGGCGCGGCCGGATGGATCCACAAATGACACGGTCTGCCCTGAAGCCGGGACGGGAGGGCCTGATGCAATTGCTTCAGCATAAGACGGTATGAGAATCATCATTGATGCGGATGCCTGCCCGGTGACGCGGATCGCCGAGCGTGTGGCAAAGGAGTATGGCCTTCCGGTAGTGCTGCTGTGCGATACGAACCACATGCTGTCCTCGGATTACAGCGAAATCCGGGTGATCGATGCAGGTGCGGACGCCGTTGACATCGCGCTGATCAATCTGTGCCGGGCGGGCGACATCGTCATTACGCAGGATTACGGCGTTGCAGCGCTGGCGCTGGGCAAAGGGGCCAAAGCGATCCATCAGAGTGGACGACGGTACACGGATGAGAACATCGAAGGGCTGCTGATGGAGCGGCATATGGCAAAGACGGCGCGCCGAAAAAGCAAAAACCACCTGAAGGGCCCGCCGAAAAGGACCGAGGAGGACGACCGGAGGTTTGAAGAGAGTTTCCGGAAACTGCTGAAAAGCAGTCTTCGGCCGATTGGCTGAAGACCGCTTGAAAAGGGGGTGAGATCCATGTCTGAAGACGTGAAGCCGCAGAGTATTGACGCGTATATCTGTGCACAGGACGAAAGGATACAGCCCGTACTTCGCGAGCTTCGCTCTGTCCTTCGCAGCGCGCTGCCGGAAGCGGAGGAGCGGATATCCTGGTCGATGCCCACCTATTGGAAAGGACGGAACATCCTCCACTTTGCTGCGGCCGGAAAGCATCTGGGCCTGTATCCCGGCGGCGAGGCGACAGCCGTTTTTGCGGAGGAACTGACAGGCTACAGCGTGAGCAGGGGGGCCATCCGGCTTCCTTATGACCGGCCGCTGCCGGAGGCGCTGATCCGGAAAATAGCCTGCTTTTGTTACGAAAGGTATGCCAAATAAAAAATGCAGATGACAGGTCACCGGAGGAACGGGAAAATGGATGCCGCTGTGTATATCCACGGTAAGAACGGCAGCGCACAGGAAGCGGAGCATTACAAGCCGCTGCTGCCGTCTATGGACGTGATCGGCCTTGAATACGAAGGCTCCCTGCCGTGGACGGCAGGAAAAGAAATCCACGAAGCGATCCGTGCCCTGAAGGCGGAATATGACGGCATTACCGTCATTGCGAACAGTATCGGAGCCTTCTTTACCATGCATGCAGATGTCGAAAGACTTGTGAGCCGCGCGTTTTTCATCTCGCCTGTCGTCGATATGGAGCAGCTCATTGCAGAAATGATGAGGTGGGAGAAGGTCACCGAAGCGGAGCTGCGGGAAAGAGGGACAATCCGGACCGGATTCGGCGAGGAACTGTCGTGGGAGGTCCTTTCCTATGTCCGGAGCCATCCTGCGCGCTGGAGTGTGCCGACCGATATCCTGTACGGGGGCAGGGACAGCCTGACATCGCTTCATACGATCACTGCTTTTGCCCGGGAGCATAACGCAGGCCTGACCGTTATGGAGGACGGCGAGCACTGGTTCCATACTGAGGAGCAGATGCGCTTTCTGGATGAATGGATGAGGCGCAAAAGCAGCTGAACGGACACAGTCAAAAACAGAAATTCACGGAGGAAGAATGGCAGAACTGAAAGCCATAACAGAGGAAAACTTCATTGACGCGTTTAACCTGAAGCTTGCGCCGGAGCAGGAGAAGTTCGTCTCTCACCCGGTACGGAGCCTGGCGCAGGCTTACGTTTACAGAGACCAGTGCCAGCCGTTCGGCATCTTTGCGGAGGGCAGGATGGTCGGGTATGTCATGGTGATTTACGATTATGACGTGCCGGAGTATGACATCTGGCATATGATGATCGACAAAGAGGAACAGGGGCGCGGCTACGGCAGCGAAGCCCTGGACAGGGTGATCGGATACATCCGGACGAAACCCTTCGGGGATTCGGACAGGATCGCCCTGACGTGCAACAAGGACAATGCCGCAGCCCGAAGGCTGTACGAGAAAAAGGGCTTTGCGGCGACCGGAGTCGAAGACGGGGACGAAATCGAAATGGTTTTGAGGCTGGAGGCATAAAGCCGGGCTGCGGAAAGGCAACGCTTCGTGCGTGCCGCAATGGAAACGGAGGACGGACATGAAGGTTTTTGTGGGCGGCATGGATGCCGAATGCAACGAGCACGTATCCAAGGTCATCAGGCTAAACGATATCCACCTGCTCCGCGGGGATGAATGCGCGGACGCGCTGAATATCCGTGAAGAGTTTGAAGCCGCGGGGATCGGCGTGATCGGCGGCCTGTACGCCCATGCGGGGCCGACGGGCATGATCAGCCGGGAAGCGTTTGAGACGATCTCCGCGGAGCTGCTGCACCGGGTGAAGGAGCACCTTCGCGAAATCGACGGCATCTATCTGAAGCTTCACGGGGCCAGCGGCATCAAGGACCTGGATGAAGTATCCGGGGAGCATGTGCTGGTAAAGCGCCTGCGCCGGATCGTGGGGCAATACATGCCCATCGCGGTGGTGCAGGACCCGCACGGCAACATGACGAAGGAATTTGCCGAATCCGTGAACATCGTACGCTGCTACCGCGAATCTCCGCACATCGATACGGTGGAAACCGGGAAGACCGTCGCGCGCAAGCTGGCGGATCTGATGGAAAACCGCCGCCCCATGAAGCCCATCGTCTTCAAGCTGCCCATGCTGCTGGGCGGAGAACAGAGCATGTCCGCCGAGGAACCCATGGTGACCATCAACCGGATGCTGGATGAGGCGGAAAAGGATCCGGCGGTCTTCTCGGCGTGCTTTTACATCGGCTATCTGAGCCATGACGACGACAAGCTGGGCGCTGCGGTGGTCGTCGTTCCTGACAGGCCGGAGGACGAGGCCCGGTGCAGGCAGCAGGGGGAGCGCATCGCGCGCGCCGTCTGGGCGCTGCGCGGTGAATTCGGCTTCAAAGGGAATTTTGCCCCGCCGGAGGAAGCCGTGCTGCGGACCCTGAAAGAAGGCGTAAAAACCGCCGTGATCACAGACCTGGGGGATAACTGCGGCGCCGGCTCCATGGGAGAGCAGACGGTGCTGCTCCGGTACATGCTGAAGCACTGGCAGGGCGGAAAGAAGGTTCTCTTCGCCGGCATCCGGGATACCGGAGCGCATGCCCTGCTTGGCGGCCTGCCGGTGGGCAGCAGCGTATCCTTTGACCTGGGGGCCGGCGAGGACGAGGGCTCCGCTCCGGTGCACATCGAGGGTGCGGTGATCCAGCGCGGCGATGCGTACAAGGGATACGGCAACGCCGTCTTTATGGGGCGGAAGGTCGGAGAGGTATCCACCGTACGGGTGAAGGGGACGCTGATCGACATCATGGTGCTGGACACCAACCTGCAGTACGGGCATCCCTACGAATTCACGCGGGCGGGGCTGGACTTTCATGATTACGACATCGTTGTGGCCAAAATGGGCTATCTGGATACCTACCTCATCCCGGAAACCCGGTACCACTGCATGGCGGTGACGGACGGGCCCACCGCGCAGGAACCGCAGAAATTCGACTTCAAGCGCGTTTACCGGCCCATTTGGCCGCTGGACGATGTAAAGGAACTGCGGTACATCGAGTGACCACGCTAAAAGAGATCAGCGGAGTAGTAAATGAGAAAACAGATCATCGCCGAATGGTTCAGGATAGCAGCCGGATTGTTCATCTTTGCTTTCGGCGTGCATCTCACGATTTTTGCCAATATCGGGCTGGCCCCGTGGGACTGCCTCGGCATGGGGATCTCCCTCCATACGCCGCTTAATTACGGCATTTCCATGACGCTGATCGCTTTAACGGTCCTCGGGATCGATCTCCTGCTCAGGGAAAAGATCGGCTTTGGCACGATCATCGATGCATTGCTGACCGGAAACTTTGTCCAGCTGTTCAACAGCGTGAATCCGCTGGCGTACAACACCCGCCTGTGGAGCGGGCTCCTCATCATGGTGACGGGCTTTGTCTTCATGGCGCTCGGAATGGCCGTTTATATGAAGTGCGCCCAGGGCTGCGGGCCGAGGGACGCCCTTCTGGTCGGCATGGGCAAGCGGATGCCCCGGATCCCGATCGGCTTCGTCGCAGTGCTCCTGTGGTCGGCAGTGCTTCTGATCGGGTGGCTTCTCGGAGGCCCGGTCGGCATCGGTACGGTCGTCAGCACCTTCGGAGCGGGGCCCGTGATGCAGATCGTGTATACGCTCATACGGTTTGAGCCGAGAACGGTGAGGCACAGGGGGATCGCGGAAGTCTATGGATTGCTGGTGGGAAATAACCGGTAAACGGACCGGCCCTTTTAAGCCGGACCGCACGGCGGTGAAGAATTCCGTATGCAGGATTACACAGGATCGCATTGAAAAGCAGAAATCACGAAAGGAAGACATAAGATGAGCATTCTCAAACGAATCATGGCGGTGCTGACTCTCGCGGCGCTGTTTGCCGGCGCTGCGGCTTTTGCGGAGGAGGAGCAGGCCGCGCCGCTGTTTGCGACGATCGGCGAGGCGATGGAAGATGACGGGTATACCGGCAGGGCGGCCGGTTACGCGGAGAACTACATCGTCATCGTGGAGAGGGACGGGAAGTACATCCGCGTGGTGGCTGAAATGGACGAGGAAGGCCGGCGGCTGAACGACGCTATTTCAGAGGCCGAGGATATCGAAGCTGCGTTTGCGGCGTATGACGGGCATGTAATGACGCTGCCGGTTCTCTACACCGAAGAGTTTACCGCAGCCCCCAAGGCGCAGGCAGAGTTGGATACGCTTGCCGGAAAGACCATCTCAGGCCTCGAGGAAGAAGGGTATACGGTCAGCTCTTACGGTACCGGCGGCGAGGAAGGCGAAGCCGTTTATACCATGGCATACGGACTGTACGAATATGATATGCTCCTTAACGAATCCTTTGAAGTGTTTGAGGAGCATGAAGAAAACGGTACTTATGGAGAATTGACGGTGAAAAGCGCTGCTTTTGCCGGTCTCTCCGGCAATTCGCTGAATCTTCGCTTCCACGCGGACGGCACCGAGGATCCGGAGGAGGACCCGTGGGCGGAGGTCAGCGCGTTTATGGAGAAAATCGCCGGGGCGCTCGGCTCGGAAGACGGTCTGGAAGCCGCCGTCGCGAAGCTGACGGAGGAGATGCCGGAGCGGGCGGAGGAGATCCGGATGTTTGCGGAGCTCTTTGCGGCGATGAGCGAAGCCGGTGATGAGGAGGAATACACCTTCTATACGGAGACCCATCCGGAAGCGGCAGCCTATTACAGCACCTGGATCGCCGAAAACGGAGACTGGCGTACGGAGGTTTATGACGAGGACGGCGGCCTGAAGCTGATGATCGTCCACAAGCTGGACGGCGGCAAGCAGGATATCTGGGAGTATGCGGCGGCCCTCAGCGAAGACGGAAGCGAGCTGACTGCCGTTCCGCTGGGGCTCCATTACCGGGAGGATACCGCAACCCTTGGCTGGGATGTCACCTACTATGAGGACGGGGACGCGGTTTTCACCCTCGACGGAGACGGAAAGCTCCACTGGCAGGACCTGAAGGAGGATGCCGGAAAGGGCCTGGCGTTTGAGAAGATCGGGAACTTCTTCGGCGGCCGCTGGGTGAAGGACGATACAGAGATCATCTTCCTGGACTGGCACGACGGCGGGTATGAGATCCGCCTGAACAAGAGGGGAGAAAATGGTGAGATCCTGAAGAGCGGCGCGCTTGAAGGCAGCTATGACCCCGAAACCGACACGATTGCAGCCGCAGGCGGATTCGACGGGGAAGAACCCTTTGCCGTCACCTTTTCCTACGACGAAAACAGGAACGTGCTGTGGACCGAAAACGGCGAGAGCACGGCGCTGGAATACAGCTATTTTACCGACTGAAAAGGGCAGGCTTGCCTGCCGGTTTCCCTGTGCGCCGCCGGCCATACCTGACAGAAACGGAGGTATGCGTTATGGAAGAAAGACTGTATGATACGCGGTGCGGCACCATCCATTACTGGACGAACGCAGCCAAGGGAAACCCGGAAACAGCGCTGGTTTTCCTGCCGGGACTCACGGCAGACCATCGTCTGTTCGATAAGCAGATCGTGTATTTTAAGGACAGATACCGTGTTCTCGTGTGGGATGCCCCGGAACATGCCGCGTCCTGGCCCTTTGATCCAGCCTTTGATCTCGCAGACAAGGCGCGCTGGCTTTATGGGATTCTTCAGCAGGAAGGCATTTGCGCGCCGGTCATCATCGGCCAGTCCATGGGCGGATATGTCGGACAGATGGCAGCCCAGCTTTTCCCCGAGAAGCTGAAGGGTTTCATCGCTGTCGATTCCGCGCCGCTCCAAAGGGAGTATGTCACCTCCGCAGAACTGTGGCTGCTGAAACGGATGGAGCCGGTTTACCGCTGCTATCCGTGGAAAGCGCTGCTGAGATCCGGGACCCGCGGCGTTGCCGCGTCGGAGTACGGCAGAGGGCTGATGCGGGAGATGATGAAGGTCTACGACGGCGATCAGGCCCGTTATGCGTGGATTTCGGGGCACGGGTTCCGCATGCTGGCGGAGGCCATGGAGGCACGGTTGCCTTACCGGATCCCCTGTCCCGCGCTGCTCATCTGCGGGGAGAAAGACCATGCGGGCTCCTGCATCCGGTATAACCGGGCATGGCACAGGAAGACCGGGATCCCGATCGAATGGATCAGAGGAGCCGGCCACAATTCCAATACAGATGCGCCGGAGCAGGTAAACCGCCTGATCGAAAACTTTGTGATCAGTCTGCAGACCGGCGGGGTGTGACGGATAAACAGGGAGGCAGTAAGATGAACCTGAAGCTGTTTGTGCGGGCGATGGCGGGCTTCTTTTGCGGCCTTGTGCTGACGGGGCTTCTGCTTTTCCTGCCGGCGGGCACGTTTGCTTACCCGCAGGCCTGGCTGCTGATGGGGATCCTGTTCATCCCCATGTTCGTCGCGGGGCTGGTGATGATGAAAAAGAACCCCGGCTTGCTGAAAAAGAGGCTGAGCGTGAAAGAAGAACAGCCGGAACAGAAGGCGGTCATCGCCCTGAGCGGGGTGATGTTCTGCGCGGCATTCATCGCCGCGGGCCTCAGTTTCCGGTTTAGACGGTTCCTGCTGCCCGCCGGAGTGTCTGTGGCTGCCGCAGCAGTCTTTCTGGCCGGCTATGCGCTGTATGCGGAAGTGCTGAGGGAGAACGCTTATCTGTCGAGAACGATAGAGGTGCAGGAGGGGCAGAAGGTCATCGACACAGGGCTGTACGGGATCGTCCGGCATCCGATGTATCTCAGCACGCTCCTCCTCTTCCTGGCGATGCCGCTGGTGCTGGGGTCGCTCGTCGCCTTTGCGGTCATGCTTTTGTACATTCCGATCATCGGCATGCGCATCAGGGGCGAGGAGCGCGTGCTGGAGGAGGGGCTGGACGGCTATGTCGGGTATAAAAAACGGGTCCGCTATAAAGTGATCCCCTTTATCTGGTGAAGAGGAGGGACGGCGGGCCTGCCATCCCGTTCGCATCATAAAAAGCTTCCGGAACCCTGCCGCATGGGCAGGCTCCGGAAGCTTTTTCACATTTCGATTTCAACTGCAGATGCTCTCCAGGAAGGCCCTGGCCTCCGGAGCGCCGCCGCAGGCACGGAAGCTGTCCGATATGCGGGCAGCGTTTTCCTTATAGGCCGGTTCGTCCAGGACGCGGCGTACGGCGGCAAGGATATCGTCCTCCGAGGCGGAGGAAAGCCGGATGCCGGCGCCCAGTTCCTGCGTCCTACGGGCTACCGCTCCCTGCTCCGGCGTCTGCGGGAATAAAACGAGCGGGACCTGGAAATACAGCCCTTCGGAGGCGGAATTCATGCCGCAGTGCGTGATGAACGCGTCGGCTATGGACAGCACGGCCATCTGATCCACAAAGTCGCAGATCCGGACGTTGTCCGGAACGGAATCGAACGGCTCCGTGTTGTGCCCCAGGGAGAGAATGACCTGCCAGGGCGTCTTTCCCAGGGCGCGGATGCAGCTGCGGTAAAACTCGCGGTTGCGGTTGACGGTGCCCATGGAGACGTAAACGGTCTTTTCCGCCGTCTTTTGGACGGGCTGCGCAACGGGCCGGATCGAGGGACCGATGAAATGATAACGGTCGGAGAAGGTCTCGGCGCAGGGCTGAAAGAGCTTTGAGGTGTATACGATGGTCCGGGTATCGTTGTCGTTCTGTACGATGTCCAGGATCCCCTTCACCGGGTAGCCGCTGTCCTGCAGGCGCCTGATCTGGCGGCTTATGCGCGGCATGGCCAGAAGCATCTTTACGATATCCAAAGGGCCTTCTTTCATGTAGCGCGCCGAGTAGCGGTTAAAGGCGAAGGTGGTGGTGGAGGACACGTAGGGGATCCCGTGCTTCAGGGCTGCCAGCTTTCCCCAGTAGGCGACGGAGTCCGAAACGATCACATCCGGCCGGATCTCCTCTATCTTTCGGGTGACCATCTCATCCAGCGCCAAGGTGGAGGAAACCAGGAGTTCCACCGCAAAGGCTTTGTCCTTGCCCACGCGGTCGGCGTTCTCCTTGTCCTCCATATCGAAATCATAGCCGTCGCAGCTGATGAACTGTGCGCCGGCCTTCTCGATCTTCTCCCGGAACATCTCAAAGGAGAAGTAATACACCTCATGACCGGCCGCGGTCAGCTCCCTGACCAGCCCCAGCGTCGGATTGGTGTGGCCGTGAGCAGGAATGCAGAACCAGGCGATTTTCATTGCGCTTGTCACCGTCCTTCCATGCGCTCCGGAACCGGCGTTGCCGTCGGATTCCCATGGAATTATAGCATCTGCGCCGGGCAGAGACAACCGGGTTGCTTACGGCTTTACGCCCATCACGTCGAGCGTCGCCCGGCCGTATCCCCGGAGTTCCCCGGCCCCCGGTATCGATCCGATGACATTCGAGACCAGATAATCCATTTCCATGATCTCCTGCGGAGAGAGCTGTTCCCCCTGCCTGCCGGGAATCCGGCCGTCCTGACAGGTGAAAGGATAGGCGAAGGGATCGCAGCTGCCGTCCGCGATCGCTTTGCGGATGTATGATACCAGCTTCCGGACGCCGTCCGGCAGGGAAGCGGAGCAGCGTACGTCCACGACGCCGGAAGAAAGCCCCCAGTAATAGTTGATGGCCTTCGGGCTGCTTTCGTATTCCTCCCGGGAGCTTCCGTCCAGGATGCGCCCGATGATCTTTTCATAATACACGTCCCATTTCCACTCCGGGGAAGCGAGGACCCTCGTCTCTCCGCCTTCGGCGAGCGCTACGCCGTTCACGCCGAAGCTTCCGTCCGGCTGGCGGGAGAGGTGCTGGGAGGAGTACAGCCGGATCCCGCGGGCGGTCAGCTTTTCTTTGGCGCGGGCGTGTCCTTCCGCATCCGACCAGACAAGGACGATCCTGACCTTTGGGTTTACCATCTGCGCGCCGAGAGCAAAGGCATTGATTCCTGCGATCTCTCCATAGATGGGATAGTCGCAGATATATTCGATCTCTTCGCCGTCTGCAATTGCGCCCGCCACCGCCCCCAGGATGAACCTGGCCTCATGGATCCGCGGGTAGTAGGTACGGATATAGCGGTGGGACTGATTGAGGGAACAGTTGAAAACCATTACCTCCGGATGGCTGACTGCGGTCTGCAGGCTTGCCGGCAAAAGCCTTGGGGAGGTGGTGAAAAGCACGGAGTTCCCTTCCTGCACGGCGGCCTCCATGATCCCGCGCGCATCGGCGCCCATCAGGCCTTTGTAAACCGATGTTTCGATCCGGCCCTCAAAGGCCTGCTGTACGGACAGGCGTCCTTTTTCGTGGTTGTTTGCCCATTCGGAGATCTCCGGATCCCGGTCGTAGAAAAAAGCAATCCGCAGGGGCTTGGAAGCGAGGCGCGGCAGGGCAAAGGCATGTTTTTTCTCTTCTTCTGGCGCGGCCTTCACCTCGATCGTGGGCTTTTCCTGAAGGAGCTTCAACTCCTCCCACATGCCGGTGATGGCTTTTTTCAGCTCATCCGTACCCATACCGGAAAGCGAGGCGGCATCGTGGATTTCCAGGAAGGCGAGGAAAGCGTCGCCGGTCGTCACATGTAGTTTTGCGCCGCCGGCCGCCTCAAAGGCGCTGCGGAATGTGTAGTAGGCTGAGGAGAGACGGCACCGCTCTTCTTCCGTCCACGGTTCATCCGGGGTCTTGCCGAGCTTTGTGAGGAAGCGTGCATAGCTTTCTTTCTTCGTGAACTCGATGAACCCGATGCCGGTGAGACTGCTCATGCGCACGAATTCCAAATACCGCTGCACCTCCGGCGTATCGCTCTCCGCCGGCATCACACGGATCACCTGCGCGGCGATCTGCACGGCGCCGAAGTATTTCAGCACACTGACCCGCTTGTTGCCTTCCTCGACATAGAACCGGTTCAGGTATTCATAGACCTTGACGGGGTCGCGGATCCCTTCTTCCAGATGGGACTGGCAGAGCCGCTCCCATTTGACAGCGAATTCGCTGGCAGGTGACAGCAGAGGCATATAGTTTCTGGCAAAGGCATTGGTACGCCCTCGCGTTTTGGTGCCGGCAATGAATTCCGCCGGGATGGAAACGAGCCCGAGATCCTTTCCGGCGGCGGATTGCTCCGATGGGATGAAATCGTCCAGTGCAGGCAGATAGGGGAAAATCCCTGCTGCGATACAGGCGCGGTATTCCCGCTGTCCCAGCCTTTGGGCGTCTCTGTAATGGAGTTCAGGCATCTCATCAGTCTCCTTCGTCTCTCACCTTTACCCGTTGATCGTCCTTTATTCCGGGACCTTCATCGTAATATTGCTGAATGCGGCGCTGCAGCCCTCGGAGAATACGCCGATATGCGCGCCTCCCGTTGAATGGCTGATCCGGGAGCTGAGCGCCTTTTCATCGTCGATGTACAGTACGACGATTTCATTCTCACACACCAGCGTCACATGATGAAGCCCGCGATCCGAAAAGTCGAACCGGGTGACCGCCATCGGCTCGTAGGCCGAAAGCTCTGTCAGCTCATATCCCTCATAGTGTAGCATATTTCTCGCGGAATCCAGACACAGCGCGGTGTAGGCTTCGTCCGCTTCGCTGCCGCCGAAGGCAAACCCGGCGCAGCCGTCCGGATCCAGCGTGACATCGCACTCCAGCATCATCGTCGGGGCGCGTACGCCCAGATCCGCCAGCGCGATTTCGCCGTCCTGCGCCTGCAGGACAACGGAGTCTTCTTCAATATCCGCCGGCCCTTCGACGCGCGTCGCCTCATAGTCCAGCTTCTGCGTAAAATACGTTTCAAAGGCTTCCGGAGCCGTCACGCCCAGCGTCCTGTCCCCGTGCTGGACCAACTGGTGGTTGAGGACGTTGCCCGCCCACTGATAGATGCCGGAATCCGCGGTGAGTCCGGCCCTGCCCAGCCAGCCGCAGAGGTAGGTCTTTCCGTCCCATTCGGCGGTCTTGGCCGCATAGAAGACGAATCCGTTCCCCTCCATCAGTCCCTTTCCGTCCAGTATGTTGTCCTCCGGTGCGGCAAACGGGCCGTTCATCGATTCGCCGATTGCGTAGTAGGTGACGCAATCCCAGCTGTAGGTGAGATACCAGGTGTCGCCCATGCGGAACAGATCCGGGCACTCCAGCATGTACTGCGACTGCGGCGCATAAAGCGGGCCTTCGAACGTCCATTCCCTGAGATCGGGAGAAGTGTACTTCGCAATCACGCCGCCCAGGGTGTCCTCCCGGGCCGCGACGAGCATCCAGTAGCGCTGCTCTTCCTCGGCCCAGAATACCTCCGGATCCCGGAAATCATCCTTTGAATAATGATCCGGGCTGAAAAAGGTATCCCCAGGCTGTTTTTCCCAGGAAACCCGGTCCGTGCTCGTCGCATGCATGACACATTCCCTGCCCATGCCGCCGTTTCCGGTATCGTTGTGACCGGTATAAAAGAGGTGGTACAGGCCTTCCTGATCCCGCAGCACGGAGCCGGTTCCCAGGGCCGGGTCCGGTTCCGACATCAGGCCGTACTGGAGCGCCATTCCGCCGTCCTCGTATCCGCACAGATCGTCCGTCGAATACTTGTAAATCGGATGATACCCCTGGCCGTTGTGATCCGTGTCGTACAGGTAATACAGCTCCAGTGTCCCTTCCTCCGTGACAAAGGGCATCGTGTCGCCCACGTATCCGCCCTCCGGCGCGGGATACAGGCGGTATTCCACAGGCGTCCAGGCCTCGCCCATCCCGCCTGCCGGGGCGCACAGGGCGGCAGTCAAAAACAGGGCCGTCACCCAGGCAGCCGTGACAAACAGCCTTCTCGTCATACTCTCTCCCTCCTGAAGTTCCAACGGATAGAGAAAGGACTGGAAGCCGGGGTTTCCGGCGTCCAGTCCCGGTCGCATGGAATCAGAATCCACTTATTGTTCACTCAGGTACCTGGCCAGGATCTCGTCATACGCGCCGCTGGCCTTGATGTTGGCCAGGCCCGCATTGAACTTGTCCACCAGATCCTGCTTGTCGGGGCTGAAGACGGCGAAGCCGTAATCGTTCCCCTCGTTGGCGGTATCGGCCAACAGCTGCAGGAACACACCGCCGCTGCGGATATAGTCCTCGATAACCGGGGTGTCTTCGAAGCAGGCCGCACACTGGCCGCCGGTGACTGCCATGAACACGGCGAGCGTCGACCCGAACGTTTCCACCTTGAAGCCGTACTGCTCCGCCAGGCTGTTGGCGTACCCCTCGCTGAGCGTTCCGCCCTTCACGGCCACGCTGTGGTCTTTCAGGTCATCAAAGCCCTTGACGGACGCGCCCTCGGCCACGGCCATGGACTGGGTGCCGGTGAAGTAGCCGTCGGAGAAGATCCAGCCTTCTGCCTTGCGCTCCTCGGTGATGGACGCGGCGGCGATCATGCCGTCCTTCTGTCCGGCCCGGCAGGCGGCGATGGAGCCATCCCAGCCCAGCGTCTCAATGGTGTAAGTGAAGCCCTGATCTGCAGCAATTGCGGCTAAAATCTCGACGTCGATGCCAACCAGGGCGCCGGTCTCATCCGTATACTCAAAAGGACGGAAAGCGGTGTCGGTGGCAATCGCATAGTCCTCAGCCATCACAGCGCCCGTGCACAGCAGCATTGCGAAGCACAGTATCAAGGCAAGGTTTTTCTTCATGGTATCTGCCTCCTCGATGTTTTCCGATAGTTCCCGGGAACGGATCTCTGCCAGGCCATTATCCGGGCCTCAAAGCGTCAGGCCTCTGAGGTCAGAAATGGTATTCCTTGCACATCGGAGCATTGTTCTTGGCGGACACCTCGTCGTACCAGATCAGGTTGTTGCCGGTGGCCTTGTCGAACAGCTGGATCAGCCTGGGCTGCGTGGTGAAGTTGATCGTCTTGCCCATGGAAACGTCGACGTCCAGATCGACGGTCGGGATGACCATGACAACTTCGTCGTTGTTGGAGCGGGTATGCAGATTGACCTCGGTGCCCAGCATCTCGGAGACCTCGATCAGCGCAGTCAGCTCGCCCTGTCCCACGGTGATGTGCTGCGGACGGATGCCGGCCACGATGTCGCAGGGCTTCTGGTTGTTCTGCTGCAGGGCCTTCTGCTGGAACGGATCGAGTTCGAACCGTACGCCGCGGATCTCTGCGAAATAGGTGCCGTTCTCAAGCAGCAGCTTGCAGCCGTCGAAGAAGTTCATGACAGGCATGCCGATGAAGCCGGCCACGAACAGGTTGACGGGCTTGCCGAAGACCTCGGTCGGCGTGCCGATCTGGTTGACGTAGCCGTCCTTCATGATAACGATCCGGTCGCCCAGGGTCATGGCTTCCGTCTGATCGTGCGTGACGTACATGAAGGTCGTGTTGATGCGCTGGCGCAACTTGATGATCTCCGCGCGCATCTGGTTGCGCAGCTTCGCGTCCAGGTTGGAGAGCGGCTCGTCCATCAGGAAGACCTTGGGGTCGCGCACCATGGCGCGGCCGATGGCGACGCGCTGGCGCTGGCCGCCGGACAGAGCCTTGGGCTTGCGCTCCAGGTACTGGGTGATGTCCAGAATCTGCGCAACCTCGCGCACCTTCTTGTCGATGACGTTCTTGGGCGTCTTCTTCAGTTTCAGCGCGAAAGCCATGTTGTCATACACCGAAAGGTGCGGATACAGCGCGTAGCTCTGGAAGACCATAGCGATGTCGCGGTCCTTGGGGGCCACGTCGTTGCACAGCCTGCCGTCGATGTAAAGCTCGCCGTCGGAGATGTCCTCCAGGCCCGCCACCATGCGCAGGGTGGTTGACTTGCCGCAGCCGGAGGGGCCGACCAGAACGATAAACTCCTTGTCGGCGATCTCCAGGTTCACGTCGTGAACCGCCACGACGTTGCCGTCATAAACTTTCTTGATATCCTTCAACAGAACAGTAGACATAACGATTGCCCTGGCAGCCGGGGAACCTCCCGTACTGCCTCGCGTCATTCCCATAGAATGAACCGCATTACGGCAGGTCTCCACACTGCCGCACCGCAGGCCTGCGGAACTTTTCCTCCTTCTTGAATGTACGGAAAACCATTAAGTGGAGTGGTTCTCCGCCATTTAATGGGGTTGTCGGTTGATGTCGCTGCAGTCGGATTGTTGCCAAATCGTTCGCCGGTTTGGCTTACTCATCTTTCTCGTCAAAGGTGATTTCGTACTTGTCCACATCCATCAGCACCTCGCCCTCGGCCTCGAAGCTGATGACGTCCGCCTCTGCGGGGGTGTACATCACGAAGCTCGCGGCCTGTTCGCCGTCGTTGACGAACAGCTCCAGGCTCTGCTTATCCAGGATGACCCGCAGCTTGATGCAGCCGTGGCGGGAGTAGACCGGGAACTCACGCACATGCACGATATCGAAGGGATATCCGCAGCGGGAGCGGTCCACCCTCATGATGCTGTGATCCGGCTTATAGCGGATTGTGGTCACGTGTTCGCCGTCCTTGGCCAGATTCAGCTTGAAGGAATGGTACATCTGGCTTCCGTCGACAGGCCGCACGTTGACCGTCATATCGAGCGTGCGCCCCTTGATGCCGGTGAGGAACGTCTCGGTGGATAGCGGTACATTTTTATAGCTGATTTTCTCGCCGTAATAGTTGGAAAGCTCGCGTACCGGCGTCTGGATCAGCCTTCCGTCCCGCACGCTCAGTTCCCTCGGCAGGGTCATCTGGCCGCAGAGGCGGTCCTTTGCCAGATGGCTGCGCGCGGTGTCCCAGTTCTGCATCCAGGCGATCATGATTCTGCGTCCGTCGGGCGCCAGCAGCGTCTGCGGAGCGTAAAAATCAATGCCGTAATCGATGGCGTGGACGTTTTCCCGGATTAAGTGCTTCTTCTCGTCCGCCTCTCCGATCATGCACACGGTCCCGTTGCCCGCGTGGAATTCCAGCCCGATGGGGCTCATCTCCTGCGGGCTGACTAGCAGCACGTCCTTGCCGTCCAGCTTAAAATAGTCCGGGCACTCCCACATCATGCCGTACTGGCGGTGGTTCGAGGCTACGCGGCCCTTGTACGTCCAGTGAAAAGCGTCCGGGCTGTGAAACAGCAGGATGGAACCGCTCCCGTCTGCGGGGCGGTTGCCCGCAATCGCCCAGTAGCCGTCCGCTTCCTTCCAGATCTTCGGGTCGCGGGAATCGGCCTCGCTGCCGCCCTTGGGCAAATCCTTTGCGGTCAGCACGGGGTTCGCGTCGATTTTTTCGTAGTCGACGCCGTCCCCCACCGCCAGGCACTGGGTCTGGTAGGGCTTGATGGAGCCGTCCTCCTGCCACTCCTCGCGCACGCCGGTATACATCAGCAGCTGACGGCCGTCCGGCAGTTCGATGGCGCTCCCGGAGAAGCATCCGTCCTTGTCATACGGCATGTCCGGCGCAAGCGCCACGGGCAGCCGTTCCCACCGGATGAAATCCCGCGTCTTCACGTGACCCCAGTGCATCGGGCCCCATACGGTTTTATACGGATGGTATTGAAAGAACAGATGGACCTCGCCCTTGTAGAGGGAAAAACCGTTGGGATCGTTGATCCAGCCGATCGCCCCCGTAACATGGAACATCGGCCGCGTGTTTTCCGGAACGTAGGGGCTGTACTGTTTTTCAAACTCCCGGGCCTTTTGCAGTGCTTCACTGATCATATGCGCGTTTCCTTACTGATGTATTTTTTAGTGAACAGGGAGGCTGTCCTCCCCCCGCGAAGGCTCTCCGAAGGGGGAGGATAACCGGTCGGATCGTAAATTAGTTGGCGAAATAGGCGTCCAGATACTTCTGATGGATCTCCAGATACTTCTCCAGGCCGTAAGCCTTCAGGTCGTTCTGGAGCTGATCCCAGTCGGCATCGGTAAAGCCGTTCATCACCCAGTCGGACTTGGCGGTGTTGATCCGCTTGGTCAGGTCGGCCTCCAGGTTGGAAACCTCTTTGATGTCCGCTTCGCTCATGAACACGTTCGGATACACGTAATCGTTGTTCATGTCGGGGGTGTAGATATCCTTGATCCAGTTGAGGCGGTAGGCCGCATCGTCGGGCAGGGTGACGTACTTGCCGTAGTAGCTGTCCAGGATGGCCAGCGGGCCGTTTACGCTCTCGGCCTCGCGGACCTCGACGGGAGAAGCGTCGCCCAGCCAGGCATGCTTCAGCATGGGCTCGCCGTCGGCGTTCTCGCCCATCTCGAAGATATCGAAGTCGTCATCTTCGCCGTAGGTGCCCCAGTTGTTCTGCGGGGACTGCATGGGCGCATACATCTGGTCGATCCAGGCGCAGACCAGCTCGGGGTTCTTGCAGGTGGCGGTCACGACGCAGCGGCCGCGATCGAAGCCGGAGGTGTAGGAGCCGTTCTGCGGGGTGATGTTGCGCACGTCAGCCGTCAGCGCGGGCAGCGGCACCCAGTTCTTGCCGGCGATCAGATCGTCCATGCTGACCTGGGCGATGTTGGCCACGTCCCAGGAGAACAGGACGCCGTAGCGGCCGGACTTGCCCTTGGCGACGTAGGTGGACCACTCCTGGGTGAAGGCTTCGGGGTCGATCAGGCCTTCGGCGTACAGCTCGTGCAGCCAGGCGATGCCCTTCTTGAAGCCTTCGGTGGTTGCGACGCTGATGACCTTCTTGTCGTTGGTCACGGCGATATGGCGGCCGCGGTCCGGATCGCCATAGCCTTCGCCGAAGCCGTTGATCAGGATAGCGGGATCCTGGTCGCCGTCATTCATGATGCAGGACATGGGAATGATGGAGCCTTCGATGCCGAACTGCGTCTTCAGGGCGTCAGCGTTGTCGCGGAAGGCGATCAGAACCGCCTTGAACTCGTCGACGGTGGTGGGCATCTCGAGGCCCAGGAACTCCAGCCACGCCAGGTTGATGAAGCTCATGTCGCCGATGGTCTGGATGGCGGTCTTCTCATAGCCCAACTGCTCGATCCACGGGAAGGCCCAGATGTGGCCGTTCTCGTCGGTGCACATCACGCGGTACTCGGGAGCCTGCTCGAAAACCTTCTGCAGATTGGGCATGCAGGAATCGATGTATTTCTCCAGCGGGATGATGGCGCCCTGCTTGGCATACTTGAGAAGGGCGTTGCTGTCAAAGCCGGCGTTGAACACCAGGCCGGGCAGCGTCTTGGGGTTGGACATCTCAAGGGTGATCTTGTCGCCCCACTGATCGCTCTGGATCGTGCGCCACTCGACGTGGACGTTGGTGGCTTCTTCGAGGCGCTTGAAGATGGTGCGGTTGTTGGGGTTGGCCTCGGTGCCCACGGGATAGTTGGTCAGGGCGGTAAAGGACTCTGTCTTCTCAAGGGGGAAGGTGTACTCAGCCTGGGCGATAGCGCTCATCGCCATGATCAGGCACAGGCTCAGGACCAAGATCTTGGAAATCTTACGCATGGTTCTATCTCCTTTTCTCTTATTGTACAGGCTTGGAGCCTGCAAGTGAAAGGTTTGGTCCGTCCGGCTCAGCCCTTTACGGCGCCGGCCATGATGCCGCTGTCGAAGTACTTCTGGAAGAAAGGATACATGATGAGAAGCGGCAAGCTGGAGATGATGATGGTGGCGTACTTCAGCAGCTCGGCCAGCTGGGCGCGTGCGGCAGTGGACTGCATATCGGAAACCATGCCGGGTTCCGGCTGGCTCTGAATCAGTATGCCGCGCAGCACCAGCTGAAGGGGCTGCTTGGAGACGTCGTTCAGGTAAATCATGGCATCGAAGTAGCTGTTCCACATGCCGACGAACTGCCACATGCAGATGGTGGCGATAATCGGCGTGCAGACCGGCAGCAGGATCTTGAAGAAGTAGACCATCTCGTTCGCGCCGTCGATGGAAGCCGCCTCTTCAAGGTCGTGCGGAACGCCCTGATAATAGGTGCGCGCGATGATCATATTCCAGACGCTGAACGCGCCGGGCAGCAGGATCGCCCAGATGGTATTGAGCATTCCCAGATCGCTGATGAGCAGGTACGTGGGAATCAGGCCGCCGCCGAAGAACATGGTAATCACGTAGATCGTGTTAAAGAAGCGCTTGAACCGGAAATCCGACCGTGACATCGGATACGCCGCCAGCAGCGTGATGATCACGGAGATGATGGTGAACAACACCGAGTAGATCAGCGCGTTTTTGAAGCCCACCCAGATCTGGCTGTTCGTCAGAACGCGCTCGTAGGCTGTGGTCGTCCACTTGCTGAAGTCGAAGGTCACGCCCCGGTTCTGCAGCGTAATGGGATCGATGAAGGAGGCCAGTATGATGTACACCACCGGAAGGATGATCGCAGCCAGGAAGAGGCCCAGGATCACGTAGGCGATAATCAGTATCGTCTTGTCGCCTGTGGGGTACTTGGCAAACTCGCTCTTTTTCTTCTTTTTCGCCGTTGCGTTTACAACACTCATTTGCTCTCCCCCTTCCTTAAATGCCCTTGCCTTCGTTCATCTTCTTGACAATGGAATTCATGGAAATCAGCAGAATAATGTTGATGACGGTGTTGAACAGGCCGACCGCGGTCGAGAAGCCGTAGTCGCCGTCCAGAAGACCCTTCTTGTACACGTAGGTGGAGATGATTTCGGACGCGCCCATGTTCAGGTCGGTCTGCAGCGCGTAGGCCTTTTCAAAGCCAACGCTCATGATGTTGCCGACCGCCATGATGAACTGAATGAGAACGGTGTCCTTGATCGCCGGCCACTCGACCGTCTTGATCTGCTGGATCAGGTTCGCGCCGTCGATGACGGCCGCTTCCTTCAAATCCTTGCTGGCGTTGGACAGCGCCGCCGTGTAAATGATGGAGGACCAGCCAGCACCCTGCCAAATACCGCTGGCGATATAGATCGTGCGGAACGCCTGAGGCATTGTCATGAAATTGTAATTCGTCCCAAGGAATGCGTTGATCATCCCGGTCGGCGACAGAAGAATGCGGACGATACCGCAAAGCACGATAACCGAGATGAAGTTGGGCATATACAGCACCAGCTGAACCTTCTGCTTGATCTTGGAACTGAGGATGCGGTTAAGCAGGAACGCCAGCAGAATCGGTGCCGGGAATCCCCACAGAAGGCCGAACACGCTCAATTTCAAGGTGTTCATCAGGTATCTCATGAAGTCAGGCGAAGACAGGAAACGGTTGAAATGCGCGAATCCCACCCATTCGCTGTGCCACAGCCCGCGGAACGGGTTGTAGTCCATGAAGGCGATCATGATGCCGCCCATCGGAATGTAGCGGAAGATGATCGTCAGCACAAACGCCGGCAACATGAAGATCAGGTAGAGCTGCCAGTGCTGCCGCAGGTACACAAGAGTGTTGTGCCGTCTTTGTTTAAGGGGCACTTTTTCCTTGGCAGGCAAGGGCTTGTTCATTATACTCCTCCTTTTTCTTTTTCTCCTTTAATGTGCGTGCATTTGCATTGGCAGGTTGCAATTGCACATCCCAATTAAAGGTTTCAGCCATACTCTACCATCGTAGCCGGCCTGTGTTAATAGAAAATGATGCATTTGCACTGATTAATTCATTTGCGCCCTCAGTCGGCGCACCGGATCTGGAGACAGTCGGGTGCAAACGCATTATTTGCACAAATTGCACATTTTTGCATTGACGTTTGCACCATTCTATGTTACAATACCCTTGGATCAGTAAGGAGGATTAAATGAAAAAGGTTACTATACAGGATATCGCAGACGAACTGGGAGTTTCCCGCAACACCGTTTCAAAGGCTATCAACAACGCCGAAGGCCTGGCAGACGCGACCCGTGAGCGGATTTTGCAAAAAGCCGTCGAGATGGGCTATAAACAGTTTTCTTATATAAAGGCCCAGACCCTGACGGGGGCGGAGCAGGAACCCAAGCGCGAAGGAGAAATCGCGCTGCTGCTGGGAAACGCCATAGACCTCTCCCACTTCGCGTCCCTGATGCTGGACAAATTAAAGAAAGAACTGTCTCAATGGGGTTACACGTTGAACCCGCACCGGGTGGAACGGGACAATTTCCTGTGCCGTTCCCTGCCGGTCACCTTTGTTCCCGAACGGGCCAGCGCCGTCATCTGTATCGAGATGTTTGACCGCGCATATGACGAAATGATCTGCTCCCTGGGGCTGCCCGTCCTCTTCGTCGACGGCCCGCATAAGCGCGACGGCGACGATCTGCCCGCCGACCAGCTCTATATGGAAAACACCACCGCCATCACCCGCTTCGTCAACGACATGCTGGTCAGGGGGAAGCGGAGAATCGGCTTCATCGGGGATTACGAGCACTGTCAGTCCTTCTTTGAACGCTACACCGCGTTCCGGTGCGCTATGCTGCTGGCGAATGTTCCCGTTGAAGAGCGGTTCTGCATCAAAACCTGCGATCAGGCGCGTCTGGAAGAAGCCCTGACGGCCCTGGCGGAACTGCCCGATGTTTTTATCTGCGCCAACGACTTCGTCGCAGACGACGCCATCTACGCTCTGCGGAAGCTGGGCAAGTCGGTGCCCGGAGATGTACTCTTCTGCGGTTTTGACGACGCGCCCAATTCCCGCATCATGACGCCTTCCCTGACCACCGTGCACATCCATACCCAGGTCATGGCGGTCATGGCTGTGCAGCTGCTGATCACCCGCATCGATCAGCCCAATCTGGACTACCGCACCGTGCATACTGAGACGGAACTGATCTATCGGGACTCCACCAGGTTATGAGGATTTCCTACGGGATCTTTCGGTCCTCCGGCGGGTTGTTCGTCAACCGCGAATGTAACACCACATCATCGCCCTGCTGCAATCGGGAGGTAAGGCAATGCGGTTCTTTTCCTATGACAGCAAGTTCGGCCAGCTCTTCATCAAGCTCAGCTACGGTTGCTGTCTGAACATCCTGTGGCTGGTCTGTTCCCTGCCCATCATCACCATCGGGGCCTCCACGACGGCGCTGTACTACACCTCCTTCAAAATCGCCAAGGACGAGGGCAGCTTCATCACGACCATGTTCTTCCGCTCCTTCAGGCAGAATTTCAAGCAGGCGACCGTCATCTGGCTGATCATGCTGGCCACGGGAGTGGTCATCGTCGCGGACGCCGTCCTGCTCGGCCAGCTGCGCGCCACTTCCACCGGCACGGCGGCCGTGATCTGGACGCTGCTGCTGGCGGCCATCTTCGCCTGCATGATCGTCTACGTCATCGTGCTGGCCTACATATTCCCGCTTCTGTCCATCGCCAGCAACACGACCGCCAATATGTTCAAGAATGCCTTTCTCATCGGCACCCACTACCTGTTCGTCACGATTCTGGTGGTTCTCATCCACTATGTCATGTTCTTCCTGGTGGTCAACGTCTTCACGCCGCTCATCATCTTCGGCGAGGGTCTGTGCGCGGTCATCAGCGCCCACCTGCTGCTGAGGGTTTTCCGTCCCATGCTCTACGATCCCAATGAGAATAAGGAAGACCGTTTCGCGGAATCCGGAGAGGGGACCGAATCGTGAACCTGACCGAGCGGGAGCGGGCGGAAAACCGGGAAGCGATCGCCGCCATGACCCTGCTGCAGAAGCTGGAGTATATCTTTGAATACTACAAGTTTCCGCTGGTTCTGGCGCTCATCGCAGCGGTGGCGCTGGGCAGCGTGCTGTACTACCGGCTTACCCGGAAGGACGCGCTGCTCTACGTCGCCTACGCAAACATCTCCGTGGGCGACACCCTGGCTTCCGAGCTGGAGGAAGGCTTCGTGCGTTTTGCTGGCGCAAATCCCGGCAAAGCCGAGGTCAGGACCTACCGCAACCTGTACCTGAGCCGGGATGCTTCCGTGCAGAACCACGAGTACGCCTATGCTTCACAGCTCAAGGTCATGGCCTCCATGGCCAACGGACAGCTGGACCTGCTGCTGATGAACCGCGAGGCTTACGATATCCTGTCCGCCGGGGGCTATCTCTTGCCGCTGGAAGGTTTTCTGGGTGACAGCCTCTGCGGCAGGCTGTCCGGACGGATCGTTGAGAACACCGTCATCCTTGAGGACAACGACATCGAACACCGCCTGGACGAGCGCATCCCTTATCACGCTGTGACGGAGGAGGTTCCCAACGGTATCCTGATTTCCGCAGTTCCCCTGTTTGAGAATGCGGGCTTTTCAGGAGATGTGGTCCTCGGCGTGGTTGGAAACAGCGCCCGATTGGATACGGTGCTGCAGTATATCGATTATCTGATATCCTCGCCATAAAGCGACGCGAAGAACGACAGCCCGCCGGAGAAAGAGGAAAAGCTGAGGATGCAGGATATGCTTCAACAGGTATACGGATACAAAACAGGCCCAGACGCCGAAAGACGCCTGGGCCTGTTTGATTTTTATTTTGATTAAGCTGCGGAGGGAAGACGCTCAGCCGTTTCTCTGACGGCGCTTCGCAAGCACGGCATATACGCCGAAGAGCGCTGCGGCAAAGCACAGCCCTGCCGGGTAGGCGATCCCGGCGGAAAGCCCGAAGCCCTCCTCCGCCATCAGGATGTAGGTCAGGCTGACGGCGGACATGAACGCCGCCGGCAGCGCCGTCATCAGCGAGCCGAAGCGCATCCGGCCCTCCCTGACCAGGTAAGCCGTCGCCACCCACAGGGAAATCATCGCCAGCGTCTGGTTGCTCCAGGAGAAGTAGCGCCACAGAACGTTGAAATCCAGCCGGGTCAGCACCGCCCCGATGCCAAGCAGCGGCAGGGTGATGATCAGCCGGTTCCGGATGCTCTTCTGGTCCAGCCGGGTGATCTCCGCCAGGATGAGCCGGGCGCTGCGGAAGGCCGTATCGCCCGAGGTGACGGGGCAGATCACGACGCCGACGACGGCGAGAACACCGCCGGCCCCGCCGAGCAGCGTGCGGGAGATCTCGTAAACCGTGCCGGACTGTCCCAGGGAGGAGAGGGCGCCGTTCAGCAGCTCGGTTGATCCGTAGAAGGCGACGCCCGCTGCAGCCCAGATCAGCGCGATCACCGATTCGGCGATCATCGCGCCGTAGAAGACGGCCCGCCCCTGTTTCTCGCCGGTGATGCACTTGGCGATCATGGGCGACTGGGTGGCGTGGAAACCGGAAATCGCGCTGCAGGCCACCGTGATGAACATGAAAGGCCAGACCGGCAGCCCCTCCGGGTGAAGGTCCTTCAGGGTGAGTTCCGGGATCGTATAGCCGCCGAAGACGGTGCCGCCCAGCACGCTGGCCGCCATCACGATGAGGATCACGCCGAACAGCGGATACAGCCTGCCGATCAGCTTGTCGATGGGCAGCAGGGTGGCCAGCACATAGTACAGCAGGATAACGACGATCCAGAAGCTCTCGCTGAGGGCGGGCGGGGTCAGGCGGGCGATCAGCGCCGCTGGCTGTTGACGAAGACCGTGCCGGTCAGCACCAGCAGGACCACCGAGAACACGCGCATGATCCATTTGGCCGCATTCCCCAGGTAGATGCCGGACAGTTCGGCTATGGAGCTGCCGCCATGCCGGCAGGAGATCATGCCCGACATGTAGTCGTGCACCGCGCCGCCCAGGATCGACCCGAAGACGATCCACAAAAAGACCACCGGGCCGAAGCACGCGCCCATCAGCGCGCCGAAGATCGGCCCGGTGCCCGCGATGTTGAGGAGCTGTATGAGAAACGCCTTCCAGAGGGGCATGGGCACGCAGTCCACGCCGTCGTTAATGGCGACGGCAGGGGTCTGTCTGCCGTCCGGGGCAAACACCTTTTCTGTCAGGCGGCCGTATACGGCAAAGCCGGCAAGCAGCACGCCCAGGGAGAGGATCAGGGATATCATTGTCTCAACGCCTTCATTTCATTCGGTTGCGCCTGCGCTGAAGCGCAGGAAATCCTTTGATGTTTTTATAAACGTTATATCATGCATATATCCGCATATCAATATAAATCTAATCGTTATATCAATTCTTACGAAGGACGGGGACAATCCGGATCACGGCGTTACAAATCGCACCGGGCATCTGTCTGTAATTTTGTTTTTATGATCGCTTTTACAAAGAGGGGATGAAACGAATCCTGTAACTGCTGCATTTTGCTTGTTGATCAGCAATAAAAAAACTATAATATATAAAATTACTTAATTCAAAAGATAATCGGACCCTTATGCAGGCGTAAGACTGCAGAACCGTTTAAAGCCGGATGTATGGCCCGGACATCAGTAACCGCATCCTGTAAGGAAGCCAGTGAGAGGTGAGTTGCTTTGAAGAGAATCCTGCCGTTGATCCTGTCAGCAGTCCTTGGCTTGCTTTTAATGGGCCCTGCCTTAGCGGAAGACCGCCCTGTCCTCACGATCGGCGATTCTACGACCCGCACGGGCAGTACCTTTCATCCTGAGTTGGGTATGTGGCAGTATGTGGCGGAGCAGGCGGGTGTTGAGATCCGGTATACTTATATGACACCGGAGGAATACGCTTCCGCGATGACCAGCGGCAACCTGCCGGACATCGTCGCCACCCAGAACAATCTCGCCACGATCCTTGAAAACGGTGTGGCGCTGAATGCGGCTCCCTATCTGGAGGAATACGCCCCGAATCTGCTGCGGGGCGATGTCCGGCTGACCAGCGATGTGCTGAAGCGGCTGAGCGATACGGGGGATGCGTTTTACTTCTTTCCCGCCAGAATCGGATACAACGGAGTGGGATTTGACACCGTGACCAGCCAGCGCGGCTATATCGTCCGCTGGGATTATTACAAGGAGCTGGGATACCCGCCGATCCGGAACGAGGATGACTATCTGAACGTGCTGCTGCAGATGCACGCGAACCATCCCTATACGGAAGAGGGTTATCCCATTTATCTGTACGGATCAGACAACTTTACAGGCTATGATACCGCGTTCCGCGCCGAGCTCAGCCTGGATTACTGGGTGGCGTACAAATACCAGAACAATATCTTCACCAATGAGATCTATGACGGCTACACAGATCCGAAGCATTCCATGTGGTGGGCGAGCAAAGCGTTCTACAACAGGCTTTTCCGGGCCGGGGCAGCGGACGGCTCCTTTGATATCGACCTCTTCACCCAGACCAGGGAGCAATATTACGCGAAATGCGCCCGCGGGCAGTATTTGGGGCTGCACAGCACCAGAGATGAACTGTACAACGAAAGCGTGAAAACGAACCCGGAAACCCTTTCCGGATACGTCACGGTCCCGACGGCCGCCGCCAATTACTACACCAATGTCTATCAGCTGCTGGGCAACGGCTCCGGCTATATGTGGTTCATATCGGCCAACACCAGGAACCTGGAAGCGGCACTGAGGCTTTTTAACTGCATGGCGGATCCAGATATCGTGCGGGTGATGACCCTGGGCGAGCAGGGCGTGACCTGGGACTATGACACAGGCGGCGTCCCCCGGATGACCGAATACGGCCAGGAGCAGATGGACGCCTATAAGACGGGAAGTGCAGCTCCGGACAACTATTTTGTCCGTTGGGGCAGCTTCGACAGGTTCCCGAGCAACTGGCCGGTCCTGCGCGACAACCTGAAGCATCCCGACGGTTATCCGATCGATTTTGCCACGATCTCACGGGAGTACAAAGCAGCCACCCTGACCAACCCCATCTACCTGGATCTGTGCGAGCATTATGGAGTGGAACTGCCGACAGATGCTTTCTACCGGGACGGCGGGCTGGATTTCCGCAACGACTGCGGCGAGGCGATCACCTCCTGCATGAGCAGCATGAACCGTGAACAGCTGCAAATCTTATCTGAAGCGGAAGCGATTTTTGAAAACATACAGGTGGATCTGATCCTGGCCGGAACGGATGAGGAATTTGAGGCGATCCGGGACGAAGCGATCCGTGAGATCATAAGCCTGGGCGAGCCGGAGGTTTTCCGGGCCTATCAGGAAAAATGGAACGCCGCGGCGGACGTCATCGTTCCGCTGGTCCGGGAAGCGCAGAGAGCCAACGGCATGGAGCTTTATACGCCGGAACAATACGAAAGATATCCCTGAGCAGGGACGGGGGGATACTGCCATGAAGCAAAAGCTGATGTCTCTTCGGGTCCGCATACTGCTGCCGGTGATCGCCATGACCCTGTTTGTGGTGATCCTGCTGACCATATTGTTTTCCCGCGCGTTCATCTCCATGATACTCCGGCAGCAGAATGAAGTGAATGCCGTCGGCTTTGATACGGTCATCCAGACCATCCCGCCGCTCATCCGGACATCCATCAGCGAGGTCCGGCACATGATGGCGGACGAACGGGTGGCCTCCTACGCGAGGTTTGATTACGATTCCCTGGCAGAGATGCTCCACGGCAGAAAGGATTGCCGGGATTACCTGCGCTCGGAGATCATGCGGTATGACAGCATTTACGGCGTGCTGGTCATGCGGACGGACGGGAGCCTTTTCGGCGTGCTCCCGGACGGCAACCTCTTTTATGACAGGCCGGAGGAAAACCCGCTCCCCGAGGATATGAAAACGCAGATCCTGAACGCGCCGCACGGGCAGACGGTCTGGGCAGGACCGCTTGAAGGATCGGTCATCTACGGATTCGAAAACGAGAAGATGCCCAGGAGCCTTATGATCGCCGCGTGGAAGAGCGTCAGCGTGAACTACGGCGAGTGCTATGCGATGATGCTGATGGATGAGGCTGTCTTCGACGGCCTGTTTGCCGCCCTGCAGGACGAGCAGAGCAGCTGGCATCTGTTTACCGCCGACCGGACGGAGATTTATCATACGGGTGGGAATGCGTGCGGGAACGCGGAGCAGCTGATCAGCGGGAGCAACAGCGGGACGGTTTTCCGCGACGAAGACGGCCTGCCCGTCTGCACGTTTTCCGTGAAGATGGATTCGCCCTCGTGGACGGTTGTCCGGAAGGTTTCCATGGAGAGCTATGAGAAGGTAGTGAGCAGCGTCAGGGGGACGGTCGCCGTCTTCGGCGCAGCCGTCCTGCTCTTCACGCTGGCCGCCTATCTCCTGTGGCTGAAGCGGTTCATGCGCCAGTACGATTCTCTGCAGAACGGGATCATCCGCATCGGGCAGGGCGACCTGGAATCCGAAACGTTTGAGCCCACATCCATTGCCGAATTCAAACAGATGCAGCGGGAGATCAACCGGACCCGGCTGGCTCTGACCGAGCAGATGGATACGATCCGCCGGATGGAACGCGAACAGGCGGAACAGGAGCACCGGAAAAAAGAGCAGGAGCGGATCGCCCAGGAGCTGAGTATGGCGAGGGAGATCCAGGCCAATACGCTGCCGTCGATTTTCCCGCCCTTCCCGGATAGGAAGGCGTTTTCACTGTATGCTTCGATGACGCCGGCCAAAGAAGTCGGCGGGGATTTCTACGATTTCTTCCTGATCGATAATGATCATCTTGCACTGGTGATCGCGGATGTATCCGGCAAGGGTATCCCGGCCGCCCTGTTCATGATGGTATCGAAGACCCTCATCCAGAACCAGCTGATGACCGGATGTGACCCGGCCACGGCCCTGGAGCGGGTCAACCGGCAGCTGTGCGAGCGGAATTCCTCGCAGATGTTTGTTACGGTCTGGGTCGCCGTGCTGGATCTCATCACCGGCAAAGCGCTGGTCTGCAATGCCGGCCACGAGCACCCGGCGGTGCGGCGCGCAGGCGGGGATTTTGAACTGCTGAAGTACAAACACGGGATCCTCGTCGGTATCTCCAAAAAGGCGAAGTATCAGAACCGCGAGTTCGAGCTTCACCCCGGCGACTGCCTGTTCGTCTATACGGACGGTGTCCCGGAGGCAAACGACGGAAACATGGCGATGTTCGGCGAGGAACGCCTGCTGGCCGCCCTGAACGCTTGTCCGGACGGCAGCCCTGAGGAAATTTTACGGAAGGTGAAAAACGCTGTGGATACCTTTGTCGGCGATGCCGAGCAGTTTGACGACCTGACGATGATGTGCCTGCAATACCGGGGAGCACAGGCAGAAAACAGCTGAAGACGAAAACCTGACATAAAGAAACCCTCCGGCCTGTGAGCGCTCTTGGCTCACAGGCCGGAGGGTCAAGTCATCTCATTCCCACTCGATCGTTCCCGTGGGCTTGGGCGTGAGGTCGTACAGCACGCGGTTGACGCCGGGGACCTCATGAGTGATGCGGTCGGTGATGCGCCGGAGCACCGGCCACGGGACCTCTTCCACAGTGGCGCTCATCGCGTCGCGGGTGTTGACGGCGCGCAGGACGACGGGCCACTCAAAGGAGCGCTTGCCTTCTTTGATGCCGGTGGATTTGAAATCGGGCACGATGGTGAAGTACTGCCAGACCTTGCCGGCCAGACCGGCTTTGGCGAACTCCTCGCGCAGGATGGCATCCGACTCGCGGACGGCGCTCAGTCTGTCGCGGGTGATCGCGCCGACGCAGCGCACGCCCAGGCCGGGGCCGGGGAAGGGCTGACGGTTGACCATGTCCTCGGGCAGGCCGAGCGCACGGCCGACGACGCGGACTTCGTCCTTGAAGAGCAGGCGGACGGGCTCCACCAGCTCGAAGTGGACGTCTTCGGGCAGGCCGCCGACATTGTGGTGCGCCTTGATGCCGTCGCTCTCCAGAATGTCGGGGTAGATGGTGCCCTGGGCCAGGAAGGAGATCCCGGTCAGCTTCGCGGATTCTTCTTCGAACACGCGGATGAATTCCGCGCCGATGATCTTGCGCTTGGTTTCCGGATCGGATACGCCCGCCAGCTTGTCCAGGAAGCGGTCGGTCGCGTCGATGTAGATGAGGTTGGCGCCCAGCTGACGCTGGAAGACCTCGATCACCTGCTCGCTCTCGCCCTTGCGCATGAGGCCGTGGTTGACGTGGATGCAGGTGAGCTGCTGACCGACTGCGCGGATGAGCAGCGCGGCCACGACGGAGGAATCGACGCCGCCGGAGAGGGCCAGCAGCACCTTGCCGTCCTTGATCTGGGCACGCAGGGCTTCCACCTGTTCGGCGATGAACGCTTCCGCCTGGGCGGGGGTTTCAATGCGCGCCATATCCGCGGGGCGCAGGTTCGGATTGTTCATATCAGAATCTCCCTTCCCAAATTTCAAAAATGCGCGGATAGTATACCATAGCTTTGCGGTTTGCAAAAGAGGAAATCCGCACACAGACGGGCCATTAAAAACCGGAAATGGTTGCAAATCCCGCCCGAAAGGGGTATTGTTAGCAAAAAGAACAGACAGGAGGGAAAACCCATGAAGGTCATCGAAACGAACAAGGCGCCCGGCGCGATCGGGCCTTACTCTCAGGGCTACTGCGCAAACGGGCTGGTTTTCACATCCGGACAGATCCCGGTGATCCCGGAGACCGGCGCGATCCCGGAGGGCATCAGCGCGCAGGCGGAGCAGAGCTGCAAAAACGTCGGCGCCATCCTGGAGGCGGCGGGCACCGGCTACGGGAAGGTCATCAAAACCACCTGTTTCCTGGCGGATATGAAGGATTTTGCCGCCTTCAACGAGGTGTACGCGAAGTTCTTCACCTCCAAGCCGGCCAGAAGCTGCGTCGCCGTGCGCGATCTGCCCAAGGGCGTGCTGTGTGAGGTGGAGGCCATCGCCCTGGCCGAGTAAAGCATTTGCCGCAAAAGCATGAGGCCCGGCGCTGCAGAGCGCCGGGCCGTCTCTTTTGGGTGATTACAGCAGTAAACAAAGCAATTGATAGTATACCGCCATCAGCGCGCAGAAGCTGAGCGCGACGGGCAGCGTGCGCCGGATGAGGCTGCCCAGCGAGATGTGGAAGGACTCCGCCGCGACGGCCAGACAGACATGGATCGGGGACAGCTGGCAGGCGGCGTGGGTGATGCACATAAGGAAGACCGCCAGCGGGATGCCCCCGGGCAGGGCGGCGAAGGCCAGCGGCGTGCCCAGGGCGATGGCGGAGGTCGTGCCGCCGATGAGGGTGGCCAGGAAGAAGAGGACAGCAAAGACGAGCCACCCCGGCAGGGGCAGGACACTCATTGCCTGCGGCAGCGTCTCCAGCACGCCCGTCACCGTGATGAACTCCTTGAGGACCAGGACGAGGTAGGTGGACAGCAGGATCTTCCACTCGAAGGAACTGCGGAACATGGGTTTCAGCTCCTGCGCGTTGAGATGCAGGAAGAGCGAAGCGCAGACGATCGAGGCGAGGACCGCGAGGCTGACGTCCATCCCGAAGGCCAGGATGAGCACGAGGATGAGCAGCAGGGGCCACAGGTGCCGAAACAGCGCGGCGACATACGGGGACCGCGGCAGCTTTTGCGCGCTGCCGGTGTGTCCCGGCACCTTGCGCAGAACAAACAGGAACCCGAGCAGCGCGAGGGCGCAGACAGGGGGGATCATGGAGACCATGAAGGGGCCTGCGGGAAGGCCAGTGAGGCTGAGCATCAGGATGACACCGGTGTAGGTGGGCAGGATGCTCTCCGGGATGTGCCGGAACCAGCTGGCGGTAAAGGCCTGCTCCTCCGGCGACAGATACCCGTCGGTCGCGTCCCGGACGATGTCCGCGCACAGGATCATCGCTGCGGCGCTGGGCAGCAGCCCGATGAAGACCGGCGCGCCGGAGGCGTTGATGCGGCGGTTGTGAAACAGCGCGTCCAGGTCCTGCTGTGCGCCGCGGAGCATCCCCCGCGTTTCCAGCACGCGCTGGAGGAAGGAGATCAGGTAGACCACGAGGATGACGGACAGGGAGGACCAGCCGGCAAGCGGACTGAGAAAGAGCCGCGCGCCGTCCGCCGGGGCGATCCGAAAGAGGGCCCAAAGGAGGGCGAGGCCGCCCAGCAGCGCCTGCCACAGCGGGCGGCGCAGGGCCAGCAGGACGATGATCGCGAGAAAGACGAGAGCGAGAAACAGGATTTGCATAATGCCTCCGCAGATCAGATGGAATGGTTTTCTTTCTGCCGTCGCAGGTGCTCCACAAACTTGGCGTGATCCGCGTAGATGCTCCGGATCATGCCGATGCTGTCCTCCAGGGGCTTTGTAAGGTATTTCTGCCTGTGGTAGAGCAGGACGGTCTGCCGGTTGTTGCGGTATTCCCGTATGGGGAACACATTGAGAGTGGAAAAGCTTTTCCTGCTTGTGGCATAGAGATGCTGCAGCAGCATGGGGGTGCTGAAAAAGATGCCGTATCCGTCGGCGCAGAGCGGGACCAGGGAGCTGGTCAGCGAGGTGCGGATGCGGATGAAAGGAGGCGTGCCGTGCAGCGTCAGCTTTTCCACGATGTTCTCATGCAGATGGCTGGAAGCGGGGTGCAGAAACATCGGCAGACGGGCGAAATCGAAAAGGGAGACGCCGGAAAGGAAGGCGGTTTTGCACGCCGGATACTGATCCGGGAAGGCTTCCTGCAGCATGCTGTCCGAGATGACGACGTAGAGGCTTTCGGTTTCCAGCGGGATGACGCAGAAGATTTCCGGGTCATACCGTCCAGTATACTCCGATTGAAGCGGAAGAGCCAGATCGATTTCGTTGCGTTTGACTGCCGAAGAAAGCTTGGAGGAGGTCCTTTCATCCAGCCTCAGGCTCATGTTGGGATAGGCTGCGGAGAACAGGGGAAAAAAGGCGTTGACGAAAGCCGTGGAGCGGTTCGGCGGCAGGCCGATGGAGATTTCCCCTTCAAACTGTTCGCGGGAATTGCTGATCTCGCTGACAAGCCGGTTCTCCCGGTTGATGATGTCCCGGGCGGCATCGATCAGACGGTAACCGGCTGGGGTGAGGCGCAGGGATGGATGCCGCTCGAAGAGGCGCACGCCGTAGGTCTCCTCCAGATGCTTGACGTGCAGGCTGACGGCCTGCTGAGTGACGAAGAGGGCCTCCGCCGCCTTGGAGAAGCTCATGAGTTCCGCGACCTTGAGAAAGTACTCGATATCGGTCATATTCATAGGCAGGTCTCCTAAAAAAGAATATAAAAGGATGGAAAAGGAAACGGCTGAAAAAAAGACAGAGAAAAAACGGCCGTCTGTTATGGCAATATCATGAAACGGCCATAAGAACGCGGAAAGCGGTGAAATACGAAGGCGGTTTGTCAATATTCACACAAACAGATTCTCCATTCGGCTCCTCTTGCACAATTATACAAGTTTTTCATTGTAAGTCAAACAAATAAATACAATATTTTCTTAAAGGATGGCCTCCGATATAATGAGGCCATCCAAAGAAACACCAGGGGCGCTGACCGGACAGCCGGCGCTGCAACCACCGAGAAAGAGGAGAGAAGTACTATGGATTATGATTACAGACCGCTTCCCGAGCAGATCCCCGAGGAGCTCATCGCCCGCGCATCCCGCCTGAGCACCCCGAACCTTTGCGACGGCTTCGCAAAGCTGAAGCTGAACCCCGTCCACTACACCCTGGACGCGCGGATCAAGCCCATCAACGACCAGATGAAGATCGTCGCCACCGCTTCCACGGTCGACACCAAGGACGGCGACAACCTGCCGATCCACGTGGCGATCTACTCCTGCAAGCCGGGGTACTGCCTGGTGGTCGCCGGCAAAGCCGCTGAAGAGCGCGCCTATATGGGCGACCTGATGGGCAGCGCGGCGGACGCGATCGGCGTCTGTGGCATCATCGTGGACGGGTACATTCGTGACAAGCTCGGGCTTAACGAGATCGGCATGCCGATGTTCAGCCGCGGATACAAGCCCACCAGCCCCGCCAAGGTGGGCCCGGGCGCCATCAACACCGAGGTGGAGTGCGGCGGCGTGAAGGTGCAGCCCGGAGACCTCATCATGGCGGACTGCGACGGCATCGTCTGTGTCCCGCGGGACATGATCGAGGACGTCCTTGCGAAAGCCGAGGAGAAGGTGGCTTACGAAGGCGGGCGCGTGAACGCCATCGCCAATTACAGAAAGTGCAAGGCAGAGGGGAAGGAGCTCCCCGACCTGACCCCGGGCTGGGTCAAAGAGATGCTAGGCAGGTAAGCCGGACAAGACAGAGGAGGAAAAGACGATGACGGTTGGATTTGTCGGTTTCGGTGAGGCGGCCTCTTCCATCGCGGCCGGTCTGCATGAGGAAGGCGTTGCCCGCATCCTTTGCTTTGATGTGATGCAGGAGGATCCCCGTTTCAAAGAGGGATTTGACAAAAAAGTAGCCGCCTGCGCGGGCGAGAAGGCGCAGGATGCCCCGGCGGCCTGCCGCGAGGCGGACATCGTGTTCTCCGCGGCGCCGTCCACCTACGCGGTCGCCGCAGCGGAAGGCGCTGTCGCCGGCGTGCACGACGGACTGATCTTCGTGGACGTCTCCACCGCCACTCCCGCGGAAAAGAAGAAGATCGCCGCGATGGTAGAGGAGAAGGGCGCGAAGTTCGTGGATGCGGCGATGATGGGCGCGCTGCTCAAGGACAGACATCAGGTGCCCATGCTGCTGAGCGGCAGCGGCGCGAAGGCCATGATGGAGATGATGGAGCCGTACCACATGCGCCTGGAGTATGTGGAGGGCGCGCCGGGCACAGCGACCTCCATCAAGTTCATCCGCTCCATCACGGCCAAGGGCCTCAGCTGCCTTTTGATCGAGTCCCTGCAGGCGGCGCAGCACTTCGGGGTGGAGGACACGATCGTGGATTCCTTCATCGACAGCTTCGGCCCCAAGTTCAAGGGCATCATCGACGGGTATGTCTCCGGCGCCATCATCCACGCGGCGCGGCGCGAGCACGAGCTGCAGAACGTTGTGGACTTCCTGAAGAGCGAGGATCTGCCCTTCACCATGGCGGAAGCGACGCGGCAGAAGCTCGGCTGGCTGGATGAAAACGACGTGAAGGGCCGCTTCGAAGGCGGCGTGCCCAGGGACTGGAAGAAGGTCCTGGAGGGCTGGAAACTCTGATACGCAACGCAGATATACTGTTCGGCGAATAACAGTATGCAATAAACAACCATGAAAAGGAGTAAGACAATGAAGAAGAATTTCGTGGCTATCCTGGTTGCCCTGCTCGTGCTCGCTCTGGCGGGCGGCGCTCTGGCGGAGCGCGCGTATCCCTCCCGCACCATCGAGTTCGTCGTGCCCTTCGGCGCGGGCGGATCGGCTGACATCTTCGCCCGCAGCTTTGCGGACCTTCTGAGCGCCAAGCTGGGCGTCAACATCAACACCGTCAACAAGCCCGGCGCGGGCGGCGTGACCGGCCTCACCTACGTGGAGGATCAGGAGGCGGACGGCTACACCCTGTGCCTGGTGACCCCTTCCATGGCCATTGCGGAAGCCAAGGGCCTGTATGATTTCCGCGGCAAGTTCCAGCCTGTCGCCCTGATGGAGCAGGACATCTACGTCATCTCCGTCCTGGACAGCAACCCTTACTTCACCGATTGGGACGGCTTCGTGGCCTATGCCCGCGAGAATCCGGGCTACGTCACCACCGGCGGCTCCTCTGCCGGCGGCCTGGATGAGTACGAGGCGCTGCAGCTGGGCGAGCACATCGGCGCGGAGCTCACCTATGTTCCGTATGACGGATACGGCGAGTACAAGGCGGCTTTCCTGGGCGGCGAAGTGGATCTGTACATCGACAAGCTCTCTTCCTTCACCCAGATGGCGCAGTACAGCGAGATCAAGCCCATGGCGGTCGTAAATCCCACCGGCATCTCTGCTGCGGGTCTGGAAGGCGTGCCCAGCACCGTGGAGCTCGGCATCGACTTCACCACCGGCTCCTGGCGCGGCATCGTCGTGAAGAAGGGCACCCCGGACGAGGTCGTTACCCTGCTGCGCGAGACGGCCAAAGAGATCTATGATTCCCCCGAATTCCAGGCCGTTCTGGAAAAGGACAATGCCAATCTTGTCAATGCCTATCGCGACGCGGAAGAGTTCCAGCAGCTGATCGACAGCGAGACGGAAAAGTACACGGATATCGTGGCGCGCTACAGCAAGTGATCCCCATAACCGGTCTATCCCGAATTCCCCGGCCGTGCACTGCGGCCGGGGGTTTCCGGATAAATGGGGAGTTGTTAAGGAATTCACGGGGCGGTAAAGTTTCTTTACCGCAGGACAGAAAGGGAACGACGACATGCTTGAAATGGTATTTAACGGCGTGCTGGCGGCGATCTTCCTCTTCTTTATCATCGGCGGCACGCAGATCCCCCGCTTATCCCGCCCGGCGGACATCGTGGAAGCGGGCGGCTTCCCCATCGTCTTCGGCGCGATCGGCCTCATCCTGCTGATCTTTGAGATCATCAGCCAGGCAAAGAAACTCCGCAAGGGGGAGCGCGAGACGGAAGAAGCGCCGCTCTATCCGGCGGGCGCGGCGAAGCTGGCGGTCATCCTCGCCATGACCATCGCATACATCCTGCTGGTGAAAACCGCGGGCTTTGCTATCCTCACCGTCTGCTACACGTTCGCGGCGCTTTTCCTGCTCGGCTCCAAAAAGCCTTTGTTCAACGCGGTCTTTGCGGTGCTGGCGACGCTGGTGCTGGTGCTGATCTTCGGACGGTTCTTCGGCATCACGCTGCCGCGCGGCGTCGGCGTCATCAAGGACCTCAGTTTCTATCTGTACTGAGAGGAGGGAGAGACAATGCTACAGGGTTTGCTGAATTTTGCCAACTTCCAGACGCTGCTCTTCCTCGTCGTGGGCACCGCGTGGGGCATGCTGGCCGGCGCGCTGCCGGGCATCTCCGCCTCCCTGGCGGTCATCCTCATCATGCCGTTTACCTACTCCATGGGCGCGGTGCAGAGCATCATCGCCCTGGTGGCGGTATATGTGGGCGGCATGTGCGGCGGTTCCATTTCCGCCATCCTGCTGCGCACGCCGGGCACGCCCAGCGCGGTCGTCACCGTGTTCGACGGCTACCCGATGGCCAAGAACGGACAGGCGGGCAAGGCGCTGGGCCTGGCCATCGCGGCCTCCGCGGTGGGCGGCATCATCTCCGGCATCGCAATGGTCATCTTTGCGCCGCTGCTCTCCCAGGTCGCCATGAAGTTTCAGAGCGGCGAGTTCTTTGCGCTCGGTCTCCTTGGGCTGTCCTGCACGGCGAGCATGGCCACCAAGAACTGGAAAAAGGCGCTGATCTCCGGCTGCTTCGGCGTGCTCATCTCCACCATCGGGCTGGACTACATGTCCGGCGCAAACCGCTTTACATTCGGCACGACCTGGCTGGCGGACGGCATCGACTTCGTGCCCGTCATGATCGGCGCGTACGCTTTTGCGGAGGTATACCGCAATGTGCTGAAAAAGCCGGATCCGGACGCTCCGAAGGCGGAGGTTTCCAATGGGGATATGGAGTTCATCGGGCCTGCACACATCCTGAAGGAGTGGGTGACTTACCTCAAGTCCTCCATCATCGGCACGGTCGTGGGCATCATCCCTGCGGCGGGCGGCTCCATCGCCTCCTTCATCAGCTATGGCGAGGCGGTGCGCTCCTCCAAGCACCCGGAGACCTTCGGCAAGGGCGAGGAACTGGGCATCGTCGCCAGCGAGGCGGCCAACAACGCCGCTGTGGGCGGATCCCTCGTGCCCACCATCTGCCTGGGTATCCCGGGCGGCACGGTCACGGCGATCATGCTTTCCGCTTTCACCATGCACGGCCTGGTGGCCGGCCCCACGCTGATCCGCAATCAGCCGGACCTGCTCTTCTCCATCCTGTGGGCGATCGTGTTCGCCTCCCTGCTGCTGTACGTCATCGGCAAGATTCTGGCCAAGCAGTTCGCCAAGGTTTCACAGCTCGACTACAGCCTGGTCGGAGCGATGATGCTGGTGCTGGGCATCGTAGGTTCTTACACGCTGAAGGGCAATGTCCGTGAAGTGGCTATCATGCTGGTCTTCAGCCTCATCGGCCTGGTGATGGAACACTACGGCTACTCCGTGGCGACGATGATCCTGGGCCTGGTGCTGGGGCCGATCACCGAGAAGGGCTTCCGCAAGCAGCTCATCATCTCCCGCGGGGACTGGACGATCTTCTTCCGCAAGCCGATCTGCCTCATCATCCTGATCGTGGCGGTCATCAGCTTTGCGATGCCCTTTATCCGCAGCGCGCGCAAGAAGAAAGCGGAGGGAAGCAAATGAACGTAAAAAAGATCAACGTGCCGTACAAGGGAGAGGCGCTGGACCTGAAGGCCGGAGACCTTGTTGAACTGAACGGCGTCATCTACTGCGGGCGGGACGCGGTCCTGCCGCATATCGTTGCGATGGCCAAGGAGGGAACGCTTTCCGAGCATGAGATCGACATCAAAGGCGCGGTGATCTTCCACACTGCGGTGAGCTGCGCCGGCATCGCGCCGACGACCACAAGCAAGCCGGAGATCGAAGGCTCCATCGTTCCGCTGTCCGAGGCGGGCGCCAAATTCCATCTTGGCAAAGGCCGCATCAGCCCCGAAACGGTCGAGGGCCTGAAGCAAAACGGCGCGTATTTCCTGATCACGCCCCCGGTGGCCGCGCTGCTGACGGCACAGATGAGCGAATGCCGCGCCCTGGTGCATCCGGAGTTCGGCATGGAAGCGTTTTATGAAATCAAAGTGACGGACTTCCCGGCCATTGTCGCGGTAGCGGACGGCGAAACCATCTTTTCGGACTGAGAGGAGATAACATGCTTGCATTAGACAAAGTGACTGCCGATGTGGCAACGGCGGTCGTCGAAGCCAGCTCCCACTGGCGGGAGGATCAGCTTGCCTGCTGGCGTGCGGCTTGTGAGAGAGAGACGATCCCGCGCGCAAAATGGGCGATGGAAAACTTCCTTAAAAACGCAGAAGCCGCGGATCTGCATCATTCAGCGCTGTGCGACGATACCGGAACGCCTCATCCGTTTCTGGAGATCGGGGATGAGGCCGTGCTGCCGGCCGGATTCCTCCCGGCGATGGAGGCCGGCATCCGCAAAGGGCTGAACGATTTGCCCGCCCGGCCGATGGGCGTGCGGGGCAACGAGCTGGAGCGCATCTCCCAGTGCAAGGGCCTGTATGATGAGCCCGGCATGCTGATGCCCGCGCCGACGCAGATCCGCCGCATCCCTGGAAAGAAGATCCGCTTCACGATCCTCATGCTGGGCGGCGGCCCGGAGATCCGCAGCCGCACGCAGCCCATCTTCCACATGCATTCGCTGGAGCACGTCATCGAGGAGATGATCAACTGGGCCGTGCCGCAGGTCGCGGCGCTCGGCTGCCAGCCGGTGACGCTGTCCTTCGGCCTCGGCCGCACGGCGGTGGAAGCGTCCTCCCTCTCCCTGGAAGCCATGAAGGACGGCCGTTACGACGTCCAGAGCGAGATCGAAAAGCGCATCACGGACGAGGTGAACGCGCGCGGCATCGGCCCCATCGGCCTGGGCGGATCGACTTCCGTGCTGGCAACCTTTATCAAGATCGGCAACATGCGCGGCAGCGGTTTCCGCGTGGTTTCCATGCGGCCCAACTGCTGCATGGAGATCCGCAAGGCGAGCCGCGAGTGGGAAGCCGGAGTGTAAGAGCCGGATTAATGATTCGGGCTGCATTCGGAACGACAGCGCTGCCGAATATGTAAAATAAGAACCGAACAGATGCAGGAAGGCCCGTGAAAGCGGGTCTTCTTTGCATATTGCAGATACTCCAAAGCTCTGCTTATTGCCTTGAAAACAGCCATAGAAACCGTTATAATAGAACGCATCAAATGCTTGATCGTCTGCACACCTTTTGTGCAGGCGATTCCGCGCAATTCATGACGACAGGAGGAACGGAACTTGAGCATATTCCTGCAAGCATGCGTGAACGGCCTGCTGATGGGAGGCTTCTATTCCCTCATGGGCATGGGGCAGAACGTGATTTTCGGCGTAATGAAAATCGTCAACTTCTGCCACGGCGAAATGCTGATGGTTGGCATGTATCTCACGTATGTGCTCTCCACGACCTTCGGGCTGGACCCCTATCTCTGCGTACCCCTCGTGGCGATCCTCATGTTCTGCCTGGGCGCGGTGATCCAGCACACGCTGATCACGCCGTCTCTGGGCACCAAGAGCTTTACCAACCTGCTGTTCCTCACGGTGGGCCTGGGGCTGCTGCTCTCCAACGGGGCGCTGGTGCTCTTCGGCAGCGAGTACCGCACCATCCCCACGACCTACTCGCAGACGTACATCAGCCTGGGGCCTGTCAACCTGGCGCTGCCCAGGCTCATCAGCTTCGGCGTGCTGATTGTCATCTCGGTCGTGCTGTTTGCCTTCCTCAAATACACGAAGACGGGCAAACAGATCCGCGCGGTCTCGCAGAATCCTGTCGGCGCTGAGGTGGTCGGCATCAACACGAAGCGCATCTACATCCTCACCTACGGCATCGGCACCGCCCTGGCGGGCGTGGCCGGCGCGCTGCTGACCGGTTTTTACACCATCTTCCCGACGGCGGGCGCGAGCTTCGGCTTCCGCGCGCTCATCGTGGTCGTGGTGGGCGGCCTGGGCTCTATCCCGGGCGCGTTCTTCGCCGGCATCTTCCTGGGGCTTCTGGAGACGATGGTGGCGCTGTTCATCAGCCCGTCCTACAGCGATCTCATCGTCTTTATCACGTTCATCGTGATTCTGGTCGTCCGTCAGCTTATCATTATCAGGAGGAAGTAACGATGAACGAGAAGATTCAAGCCGTCCGCGTTTACCGCAGGAACCTCACGATCGTGCTGGGGCTCATCCTGCTTATCTTCTGCCTGATCCCGGTCTTCGTCAAATCCCCGTACATCCTGAACATCTTCATCCTGGTCTTCTACATGTCCACGCTCTCCATGGCCTGGAACCTGCTGGGCGGCATGACGGGCCAGAACTCCCTGGGCCACGCGGCGTACATGGGCCTGGGCGCGTACGTCTCCTGCCTGTTTATCACCAAGGCGCACGTCAACCCCTGGGTCTCCGCCGTGCTGGGCATGGTGGTGGTCGGCCTGGTGGCGGGCATCATCTTCTTCCCGTGCTTCATCCTGCGCGGGCCGTACTTCACGCTGGTCTCCATCGCCTTCGGCGAGGCGCTGCGCCAGTTCATCATCAACTCCACCTTTTTCGGGCGGGCCAGCGGCATCGGCCTCCCGTTCAAGCGGGGCGATTCCTTCCTGGATTTCCGCTTTGCGGGCAAAGAGCCGTACTACTATATCGGGCTGGTCATGGTCATCCTCATCTACCTGCTGATGAAGAAAATCGAGCGCTCCCGCATGGGCTACGCGCTGCGCACAATCCGCGAGGATGAGGACGCGGCGGCAGCCATCGGCATCAACCCCATCCGCTACAAGATCATGGCTGTCGTCGTCTCCGCGATGGTGGCGGCGCTCGTCGGCTTCTTCTACGCGAGCTATACGCGCTACATCGATCCGGAGCTGATGATCCAGGCCAAATCCACGGAGTCTGTCCTGCCCGCCGTCGTGGGCGGCGCGGCCTATGTGGAAGGCCCGCTGGTGGGCGGCCTCATCATGATCCCGCTCTCCGAGTTCCTGAGGGCGAAGTACAGCGCCATCCTGCCGGGCATCAACATGCTGCTCTATGCCGTGGCGCTGCTGGCGGTCATCCGCTTCCGCCCCACGGGCATCCTCGGCTGGTACATGCACAGCGGGCTGAAGAAGACGATTGACACGAAGATCCTCAAAAAGCCGCCTGTAGAGGTACTGGAAGCGGTAGAGCTGGATAAACGCCGCGGGAAGGAGGCCTGAACATGGAGAAGACACCCATCATTGAGGTACAGCACATCACCAAACGCTTTAAGGGCCTGACGGCCGTCAAGGACGTCTCCTTCTCCATCCGGGAGGGGGCCATCACCGGCATGATCGGCCCCAACGGCGCGGGCAAGTCCACCACCTTCAACATGATCTGCGGATATTATCCGCCGACAGAGGGTAAGATCTTCTTCCGCGGGCAGGACATCACGGACAAGAAGGCCTATGAATACACGAAGATGAAGATCGCCCGCACCTTCCAGATCATGAAGCCGCTGAAGAACCTGAGCGTGCTGGAAAACGTGGTCGCTTCCTGCTACTTCGGCCACGCCGCCGCAAAGAGCGAGCACGAGGCGCGGGAGCGCGCCATGGACGTGCTGCAGTTTACCGGCCTTTACGAGAAACGGCACATCCTCTCCAAGGACATGGGCACGCCGGACCAGAAACGGCTGGAGATGGCGCGCGCCCTGGCGACGAAGCCGGAGATGCTCTTCCTGGATGAGAACATGGCCGGCCTCAACCCCGCGGAGACGGAAGCGGCCATCGAGCTCATCCGCGAGATCAACCGCTCCGGCGTCACCATCTTCCTCATCGAGCACATCATGCAGGCGGTTGTCAGCCTCTGCGAGGAGGTCATCGTGCTGCACCACGGCGAGAAGATCGCGGAGGGCACGCCCGAGCAGGTCATGAACGATCCGTACGTCATGGAGGTCTATCTGGGCAAGAAGGAGGGATCTCATGCTTAAGGTTGAAGGGCTGCGCGCGGGCTACGGCGCGATCAACATCCTGTGGGATCTGACCTTTGAAGTGAGGGACGGCGAGATCGTCGCGATCCTGGGTTCCAACGGCGCCGGAAAGACGACGATGGTGCGCACGGTTTGCGGCATGCTGCGCCCGTCCGCGGGCTCCGTCCTGTTTAACGGGGAGGAGCTGGCCAAAAAGAATTCCCGCGCCGTGCTGGACAGCGGCATCGTGCAGGTGCCGGAAGGGCGCCAGCTCTTTACGGAGATGACGGTGCTGGAGAACCTGGAGATGGGCGCGTTCAATAAAGAGACGCGCGCGGCCTTCCAGCAGAATCTCCGGAAGGTGTACCAGTGGTTCCCCAAGCTGGAGGAGCGCGCAAAGCAGTCCGCCGGCACGCTCTCCGGCGGCGAGCAGCAGATGGTCGCCGTCGCACGTGCGCTGATCGGCATGCCCAAGCTGCTCATCCTGGATGAGCCGTCCCTGGGCCTGGCGCCCAATATCGTGGACGACATCCTGGCGGTGGCCTCTTCCATGGCCCGCAACGACGGCATCTCCGTCATGCTGGTGGAACAGGACATCACCAAGGCGCTGGCCTGCGCGGACCGCGGCTACGTCATCGAAAACGGGCGCATCGCCCTCACCGGCTCCGCGGCGGAGCTGAGCGCGAACGAGCACGTCAAGAAAGCCTATCTCGGCATCTGATCCCGGTGATGAGCGCCGTGGCAGTTCGGCGCTTGATCATAAAATCTTAAGGAGGAAATACGCATGAAAAAGATCATCTCCCTTCTGTGCATCGCCCTGGTGATCGCGCTGGCTTCCGCAGCTTTCGCGGATGAGGCGCCCATCAAGATCGGCACCATCTATGCGATGTCCGGCGGCAACGCGGCCATCGGTGAGAACATCCTGCGCGGCATCGATTTCGCCGTGGCGGAAATCAACGCCAAGGGCGGCGTGAACGGCCGCATGCTGGAAGTCGTCCGCGGCGACCATGCCGGCGATCCGGCGCAGGGCCGTTCCGAGGCTGAGCGCCTCATCACCCAGGAGCATGTGGATGTCATGATGGGCTGCCACATGTCCACCGTTACCGAGGTTGTGGCGCAGGTCTGCACGCAGTACGGCGTGCCGATGATCACCGCTATCTCCACCCTCGACAGGCTGACCGATGCGGACCATGAGGATATGGACTTCTTCTTCCGCCTCTGCCCGCTCAACTCCGTCTATGTCGAAGACATGCTGAAGTACCTGAAGGATTCCGCGCAGCAGACCGGCGAAGAGATCAAGACCATCGCGATCTTCACCGACCGCGCGGCGATCGGCCAGGAGCTCATCCGCTGCGTCGAGCTGTACAAGGACGCTTATGGCTTTGACCTCGTCGCGACGATCGACTACTCCTCCAACGCCACCGACCTGAGCGCCCAGGTGCTGGCCCTCAAGCAGGCCAACCCCGACGCCATCCTCTGCGACTCCTACATCGGCGACGCGACGCTGTTCGTGCAGACGCTGAAGGCGCAGAACTACATCCCCAAGATGATCGTGGCCAAGGCCAACGGCTTCACCGATCCGGCCTTCATCACCAACCTGGGCAGCGCCGCCAACGGCGTGGCTTCCGTGGTTGAGTTCAACCCCGACCTCATCAACGGCAAGGAGATCAACGAGGAGTTCAAGGCGCAGTACGGCGTCAACATGAACGGCCACTCCGCCGAGTCCTACACCGTGGTTTGGATCTTCAAGACCGCTATCGAAGCTGCCGGCTCCACCGACGGCGAGGCCGTCCGTGACGCCATCGCGGCGCTCGACATCGAGGGCGAGTTCCCCGGCGGACGCAAGATCGTTCTGCCCTATGACAAGATCAAGTTCGAGAACTACGAGCTGGCCGGTGCGCCGCACTTCCGCGACAACACCTCCGCTTCCGTCGCTATCGCCCAGGTTCAGGACGGCGAGTGGAAGACCGTTTGGCCGTTCGACTTCACGGACACCAAGATCCTCTATCCCGCTCCGCTGCAGTAATTTCGCAGCACGTACCCGGTAACTGCCGAGAGAAAGGCCGCCCCGCGAAAGCGGGGCGGCCTTCAATCTTGGGTTTGTTCACAATTTCTCCGCATTATCCCTGTTTTTATGCAACATCTTCCTCCTATAATGGGCTCGTGCAATGGGGAAAGGAGTCCCCGGAGAGGAAAGACCATGTTAAGGAAGGATGTGCGGCATTTTGCCGCTGTGTTGTTTTTGCTTGCAGCCTTGCTGCCGGTTACTGCATTTGCCGGCGGCAGCGGCGGGCTTTTTTCCGGTGCTGAGACCGTGACATCCCTGTCTGTCACGGCGTCCGGGCGCTGCTTTGTCTACAGCAGGAGCGCGGCCGGTATCCGGGTGAACGGCGGGGAAGCGGATGAAGAGGTGTTTATGACGCTGCTGCGCCAGATCGGCAGCGCGCTGCAGGATGAGGGCGCGGAAGGCGAGCCCTCCGGCGAACCGCTTCTGACGGTGCAGGTCTGTGCGGGAGACGAAAAGCAGACGGTTTCTTTTTATACGGATGAAGCGGACAGACGGCGCGTATTTGTGCTCTCCTCCGGGGACGAAGGGAGCGTATCCGGAACGACGGAGGCCTGGCGGGTGGGGACCATCCTGCTGGCCTGCGAAGGAACGCAGCTCCCCGGCGAAGAAGACGCGCCCTGACGGGACAGACAGAATCGAAGATCTGGCAACCGGCCGCAGCTGGCCGGTTTTTGCTTTGAGAAGAATTTTGCGGTTTACCCTCACGCATTGCTTGACAGGAAAGCAAGCCTGTGGCAAAACTATTAGGCAACATCTGCTTAGAAGGAAAGAGGGTAAGCCCATGGCATGGACGCTGTTTACGCAGATCGTCGGGCTGTTCTTTATTATGGGACTGGGGTATGCGCTGGTCAGGACAGGCGCGCTGCGTGCGAAAGACAGCCGTACGCTGTCGGTCATCACCGTCTATATCGTGCAGCCGTGCGTCATCCTGCAGGCGTTTCAGATCGAATTTACCGCCGGGGTGCGGCGGGGCTTTCTGCTGGCGGCCGGCTGCGCCGCTGCATACTATCTCAGCCTGATTGCGGCGGACGCTCTTTTGCACAAAAGGCTCGGCCTCACGCCGGAGGAGCGGGCATCCGTCATGTACGCCAATACGGGCAACATGTTGATCCCGCTCATTTCCTCCATGTTCGGGCCGGAGTCCGTCGTCATTGCCAGCCCTCTCATGGCGGTGCAGCTTTGCTTCATCTGGACGCAGGGCGTGTTTATGATGCGGGGTCAAAAGGGTCTGAACCTCAGGCAGCTTTTCACCAACACCAACCTCATCGCGATCGCGGCCGGCCTGGTGATGCTTGCACTGCATATCCGCATCCCGCAGATTCTCTCTGTGCCGATAGGCAGTGTGGCGGGTGTCTTCGGGCCTGTCAGCATGATGATGATGGGGATGATTTTCGCAGGGACGGACCTTGCGGCGATCCTCCGCAAGCGGCGGATTTACGGCATCACCCTTCTCAGGCTCATCGTGGTCCCGCTGGCGGTGTTGCTTGCGCTGCGGCTGTCCGGGGTTTCGGGCTTCATGCCGGAGGGAAATCCCGCCCTGTACATCATCTTCCTGTCTTTTACCACGCCGACGGCGATGATGATCACGCAGCTCGCCCAGTTTTACGGCAGGGATGCGGCCAAGGCGAGCGCCGTCAACGTGGTGACGACGCTTTCCTGCGTCATCACCATGCCGCTGATGACGGCGCTGTACACGGCGGTAATGCGGTAAGCGAACGCGGGCGAACAGGCGCCCGCGTCGCTTGTTTTTCACTGTAAAACATGGTACAATTCGGGCATCATCGCAAGGCGCCGGAAACGGCGCCTCAACACGGAGGGAAAAGCATTGGCCATCACTGTCGGCCTCATTTCGCTCGGCTGCAGCAAAAACCGGGTGGACTCGGAACAGATGCTCGCCGTCCTGCGGGAAAAAGGGTATCAGGTGCTGGCCGATCCGGCCCGCGCGGAGGTCATCATCGTCAACACCTGCGGCTTCATCGAGGCTGCAAAAGAAGAAGCCATCGCGACGCTGCTGGAGATGGCAGGCTATAAGGAAAACGGCAAATGCCGCCTGCTGGTGGCGACAGGCTGCCTGGCCCAGCGCTACCCGGAGGCGATCCGCGAGGAGATGCCGGAGGTGGACGCCATCCTGGGCGTCAACGAATACGCCAGGCTGGACGAGGCCATCCAGCGGGCAATGGGCGGCGAGAAGCCCTGCTACACGGACGACAACGGCACGTTCTTTGAGTTCGGCCGCGTGCTGACGACACCGTCTTACAGCGCTTATGTGCGCATCGGCGAAGGGTGCGACAACTACTGCTCGTTCTGCGCGATCCCCCTCATCCGGGGCTTTTACCGCAGCCGTCCGCAGGAGGACATCCTGGAGGAGATCCGGCAGCTGGCCGGGCAGGGCGTGCGCGAATTCACGCTGATCGCTCAGGACACCACGCGCTACGGCACGGACAGGGGCGGCGTCTCCCGCCTGCCGGAGCTGATGGAAGCGGCGGCCTCCGTCCCCGGGGTGGAGTGGCTGCGCGTGCTCTACTGCTATCCGGAGCGGATCGACGAGCGGCTGCTGGATGTGATGGACCGGCACCCCAATATCTGCCGGTATCTGGATCTGCCGCTGCAGCACATCAGTCCGCGCGTGCTGCGCGACATGAACCGGGATGACACGGCAGAGCACATCCGCGAGGTCATCCGTATGCTGCGCACGCGCGGTGTGACGATCCGCACGACGCTCATGGTGGGCTTCCCGGGCGAAACGGAAGCGGAGTTTGAGGAACTGCTGGACTTTGTAAAGGAATCGTCGTTTGACCGCATGGGCGCTTTCACCTACTCTCCGGAGGAGGGGACGGCGGCCGCGGTGATGGAAAACCAGGTCGACGAAGCTGTCAAGGAAGAGCGGTATGACCGCCTGATGACCCTGCAGCACGACATCTCCCTGCAGAATAACCGCAGGCGCATCGGCGAGGTGTGCCGCGTTCTGGTGGAGCGACGCAGGGGAGACCGCTACGTGGGTCGCAGCGCGGCGGAAGCGCCTGAGACCGACGGGAACATCTACTTCGGCTCGGACGTGCCGCTGGAGATCGGATCCTTTGTCCAGGTGCGCATCCTGGGCGCAAAAGCCTATGATCTGATGGGGGTGAGGGTATGAGCGAGAAAAAGGGCTTCCTGGCCTCGATGAATCTGCCGAACCGGCTGACGCTCGCGCGGATGCTGCTGGCGCCCGTCTACCTCGTGCTGATGTGGATCTCGACCTTTGCCAGCCCCGTCAGCGTGTGCATGCTCTTCCGGTGGCTCGCGCTGCTCGTCTTTATCGCGGCGAGCCTCACCGACCTGCTGGACGGACAGATCGCCAGGCGGCGGAACCTCGTCACCAATTTCGGCAAATTCATGGATCCCATCGCGGACAAGATCCTGACGCACACCGCGTTCATCCTCTTCACCTGGATGAGAGAGCTTTCCGTGCTCTCCTGCATCATCTTCGTGGCGCGGGAGTTCGTGGTGGCCGCGCTGAGGGAAATCGCGGCGGAGCGGGGAATCGTCATCGCCGCGGGCATGAGCGGCAAGGTGAAGACGGTGCTGCAGATGGCGCTCATCATCCTCTTGACCATCCCCTGGGGCGCAGGCTTCCTGTATCCGGGAGAGCCTTTCCCCGCGTGGATGCAGCTCTGCCAGGGGCTTGAGAGGATCGTGGAGGTCTGCGCCGTGGTAATGACGCTCTACTCCATGTGTGAATATGTGTGGAAAAACCGTGCAGTCCTCACGGACTGAGCGGATACGGACGGAGAAAGGAACAGAATATGGCAGTGGATAAAAAGCAGAAAGCTTCTGCGGCGCAGGTAACGGAGACGGAAGAAAAGAAGAAAGCGCTGGCGGTAGCGCTGGCGGGCATCGAAAAGCAGTTCGGCAAGGGCGCGGTCATCCGCATGGGCGACCGGGAGATCCGGGATATCGACGTCATCCCGACGGGATGCATGGACCTGGATATGGCGCTGGGCGTGGGCGGCCTGCCCCGCGGGCGCGTGGTGGAGATCTACGGACCGGAATCCTCCGGCAAGACGACGGTGGCCCTGCACGTGGTCGCCGAAGCGCAGAAGATGGGCGGCCTGGCCGCATTCATCGATGCCGAGCACGCGCTGGATCCGGTGTATGCGCGCAAACTGGGCGTGGATGTGGATCAGCTCTACGTCTCTCAGCCGGATACGGGCGAGCAGGCACTGGAGATCTGCGAGGCGCTGGTGCGCTCCGGCGCGATCGACGTCGTGGTCATCGACTCCGTGGCGGCCCTGGTGCCCAAGGCGGAAATCGACGGCGAGATGGGCGATTCCTTCGTCGGCCTGCAGGCGAGGCTGATGAGCCAGGCGCTGCGCAAGCTGACGGGCATCGTCAACAAGACGAACTGCGTGTGCATCTTCATCAACCAGCTGCGTGAGAAGGTCGGCGTCATGTATGGTAACCCGGAGACGACGCCGGGCGGACGCGCGCTCAAGTTCTACGCCTCCGTGCGCATCGACATCCGGCGCAGCGAACAGCTGAAGGAAGGCACGAATGTCGTCGGCAACCGCACGAAGGCCAAGATCGTCAAAAACAAGGTCGCGCCGCCCTTCCGCGTGGCGGAGTTCGATATCCTCTACGGCGAGGGCATCAGCAAGGAAGGAAGCCTGCTGGACAACGCCGTGAAGCTGGATATCATCCACAAGTCGGGCGCATGGTTCTCGTACGGGGACCAGCGGCTGGCGCAGGGCCGTGAAAACACGCGCGTCTACCTCAAGGAGCACCCCGAGTTTGCCGCTGAGGTGGAGCAGCTGGTGCGCAAGGAGCTGCTGGGCGGCGGCGTCCCCGTGGAGGACGAGATGTCCGACGAAGAGCTGGCGGTTATCGCGGCGACGGAAGAATAAGAATAAAGCAGTCTTCGCGGCTATGCGGAGACTGCTTTTATGCACTGTGACGGCATGGGCGTCAGGGAAGGATCAGGCGGATGCGAGCTTCTCCCGGATGTACTTCACCGTGTCGCTTTGGGAGAGGTGCAGCACACAGGAAAACTCCTCGTGGAGCAGGCGCTCCGCCTCCGCCAGCACGCTCTCGTCGCTGGCGCAGGGCTTGCGGCCTTCGGCTGTGCGCTGCTCGCCGTGGGTATGGATCTCGGCGATCATGCGGATGATGCGCGCGTAGTCGCCCTCGTGCAGGATGCGGCGGAAGGCTTCCTTGCGCTGCTTGCTGTCCTCCACCCATACGGGTTCTCCGGAAGCGCTGCGGCGGATGAGCGCATCGATGTCCGCCTCGCTGAGAAGGCGCCGGAGCACGTCGTTGCCGCGGCTGACGGGCATGTAGACCGTTGAGGAGCTCTTGACCGTGGAAGGCTTGAGGATGTAGTAGAGCTGCTCGGGCGCAGTGCCGAAGCGCATGGGGCGGATCTCACGCACGGAGCAGACGCCCTCGGAGGCATGCATCACGGTATCTCCCGCAGAGAAAAGCGGTTTGGCGGTATGGGTGGATTCCGGCATGGTTTTCCCTCCTCTGAGATGCGCGGTCCCGCAAAAGAATAGAGCGGACGGTAGATTCCGCCGCTTTTAAAGCCTGTTAAATTATAACACGCCCTCTTTTCAAATGAAAAAGGGCGGTTTTTCTTAAAAAAAGCCTGCGCGATGCGCAGGTTGCCGAAAAATCGGAGATCAGAGCGCGGGATCGGCCGGGGTATCCTGCTCTTTGGCGGCAAAGTACTCGTTGAGGGAGACGATGAGCTCATCCGCATTGACGCCGTGCACCTGGCTGGCCTGCGCGATGGATTCGGCGGACGAAACAGGGCAGTAGAGGCAGTGCATGCCGTAGGAAAGGAAGACGGGAGCGACTTCCGGATCCATGCGCATGACTTCAGCGATGGTCATATCGGGGGTGATCACGGTACATCCTTCTTTCTTTTATACTGATGCGCCCATCATACAGCAAAACAGGGCGGTTGGCAAGGAGAAAGGCGCAGGGAATCCATCATCTGTATGTGGACTTCATCTGTACATTTATGCTATACTTATAAAGACGGGTTATACGATTTTTGGGGCGGAATCAGGTGAAAGTATGAGAAACAACGAGCTTCGCGGGCCGATGGCCATCGATACGGACATCATCCCTTATGACAGTGAGCACGTCTTTGAACAGGAGGCGCTCTATCAGGAGGTCATGATGCGGTATCACTGCGCCATTCTGGAGATGCGCACGAAGCTGGAGGTTCTCTCCCGCGACATGTCCGTCCGCTACCGGCGCAACCCCATCGAGTTCATCGAGAGCCGCCTCAAGACACCGTCCTCCATCGCCAGGAAGCTTCGCGGCCTGGGCCAGGAGGTCAGCGTGCAGAGCATGCAGGAGCACCTGTCGGATATCGCGGGCATCCGCGTGCTGTGCGCATACATCGACGACATCTACGAGATCGCCCGGATGCTGGCCAGACAGAAGGACGTGCGCATCCTGACGGTCAAGGACTACATCAAGAACCCGAAGACCAACGGCTACCGCAGCTACCACCTGATCGTGGAGATCCCCGTCAGCTTTTCGGACGCCGTGGTCCCCGTGCGCTGCGAGCTGCAGATCCGCACCATCGCCATGGACTTCTGGGCGACGCTGGATCACGACATGCAGTATAAAAAGCAGGTGGAGGATTCGGAGGAGATCATGCGCGAGCTGCGGGAATGCGCGGATATCATCCACCAGACGGACGAGAAGATGATGCGCCTGCGGGAGCGCATCCACCGTATTGACGAGTGACGCCTTGAAAAAACAGGGCGGGGCTGATATAATGGCGCCCGTGTGAGGAGGCGATGGCATGCAGGAGCTGCGCGTAGGCGATCTGGTGCAGATGAAGAAGCCGCACCCCTGCGGGAGTCTCCGCTGGCGCATCACAAGGACGGGTGCGGATATCAAGATTCGCTGCGAGGGCTGCGGCCGCGTGGTGATGCTGGACCGCGTGGTCTTTTTAAAGCGCCTCAAAAAGATCATCGAACAGGGGCCTGTGCCCGAAGAGGCGGCAGCGGAACCCCTGGAGTAATGCCGGTAAAGGAGAACGATGGATATGGCCTTTGGAAAGAAAAAGGACGAGAAGAAAGAGCAGGAGAAGGTCAAGAAGAGCTTGGGCAGAGAGATTTTTGAGTGGATCATGGTCTTCGTCGTGGCCGGCGCGCTGGCGCTTACCGTGCGCACGCTGATCTTTGAGCCGGTGCGCGTGGACGGTGAATCCATGATGAATACGCTGCTGGACGGCGAATTCATGATCAGCACGAAGTTTGATTACCTCTTTGCTGATCCGGAGCGGTTTGACATCGTCATCTGCAAGTATCCCAACGCGAGCGACGGCAAATACCGCGTGAAGCGCGTGGTCGCTCTGCCGGGCGAAACGGTGGAGCTGCGCGGTCAGGATCTCTACATCAACGGAGAGCTGATGGAGCAGCCGTTTGACAAGCGGGAAAACATGAGGGACTTCGGCCCCTTTACCGTACCGGACGGACACTACTTCGTGCTGGGCGACAACCGCAGCAATTCCCGCGACAGCCGGGACGGCATGGTGGGCCCGCTGCCGAGGACGATGATCAAAGGCCATGTACGCGTAGTGGTCTTCCCCTTTACCCGCTTCCGGGTGATGGAGTACTGAGAAGGATACCGGGCGGCCTCTTCCGCAGTGCGGGGGAGGCCGTTTGCAAAGAGACAGGTTTCCCGAAAGGGAAAGCCTGCTGACGACGGAGGCAAAGGAACCAAAGACATGAGTATTTTCAGCAAGCTGTTTGACCCGACCGCCGGAGAGATGAAGCGCCTCGGGAAACTGGTGGACAGGATCGATTCCTTCGAGGATGCGCACAAGAAACTGACGGATGCGGAGCTCCGCGCCAAAACGGAGGAGTTCCGCTCGCGCCTTGCAAAGGGCGAGAAACTGGACGACCTGCTGCCGGAAGCCTTCTCCGTGGTGCGGGAGGCGACAGACCGCGTGATGGGCAAACGCCAGTTCCGCGTGCAGATGATGGGCGGCATCGTGCTCCACGAGGGGCGCATCGCCGAGATGAAGACCGGTGAAGGCAAGACGCTGACGGCGACGATGCCCGCCTACCTCAACGCGCTGACGGGCAAGGGCGTACACGTCGTCACCGTCAACGATTATCTGGCGCGCTTCCAGGGCGAGGACATCGGCCGCATTTTCCGCTTCCTGGGGATGAGCGTGGGCGTCATCGTGCACGATCTGGATCAGGAGCAGCGCCGCGCGGCCTATGCGTGCGACGTCACCTACGGCACCAACAACGAAATGGGCTTCGACTACCTGCGCGACAACATGGTGATCTACGAGAGCAGCCGGGTCCAGCGCGGGCACAACTTCGCCATCGTGGACGAGGTGGACTCCATCCTGATCGACGAAGCGCGCACGCCGCTCATCATCTCCGGCGCCGGCGAGAAGTCCACCGATCTCTACGAGAAGGCGGACCGGTTCGTCTGCACGCTCACCGAGGGCGTGGAGCCGGAAGAGGACAAGTGGGCCGAGAATCCTCTTACCGAAGAGGAAAAGGCCGCCATGCGCAAGGATTACGTCAAGGACGAGAAGAAGAAGACCTGCAACCTCTCCGAGGAAGGCGTGCGCAAGGCGGAGCGCTGGTTCGGCGTGGAGAACCTGTCGGACATCGCCAACTCGGAACTGCTGCACCACATCAACGCGGCCCTGCGTGCGCATGCCATGATGAAACGCGACGTGGATTACGTCGTCCAGAACGACCAGGTCATCATCGTGGATGAATTCACCGGCCGCCTGATGCTGGGCAGGCGCTACAGCGACGGCCTGCACCAGGCGATCGAGGCCAAGGAGCACGTGGGCGTTCAGCGCGAGAGCAAGACGCTGGCGACCATCACCTTCCAGAACTACTTCCGCATGTATGGCAAGCTCTCGGGCATGACGGGCACCGCGAAGACGGAGGAAGAGGAATTCAAGGGCATCTACAGCCTGGACGTCGTGCAGATCCCGACCAACAAGCCCATGATCCGCAAGGACATGAACGACCTCGTCTACCGCACCATCAAGGGCAAGTACTCCCAGGTGGTGAACGAGATCGAGCGCCGGCACAAGACCGGGCAGCCCATCCTGGTTGGCACGGTCAGCGTCGAGGTATCGGAGCTGCTCTCCAAGCTGCTGACCATGCGGGGCATCCAGCATGAGGTGCTGAACGCGAAGTTCCACGCGAAGGAAGCGGATATCGTCGCTCAGGCCGGACACTACGGCGCGGTGACCATCGCTACCAACATGGCGGGCCGAGGCACGGATATCCTGCTGGGCGGCAACCCGGAATATCTGGCGAGGCGCGCTATGCGCCAGAAGGGCTACGAGGATACCGTCATCGACGAGGCGACCGGCTTCAATGAGGACGTCTCCGACGAGATCCGCGAGGCGCGCACGCTCTACAACCAGCTGTACAGCGACTTCAAGAAGCAGACGGACGCGGAGCATGACCGTGTGGTCGCCGTGGGCGGCCTGCACATCATCGGCACGGAGCGCCATGAGTCGAGGCGTATCGACAACCAGCTGCGCGGCCGCAGCGGCCGCCAGGGCGACCCCGGCTCCTCACAGTTCTTCCTCTCCATGCAGGACGATCTGATGCGCCTGTTCGGCAGCGACAAGGTCAGCGGACTCATTGAAAGAATGGGTCTGGCGGAGGATGAGCCCATCGAGGCGAAGATGCTGACCGGACAGATCGAAAACGCGCAGAAGCGCATCGAGGCCCGCAACTACGAGATCCGTAAGAACGTGCTGCAGTATGACGACGTCATGAACGAGCAGCGCAAGGAGATCTACGGCCAGCGCCTGCAGGTGCTGGAAGGGCGCGATATGCACGAGACCATCGTGAAGATGGCCGACGCGCTGATCGACGAGGCCGTGGGCAGCTACTGCGGCAACGGCGACGCGTACATGGACTGGGACATGGCCGGCCTCGGCGAGTACCTGGAGCGGCTGTGCGTGCGGCGCGGATATTTCGCGGCGCATGAGGAAGCCTTCAAGACGACCGAGAAGACGGCACTGACGGAGGCGCTGAAGAAGGAAGCGCGGGATTTCTATGCCGTGCGCGAGCAGGATCTGACCGCCCTGCATATCGACGTGCGCGAGCTGGAGCGCGTGGTGCTGCTCTCCTGCGTGGATCACCGCTGGATGGATCACATCGACGCGATGGATCAGCTGCGGGATGGCATCGGCCTGCGCGCCTACGGCAACAAGAATCCCATCACGGAATACCAGATCGAAGGCTACGACATGTTCGACGAGATGGTGCACCTCATCCGCGAGGACACTGTGCGCCGCATGTACCAGGCCAGGATCAACGTCCAGCAGGAGCGCAAGGAGGCGGCCAAGCCCCAGGAGACCAACCTGGAGCAGGCGAAGGCTGCCGGCGGCCCCGCAGGCCCGCGCAAGGTCGTGAAAAAGGTCGGCCGCAACGATCCGTGCCCGTGCGGCAGCGGCAAGAAGTACAAGAACTGCTGCGGCAGGGAAGGGTAAGACCTTATCCGTCTTGCTCGCTGCGCCCGGGAAGCATCTTCCGTTAAAGGAGACGAGGGAACCTCATCCGACTTCCTCACTGCGTTCGGAAGCCACCTTCCCCTAAAGGGGAAGGCAAGAGGAACGAAAGCAACGAAGAAGGCCTTGCCTTCCCCTTCAGGGTAGATCCCGTTCTGAAAGAATGAGGATGCCTCCCGGCGAGGGGAAGGTGGCACGGCGAAGCCGTGACGGATGAGGTTTGACGCTTCGAAAAAGACAAGCTTTCTTGACCGTGACAATTGCGCGAAAGATAGTGTATAATAATCCGAATGGTTTTACCTGACGACATTGATAAAGGAAGTGAATCAACGTGATCGAACTGGAAGGCTATCGCCAGGAGCTGGCCAAAATCCGCGAAAGCATCGTTGAGGCAGGTGAGTCACTTTAACATCGCCGGCTTGAAGGAGCAGCTTGCGGAGCTGCACGAGACGATGAACGAGCCGGACTTCTGGAATGACCTGGAGCGTTCGACCCAGGTTTCCAAGAAAGTGCGCACTGCCGAGAACAAAATCGAACACTATGAGAAGCTGAACAGCCGGGCGGACGACGTCGAAGCGACGATGGAACTGGCCCAGGAGATGGAGGATGAGGACCTCGTCGCAGAGGCGGGGGAGGAAATCCGCAAGCTCCAGGCCGATCTGGAGGAAGTGCGGCTGGAGAGCCTGCTGCGCGGCGACTATGATTCCAACAACTGCTACATCTCCCTGCACGCCGGTGCCGGCGGAACGGAAGCGCAGGACTGGACGCTGATGCTCTACCGCATGTACACGCGTTACTGTGAGCGCCACGGCTACGGCGTCAAGGTCATCGATCTGCTGGACGGCGACGAGGCCGGCCTCAAGAGCGTCACCATCGAGGTGACGGGCGAGAACGCGTACGGCTTTCTGCGCAGCGAGAAGGGCGTCCACCGCCTGGTGCGCATCAGCCCGTTCGACGCTGCGGCGCGCCGCCACACGAGCTTTTCCTCCGCGGATGTCATGCCCATCATCGAGGACGACGACAACGAGATCGAAATCGACATGAAGGACGTGCGCGTGGATACGTACCACTCCAGCGGTGCGGGCGGACAGAACGTCAACAAGACGAGTTCCGCCGTGCGTATGACGCACTATCCGACGGGCATCGTGGTTTCCAGCCAGACGAGCCGCGACCAGGTGCACAACCGTGAGAACTGTATCCGCATGCTGAAGGCCAGGCTGCTGGAGCTCCGCGAGCGCGAGCGCGAGCAGCAGATGGCCGACATCAAGGGCGAGATGAAGAAGATCGAATGGGGCAGCCAGATCCGCTCCTACGTCTTCCACCCGTATTCGATGGTCAAGGATCACCGTACGGGGTTTGAGACCAGCGATGTCGCCGGCGTGATGGACGGCGAGCTGGACGGCTTTATCACGGCCTATCTGCAGATGCAGTGAGGACGGCTGCCGCGCCCCAAAGAGAATATACAGATGGACCCGCCGCCCAGCTTTCTGTGCGGCGGGGTTTTCGGAGGCAATATGACCTGGTATGAAGATGCACAGCAGCAGACGAAGAAGCTGATGGAAGCGGGGCACGCGACGATCCTGGCCATCGAATCCAGCTGCGACGAGACGGCGGCTGCCGTAGTGCGGGACGGCAGGGAGGTCATCTCCTCGGTGATCTCCTCGCAGATCGCCCTGCACGCGCAGTACGGCGGTGTGGTGCCGGAGATCGCCAGCCGCGCCCACATTGAAAACATCTGCCCTGTGGTTCAGGAGGCGCTGGACCGCGCGAACATGACGGCATTCGACGTGGACGCCATCGCCGTCACCTGCGGCCCCGGCCTCGTTGGTGCGCTGCTGGTGGGCGTGTGCTACGCCAAGGCGATGGCCTTCGCAGCCGGAAAGCCCCTGATCCCCGTCAACCATATCGAAGGCCATGTGAGCGCCAATTACATCGCCCATCCTGACCTCACGCCGCCTTTCCTGTGCCTGGTCGTCTCCGGCGGACATTCGCACATCGTGCGGGTTAATGACTACGGGGAGTATACCCTGCTGGGACAGACGATGGATGACGCCGCGGGCGAGGCTTTTGACAAGGCTGCGCGCGTGATCGGGCTGCCTTATCCCGGCGGGCCGCTGCTGGACAAGCTGAGCCGCGAAGGGAACCCGCACGCCCTGGAACTGCCGCACGTGCACACCAAGGGGCGCTACGATTACAGCTTTTCCGGCCTTAAAACGGCGCTGATCAACGCGGTGCACACGGCAAAGCAGCGGGGAGAGGAGATCAACCCCGCGGATGTCGCGGCTTCCTTCCAGTATGCGGCGGTGGAGCTGCTGAGCAGCAAAGCCATGCTGGCTGCAACCGAGACGGGCGCAAAAACGGTGGCGCTGGCCGGCGGCGTGGCCAGCAATTCCGGCCTGCGCAACACGATGAACGACAAGTGCCAGCGCGCCCATATCCGGCTGGTCATGCCGCCGCCGGTGCTGTGCACGGACAACGCGGCGATGATCGGCAGCGCGGCCTTCTACCGGCTGATGCGCGGCGAGATCGCGACCCTGGAGCTGAACGCCATCCCGTCGCTGCAGCTGATCCGGAAGGAGTAAAATTTACATCCGGAAACAGGTTTGTTAAGTTTATTAACAATATTAAATCGCTTATTAACTATCGGTTTTCGACAGGGCTGTTGATAACTCGATCCTCAATTGTTGAAAAGTGTGGATTACCCGGTGATTCAGACTGATTTTTCAAGAATAAAAGAAAAATAAGCTGTGGATAAACCTGGGGATAACCGCAGGCGGCCTGTGCAGAACGGTTGGAAAACCGCGAAACAATTCGTTAACAATTGACGGCAAGAATTTTCTTGACACCTGCAGGGCCGCATGGTAAGATAACGTTCAACACCGAAAAGATAACAGATGATTATCGGCGATGAAGAAGAAAAATTCCGTGAGGAACGCCAAGCGAAGGGGCGATGGTGCGAGGCCCCTGCGGGAGACGCGGAAGGGTCGCTTCGGAGCACCGGGCCCAAGCCCTGCTAGGGTGTGTAAGTCCGGCGGGTTCGACCGTTACATCGAGTGGATGCTCATAGCATCCGTGAGCGTGCGAAGCACGGAATTTAGGTGGTACAGCGAAGGCAGCCTTTCGCCCTAAACAGGGGTAAGGCTGCTTTTTTGAATCAAAGAGAAAGCGGGGGATCCCATTGAAACTCAGCGGAGCGGAGATCCTGATCGAGTGCCTGATCGAGCAGCAGGTGGATACGATTTTCGGTTTTCCGGGCGGCGCGGTGCTGCCCATCTCCGACGCGCTGTATGCGCGCAGCGACCGCATTCGTCACGTCCTGACGGCGCATGAGCAGCATGCCGGCCACGCGGCGGACGGATATGCGAGGCGCACCGGGCGCACGGGCGTCTGCCTGGCGACCAGCGGCCCCGGCGCGACCAACCTGGTGACGGCCATCGCGACGGCTTATATGGATTCCTCGCCCGTCGTGTTCATCACGGGCAACGTGGCCCAGAGCCTCATGGGGACGGACTCCTTCCAGGAGGCGGACATCAGCGGCATGACGATGCCGGTCACCAAGCACAACTATCTGGTGCACAGCGTGGAAAAGCTGGCCTCCACCCTGCGGGAAGCGTTCTTCATCGCAAGCTCCGGCCGGCCGGGGCCTGTGCTGGTCGATATCCCCAAGGACGTGCAGGTCGCGGAGACGGAGTACATTCCCCTTTCCGGGGATGCGCTGATCCCGCCCCTTTCCGCGAAGCATCCGACGGTGCAGCTGCGGCCCTCCGGCGAGGCGTTGGAGCGCTATAAGACAAAAGCGCAGCCCAGGCTGGAAAAGGCCGCGCAGCTGATCGCGGAGGCGCACCGCCCGCTCATCTACTGCGGCGGCGGCGTCATCCTCTCCGGCGCCGAGGCCGAGCTGCTGGCGCTGGCGGAGCGTGTGGATGCCCCGGTGGTCTCCTCCCTGATGGGGCTGGGGGCCGTACCGGCGGACAACCCCAGGATGCTGGGCATGCTGGGCATGCACGGCACGCACGCGGCCAACATCGCCATGCAGCGGTGCGATCTGCTGATCGCCGTCGGTGTGCGCTTTTCGGACAGGGCGCTGGGCAAGGCGGCGGCCTTCGCGCCGGGCGCGAAGGTGCTGCACATCGATATCGACCGCGCGGAAATCAACAAAAACGTGACGACGACGCTGCACATCACGGGCGACGCAAAGCTCGTGCTGGAGCTGCTGCTCTCCCGGGTCAGCCGCAAGCAGCACGAACTGTGGATGCAGCAGGCCTGCGGCATGGCGGAGGAGTACCTGACGGACAGCCTGTTCGAGCCGCGGAAGATCCTGAAGACCATCGCGGCGACGGCGCCGGATATCACCGTGGCGACGGACGTCGGACAGCACCAGATGTGGACGGCGCAGCACTTCCCCTTCATCCATCCGAGGCAGCTGGTCACCAGCGGCGGACTGGGGACGATGGGCTACGGTCTGGGCGCTGCCATGGGCGCTGCCGCCGGAGACCCGCAGGGCGATCCCGTGGTGCTGGTGACGGGCGACGGCTCCTTCCGCATGAACCTGACGGAGCTGTCCACCATCGCCTATTACGGCTTCCCCGTCATCGTGGTGATCATGAACAACGGCACGCTGGGCATGGTGCGCCAGTGGCAGACGCTGTTCTACGGCCACCGCTACAGCCAGACGACGCTGGACCGCGGGCCGGATTTCGTAAAGCTGGCGGATGCTTACGGCATCGGCGGCGTGCGCGTATCGGACCTTTCGGCATTTGCGGAAGCCTTCAAAAAAGCGGCAGAGGCAAGGCGCCCCTGCATCATCGAGTGCATGCTGGATATCGACGAGATGGTGGCTCCGATGGTGGCGCCGGGTTCGCCCATCGACGCCTTCTGCCTGAACTGAGGAGGGATGCGGATGATGATGGATTCGGCCGAGGTACGGCATTACACGGTCGGCGTGCTCGTCGCCAACGAGCCCGGTGTCCTTTCCCGGGTATCCGGGCTCTTCTCCCGCAGAGGGTTCAACATTGAAAGCCTGGCCGTCGGCCCGACGCAGGACCGGACGATCTCCCGGATCACGCTGGTCGTCAACGGGGACGAAGCGCACATCGAGCAGCTGGTGCAGCAGCTCTACAAGCTGATCAGCGTGCAGAAGGTCCAGGTCTTCTCCAAAGACAGCGCGGTGGAGCGCCAGCTGGTGATGGTGAAGGTCGCGGCGAACGCCGAGCAGCGCGAGAGCATCATGCGCCTGGCGGATGTGTTCCGGGCGAAGATCCTGGACGTTTCCCGCAGCACGATGATCCTGCAGATCACGGGGGACGCGGAGAAGGTATCGGCGCTGCTGGAGCTGCTCTCCGACTACGGCGTGCTGGAAATGGCGCAGACAGGCGCGATCGCGTTGGAACGCGGCGAGAGCTTCATGAACTCGGAACTGTTTGACTGACGGCGGAAACCTCTGACGATAAGCCTTTTCGGCAAAGCGACGGAAACTGAGCAAAATCAGTTCACCATAGAAAAGCAATACTAATTTGGGAGGAATGCAATATGGCACAGATGTTCTACGAGCGGGACTGCAGCCTCGACTACCTGGCGGGAAAGAAGATCGCCATCGTCGGCTACGGCTCCCAGGGCCATGCCCACGCACTGAACCTCAAGGATTCCGGCTGTGACGTCGTCGTAGCGCTCTACGAGGGCTCCAAGAGCTGGAAGAAGGCGGAAGACGCCGGCCTCACCGTCATGACCACGGCGGAAGCCGCGAAGGTCGCCGATCTCATCATGATCCTGATCAACGATGAGAAGCAGGCGGACATGTACCACAAGGACATCGAGCCGTATCTGCGCCCCGGCATGGTGCTGGCGTTCGCGCACGGCTTCAACATCCACTTCGGCTGCATCAAGCCCCCGAAGGACGTGGACGTCATCATGATCGCGCCCAAGGGCCCCGGCCACACGGTGCGCAGCCAGTACCTGGAGGGCAAGGGCGTCCCGGACCTCATCGCCGTGTATCAGGATGCCTCCGGCAAGGCGCAGGACATCGCCCTGGCCTATGCGCTGGGCATCGGCGGCGCGCGCGCCGGCATCCTCAAGACGACCTTCCGCGAGGAGACGGAGACCGACCTCTTCGGCGAGCAGTGCGTCCTCTGCGGCGGCGTGACGGCCCTGATGAAGGCCGGCTTCGACACGCTGGTGGAAGCGGGCTATCAGCCGGAGAACGCTTACTTCGAGTGCATCCACGAGATGAAGCTCATCGTCGACCTCATCTTCTCCCACGGCTTCGCGGGCATGCGCTACTCCATCTCCAATACCGCCGAATACGGCGATTACGAGATCGGCAAGCGCCTCATCACCGATGAGACCAAGAAGGAAATGAAGAAGGTGCTGGAGGAGATCCAGGACGGCACGTTCGCGCGCAACTGGCTGCTGGAGAACAAGGTCGGCGGCACGCACTTCCTGGCCCGCCGCCGCATCGAGGCGAACAGCCAGCTGGAGCAGGTCGGCCGCGATCTGCGCAGCAAGTTCAGCTGGGGCGGAAAGACGGAGGAACTGTAAGATGGCCATCAGTGATCGCGTCAAGACCGGCCCCGAGAAGGCGCCCCACCGTTCCCTGTGGAAGGCGCTGGGCCTTACGGATGAGGAGCTCTCCCGTCCGCTGATCGGTGTGGTCTCCGCGCAGTCGGACTGCGTGCCCGGCCACAATCACCTGAAGAACATCGCCCAGGCCGTCAAGGACGGCGTGCGGATGGCCGGCGGCGTCCCCGTCGAGTTCCCGGCCATCGGCGTGTGCGACGGCATCGCCATGGGCCATGTGGGCATGAAGTACTCGCTGGCCAGCCGCGAGCTCATCGCGGACAGCTGCGAGGCGATGGCCACGGCGCACGGCTTCGACGGCATGGTCTTCATCCCCAACTGCGACAAGATCGTCCCCGGCATGCTGATGGCGGCCCGCCGCCTGAACCTGCCGGCGATGGTGATCTCCGGCGGCCCCATGCTGCCCGGAAAGATGCCCGGCCGCAAGGACGACATGGACCTCAACTCCGTCTTTGAGGCGGTCGGCGCCTACAAGGCGGGCAAGCTGGACGACAAGGGCCTCAATGATGTCGAGAGCAACGCGTGCCCCGGCTGCGGCTCCTGCTCCGGCATGTTCACCGCGAACTCCATGAACTGCATCACGGAAGTCATCGGCATGGCGCTGCCGGGCAACGGCACGATCTCCGCCGTGGACGGCGCGCGCATCCGCCTGGCCAAGAAGACGGGCATGCGCGTCGTGGAGCTGGTGAAGGAAGGGCTGACGCCCGACAGGATCATGACCGAGGCGGCCTTCCGCAACGCGCTGTGCCTGGATATGGCGCTGGGCTGCTCCACCAACACGGTGCTGCACCTGCCGGCCATCGCGCACGAGGCGGGCATCGATTTTGACCTGAACTGGGTCAACGAGACGAGCGCGAAGGTGCCGAACCTCTGCCACCTGGCCCCGGCGGGCCACCATCACGTGATCGATCTGCACCTGGCGGGCGGCGTCATGGGCGTGCTCTCCGAACTGCTGGGCCGCGGCCTGCTCACCGAGGATGCGCTGACCGTCTCCGGCAAGACGCTGGGCGAGGAGATCGCTGAGGCGAAGAACTACAACACGGAGGTCATCCGGCCCTTTGACGAGCCGTATTCGGCGACCGGCGGCCTCATGATCCTGCGCGGCAACCTCGCGCCCGACGGCGCGGTGGTCAAGCGCAGCGCGGTCGCGCCCGAGATGCTGGTGCACGAGGGCCCGGCCCGCGTGTTCAACAGCGAGGACGAGGCGATCGCCGCGATCTACGCCGGCGCGATCCGCCCGGGCGACGTCGTGGTCATCCGCTATGAAGGCCCCAAGGGCGGCCCCGGCATGCGCGAGATGCTCTCGCCGACCAGCGCCATCTGCGGCATGGGCCTCGACAAAGAGGTCGCGCTCATCACGGACGGCCGCTTCTCCGGCGCGACGCGCGGCGCGGCCATCGGCCACATCTCTCCGGAAGGCATGAGCGGCGGCATGATCGGCTTGGTGGAGGAGGGCGACACCATCTCCATCGACATCCCGGCCGGCAAGCTGGAGCTGAAGGTAGACGAAGCGACCCTGGCACGGCGCCGCGAGGCGTGGGTCTGCCCGCCGCCGAACGCGACGAAGGGATACCTGGCGAGGTACGCGAAGCTCGTCTCCAGCGCGAACAAGGGCGCTGTGGTCGAGTAAAAGAAGAAAGCTGCGCGGCGGTCTTGACACCGCCGCGCATTTTTGATACGATTTCCGTCAACCGGTTTCCAAGAAACTGCAGGGGACAGAAGTCCCATACCCAAAATCGTCAACTGCCGAAGGGTGTTTTGAAAAACACAGCAATCACAAAGGACGCTGAAGCGCCCTGCGGGTTGCCGTGTTTTTCTTATTTCCTTCGGAAAAGAAAATCGGAGGTATATAAGATGAAAAAGAACCGGAGCCTTTCCCGCATGGTCGTCTCTGCGCTGCTGCTGGCGCTGGGCATGGTGCTGCCCTTTCTCACCGGACAGATCCAGGTCATCGGCCGGATCATCAGCCCGCTCCACATCCCCGCGCTTATCTGCGGGCTGACCTGCGGCTGGCAGTGGGGGCTGGCGCTGGGCGTCGTGCTGCCGCTGCTGCGCGGCCTTACGCTGGGCATGCCGCCCTTCCCCGTGGTGGCGCTGCCCATGGCTTTTGAGCTGGGCGGCTACGGCCTTTTGACGGGCCTGCTCTATCCCTTCCTTTTAAAGAAGCTGAAGGGGAACAGCCACCTGCCCGCCATGCTCTGCGCCCTCGTGCTCGCCATGATCGGCGGACGCATCATCGGCGGCGCGGGCAAAGCGCTGCTGCTGACCCTCGGCCTCATCGGCAGCAGCTCGCCGTACACCTTTGCCGTATTTTTCAGCAGCTACTTCGTCTCCACCGCGCCGGGCGCGCTCATCCACCTGGTGCTGGTGCCCGCTGTGGTGACGGCGCTGGAGCGGGCGAAGCTCTCGCCGCTCGTGGCTAAGTAAATCAGCACGATCATTCATAAACAGCCGCCGCGCGGCGGTCGTCTGCTCAGGGCTGGATCAGCCGGCAGGGGCAGATGGTCTCGCGCGGCGGCTCTTCGCCGTATACGGCGGAGGCGATCATCCTTCCGCCCTGCTTGCCGATGGTCTCGCCCGGCACGTCGATCAGCGAGATGGCGGGGTGCAGGTGGCGCCCCAGTTCCGGATGGCTGAGGCCGATGGCCAGCAGCGGGAATTCCTCGATGCCCCGCGCATGGCAGGCGGCCGAGAACCCTGCGGCGATGATCTCGTTGTCCAGGTAAACACCGTCGGGGCTGCCGGGGAGGGACAGCATCTGCTCCGCTGCGGCAAGACCGCCGGACAGGCTGTTTTCCGTCTTCAGCTGCGCCGTTTCCGGGCAAAGGATGCCGGCGCCCAGGCAGGCCTGCAGCACCGCCTGCCGGCGGGCGGCCTTGGGCTCCAGAACGACGCGGTCGGAAACGAAGCCCACCGTGCGGCAGCCCCTGTCCATAAAGAAAGCGGCAGCCAGCCGGCCGATTTCGCCGATGTCCGTGCGGCAGCAGAGGCAGCTTTCCGCGCTGCGGTTGAGGAGGCAGACGGGCTTGCTGAGGCCGGCGGACTCCAGCAGGGCCTGGTCTTGCGGGCTGAGGGCGCCGATGAGCACGCCGGTGATGCCTTCATCCCGCAGGTCCGGCAGCATCTCTGCCAGCTTCCCGTTGCGGTAGGGAAGGATGACGAAGTCAAACGGCCGCTGCGGATCGGCTGCGACGGCGGACAGGCCGCGGACCACGCGCATGAAGAAGGTGGAGCGCTCGTCCAGGACCCAGAGCAGGGCGATGAGCGGGCGCCGCTTGCCGCGCAGTGCGCGGGCGGTGCGGCTGGGCCGGTAGGAAAGGCTGTGCATGGCTTCTTCCACACGCAGCCGGGTCGCCTCCGGGATGTGCCGCTCCCTGGCATTCCCGTTGAGGATGATGGAGACGGTGGAGACGGAGACGCCGGCCAGGGCTGCGACGTCGCGGATGGTGGCCATAGGGCACCTCCTTACAAAAAGCTTTACAAGGAAGATAAATCATGATACACTTCCTGTCAAGTAAAACGATATACTCTCGTTATATTAAAGGAGGAGAACCATGAAGAAGATCCTTGCACTGCTTACCGTGCTGTGCCTGCTGTGCTGCGGCGCGATGGCCGAAGGCATGCCGGCGGACGGAACCTATGAGGCGGAAGCCCAGGGCTTCGGCGGCCCTGTCAGCGTCAGCCTGACGGTGGAGGGCGGCGCGATCACCGCTGTTTCCATCAAGGGCGACGCGGAGACGCCCGGGCTGGGCGGCGTTGCCGTCGAGCAGATGGACGACCAGATCCTTTCTGCGCAGACGCCCAACGTGGACGGCATCGCGGGCGCGACCGTGACCAGCACGGCCGTCGTCAAGGCTGCGACCGAAGCGCTGACAGCTGCCGGCGCGGACATCGCCGCGATGGATGCGAACCGCAAGGACACCGCGGCAGACGCGGAGCGCGAGCAGAAGACCCTTGAGACGGACGTCGTCATCGTCGGCGCCGGCGGCGCGGGCATGAGCGCTGCAATCACCGTGCATGAGGCGGGCAAGTCCGTCATCATCCTGGAGAAGATGGCGTACGTCGGCGGCAACACAACCAAGGCCACCGGCGGCATGAACGCCGCGGAGACCCACTACCAGGCGGAATCCGGCATCGAGGACAGCGTCGACCAGTTCGTGGAAGACACGATGAAGGGCGGCAAGAACCTGAACAATCCGGAGCTCGTGCGCGCGATGGCCGCGAACTCCGCCGCCGCAATCGACTGGCTGGACACCATCGGCGCCCCGCTGCCCAAGGTCTCCTTCTCCGGCGGCGCGACCAACGCCCGCATCCACGCCCCGGCGGACGGTTCCGGCGTGGGCGGCTACCTCGTGGCGGCCTTCTCCGCGAAGCTCTCCGAGCTGGGCATCGAGCCGATGCTGAACACGAAGGCGACCGAGCTGCTGCGTGCCGAGGACGGCACGGTCTGCGGCGTCCGGGCGGAAGCGCCGGACGCGGTGTATGAGATCCACGCGAAGTCTGTCATCCTTGCCTCCGGCGGCTTCGGCGCCAACGAGGACATGTACTGCCAGTACCGCCCCGACCTGCGCGGCACCGTCACCACCAACGCCCCCGGCGCAACCGGCGACGGCATCGTGATGGCGCAGGCGGTCGGCGCGGACCTCGTGGATATCGAGCAGATCCAGCTGCACCCCACCGTGGAGCAGACGACCAGCATGCTGATCACCGAGGGCGTGCGCGGCGACGGCGCCATCCTCGTCAACCAGGAAGGCAAGCGCTTCATCAACGAGATGGAGACGCGCGACGTGGTTTCCGCGGCGGAGCTGCAGCAGGAAGGCTGCTACGCGTACGTCGTGTTCGACCAGCGGCTGCGCGACGGCCTCAAGGCCATTGAGAAGTATGTGAACAACGGCCTCACCGTGCAGGCGGACACCCCCGAAGAGCTGGCGAAGCTCATCGGCTGCGATCCGGAGACCTTCGCGAAGACCCTTTCCGACTGGAACGGCTATGTTGCCGCGAAGAACGATCCCGACTTCGGCCGCGCGACCGGCATGGAGGAGGATCTCTCCGTCCCGCCGTATTACGCGATCAAGATCGCGCCCGGCATCCATCACACGATGGGCGGCGTGAAGATCGACACCCTCACGCAGGTCATCGATACCGACGGCAACGTCATCCCCAACCTGTACGCCTGCGGCGAGGTCACCGGCGGCGTGCACGGCGGCAACCGCATCGGCGGCAACGCGGTGGCGGATATCGTGGTCTTCGGCCGCATCGCGGGACAGCAGGCTGCCGGGAATGCGAAGTAAGGCGGCATGCCCCGAAAAAGACTGAAAGCCTGTTTTTAAATACCGTAATAAAGATTTAATAAAAAAGAAAAGGTGTAAAAACACCTTTTCTTTTTGCATTTATAAGAGGAAAATTGTCCCTTTCCGCGTCTGAAATCACGGCTTTTAAACACTGAGAGAACTAGATAAAGCACATTATGATGCGGCCCCACACAATATACGGCATTGTGCGGTAACGGTAGTGATTTGTGCTGATGACACAAAAAACGAGGTTATGAAAGTTACAAAGGGTATTGATTGTTCATGAGATAAGCTTTATTATATATGGGATTCAATATATACAAGATTATAATACTCTGATTATCTGTTGCCGTATCAAAACAAACGGAGGGGGATACCCAAATGAAGCGGTCAAAGTCTGTATCCATCATCACCCTGGTCTTGAGCCTGATGGTGCTGTTTACCTGTGTATTCAGCACATCTGCGCTGGCGGAGGATCCGGCACCGACGCCGACACCGACGCCTCGTCCGCCAGAGAAGACACTCGACGACAGTAGAAAAGACGGCACATATACAATTGCTTTGAATGTGACCGGCAATGCGGAAAAGAAGCCGACTAATGTCAACGTTATCGTCATTGTCGACGTATCTGGATCGATGGGTTCAGCTGCTACCAGCCAGACTACTTATACGAAGAGCAATAATTATAATAATAATATGTATGGCACATGGGAAGAGAATCCGGACGTGCATTCAGATGATGACTTTTTTGAATTGACAAGGCGCGGGTATAACAACAATTATGTTTATACGTATGCATCATCGGGGAGTACTGCATATGTGCCAACAAACAATAATAATGGTACGCAGTACGGCTTGGTGGATGGAGAATACGTTCAGTTGACGCGTCGTGGTGGCGGTACATACTTTAACCCTTACTACTGGACATACGGCAATCAGCAAACAAGGTACGATGGAGTCCGCTATACTAGGCAGAATAATGCGGCTGTATATACTGGGCAGCGTTATACACGAGACTCTTCTAATCAAACGCGCCTTGCTGCAACTAAGACGGCCGTAAACAGCCTTGCGGAAAATCTCCTTAGATATAATAAAGAAGAAGGCAATCCTGAGGATACCGTCCAGATGGCGCTGGTATCCTTCTCAACCACTGCCGACACCGAATTGGGCCCCACTACCGACTTTGACAGTTTCTCCGGTGCTGTAGATAGCCTTGACGACGGCGGCGGTACCAACTGGGAAGCGGCGCTGCAACAGGCGAACAACATCAGTTTTGATGATGATGACGAAACCTTTGTTATCTTCTTCTCCGATGGTTCTCCCACATTCCATTCCAGCGACGGCGGATATGGCAACTGGAATGGGCGGTACAGTGTTTACGGTTCCGGTCAGGAAGAAGAACCTAACATGGAACGTTCCTATAACCAGGCAAAGGATGATGCTGCTTCGCTTGCCCACAAGGTAGGAGAAAACAATTTCTATACCATCTTTGCCTATGGTACGTCCGTCGGCGCAGGGTATATGTCTGACCTTACTGAAGCCGCCGGTGCGCCTAGTGGAAACAATTATTCTGCCGAAAGTACATCAAAACTGCAGGAAGCATTTGACGAGATTCTGAAAAAAATTGAGATGTCCGGTATTGCTGAGGCAGCTATCAATGATGGAACGACAGCAGTTGTTGAAACCGTAAGCTCCGGCACACAGAATCTGCTGACAGTCGATCCAAGTTCCTTTAAATACTATCGTGCGGGTGGCACAAACGATGATGGTACCAGCCCTAAATACAGTACAGACGGTTACGGTGCAGAATGGCTTGATGCTCCTAAAGCAACTTATGATAAAGATACGGGCGCAGTCGACTGGGATCTCAGCAGCCTGGACGTACTTGAGAATGGTGTAACCTATACTGTCACCTATGATTGCTGGCCGAGCCAGACCACACTGGACTATATTGCTGACATCAAGAACGGATTAGGCGATAGCGTGCCTACCGAAGTTAAGCAGTATTTACATGAAGACGGTACTCTTGAAACAAACACGACGGCTATACTTTCTTATGATGACACGCGAACCGAGGAGAAGGAAAAACCGTACACGTATGAGAACCCTGATCCTGTTGCAACATACGCTGTCGAGCAGCTGGCGGTCTCCAAGAAATGGGATAATATTTTGGATGAACAAGTCGGTGAGCCCATCACGCTTACGGTAACCCGCGACGGTGAAGACACATATACGATGACCCTCTCCACTGATAACGATTGGACGAGCAGTGTTTTTGTCTCCATCGGTATCATGCGCGGCAGCGGAGATAGCGTTCAGGTTCTTGAAAAAGGCCACGACTTTACCTTCACCGAGCCTGAGGATCTTGGCTATTACTGGGAGCTTGATGTTCCTACCATTCGTCCGATGCTCATCAATGGCCAACTGAAGATGCTAGTCCTTGAGGATGAAAAACACTCGGCACCTGATGGCGCAACTGAGCATACGATCGACGGCAAAAAATACTATGAGGGTGACGCTACGGCAACCCTCCAAGCGATAAACCACCGCCGTGCCCGCCTAAACCTGACAAAACTTGTGGATGGCGAAGACGCGAATCCGGAACAGACCTTCCCGTTCACCCTGAATGTGGTTGACTCCAAGGCATCCGAAGGAAGCGCGGGTGACCTCAATTCCGACTACTATGTTTGGTTCTCCGTATACAATGGCGGTTATGTCGATGCCGTCGTCTCCGGCGCGGAGAAGGAGTTCAAGGACGGTGCATGGACCGGATACTACTATGCGCAGAGCGGAACGGATATCGTCGTCAATCTGAAGAAAGACGACAACCTCCGCTTCTTAAACCTGCCTACCGGTTCTACCTATAGATTCACAGAAGGCACAATGCCCGATAATTATTCGCTGACAAGCATAGTAATTGGCGAAAAATCTTATGAGGATACAAATATTGCCAGCGGCACAATTACGGCAACTAATACTGAGTATCAGGTGACGTATACAAATACGTACGCCCTCACAGACATTGAGATCACCAAAGTTTGGGAGGATAACGACAATCAGGACGGTAAGCGGCCGACGCCTGAGGCCTTCAAGAGTTATCTGATACTTAAAGCTAATGGCGAGGATGTCACTGCGGCGAACGCTGACAAACTCACTGTCACGGTTGTTTCTGCTGAGACAACAGACGGAAGTGCCGATGCCGGCGACAATGCGGATGCGACAGATGCTGCCACGTCAAACAAATACCTTGCCAAGTGGACGGGGCTTGATCGTTACAAAGACGGCAAGGAAATCACGTATACTGTAGAAGAAAAAGAGATCCCCGGCTACACCACTACCGGCAGCCCGGCCGAGGACCACGGGACCATCACCAACAAGCACGAACCTGTAAAGACTACGGTCAAGGTCACCAAGGTCTGGGAAGACGAGGATAATGAATACGAGACCCGCCCTGAAAGCATTTCCGTAACGCTTATGGCTCCGGGCGAAGACGGTGAACTTGCACCTGTCGGAGAAGCGCAGACCCTGAGCGGTGACACCTGGTCCTATACATGGGAAAATCTCGACGCCTATAAAGATGGAAAAGCGATCGAGTACTCCGTTGATGAAGTTACGGTCAACAATTATGCGACCACTGTCGGCAAGATAACCGGCACTCCTGAAAACGGTTATGAGATCACCATCACCAACTCCAATGTGACCATACCGACCGATACTGTTGCTTTCTTTAAGAAGAGTGTCACTAAGGGAACCGATAGTAAAGAGGCTACTTTCAGTTTCCATGTCACAGGTAGCACTCCGATGCCTGAGAAAGATGAGGGTGCTGTAACATATGCCGCGGGCGAGACTGGTGATAAGGCTATTGACTTTGGAAATATCACATACACTGAAGCGGGAGAATACCAATATGTAATTGCTGAAGTAGCACCTTTACCTGACGGCTGGAGTGCAATCGGCAGCCCTGCGACGGTCACCGTGACGGTTACCAAGGATGAGGAGACCGGGGAACTCAGCGCCGAAGTAAGCGGCGGCACCATCATCAATACGTATTCGGCAACTGGCAAAGTTAGCTTCCCGGTAAAGAAGGTGCTGAGTGTTCCGGAAGGATTGGTTGGACCGGAAGAATGGAAATACACGTTCAATCTGACGGTGCCGGAAGGTACTCCACAACCGGAGGGCAGTGTTCTTAGTATTAATGTGAATCAGGATGAGGACATTGCGACGTTCGGTCCGATCACCTACACAGCGCCTGGCACGTATACATACACTGTAACCGAAAGCGGCACAGTGTCTGGCGTAACGAACGATAGCGCTGAGGAAACCGGCAAGACGGTAACGGTTACAGTTGTGGACAACGGCGACGGAACGCTGACAGCGACGGCAAGCAGCACGGCAGCGAGCCCGCTGACATTCACGAACACGTACAGTGTAGAGCCGACGACGGCGAGCTTCCCGGTAGAGAAGGAAATGGTCATACCGGAAGGGCTGACGGGACCGGAAGAGTGGAGCTACGACAT
>JAFUTW010000011.1 GCA_017484085.1 Clostridia bacterium
AACATAACTCTTACCTCCTCGGGTGTTGGGCCGCTGTGGCAGCCACGCCATGTTGATTTTGAGCATTGGGACGGTGGTTTATTGGATCGCTGTTCCTTTGTTCGACACATATTATAGCACTATTGTTAGCACTGTCAAGAGGCGAGTGCTAGTTTTCTAAAATTTTTTTCTGTTTTTTCTGTGTGGCGACCTTAGAGTGCCATCGTGCTACGACAAATGTCAGCTATTTCAGCTTTTTGATCGAGAATATCGCCAACGCGATGGAAAAGACGATCCCGGTTACAGCCAGCAAGGGCACTCCGTTGGGTAGAATCGGCTTGAAATCGGTGGTGCAAAGAATGCAGGATCCGATGAACAGTACCAAAGCCACCAGCGTCAGTACGGTGTACCGCAGGAAGTGGAAGATCCGGTTTAGGGGTAATTCGTGTTGCATTCGTGTTGCATTTTGGTCTAATGTGTTGTACTAAGGTATAAAATGCTAGACTATCGTATAACATTTTGTACCCCCGAATTCTGAATAACTAAAAGAAAAACCCGGTAATCCTAGTGATTACTGGGTTTTTTCTTTTGGTGGAGGTGAGGGGAATCGAACCCCTGTCCGAAAAAGTGACAGCCAGGCTTTCTCCGAGCGCAGTCCATGATTTAGAATTCCCTCGTCCAGGCGCCCGTGGACAGGCTCAAGGATTTGGTAGCTTCATAATGTGTTCAAGCCGCAAAGCTTAGGCAGGAACATGGCCCGCTGAAATGACGCCGGTGACCGGGGCAGCGGGTACCCCGGGCCGACGCGCAGCCTGATTAGGCCGCGAAAGCGTATTCGCTATTGTCAGTTCAATTTAAATTCCCGGTTTTAACGCAGCCCGGGGCTGCGGCCCGCTTACCTGACCACCTGCAATCCCGTCGAAACCAGTACACCCCCATGCAATCATTCGCCGCGGTTGCGCGAACGCAGCGCGCGCTGGATGTCGCGCTGGGCATCCTTTGCGGCGATGTCGTCGCGCTTGTCGTGAAGCTTTTTGCCCTTGCAGAGCCCGAGCTCCAGCTTGAAGCGCCCGTCCTTCAGGTAGACCTGAAGGGGGATCAGCGCGTACCCCATCCGCCCGACCTGCTGGTGCAGCTTGCGGATTTCGTTCTTGTGGAGCAGGAGCTTCTTGGGGCGGAGCGGATCGGTGTTGAAGATGTTGCCCTGCTCGTAAGGGGAAATGTGCATCCCCAGGACCAGGATCTCCCCGTCCTTCACGACGGCGTAGCTCTCCTTGAGGTTCATCCGGCCCTGGCGCATGCTTTTGACCTCGGTGCCGTGGAGCGCCATGCCGCACTCGATGCGCTCTTCCACGAAGTAATCATGAAAGGCTTTGCGGTTGCTGGCCATGGGCTTAATCCCTTTTGCGCGTGCCATCGAATCCTCCTTTCACAGCCGGGAAAGATTATAGCATAACCGCAAGCAGCAATGCAAGGCGTCGTCCCCGGAAGGAAACAGCTGAAAAGGGACTGACTTTTGGAGCGAATGGGAGTAAAATAAAAAACCGCGCAGATGGCTGCGCATGAAAGGAAGGAAATGTATGTCCTGGTTTGAAGAAGCAGTCTTTTATCATATTTACCCGCTGGGGCTGACCGGCGCGCCGGCTGAGAACCCTTACGGCGAGGCGGTGCACCGGCTGCGCTCGCTGGAGGTCTGGATCCCGCACATCCGCAGCCTGGGCGCTACGGCGCTTTACATCGGCCCGCTGTTTGAATCGGTCGGCCACGGCTACGAAACGACGGATTACAGGCGGCTGGATACCCGGCTGGGGACCAATGAGGACTTGGCGGATTTTGTGCGCCTCTGCCACGAGGCGGGCATCCGGGTCATCCTGGATGCGGTGTTCAACCACACGGGCAGGGACTTTTTCGCCTTCCGCGACATCCGGGAGAAGCGGGAGGCAAGCCGCTACCGCGACTGGTACTGCGGGGTCAACTTTTCGGGCAACAACGAATTCGGGGACGGGTTTTCCTATGAAAACTGGGGCGGGTACGACCTGCTTGCCAAGCTGAACCTGCGCAACCCGGAGGTGCGCGGTTACCTGCTGGATACGGTGCGCTTCTGGAAGGAGGCGTTTGACATCGACGGACTGCGCCTGGATGCGGCTGATGTGCTGGATTTTGACTTTATGCGCGACCTGCGCAGCACGGTGGAATCCCTGGGGGAGGACTTGTTCCTGATGGGCGAGGTGATCCACGGCGACTATGCGCGCTGGGCGAACGACAGGACGCTGAATGCGGTGACGAACTACCATTTGCACAAGGCGCTCTATAACGCGCACAACGACCGCAACTACTTTGAGATCGCCCACACCGTGAGGCGGCAGAAGGATATGGGCCTGCTGGAGGGCGCGCGCCTGTATAACTTTGTAGACAATCACGACGTGGAGCGCATCGCCACAAAGCTGCGGGAGCCGGCCCATTACCTTCCGGTGCACGTGCTCCTCTTCACGCTGCCGGGGATCCCTTCCGTTTACTATGGGTCCGAGTTCGGCATCCAGGGCAAAAAGGAGCGCTGGAGCGACGCGTCGCTGCGGCCCTGCCTCGACCTTGGGCAGCTGACGGCGGGCGACAACCCCTGCCTGCAGCTGATCCGCGCACTGGGCAGGATCCGTGAAAGCGAAAAGGCGCTGGTGTGGGGGGAGTACAGGGAACTTCAGCTGACCAATACGCAGTTTGCTTTTGCAAGGGGCGACGTCATCGTCACGGTGAACAGCGCGGCGCAGGAGGCGTGGTTCGACGTCGGGGCAGACGGCGCATACACCGGGGCGCTGAGCGGGCGCCGCGCGGAAAGCCGCGGCGGAAGGCTGAACCTGCAGCTATCCGCGAACGAGGGCGAGATCTGGATCCCCGAAGGGCGGGGCAGGGCAGCGTTTGAACCGGTGAAGCCCGTGCCGGTGCACAGGCAGCCGGAGCCCGCGCAGCAGCATCTGCCCGAAAGGGCGGCGGGCAAGCCGTACGAGGAAATGGACATCGGCGAGCTGCAGGCGGAGATCCTTGCGAAGCTGGCTGCGAACGGGCCGGTGACGGAACGTATGAAACGGGAGGTTTTGGAAAATGTATACAAAAACTCCCTTCTGAATTGGGTAAAGAGCTTCCGCTAAAGCCTCACGGATGCTGAAAATGGTTGGATTTCACAGCGCTGAACCTTGAAGATTCGGCATATTGACTTCTCTCCTTGTCTGACTATACTATGCAGTCGACAGGATACCTTAAAATGTTAAACAACGACTGATACCCTGTTTCAATATGAGCATTGAACGAACGAATAGAGTCCTAAGAGACTTAAAGGAGAATGAATATGTCTGATTACGATCTTCGCCCGAGGCGCAGCGTCGCTTTTATCGGATCGGAGTGCTACCCGTTTGTGAAGACCGGCGGCCTGGGCGACGTCATGTATGCGCTGCCCCGGGCGCTCAGCCGGCAGAACTGTGATGTGAAGGTCATCCTGCCCCGCTACAAGTGCATCCCCTGGCAGTACCAGGAGAAGATGATCTACCGCGGGGAATTCCGGATGGATCTGTGCAAGGACGGCCGTTCCTTCTACGTCGGCATCATGGAATACGTGTGGGACGGCGTCGTCTACGACTTCATCGACAACGAGGAGTTCTTCGGCAGCGGCAACCCGTACACCAATCTGGTGGACGACATCCCGAAGTTCTGCTTCTTTGCCAAGGCTGCGCTCGCGGCCCTCAACTACATGAACTGGGTGCCGGATGTGATCCACTGCCACGACTGGCAGGCTGCTCTAGTGCCGGTCTTCCTGCGCACGATGTTCGCGGGCACGCCCGTGGGCGACGCGAAGACGGTGCTCACCATCCACAACCTGCGCTTCCAGGGCGTCTACAACATCCCCACGATCCAGTACTGGACCAACCTGCCCGATTACGTCTTCAACAAGGACGCGCTTAAGCAGGGCTATGAGGACGCTAACATGCTGAAGGGCGGTCTCGATTACGCGGACCGGATCACGACGGTCAGCGGCACCTATGCCGGGGAGATCCAGACGCCGTTCTACGGCGAGAACCTGGATGCGCACCTGCGCTACCACTCCGGCAAGCTGCGCGGCATCGTGAACGGCATCGACTGCGGCATCTGGAACCCCTGGACGGACAACAAGCTGGCCGTGCAGTATGACATCACCAACGTGCTGGACCGCAAGCGGCAGAACAAGCGCGCGCTGCAGGAGCAGCTGGGCCTCTGGCAGGACGATCACGTCTTTGTCATCGGCCTCGTCTCCCGCCTGACGGATCAGAAGGGCCTGGATCTCGTGAACGCCGTGCTGCCCAGGATGATGGACGGGCACACGCAGGTCGTGGTGCTCGGAACGGGCGACGAGCAGTATGAAAACTCTTTCCGCCATTATGAGGACGCCTACCGCGGCAGCGTGTGCTCCAACATCATGTATGATGAAGGAAGGGCGCACAGCATCTATGCGGGCGCGGACGCGCTGCTGGTGCCTTCCCTGTTTGAGCCCTGCGGGCTTACGCAGCTGATCGCGATGCGCTACGGCACGATCCCGATCGTGCGCGAGACCGGCGGCCTCAAGGATACGGTGCAGCCTTACAACCGCTACACGAACGACGGAAACGGCTTCACCTTCGATCACTACGACGCGGAGCTGCTGCTCGACGCGGTCAACCGCGCGAAGACGCTCTACTTCACCAACCGCTGGTGCTGGGATGAGATGGTGCAGCGCGACATGGACAAGGACGTCTCCTGGGAGCAGTCCGCAGCCCAGTACCGCGACCTCTATCTGGAACTGAAGCCCTGACGGGCATAAAAAACTGCCGGTGCGTTTTGCACCGGCAGAATTTTGTTTGGAAGGGGATCAGCCGAGGATCGACTTTACGTATTCAATGATCGCCGGATCCTTGGCGCTGGCGAAGAACAGCTCCGCAAAGCGGGGGCCGGCCACGGCGCCGCGGACGAGATCGGGATCGAGGCCCTTCAGGCAGGTGATGAGATCCTTGAAGTTGTTCTGGCGCACGGCGTCCAGGATCTTCTTGTTGCGCTGCTCGGGAACGACGCGGTCTGCGGGGTAGCCGTTGCCGCTGCCGAAGCCGAAGAGCTTCTCAAAGACATACTGCAGGTTGAGGTCGCCGCCCCAGCCGTAGCCCTTGGCAAAGGGCATCGCCACGGCGTTGCCGTCGTTGATCTGGGCGAACATGAAGCCGTCGGAAGGATCGACCACATGGCCGCAGATGACGCCGGGGAAGCTGTTCAGGGCCAGCATGGCGCCTTCGCCCGTGCCGCAGCCGGTGACGACGTAATCCGCCGCGCCGGAGTTGAGCAGGATAGCGGCGAGGATGCCGTTCTGCACGTAGGTGAGGCTGGGCTCGCCCTCTGTGCCGTACATGCCGTAGTTGTCGACGGTGTGGCCCATGGGCTCCACGACGGTCTTGAGCGCATTTTCGATCTGCGCGTTCTTGGCAGCCTGGCTGTTTTCATTGATGAGCGCAATACGCATGGATGTTCCTCCTTAAATGAATCGCTGTCCGGCGGAAAACCCGCCGTTCCCTAAGATACCGCGTGCGGTGGAAGTTGTCAAGCCGGTGAGGGGCAGGCGGCTGTAAAAAAGCTTTTCCGCAAAGGCGCCATCTGTTATAATAGGCCTTGTCTTTTGGGAGGGATGGAATATGAACTTCAGCAAACGGATGGACCGCTTCGGCGACGAGGTGTTTTTGGCGCTGGACGAGCGCAAGCGCGCGCTGGAGCGCGAGGGGAAGAAACTCTTCAACCTCAGCATCGGCACGCCGGACTTCGAGCCGCCCCTGGCGGTGCGCAAGGCGCTGGCGGAGGCGGCGATGGACCCGGCCAACTGGCGATATGCGCTGCGGGATACGGACGAGCTGCTTTCGGCTGTCTGCGATTATTATGCGCGGCGCTTCGGCGTCGTGATCACGCCTGACCAGATCGCCTCCTGCTATGGCTCTCAGGAGGGGATGGGGCACATCAGCCTGGTGCTGTGCGACGAAGGCGACACGGTGCTGCTGCCGTCGCCCTGCTACCCGGTCTTCATCGCCGGGGCGAAGATGGCAGGGGCGGAGCCCTGGTATTACCCGATGACGAAAGAAAGCGGCTTTCTGCCGAGGTTTTCGGAGATCCCGGAGGAAGTCGCAAGGCGGGCGAAGTACATGATCGTCTCGCTGCCCTCCAACCCGATGGGCAGCGTGGGCACACCGGAACTCTACCGGGAGCTGATCGATTTTGCAAAGCGCTACGACATCCTGATCCTCCACGACAACGCCTACAGCGATATCCTCTACGACGGCCGCGAAGGCGGTTCGTTCCTTGCCTATAAAGGGGCGGCAGAGGTGGGCTGCGAGTTTTTCAGCCTGTCCAAATCCTTCAACCTGACGGGCGCGCACATCAGCTTCCTCATCGGGCGCAGGGACGTGGTGGCGGCATTCAAGAAGTTGCGCAGCCAGATCGACTTCGGCATGTTCCTACCGGTGCAGAAGGCGGCGGTGGCGGCGCTTCGCGGGCCGAGGGAGCCTGTCCTGCGGCAGTGCGCGAATTACGAAGCGAGGCGCAACGCGCTGTGCGACGGCCTTACGGCGATCGGCTGGGATACGCCGAGAAACGCGGGCAGCATGTTCGTCTGGGCGAAGATACCGGAGGGCTTTGAGACGAGCGCGGCGTTCTGCCTGGCGCTGATGGAGCGCGCGGGCGTCGTGTGCACGCCGGGCTCCGGTTTCGGCCCGCTTGGCGAGGGATACGTGCGCTTTGCACTGGTGCTGCCCCCGGAAGAACTGAAAAAGGCCGTGAAGGCCATCGATGAAAGCGGGATACTGAAGAATAAAGGGGAGAGCGGAAGATGACGTTTCAGCTGAAGCCGTACCGCGGGCCGGACTTTGACGCCCCTGCCCTAAAAGGCGCTCCCGATGCAAAGCTGGAAGCCGCGCCGCTGGATGGTGTGGCCCCGGAAGACTTCCACGCCATGAGCATCTGGCCGGAGTACTTTAAAATCGGCGGGCGCTGGCTGCTGGCGGAGGAGAGCCGGATGGACTGCGTGCCTGTATACTCAGATGGGATGATCGAGGTCACGGAGCCCCGCCGGCTGCACAGGGGCGATCTCGTGATCTGCGGGCGCACGGAAGACGGCAGCGAGGGGATATACGTGCACCCGACGGGCTTCGAGGAGCCAGGCACAAGCGTGGAAAGCTTTGCCTTCCGCCAGCGCCGCTCGCGCGAGACGGCCTTTACCAGGGATTACGACGAGCTGTATGACCTGCTGCGCTACGAGCGGGAGCACGGAAACATCGTCTGGGTGATGGGGCCGGCATTCGCCTTTGACCGCGGCGCGCGGGACGCTTTTGCCCGCCTTGTCCGCGGCGGCTATGCGCATGCCGTGCTGGCGGGCAACGCGCTGGCCACGCACGATCTGGAAGCGGCCTGGCTGGGCACGGCGCTGGGGCAGGATATCTACACCCAGCAAAACCGGCCGAACGGCCATTATCATCACCTGCAGACTATCAACCGGGTGCGCCGGTGCGGATCGATCCCCGCGTTTCTTGAGGCGGAGGGGATCACGGACGGCATCGTCGCGGCGTGCCATGCCTCGAACGTGCCCATGGTGCTCGCGGGGTCCATCCGGGATGACGGCCCGCTGCCCGGCGTCATCGGCGACGTATACGCCGCGCAGGACGCAATGCGCCTGTATATCCGCAGGGCGACCACAGTCATCTGCATGGCGACGATGCTGCATACCATCGCGGCGGGGAACATGGTCCCCTCCTACCGCGTGACGGAGGACGGAACCGTTCGCCAGGTCTACTTCTATGTGGTGGACATCTCCGAGTTTGCGGCGGGCAAGCTCGCGGACAGGGGGAGCCTCTCCTCCCGCTCCATCCTCACCAATGTGCAGGATTTCATCGTCAATGTGGCCGGAAAGCTGGGGGTCTGAGCGGTGAAGATCCTGCTGATGACGATGGCGGTCTGCGCGCTCCTCGGCGGAGCGGACCGCATCCTCGGAAACCGCTTCGGCCTGGGCGCGTTATTTGAGGAAGCCTTTCACATGATGGGGCCGCTTGCCCTCTCCATGACGGGCATCCTCTGCCTTTCGCCATTGCTGGCCGGGGCTGCCGGGACCCTGGCACCGCTGCTGAGGCGTACAGGCGCCGACCCGGGCGTGCTCTCCTGCATCCTGGCGATCGACATGGGCGGCTGGCAGATGGCCCGGCAGCTTTCGGATTCGCCGGAGGCAGCGCGCTTCTTCGGCATCCTCGTCACTGCGACGATGGGCTGCACGCTCAGCTTTACGATCCCCGCGGGGATGGGGATGTACGGCGAGGCGGACCGCGCCTGCTTTTCGCGCGGCGTGCTCTGCGGGCTGGCTGCACTGCCGGTTGGGCTGCTGATCGGCGGGGCGGCGATGGGGCTCGGCCTTTGGCAGGCAGTAAAGCTCTGCCTGCCGCTGATCCTTCCCTTGCTGCTGCTGGGCTTTGCGCTGGTCCGTGTTCCCGGGCCGACCGTCCGCGCCTTCGGCGCGTTTGCCGCGCTTCTGCGCGTGCTTGCGACGGCGGGGCTTGCGCTGGGGGCTTTCCGGTTCATCGGCGGGATCGAGCTGGTGCCGGGGCTCATGCCCGTTGAAGAGAGCCTGCAGGTGGTGTGCGCCATCGCCGTTACGCTGCTGGGCAGCCTGCCTGCGGCCAATCTGCTGCAGCGCGCGCTGCGCCGGCCGCTTGCGGCGCTGGGAGGAAAGCTGGGCATCGGGGCGGACGGCGTCTCGGGGCTGCTGCTCTTCACCGTCAACGTGACCCCCGGACTGGCGGCGCTGCCGGGCATGGGGAAGCGGGCGAAGATCGTGAATGCCGCCTTCTCGGTATCGGCGGCTTCCGCGCTGACCGCGCATCTAGCCTTTACCGTGGCCTGCGCGCCGGAGATGGCGGGCGCGCTGCTGGCCGGAAAGCTGGCGGGCGCTGCTGTTGCAGCGGCGCTGGCGCTTCTCATGACTTCCGGCATGAAAGACGAATAAAACGGCTGCAGCGATGCCAAAGAGCTTCGCTGCAGCTGCCTTTATGCCGGTTTATAGACACAGTGCGCAAAATCCTTCACCTTGTCCCAGCTGACGGTGTAGCCCGCGCCGTGAGCGCAGAAGACGGAGTCGGGCGTATCGCCTGACAGCGGGTTGTACTGCCGCGCAGCGACGATGTCCGCCTGGTCCTGCGGCTCACAGGGGATATAGCGGGAAAAGGCGACGGAAAGGCTGCCGCGTCCCCTTGTGAACGCGGGGAAATCCTCCTGCCACGGGATAAAGCGAGAAAGGCGGACTTCGCCGCAGAGCAGGGTTTCCTGCCCGGAGGGGATGGGCGCCTCAGCCTCGGCCCGCAGCTGCGCGAGGGAGGCGGAAACCCGCCCGGCCATCTCGGAGGGAATGCGGATCTCATAGCGGCAGACCGGTTCCAGCAGTACGTTTTCCGCCTGCATCAGCGCGTTGCGCATCGCACGGCCGACGGCCTGGCGGAAGTCGCCGCCCTCCGTGTGCTTGAGATGCGCCCGCCCGCACAGCAGCTCCACCGTGACATCGGTGAGCGGCGCACCGATGAGGACACCCTTGTGCTCCCGCTCGAAGACGTGCGTTTCGATGAGCCGCTGCCAGTTGAGGGAGAGATCGTTCACGCTGCAGAGGCTGGCAAAGCGGATGCCGGAGCCGCGCGGCGCAGGCGACAGGCGCAGATGCACCTCCGCGTAGTGGCGTAGCGGTTCGTAATGCCCGATGCCCACGGCGGGCGCGGCGACGGTCTCGCGGTAGAGCACGCGCGCGGGGCCGAAGGAAACGGCAAGGCCCCACCGCTCCGAAATCAGCGCGGCGAGGATCTCCAGCTGGAGCTTGCCGGAGGCGCGGACGGACAGCCGCCCGTCGCCGGCGTACACGCTGAGGGAAGGATCCTCCTCTTCCAGCTCCCGCAGGTGCTCCAGCATGCGGAAGGGCGGAACGGCCTTTTCATCCCAGATGAGATCGCTTTCCGTCATCGGCTCGATGCCGGAGAGGACGGGAAGGCTGCCGATGCAGTCCCCCGGGCGCAGGGCGGACAGGCCCGCAACGGCGACGAGATCGCCGGCTGTTGCCGAGGCTACGGGATGCAGCGCGTCGCCGTGGCAGAAATACAGGGCATGGATCTTTTCCCCGGTACCCGGCAGCGTGTCCTTCGGGCTGAGGCGGCCGCTTTGCAGCTTGACAAAGCAGATACGCTGGCCGTCCGTATGCCGCAGGCGCCAGCAGCGCAGGGCGAGCGGCGCGTCCGCCTGCGCTCCGTAATCCGTCCGCGTAAGGGCGAGCAGGCAGGAAAGGAAGGTGTCGACGCCCTCATCCTTCAGTGCGGAACCGGCCATCACAGGGAACAGCTTGCGCTGCCGGATGAGCTGCGTGAGCGCCGGGAGCCAGTCCTCCTTCCGGACGGAACCCTCCAGGTAGCGCTCCATGAGGCCGTCATCCCTGAGCGCGGCGGCTTCCAGCAGCGTGTCGTCGGGGATCCCCGTGCGCTGGAAAGCGCGGAAATCGGCGATATCCGGAGAAAACCGGTCTGTCAGCTGCAAAAGGACTGCATCCGCGTCCGCCGAAGGGAGATCGCATTTGTTGAGGAAGAGAAAGACGGGTATCTGCCATTTGGAGAGCAGGCGCCACAGGGTTTCGGTGTGGCTCTGGATGCCGTCCGCACAGCTGAGCACAAGGATGGCATAGTCGAGCACGGGGAGCGCGCGCTCTGCTTCGGATATGAAATCCGGATGACCCGGCGTGTCCAGCCAGTAGAGGGTATCATTGCCGGCCTGCACCACCGCCTGACCGGAAAAGATGGTGATGCCCCGCGAGCGCTCCAGCGGGTGCGAGTCCAGCAGGGTATCCCCGTGATCCACGCGGCCCGCGCGGCGCAGCGCTCCCAGGTGCAGCAGCGCCTGCTCCGAAAAGGTGGTCTTGCCGGCGTCCACATGGGCAAAAATGCCGATCGTCTTCTTCATAAGCACTCCCCAGACAGTATTTAAGCGTATTGTACTTCGCCTTCGCCGCGGTTGCAATGAACACCGAAAAGAGTCTGAAAAAAAGTTTTGGCTTCAATCTTCGTTCAAGGTTCCGGTTCTATACTGACGCCGTCATCAAGAAGAGGCGCCGATGACAGACACCGAGAACAAACAGAATTTGAACGGAGGTTACGAATATGAAGAACATGAAGAAGATCCTTTTTGCAGGCCTTGCGGCAGCGGTGCTGCTGACGGCTGTGCTGCCCGCGATGGCAGAAGCGGGCGCGAAAGCCCCGGCTATGGGACAGCAGCAGGCTATGGGACAGCAGCAGGCCATGGGCGGCAAAGGCGGCCGCGGCATGCAGCAGCCCGGTATGGGCGGCCGCGGGCAGATGAACGGACAGTTCAACCCGGGTATGCAGCCCTCCGGCGGCAAAGCCGGCCGCGGTATGCAGGGCGGCCAGGCACCGCAGCAGCCGGAATCCGGCAGCGGCGCGGCGCAGACCGATCCCGCTGCTCCCGAAAGCGATGCCACCAGCGGCGCGACGAAAGAGCAGCGCGGCTTCAGGGGCTTCGGCAGGGGCGGACGGCACGGCAGGGTCAGCTATGACGAGCTGCTGAAGGATGGCGTCATTACCCAGGAAACGTATGATGCGATCCAGAACTATCTGAAAGAAAAGCAGCCGGCGCTCCCCGGCACTGCGGCTGACAATGCGGCAGACAGCGCCGCGGCGGAGGGCGAAGTGCCCCCGGAAAAGCCGGAGGACGGCGAACTCCCGCCCGAGCTGCCGCAGGGTGAGACGATGGGAGAGGACCCCGCTCTGGCCGGCCTGCTTGCGGACGGTGTCATCACCCAGGAGCAGTATGATGCGATCGTCGCGGCTCACGCGGAACAGCCGCAGACGGATACCGCAGACGCCGCTGCGGATGATGAAACGGTTTAAAACGAGAGCTGCGCCCGGTTTTCCGGGCGCACTTTTCGTTGCGGCAGCGGCACAGGGTGTGTTATGATTGGACTGAAAAGAGACGACAGGAGGCAAAGTGATGCGCGTTTTGCTGGTGGAGGACGAGCGGAGCCTGTCCGCGGCGATCGTCAAGATGCTGCGGCGGGAACACTTTGAGGCCGATGCGGCCTATACAGGCCCGGAAGGCCTGGACGACGCGCTTTCCGGCGGGTATGACGCGATCATCCTGGACGTGATGCTGCCCGGTATGGACGGCTTTGCCATCCTGCAGGAGGTGCGCCGGCAGGGCATCACGACGCCCGTGCTGATGCTGACCGCGCGGGGCGAACTGGAGGACAGGGTGCGCGGCCTGATGAGCGGCGCGGATTACTACCTGCCCAAGCCCTTTGAGCAGGAGGAGCTGATTGCCTGCCTGCGGGCCATCACCCGGAGGAGGGAGGAAAAGCCGGTCATGTCTCTCTCCTTCGGCGGGGTATCGCTCTCGCCGGCGGACGGGCACCTCAGCTGTGCCGAAACAGGGAATTCCGTCAAGCTGGGCGCGAAGGAGTATCAGATGATGGAACTCTTCCTGCGCAACCCGCAGCAGATCCTGCCCAAGGAGACGCTGCTGGACAGGGTGTGGGGGCTGGAAAGCGATTCCGATTACAACGCGCTGGAGGTCTACGTATCCTTCCTGCGCAAGAAGCTGTCCTTCATCGGCGCAAAAGTCCGGCTGAAGGCCACGCGCGGCGTCGGCTACTCGCTGGAGGCGGACGCATGATCGCGCGGCTGCGGCGCAGGATGACGCTGCTGGTCACCCTGTTTATCCTGCTGGTGACGGCGGGCATCATCGCCGCTATCAGCATTGCCAACTACAGCGGGATCGAAAGACAGGCGTACGCCACGCTGGAGGCCCTGTCGCAGCGGCGGGGCGAAAGACCTTTGCGGGCACTGCCCGACGGCGGGATGACGCCGCCTGCGCTGCCGGATGAAGACGATGAAAAAGACGGCGAGGAAGCAGAGACGGTTGGCCGCATGGCGGGCCGCGGGCTGCGCAGCGGCGGGGTGTTTTCCGGAAGACGCAGGCCGGCCGCCGGGCAGCCAGAGGACCTTGGCGATGCCATGGCCAGCCTATCCAGCAGCTATACCGTTCAGCTGGACGGCGAGGGGAAGGTCACTTCCTGGTCCAGCGACCGGGAGGAGCTTTATTCAAACGAGCAGGTGCAGGCGCTGGCGGATCAGATCCTCGGTTCCGGAAAGAGCCGCGGGCGCATCGGCAGCCAGTTCTTCACACTGACTGAAAAGAAGGATGGGCAGACAGCGGTCGTGCTGGATGCGCGGCTGGAGATGCAGGGCGTCCGCCGCGTGACGGTCATCGCCTGTATCGTGGGCGCCCTGGCGTGGCTCATCCTGAGCGGCGCGGCGTTCTTCCTCATCCGAAGGATGGTCCGGCCCGTGGAAGAGGCTTTCAGGCGGCAGCGCCAGTTCGTCTGGGACGCGAGCCACGAGCTGAAGACCCCGCTGGCGGTCATCTCCGCAAACGCGCAGGTGCTGGAGGACGAGATCGGGGAGAACGAGAATCTGGGATACATTCGTTCCGAGGTGAAGCGCAGCAATGAGCTGGTGCAAAACCTTCTGTCGCTGGCGAGACTGGAGAACGGGAGCATCCGCGCGGAGCGCAGGGAGTTCGATCTCAGCCGTACGCTGCTGGAGGCGGCGCTGCCGTTTGAAAGTACGGTGTACGAGGCGGGCAAGCGCTTTGAGACGGAGGTGCCGGAGGGGATAAGGGCTGTGGCGGACGAGGCGATGATCCGCCAGCTGGCGCTCATCCTGCTGGACAACGCGCTGAAGTACTCGGAGGAGGGCGGCCTGCTGCGCCTGACTCTGAAAGCAAAGGGCAAGGGGGCCGAGTTTGCGGTTTCCAATACAGGGCCCGGAATCGGCGCCGCGGATTTGCCGCACCTCTTTGAACGCTTCTGGCGGGCGGATGAGTCCCACGACCGCAGGGTGGATGGCAGCGGCCTGGGCCTTGCCATCGCGAAGGAGCTGGCAGAGGCGAACGGGGCGAAAATCCGCGCGGAAAGCCGCCGGGGCCTTACGGTCTTCACGGTGACGCTGGGCTGAGAACAGAAGAAAAGGGATCTTCCGCGCATGTGTGCGGAGGATCCCTTTTCAGCAAGGCTACAGCATGGCGCTGTCCATCGGGGCATCCGGGATGATGTCGCGCGTGAGCGCCGGATTCGTGACGTTTGCCCGGGCAAGCACCATCTTCCCCGCGGGGACTGAATGCGTGAGCCAGACGCTGCCGCCGATCACACAGTCGTTTCCGACATGCGTGTCGCCGCCCAGTATGGTGGCGCCTGCATAGATGACGACGCGGTCCCCGATGTCCGGGTGCCGCTTGATGCCCTTGACGGGGCTGCCGTCCGGCAAAAGGTCGAAGCTCTTGGCGCCCAGCGTCACATGCTGATACAGCTTGACGTCGTGCCCGATGGTCGTCGTCTCCCCGATGACGACGCCCGTGCCGTGGTCGATGAAAAAGGCGTCCCCGATGACGGCGCCGGGATGGATATCGATGCCAGTGATCCTGTGGGCGTACTCCGTCATGACGCGGGGAAGGATCGGTACGCCGAGCAGGACGAGCCGGTGGGCCAGACGATAGATACAGACGGCCCGGAATCCGGGATAGCACAGCACGATTTCCGTCCGGCTGCTAGCCGCCGGATCGCCGCGGTATGCGGCGTCCAGATCGGTTAAGAGCTGACGGCGCACGTCCGGCAGCGCATCAAGAAAGCCGGTAAGGATCTCTTCGGTACGCTCAGCGTCCGGGAGCAGGGCGGAAAGACAGTCCTGAAGCAGCAGGGCTGCTTCACCGATGGATTCTGCCCGGGAGACAGCATGGGATGCGAAGTCGGGGAAGAGCGCCCGGCACAGGCAGCCGGTAAGGCGCTCGGCCTTGTGGGCAAGGCCGATGAACCGCCCATCCTGCGCGCCGGAAATGCGCCCCAGCGCTTCATCAGCCTGCAGCACGGCGAGGGTCAGGGCTTTGTCCATATCAGGCCTCAAACAGGGCAGTGGACAGGTAGCGGTCACCGGTGTCGGGAAGCAGCGCGACGATGGTCTTGCCGCGGTACTCGGGCCGTTTGGCCAGCTGCAGGGCAGCATAGGCAGCCGCGCCGGAGGAGATGCCGACCAGGACGCCTTCGCTGCGGCCGATCCTGCGCCCCATTGCAAAAGCATCTTCATTCGTGACGGGGATGACTTCGTCGTACACGGCCGTGTTCAGCACATCCGGCACGAAGCCGGCGCCGATGCCCTGGATCTTGTGAGGGCCTGCGCTGCCGCGGCTCAGCACGGGTGACGCGTCAGGCTCGACGGCGACGATGCGTACCGACGGGTTCTGCTCCTTCAGGTATTCGCCGACGCCGGTGATCGTCCCGCCGGTGCCCACGCCGGCGACAAACGTGTCTACGCTGCCGTCCGTATCCTGCCAGATCTCGGGGCCGGTCGTCGCCCTGTGGACGGCGGGGTTGGCCGGATTGACGAACTGACCGGGAATGAACGCGCCTGGCAGTTCGGCTGCGAGGGCTTCGGCTTTTGCGATGGAGCCCTTCATGCCCTTGGCGCCTTCCGTCAGCACGATTTCCGCGCCGTATGCGCGCATCAGCTGCCGGCGTTCCACGCTCATGGTCTCCGGCATGACGATGATGGTGCGGTAGCCGCGCGCGGCGGCGACGGAAGCCAGCCCGATGCCGGTATTGCCGGAAGTCGGCTCGATGATGACGGAGCCGGGCTTCAGCAGACCCTTGGCCTCCGCGTCGTCGATCATGGCCTTGGCGATGCGGTCCTTGACGGAACCGGTGGGGTTGAAGTATTCCAGCTTGGCCAGAAGCCTGGCCTCCAGGTGTTCTTCTTTTTCGATATGGGTGAGCTCCAGCAGCGGGGTTTTTCCGATCAGCTGATCAGCGGATGTATAAATAGCGGCCATGGGGATCCTCCTTATTCATGTCGGTGTTTTATGCAGCGGGTTTTCGGGCGCGGCGGCGACATCGTCTCATCGGCATGGTGCGCTCCTCCTTTTTGAAAGCTTCCTGAGTGTATAAAAAATCCGGAAAGCCCAACGGCCTTCCGGATCCTTTTAACTGTCTGGAAGTCAGATGGGTATGGCAAAGCGCGCGTGCTGCAGACAGCACACGTTCTTACAGATCGCCAAAGCGCGGATCGTCATTGCCATAAGTCCCTCCGGTCAATTCCCAGTGAATTGGTGTGATTATAATACGCCCATCCGGTTTTGTAAACCCTTTTTGGAAAAAAGTTTTCAGCCCCGGGCGGCGCCCGCAATGTGCACGCCCGAGAGGCGGGTCAGCGCGGGGAGAAGGAGGCTGTCCTGCTGCTCCGTTTCACGGGACATCCTCATATCCCTGATAAAGTCCCGCATATTGCCGGAGACGGAGCCGCCGGAAACCGGCGTGACCTTTCCGTCTTTGCGGAGATAGGCGAGACGGATCTCGCCTGCGATGTCGCCCGTGATGGGATCGACCTGGAAGTCGGAAAAATCCACCGCCTCCAGGCACAGGCCGCTGCGCAGTTCCTCAGCGCTGCAGCTGCCGCCCGATACGGCGTAGTTGCCGGGGATGAAGGAATCCGAAAGCCCCAGATAGCAGCTGAACTGCCGGCTGCCGATGAAGCGGCGAACTACGCCGTCTTCAATCAGCAGCGCGTCGCGCACAGGCGCGCCCTCGGCGTCAAACGCACCGTTGCGGGAAGAGTTGGGCAGCGCGGCAAGCGCCCGCAGCGTCACCCGGTCGCCGTTAAAGGATGGGGCGAGCGGCTTGCCGGCTTCGCAGTCGCTGTACCCGCGCACTTTGAAGGCGGCGCTGACGCGGCTGATGAAGTAGCCGTACAGTTCTGCGGCGGCTTCTCCGGAGAAGAGGACGTCGCAGGTGCCCAGCGGAGGCGTCGGGACGGCGGTCAGCTTGTCCCTGCCGGTTGCAAGCGCCAAGGAAAGCGCCCTGCGCAGGGCTTCCGCATCGCAGGTGCCGCCGGTGAACTTGCGGTAGAGCTCGATCTCTTTTACGCCCCTGCGCGCATTCAGCACAGCTTCCGCCATGGAGGACGGGCGCACATAGCTGACGTCGATGCCCTCGCTGTTCAGAAAGCGGATGCGGTGCGAGCCGGTGAAGATCTCGTAGGAGTTGACGTCCTCCGTTTCCGTCTCCGGCAGGGAGCGGAGCACCTCCATGAAGCGGCGCGCCGATTCCGCCGGATCCACAGCCGCTGTGCTTTCCCGGCTGAGTCCGGAAGGCGTATTCAGGGTGTAGGCGGGGTTTTTGACGCAGGAAGCGGCGGCAAGGTAGGCGGCGATGGCGGCAGCGGCCTCTTCTTCCGTCGCCGTCGGCGGGATCTCACCGCCCGCAGAACCCAGGCACTTCCCATCCTCAAAGCGCCGGTAGACGCGGAGTGTAATATGCCGGGTGTTCCGCACGCGGTTCTGGTCCAGCGCGTGGCGGATAAAGTAGAATTCCCAGATGTCCGTGTCGTCGCACGTCAGCTCCCAGGCGTCGGCGCCGCTGGCCAGGAGCAGCTCCTTCAGTTTTTCAGCAGTCATCCCAGTATCGCCCTCGCTTTCAGATACGGGCCTCCGTCGGAGACCTTCACCCATTCCTTTGAGCCCTTGCCGCAGCCGCCGGTCCCGAAGACGGAAGCCTCGTTGCCGGCCATGGAGATGGAGCCGAGCAGGTCGGGGACGTAGCCTGTCAGTATGACGGGCGCGATGACCTTCCCGGTCAGCCGTCCGTCCAGTATCTCATAGCCGCGCTGCACGATGCACTGGATACCCCAGTGCTTGGGGTCCTCCATGCCGGATTCGCAGCCGCAGAGCAGATAGCCATGCGAAACGGATGCGATCATGTCATTCAGCGTGGAGGTGCCGGGTTCAAAGACGGTGTTGGTCATACGGGTGTAGACCTTGTGTTCGAAGTTTTCCCGCTTGCCGTTGCCGGTCGGCTGCACGCCAAGGCGCAGGGCGCTGAGCGCGTCGCAGATGCCGGTTTTGAGGATGCCGCGGTCGATCTCGATCACGTCTCCCGCAGGCGTTCCCTCGTCGTCAAAGGCGTAGGAGGCGACGTCGCAGGCGGCGAGCGCGCCCTCATGCATGGTCACAAGGTCGCTTCCGACGCGCTTCCCGATGTAGGAGGCGCCCAGCGCGCGGTTTTTGACGAACATATCCATCTCGACGCCGTGGCCGAAGGCTTCATGGGCGATGAGCCCTGCGACCTCCGGATCGGCGATGATCTCGTATTCGCCGGGGACGACGCGCTCCGCCTTCAGCAGCTCGGCCGCGTCGCGCAGCGCTTCATCCAGCCGGGCGGGCAAACCGGAGAAGAGCTCCGGGCCGCAGCGCCCGGAGAGGCCGCGGTAACCCATGCCGCTCTTCCCGCCCTCCGCCGCGACGGTCATGACGCTGCCTTCCGAATAGACGTAGCTCTGCCTGAGATCGCGATTCGCGGTGAGAAACAGCTTGCAGATGTGGGTCGACAGGGCGCTTACCGTGCAGTCGACGAGGTGATCTCCGCGGCGCATGCCGTCTTCCGCAAGGGCGGAAAGCCGCGCGATCAGGGCGGACAGGTCCTCCTCCTCGGGGAGGCGCTCTGTCTCCATCTCCGCAAACAGCGTGCAGGGCTCGTCGGGCATCACGGCGGTCTCGTAGACCTTTGTGCTCATGGAAGAAAGAAGCGTCAGCTGCGCATCCAGCGCGCGGGTAAGATCGAGCGCGGCGGCCTCCGGTGCGGCGGGATCAAAGCGGTTCAGGCTGTACTCGCTGTACAGCCCGTCCCTGCGGACGCGCACCACGGTGCCGCGTTCCGTCGTCATCGTCTCGGAGGAGACGGTCTTGACGTGGGGCGAGGCGCGCAGGGCAAAGCCGCGGCTGTCCGTGGAGAGGATGCTGACGTAATCGTACCGCTCACCCAGCAGCGCGCACAGGCGCTTCAGCCCGGGGGCGATCGAATTCAGGTAAGGGGAAAAGGGTGCTTTCATGTAAGACTCCTTTGTAAAAGGGTGAAGGCAGACGGATCAGGCCCGGCCGAACAGGATGGGCAGGGCAGAGAGCAGCAGAAAAACGATGCCGGTGATAAGCAGTGCGTGTCCCTGCTTTTGCCTGCGCTGACTGCGCAGGATCCGCCAGGTGACGTAGTCCGGCAGGTCCTCCGGACGCCGGAAGGGCGTGAAGAGGACGAGCAGGCTGTGCGCGCCGTAGGTGAAGATGTCAAAAAAGCCGGTCCCGGCGATGGCAAGCAGCAGCCCCAGACCGGTTTCGGGAAGCCCGGCTACAAAAAAGCCGTCGGACAGACAGGCGGCCGGCGGCAGGCCCGCAGCTCTGCGGCCGCGGGCGACAAAAAAAGCGACGATCAGGCCGAAGATGGCCGGGAGAAGGCGGCGAAGCCAAACGGGGGGCTTCATGCCTCCGCCTCCCGCAGGTAACTCTCGGTTTCCGCCGCACCGCAGCGGACGAAGTGGCCGGGGAGGATCTCGCGCAGGGCGGCGTCCTCTGCCTCCGGCTTCGGCTGGTACACGATCCGGCGCCGGTCCCGCTCGTACAGGGGATCGGGCAGGGGGATGGCGGAAAGCAGCGCGCGCGTATACGGGTGCAGCGGATGCGCAAACAGCTCGTCAGCCCCGGCCAGCTCCACGAGACGCCCGAAGTACATGACGCCGATGCGGTCGGAGAAGTACTTGACGACGGAAAGGTCGTGCGCGATGAACAGGACGGTGAGCCCCATTTCGTGCCTGAGATCGGACAGGAGGTTGATGACCTGCGCCTGGATGGAGACATCCAGCGCCGATACCGGCTCGTCCGCGATGATCATCTCGGGCTGCATGACGACGGCGCGCGCAACGCCGATGCGCTGCCGCTGGCCGCCGGAAAATTCGTGCGGGTAGCGGTGCGCGTGCTCGCGCGTGAGGCCTACGCGGTCCAGGATGCCGTAGACCTTGCCGTCGATCGTCTCCTTGCTGCGCTCGCCGTGGATGCGCAGGCCTTCGGCGATGATGTCGTAGACGGTCATGCGGGGGTCCAGGGAGGCGATAGGGTCCTGATAGATCATTTGGATGCGCGTCAGCAGGTCCTTGGATACGCTGCGGTGGTCGCGGACGGCTTCGCGCAGCTGTCGGCGGGCTTCGGCGATCTCGGCGGCGAGCGCCGTGCGTTCCTCCGGAGAAGCGCCTCTCATGCGCCGGCGCGCATCCGCGATGCGCCGGCGGCAGCTGAGTGTGCCCGCGGCGATGCGCTGACCTTTGAACCAGATGCTGCCGTCTGTGATGTCGTAGAGGCGGATGATGGAGCGGCCGGTCGTGGTCTTGCCGCAGCCGCTTTCGCCGACGAGGCCGAAGACCTCACCCGGCATGACGGAGAAGGAGACGTCATCCACGGCGTGCACGGGCCCGAAGTACTGGCACAGGTGCTCCACACGCAACAGGGGTTCAGCGGCCATGCGACTGCGCCTCCCTTCTGGCTTTCATGCGCGCGATGCGCTCCTGCAGCGCCGCGGGCATCTGCTGCCTGGGCGCGCGGGGATCGAGCAGCCAGGTGGCCGCCCAGTGGGTTTCGGTGATGGGGAAGGCCGGCGGCTGCTCCTCGAAGTCGATGGCGAGCGCGTAGGGATTGCGGTCCGCAAAGGCGTCGCCCTTCGGCGGCGCGACCATGTTGGGCGGCGTGCCGGGGATGGCGTCCAGCCTGTCCCGGGTATCCAGATCGGGCATGGAGGAGAGCAGCGCCCAGGTGTAGGGGTGCGCCGGCGCATAGAAGACCTCTTCCGCCGTGCCTTCCTCCACGATCTTGCCGGCATACATGACGGCGATGCGGTCCGCGATATTCGCCACGACGCCCAGATCGTGCGTGATGAAGATCATGGACAGCCCGCGGTCCCGCTTGAGGCGGGAGAGCAGCTCCAGGATCTGGGCCTGGATCGTGACATCCAGCGCGGTGGTGGGCTCGTCGCAGATGAGGATATCGGGGTTGGCGGCCAGCGCGATGGCGATGACGATGCGCTGGCGCATGCCGCCGGAGAGCTCAAAGGGGTACTGACGGTAGCGGCGCTCCGGTTCCGAAATGCCGACCTCGGCCAGCAGGGAAAGGGCGCGCTGTTTCGCCTCGGCGGCCGGTACGCCGGAAAGGCGCATGACCTCGGTCAGCTGCTTGCCCACGCGCATGATGGGATTGAGGCTGGAAAGCGGATCCTGGAAGACCATGGCGATCTTTCTCCCGCGCATCTTGCAGAACTCACGTTCCGGCAGGCGGAGCAGGTCTTTCCCGTCCACCAGGATCTCGCCGCCGTCGATGACGGCGTTGCCGGGCAGGATGCCCATGGCGGCCTTGCAGGTGACGCTTTTGCCGCTCCCGCTCTCGCCGACGATGGCCAGCGTTTCGCCGGGGGCCAGCGAGAAGCTGACGCCGCGCACGGCGCGCACGAGGCCGGAGGGCGTACGGAAGGAGATGGTGAGGTCCGTCGCTTTCAGGATGGGGCTTTGGTTTGGCATACTCATTCCTCCGTCCCGCGAAGCGAGGGGTTAAAAGCGTCGCGCAGGCCGTTGCCGAAGAGGTTGAAGGAGATCTCCAGCAGGGCGATGAACAGCGCCGGGAAGAAGATGATATAGGGATCCGTGGAGAGGTAAGCCTTGCCGCCGGCCAGCATGGTGCCCACGCTGGTCATGGCGGAAGACTCCAGGTTGATGATGCCGAGATAGGTCAGCGAGCTTTCGCTGAAGATGACGCCCGGTATGGACAGCACGCAGGAGGTGATGATCGTGCCGATGGCGTTGGGGAAGATGTGCCCGAACATGATGCGGGAATCCCCCGCGCCCATCGTGCGGGCCGCGAGCACGTACTCCTGTCCTTTGAAGCGGTAAAACTGCATGCGCACGGTGCTGGCCATGCCGATCCATCCCGTCAGCACGAAGGCGAAGAGCAGCGCGGGCACGACGCCGACGCGGCTGGCCAGGTGCAGCTGGAACAGGGTGGTGACGACCATGAAGGGCACGCCGCTCAGCACGTCGGAGACGCGCTCCATCGCCAGGTCCACCGCGCCGCCGTAATAGCCCTCGATGGCGCCGTAGACCGCGCCGATGAGCAGGTTGATGGCGGAGATGCCGATGGCCAGCAGGAAGGAGAAGCGGGCGCCGTGCGCCAGGCGGGTGAAGATGTCCTGCCCCTTGTCGTTCGTGCCGAAGAGGAAGCAGGGCTCAAACCCGTAGCGGTAGCGGAAATAGGCAGGCTTGCTGACGCGCACGACGTAGCTGCGGGCGCTTGAGGTGCCCGTGACGCGCGCGTAGGCGAGGGGATGCTCCGGGTCGTCATCCGCGGGGATGCGCAGGCTGTGGTAGCTTTCGTCCCCCTCGGCGGCCGTCTTGTAGGCAGCGACGAGGTTGCCCTCCTTGTCCAGCTTGGCAGCGCCCTTCTTGTCCGCCTGATACCAGATGTTCGCGTCCGTCTGCTTGGCATCCTTCACGGCGGGGTAGATGGCCTGGATGCCGGTTTCGTCCTGCCAGGCCTGCAGCGCTTCGTACTGGGCGGGGGTGAGGGTCAGCAGCATCATGCCCATCGCCTTGTAGTTATCCACGCGCAGGTCGTAGTAGACGGTCTTCTTGCCGCCGGAGGCATCCTGCCGGCCGGCGGTGTAGACCTTGACCACGGGATCGACGCCGGTCTCCTCCGCGATGGCGCGCAGCGCGGCGTAGCCGGAGGCGTTGACCGTCTTGTCGCTGCAGCCGTCCAGGAAAGGCAGCGGGAAGCGCGCCTTGGGCGGCAGCTTGGCGTAGCTGAGGGTCAGGGTGTCGGTCAGGCTGCGGGTGTACGCGTTTTCAAACAGCAGCGGGACAAACAGCGCGTAGAGGACCAGGATGAGGATGATGAAAGCCGCGACGACAGAGCTCTTGTTGCGCGTAAAGCGGTACATCGCGTCGGCAAAGTAGCCGCGCGGCGGCGTCTCCGGAGGCCTGTCATGACGCTTGTCCCTGTCGGTGGCAAACGTGAATTTCTCCCGGGAGAGCGTTTTCATGTCGTCTGTCATTTCTTGCTCCCGATTCTGATCCTGGGATCGATAAAGCCGTAGCTGACGTCCACGATGATGCCGGACAGCAGCCCGATCAGCGTGTAAAAAGCGCTGAGCAGCATGAAGAAGTTGTAATCCGGCGTGGCGGCGGTGATGGAAGCGACATAAAGCTGCCCCACGCCGGGGATGCCGAAGATCTGCTCAATGATGAGACTGCCGCTCATGATGCCCACGAATTCACCCAGGATCATGGGGAAGATGGGCACCATGGCGTTGCGCAGCGCGTGGCGGACGGTCGTCTGGGCGCGGGTGAGTCCCTTGGCCCGGGCCAGCAGCAGGTAATCGGAGGTGAGCACCTCCGTCAGCTCCGCGCGGGTATACCGCGTGAGCCCGGCCACCGTGCCGAAGCCAAGGGAAAGGATGGCCGGCACCATGGAGATGAACATCTGCCGGGAGAAAAAGTCCGTGCCGCTCTGCACCTGAAAGGGGAAGAGCCGCAGCCTGTAACAGAGGATGTACTGTACGAGGAACGCGTAGACGTAGCTGGGGACAGAGACGAAAATGACGACAGCTGTGGAGATGAAGTGATCCTGCCAGTGGTTTTTGCGCAGGGCGGCATAGATGCCCAGCAGCAGCCCCAGCGGCACGGAAAACAGCATCGTGTAGGCGTTGACCGCGACGGTGGCCGGCATTTTCTCCATGAACTTGCTCCATACGTCCTGCCCGAGGTACAGAGACTCGCTGATCCCCCAGTCGCCGCCCGCGAGCGAGCGGCGAAGGAAGATCAGGTACTGGGTCAGCAGAGGTTTGTTGTAACCCAGCGCTTCTCTGCGCATCTCGATCAGCTGCTTGTCCTTGCCGAACTGCTCCGCCGGCTTGTTGGGCAGCAGCTTGATGAGCACGAAGCACATCGAGATGATGATGAGAAAGACGACGAGCATCAGCGCTACGCGCTTTGCGATGTATTTCAGCATGGTTTATTTGTAGTTGAGCACCCCGCCCTGGGAAGCGACGAAAGCGTTCCACTCGGCGTCGTCATAGTTGTAGGTCATGTATTTGATGCCGCCGCGGCTGAGCGGGAAGACCTCGTCCTCCGTGTGATACTCCACCTGCATGCCCTTGAGCTTGGCGCTGGAGTCGCCCATCAGCGGGATGAAGTCGTAGTTCTGCAGGATCACGTTCTCCAGCTGGGAGAGCACGAGGATGCGCTGCTCGGCATTGGCGCTCACGTTCAGCTCCGCATCGGTGCCGTCAGCCTTCTTCGCGGTGACGGTCTCGTTGGTGATGGCGTGCTGCCAGGTGCGCACGTTCGCGGTGTATTCTTCGCCATCCAGCGTGCAGGTCAGCATCGTCTCATCCGGGTTCCAGGCGGGATCGTAGCGGTAGTCGTCCTCAACATACGCTTCGATGAGCCCGTAGGGATCGAAGGTGGAACCCGTCCAGCCGACGCCGAAGAGCATATCGACCTGGTTGTTGCGCAGCGCGGTGCCGAAGCCGTTGCCCAGCGTGGCGTCGCGCTTGAAGGTGAGCTTGCCCTCCAGCTTGGTGCCCTTGACCGCTTCCGTGTAGTTGTTGACGATGAAGTCGTAGCCGCTGTTGTAGAAGGCGGAGGTCTCGTTCGGCGTGCCGATCATGATCTCGACCACATCGTCCTCGCCCATGAGGCCCTGCGCGATGGCTTCGTCGTAGGCGGCGTCGAAGTACTGGCGCGCCATCTCCAGGTTGTAGCCGGAGAGGCTGTCGATCGCCTCGTCGGCGTCGGCATAGAGCTTGCCCTCGCCGATCTCATCCGAGAGGCCCCAGAAATCGACGACGACCTGCTTGGCGACATCGGTGGTGCGATAGAAGAGGCCCTGCTCCGGATCGGCCACGATCTGCCCGCCGTAGAGGGCGAAGGCCGGCTCGTTGGTCGGGGAGGAGGCGAGGCAGAACTCCTGGCGGTTGAGGCCGAGGGACATGGCCATGCGGAAGTCCTTGAGGGTCAGGATCGTCTTGTTGATGTGGGCGCCCGCCTGCTCCTGCGCGGTCTTGAGCGCGGAGTGCTCGGGGTTGAAGACCATGGCGAAGACGGAGTCGCCCTCGTCGTAGTAGGTGTATTCGGAGGTGGCGTAGTCGCCGATGTGGTCCTTATCCAGGCCGACGACGTCCAGCAGGCCGCTCATGAACATCTCCATGCGGGTGCTGACCTCAGCCACGCAGTCCACGCGGATGGCGTCCGTCTGATACCAGCCCTCGTTGGCGGGATCGCTCCAGCCGTACCAGTTGGGGTTCTTCTCCAGCAGGTAGGTCTTGTCGCTCTGGAATTCGGAGAGGCGGTAGGGACCGAAGGAAATCGAGGTCTCCTTGCTGGTGCCGTAGGTGTTGTTGTAGACGCCGTCCGTCTCGCTCTCGCAGGCGTGGTACAGCGTTTCGTTCACCAGCCAGTAGTCGGTGAGGGAGTAATAGAGGTAGAAGCCGGAAAGCGGCTTGGCCAGGATCAGCACCAGGCTGGTGTCGTCCGGTGCCAGGATGCCGACCTGATCAAAGTCCATCGCGCCGGCAAACTGCATATACGGCGTGAAGAGCTCTTCAAGCGCCCACTCGGTCATCTGCTCGTCGCTGGCCCAGGTGGCGTAAGCGCGGCCTTCGCCGGTGGTGTAGAAGGCGTAGAGATCGGAGAGGGTCAGCGGGGTCGTCACGACGGCGTCCTCGGCTTCGCCCGTCCAGGCCTTGGCGTCGAAATCATAGGTGTCGCCGAAGGAATTGCCCCAGTTGATGCAGCCGGGTTCGCTGCCGTACTTGGCGAGCAGATCCTCCACGGAAAGGCTCTCGGCTTCCATGATGGTGCCCAGAGCGGTATCGCTGGCCAGACCCTGCTTGAGGTAGGCCTCGGCGTTCTTGATGACCAGGTTGCCGCTGTAGAGCATGTCGGCGCGGTGGTTCTGCGCCGTGGGGTTCAGCAGCAGTTTGGCGCTGGTAACGAAGTCGCCGGCCGTGATGGGCGTGCCGTCCTCCCAGGCGAGGTTGCCGCGCAGCGGGATCCTCCAGGCGCGGGCCTCCTCGCCCTCGGCGATGCCCCATGCATCGCCGACGTAATCGGCGGTCACATCCACGGGGAAATCAGCGGCGACCTGGGGGATGACCTTGTAGCCGTCCTCATCCTCGTTGTAGTCAAAGTCATAGAAGCCGTTGCCCAGCTGGACCATGAGGTCGCTGTCAATCTGCGTCTGGTTCTGGTGCGGGCTCCAGTTGGTGGGGAACTCCGTCTGGGCGGAGTTGTAGGTGTATACGCCCTCACCGTCGGCCAGCGCAGCCGCGGCAAACAGCGCGAGGATCATAAACAGCGCAAGAATCTTTCTGGACATGAAAAAACCTCCCTTGCAATTTTAATATTGATATCATTATAACAGAAACAAAGGGATAGTAAAAGCCCGCAGCCGTTGCGGATGCGGGCCCGGACGGACAAAACCGTTACAGAGCAGCCAGTTTTTTTTCGGCGGAAGCGATGGCGGCTTCGACAGCCTCCGGGGCCGGCCCGCCGGGGACGTTCCTTGCGCCCACGCAGGTTTCAAGGGAGATGGCACCGTAGATGTCGTCGCCGAAGGCGGGATCAAAGCGAAGATATTCTTCCAGAGTCAGCTGGTCCAGCGATTTGCCGGTGTCCAGGCAGTAGGCGACCAGCTCGCCCACGATGCGGTGCGCATCCCGGAAGGCGACGCCATGCCGGACGAGGTAATCCGCGCAGTCGGTGGCGTTGGCAAACCCGTCCAGCGAGCTTTTGTGCATGACGTCGGTGCGGAAGGTCAGGGTGGCAAACATGGCGGCGAAGACCGCCAGGCTCTGGTTCAGCGTGTCCGCCGCATCCCAGAAGCGCTCCTTGTCCTCCTGCATGTCCTTGTTGTAGGAAAGGGGCAGGCCTTTCATCACCGTCAGCAGCGCCATGAGGTCGCCGTAGACGCGGCCGGTCTTGCCGCGCATCAGCTCCGCGATGTCCGGGTTCTTCTTCTGGGGCATGATGGAGGAGCCGGTGGCAAACGCGTCGTCCATCTCCACAAAGCGGAACTCCGACGAATTCCAGAGCACAAGCTCCTCGCAGAAGCGGGAGAGGTGCATCATGCAGCAGGACGCGGCATAGATGTAATCGAGGAAGTAGTCGCGGCTGGAGACGCCGTCCAGGCTGTTTTCCGTTATGCAGGAGAAGCCGAGGAGATCCGCCACGCGCTCCCGGTCAAGGGGGTAGGTGGTGGCAGCCAGCGCGCCGCTGCCCAGCGGCATCTCATCCGCCATTTCGAAGGTGAAGGCGAAGCGCTTCGCATCCCGCAGGAACATCTGCACGTAGGCCATCAGGTGATGGGCGAGGGTGACGGGCTGCGCGTGCTGCAGGTGGGTGTAGCCGGGCATGGGGGTATTGACGTGCTGCTTTGCGGTGTCCAGCAGCAGAGCGATGAGCTCCTTGAGCAGGGAGACGGTTTTACGGCACTGGTCCATCGTGATCATGTGGTTGTCCAGCGCGACCTGGTCGTTGCGGCTCCTGCCGGTGTGCAGGCGCTTGCCGGCCTCGCCGATGCGCTCGGTAAGGAGCGTCTCCACATTCATATGGATGTCCTCGGCATCCACGCTCCAGGAGACCTTGCCCGCGCGCACGTCTTCAAGGATGCCCTCCAGGCCTTTGACGATCGCCTCTGCGTCCGCCTTCGGGATGATCCCCTGCTCGCCCAGCATCCTCGCGTGGGCGAGGGAGCCGCGGATATCCTGCTCCGCCATGCGTTCGCCGACGCCGATGCACGCGTCATACTCCAGTACCAGCTGATCCGGATCCTTGCTGAACCGTCCGCTCCAAAGCGCCATAATGCTTTCCTCCGTTACTACATACTATTTGGTCGAAACGCGGACAGTATAGCACCATTGGGTGCTAAATGCAATAATATGCATTAATCTGGCATATTTATGCAGATGCATGCAGCGCGATACGCGGGAAAATCAGGCAGGCTGAAGCGGGAAAAGAGCGGATCAGAAAAGAAAACTGCAAAAATTTTCATTTTAGGGCTTGACAAGCGCCGTTGATTGTATTATTATGCGTCCATCACTCAAAAATATGCAGAAATCCTGCATAACTCAACGGAGGTATGAATATGAAAAAGGTTATCGCAATCGTTTGTGCACTGGTGATGCTCCTTTCCGTATCCGCCCTTGCGGAGGACAAGCCGCTGGCCGGCAAGAAGCTGACGATCGGCCTCTCCCCGAACTTCATGTATTTTGAGACGGTTTCCGAGACCGATCCCACCGGCTATGAGGGCCTGGACATCGACATCATCAAGAGCCTGTCCGACAAGCTGGGTTTTGAGTTTGAAATCAGCCCCATGAGCTTCTCCTCGCTGGTCGGCTCCCTGCAGGCGGGCGCCGTGGATATGGTCATCAGCGGCATGACAGCGACGGAAGAGCGCGCGCAGGTGGTCGACTTCTCCATCGTCTACTGCACGACCGACATCGGCTGCGTTGTGAAGGCGGACGCGGATATTGCTTCCTATAAGGATCTGGAGGGCAAGGTCGTCGCCTGCTCCGCCGGCACCGAGTACGAGCAGCACATCGGCAAGATCCCGGGCGCGGTGCTCAAGACCTTTGACGGCCAGGCGGCTGTGGGCAACGCGGTGGCAGAGGAGATGGACGGCGTGGTCGCCGGCCTCACTTCCATCAACGGCTCCAAGAAGCTGGCCAACACGGTGATGGATGCCGAAGGCAAGCCGATGCTCAAATACTTCCAGCTGGATATGGAAGGCATTGCGGACAACTACTCCATGGCTTTCCCCAAGGGCAGCGAGCTGAAGGACCTCTTCAACGAGCAGCTGCAACTCATGATCGACTCCGGAGAGCTGGATACGATGATCCATCAGTGGCTGTACTGATGCCCTCTGGAAAGAACGGACCCGCACCTTCCCCAAAAGGGGAAGGCTGCTTCATTTGGTCCGGTAAGGACGATTCAAAAGGAAGAAACCTATGAAACTCGATTTTTCCATCATAACGCCCTGGCTGCCCAACTTCGGCGCCGCGCTGATCGTCACCGTGCAGGTGACGATCTGTTCGCTGCTCCTGGGCCTCGTGCTGTCCATCCCGCTTTCTCTGTGCAAGATCTCCAACCTGCGCCCGCTGCAGGCCGCAGCGGATTTCTACACCTCCGTGTTCCGCGGCGTGCCACTGCTGGTGCAGGTGTTCATGATGTACTTCGGCATACCGCTCGTGCTGCCGGTGAAGTTCAATGCCTTCCAGGCCGGCACGCTCGTCTTTGCCATGAACTCGGCGGCGTACATCTCCGAGAGCATGAAGGGCGGCATCCGCGCCATCGACAGGGGGCAGTACGAGGCGGCCATGGCGCTGGGGATCCACTATCCCTCCATGATGAAGGACATCATCCTGCCGCAGGCGATCAAGAGCGTGCTGCCCAGCCTGGTCAACGAATTCATCTCCCTGCTCAAGAACACCACGCTGATCTCGTCCATCGGCCTCGTGGATATCCTGCGAGTGGGGCAGATGATCCAGAGCAAGACCTACCGCGCGTTCGAGCCCTTTTTTGTCATCGCGATCTTCTATTACGTGCTGGTCATGCTGCTGTCCACCCTCGGCAAGACCCTGGAAAGGAAGGTGAACAAGAGTGATCGACATTAAAGGGCTCTACAAGGATTTCGGATCTCTGCACGTGCTGAAGGGCATTACGCTGCACATCGACCAGGGGGAGATCATCTCCATCATCGGCCCTTCCGGCTCGGGCAAGTCCACGCTGCTGCGCTCCATCAACCTCCTGGAGGAGCCGACCTTCGGGGAGATCTGGGTCGAGGGCAGGCTGATCACGCCGCCGGATCCGTATCTGCATCCGGAGGTCATCCGCGCCTCCAATACCTATAAGCGGCTTTCCGGCACGCAGGATGACGCCGCGCTGATCGCCCGCATCAAGAAAGAGGACCTGCTGCACGAAAAGCACGAGGGCGCCCGGTACCGCAGCCTGCTGAAGGAGATCAAGGGCAGGAACTTCGAGAGCGCTTACGAGGTGCGCAAGAAGATCGGCATGGTCTTCCAGCATTTCAATCTCTTTCCGCACATGACCGTTCTGGACAACATGATCTACGCGCCCATGAAGGTGCTGGGCATCGGGAAGGAAGAGGCGGCGGAGCGCGCGAGGAAGCTGCTGACGCAGGTGGGCATGCTGGACAAGATCGGCGTGTATCCCTCCACCCTTTCCGGCGGACAGAAGCAGCGCGTCGCTATTGCGAGGACCCTGGCCATGGAGCCGGACATCGTGCTCTTCGACGAGCCGACGAGCGCGCTGGACCCCGAGATGGTGAAGGAGGTGCTGGACGTCATCAAAGCGCTGGCCAAGACGGGCATCACCATGGTGCTTGTGACGCATGAGATGGGCTTTGCCAGGGAGGTTTCCGACCGCATCGTCTTCCTGGACGAGGGGGTCATCGTGGAGGATGCCGACCCTGCGACCTTCTTCTCCACGCCGAAATCGGACAGGGCGCAGGCCTTTCTGGAGAAGGTGCTCTAAAGCGGCACGCGTCAAAACAGATTGAATTGCATAGCAAAACCGCTCTCCTGAAAACGGGAGAGCGGTTTTTGCTGCCCGGAGCAGCATATACCGGAAGGGAGATCGTGAGGGAGCTGTGATCAGCCTTCCAGGGTTTCGTTGATGGGGCCGAGCTCGCCTTCGCTCTTGGCGACGACGACGGCAGCGGCTGCGTCGCCCACGATGTTGGGGATGACGCGCGCCATGTTGAGGATGCGGTCGATGCCGGCGAGCAGGCCGATGGTCTCCAGCGGCAGATTGACGGCGTTCAGCACGATGGTGAGCATGACGAGGCCGGAACCGGGGATGCCCGCGGTGCCGATGGAGGCGAGGACGGCAGTGACCATGACCATGATCTGCTGGGTGACCGTGAGATGGATGCCGAAGACCTGGGAGGCGAAGACGACCGCGACGGCCTCATAGATCGCCGTACCGTTCATGTTCATGACGGCGCCGAAGGGGATGACGAAGTCCGCGATCTTCTCGGAGACGCCTACGCGCTTGGTGCACTTCAGGTTGATCGGGATGGTGGCGACGGAGGAGCAGGTCGCGAAGACGAAGAGCATCGCTTCCTTCATGATCTTGAAGAACTTGAGCGGGCTAATGTGCGCATAGGCGCCGACCATGAGGCCGCCCTGCACGAAGACGGTGAACAGGAAGCAGGTGATGTAGCAGGCCGCGATGGTCTTGATGAAGGGGAGCATGACATCCATGCCGTACTGGCCCACGATGTTGGCCATGAGGCCGAAGACGCCGTAAGGGGTGAACTCCAGCACGATGTTGGTGATCTCCTTCCAGGCCTCCGTCCAGGAGCGGAAGAAGTTCAGCACCGGCGCGCCCTTGTCGCCGAGCTTGATGAGCGCGAAGCCGAGCAGCAGGGCGAAGAAGATGATCTGCAGCAGGTTCTGGGTGCTGAGGGCGTTGAAGGGGTTGGTGGGGATGATGCCCATCAGCGTATCGACCACGCTGGGCACATCCTTGGCGCTGTAGGCGACGTCGGTCGGCATGACGAAGCCGGCGCCGATCTGCATCACATTGGAGAGCACGAGGCCGATGGCCACGGCGATGGCCGTGGTGCCGAGAAAGATGGCCAGCGTCTTGCCGCCGATCTTGCCCAGCGTCTTAAAGTCCTTGACGTCCGCGGCAGCGCAGATGAGCAGGCCGAGGACCAGCGGCGCCACCACCATGGTGAGCAGGCGGGTGAGGATGGTGCCCAGGAAAGCAACAGCGGAAGCCTTGGGGCCGAAGACGAGACCGACGACGATGCCCAGAACGAAGCCGATCATGATGCGGGTAAACAGGCTCAGTTTCTTCCAGGATTTCAGGATACCCATTATTATGTCCTCCTTTTTCTCTTGTAAGCGGATGGCCGCTTGCTTACACAAACCGGCAGACGTGGTCCACTGCGATATCCGAGAAGCCGAAGCCTTCCGCCTTCGTCATCTTGCCGTTGCAGATATCGCGGATCTCGGAAACCATTTCCCGGCCCATTTCCTGATAGGTCTTTTCGCCGCGGACGATGGGGCTGAGGTCGATATCCATGTTGTCTTCCATCTTCTGATAGGTGCGGCCGTTCGCCGTCACCTTGAGCACGGGGACGATGGCGTTGCCCGTCGGAGTGCCGCGGCCCGTCGTAAAGATGACAGCCTGGCAGCCGGAGGCGACCATGGAGGTGACGGAGGAGATGTCGTAGCCCGCCGTGTCCATCACGATGGCGCCCTTCTTCGTGGGCCGCTTCGCCTGTTCCAGCACCTCGACGATCGGCCGCGTTCCGCCCTTGCGGATGCAGCCCAGGCTCTTCTCGTCCAGCGTGGAGAGGCCGCCGGCCTTGTTGCCGGGCGTCGGCTGGCCCGCACGGCAGTCCTGTCCCGCCGCCGTCAGGTGATCTTCGTACGCGCGGCAGACCTCGATGATCTCGCGCTGGATCTGGGGCGTCGCGGCGCGCTTGGCGAGGACGTGCTCGCCGCCGATCCACTCGATGGATTCGCTCATCATGCAGGTCGCGCCCATGTCGACGAGGATGTCGCTCAGCTCGCCCACGGCAGGATTGCTGGCGATGCCGGAGGTCGCGTCCGAGCCGCCGCACTCGATGCCCATGAAGAATTCGGAGGCGTCGAACAGCTCCTTCTGCTGCATGCCGGCCTGTGCGGCCATCTCGCGTGCGGCGCGCACCGCTTTTTCGATGGTTTTGAGCGTGCCGCCTTCATCCTGGATGCCGAAGGAGACGACGGGCTTGCTGGTCATGGCCTGGATCTTCTCGCGCAGCTTGTTGTGCGGCACGGTTTCGCAGCCCAGGCCGATGATGACTACACCGTACACGTTGGGGTTGCAGGCAAAGCCGGTCAGCACCTTCTGGCTCATCTCCGTGTTGGCGGCGACGTCGGAGCAGCCGGTGTTGAAGACGATGTTGACCGCGCCGCGGACCTGGCTGGCCACGATGCGGCTGCTTTCGCTGCCGCACGCGCAGGTGGGCAGGATCAGCACGTGGTTGCGGATGCCGGGGCGGCCTTCCGCCCTGCGGTAACCCCAGAATTTGAAGCTCTCAAGGTCGGGCGCGCCCTCGGACTGGCGCGCACACATGATGAAGTCGTCTCCGGCCAGTTCGCTGTCGTAATCGCGAGGAACGCTGAACAGGTTGTGGTCGGCGACCCATTCACCGGCGCGGATGTCCTCGGAAACCTCGCCGAGGCTCTCGCCGTACTTGATGACCTGCTCGCCCTTCGCGATATCCGCGACAGCTACCTTGTGGCAGTAGGGGATGTTCTGCGAGGCGGTCAGCGTGCAGGTTTCTTCGCCCCTGCGGTAGCAGACGGTCTCTCCCGCGGCGATCTCGGTCATACAGGTGACCACGTTGTCGATGGGATCCATCATCAGTGCGTTGATCGTCATATCCGTACCTCCCGGTTCTTTTGTTGACAACATCGTACCAGGTGTATATAATAAGTTCAATTTCATTTTATAAATAAAACTATAAGCAGGACAAATAATATGGAACCGGAAAAGAGCTATATTTACCAGATCTATCTGGACGGCAGCTTTTCACGGGCGGCGGAACACCTGTACATGAGTCAGCCTGCGCTGTCGCTGTCCGTCAAAAAAACAGAGGACGCACTGGGCGTACCTCTGTTCGACAGAAGCCACAGGCCGCTCCGCCTGACACAGGCGGGGGAGGCTTATATTGCATCGCTGAAGGAGATCATGGAGACAGAGCGGGATATCGGGCGGAAGATCGCGGATATCCGGGATGCCGAAGCCGGGCTCATCCGCATCGGCGGGACGCATTTTTTGAACGCGTATATCCTGCCGGAAGTGCTCTCGGGCTTTTGCAGCCTTCACCCGCGGGTGGAGATCGAGCTGGTGGAGCACGGCTCCGGAAAGCTTGCCGAAATGCTCGCCACGAAGGATATCGACCTGACGCTGAACTGCAATCCGGCGGTCATCCCGCTTTATGAGCATTATCCGGCCTTCCGCGACAGCGTCGTGCTGGCCGTGCACCGCCTCCATCCGCTGAACGCGGGGCTGGAGAGCGCGGCCTTTACGGCGCGGGACATCCTTGCGGGGAAACACCTGAAACCCGGACGGAAGGCAGTTCCGGTGTCCTGCTTTCGGGAGATGGAGTTCCTGCTGCTGGCACCCGGCAACAACCTGCGGGAGCGGTGCCTTGCGATGTTCGGGGAGGCAGGGCTCGAGCCGCGCGCCCGTGCGACGCTTACCCAGATGGTCACGGCCTACCGGCTTGCCCAGAGCAATTATGCGCCGGCCTTTGTCTCAGACCGGCTTGTGAGGGAGGAGGACAGCGAACTGCTGTTCTACGTGGTGCGCTCCGACCAGATCCGCCGTCTGTTTTACCTGCTGCTGCCCAGGCGCAGCTATACCGCCGCAGCGGCCCGCGCTTTCGTGCGCTATGCGCAGCAGGCCTTTAAAGAAGAGGAGATCAAGACATAAAAAACAGCCCCGCGCTTGCCGCCTGTGCGGCGCGCGGGGCTGCTGCCTGGAGTTATGGCGCTTTGATGATGTCGTTTCGCAGGCGGTAGAGTGTGGCACCGCGCTTGCGGCGGCAGAAGGCGTCCACAAACCAGTCGATTTCCTTTACGGCGTCGTACTGGACGTATCCGTAGCGGATACCGCCGCGCGTCATGCCCTTCATGTTGGAATCAGTCCAGTGCACGCTGTCCGTTGCGGGATCGTAATCCGCGATGAAGACGAGGCTGTGGGCACCGACACCGTAGTAGTAGTCGGCCGACATCTGAAAATAGTCACCCCGCTGCACCTGCATCAGGAAGGCGCGGGCCTTTTCGCGGTTTTCCGCCTTTGTCAGTGCGTCATCATAGCGGAAGCGCGCGGCTTCCACGAAAGGGTTGCCCTTTTCGGCGGGCACATCCTGCCATTCCACGCCGTAGGCGTAGGGCGCGCAGTCCGCCTTCTTCTGGTTGTTGGGGATGACGAGGGGAACGTCCGGATACTCCGCCATCCGGTACGCCGCGGCGTTTTCGCGGAAGAGGTGGACGGTGAAATTCTTGCAGACGTAAATGTCGCCGCTGTACTGGGCGCGTCTGGCCTTGCCGTCCGCCTTTGTGTACAGCTGCTCCGCCAGGGAGACGATATCGTCGATAAAGGCGGCACGGGCTGGGTTTTCCGCCGGGGCGGGCGCAGCCGGCGCATCTTCTGCCGCGGATGAGAGTTCGGCTGCCGAATCGGCGCCCAGCATCTCGGAGAGGGAAAGGGTTTCACCCCGTGCACCGGCACCGTACAGCACCGGCATCAGCAGAAGAAGGAACAGAACAAGGCGTTTCATGGCTGGCCTCCGATATCAGGATGGGGCTATTCTATCACATTGCACAGCGGGCGCGCAAATGCTATAATACCGGCATTCCAAAGGAAACGGGGGACCCGGATGAGGCCCTTTAGAAAAGAAAGAAGAAAGACCGAGAACCCTGCACCGGCAAGCGGCAGGGAGCGCGCTTTGCGCATCATCTTCGGCACCCTGACGCTCCTTGTGATCGCCTTGCAGTGCACTTACCTGACGGAGGTGGTGGCCCGCAGGGCGAGGTCTTCCGCGCTGGCCTGGGCCAATGCACGGCCGCTGCTCTTTTTGGCGGAGACGGCGGTCTTCTTTGCGTGCGCGCTCTTTTTCATCTTCCTCAGCGGGCGGCCCCGCCGGGGCGTGCGCATGATGACCGTGCCGGCGCTGGTGCTCTCAGCCGTCAACCTGTACAAGATGGATCTGCGCGGCGAGCCGCTGCTTGTGACGGACTTTGCACAGACGAAGGAAGCTGTGATGGTGCTGCCGCACTTCCGGCTGACGCCGCACCTCTATCTCATCGCCGCCATCGCACTGCTGGGCGTGCTGCTGCCGCGCCTCTTCGGGCGGGAACGCCTGCCTCTTAAGGGCAAGCGGCGCTGGGCGGCTGCGGCGGGTTCGGGGCTTGCGGCGGCGGCGGTCCTGGCGCTTGCGATGTCCGCGCCGCTCTACATCCCGCAGCAGACGGACCTGCTCTACGAGGAGGCGGGCTGGGTGCGGGCCCTTTGGGAGACACGGCCCAAAAACCTGCTGAAGCGGCCGGATCACTACAGCGAAGAGGCGGTGCTTTCCGTGCTTGCGGGCAGCGGCGCCGAACCGCTTGCCGGGGATACGGTGCTGCCGGACGTCTTCTTCATCATGAGCGAGTCGATGTTCGACCTGAACCGGCTGGGCGTCCTTGACATGTCCGCAGACCCGCTTGAGGGCATCAAGGCGCTGCAGGAGCGGTTTGCGGGCGCGGATTACATCGCGCCGCACCTGGGCGGCGGAACGTTCTATTCCGAATACGAGGTGCTGACGGGATACAGGGCGGAGGATACGCCGGGGGCGCTGTTCTCCGACCGCAGCGCGACGGCGGACGGCATGGCGACGCTGGCCACCGTACTGAAAGACGCGGGCTATGTGACGACGGTGATGCACCCCAACACCAGCCGCTTTTACAGCCGGGGCTTCAATTACAGGCGTTTCGGGTTTGACAGGCAGCTGTTTACAGACACCGGGCTGCCGGAGATCACGGAGAAGGTGGGCCCCTATCCCAAGGACAGCGAGCTCTTCCGCCTGCTGCTGGAGGACTACGGCACGCGCGATGAAGCATCGCCGTACTTCGCTTTTGTCATCACCTACCAGAACCACGGAGACTACAAGTACGAATACAGCCGGCGGGACATCCTGGTTGCGGACCGCGAAGGGATGCAGAAGCGCGCTGCCGAAAACTACCTGAACGCGCTGCTGGAGCACGCGGAAGCGGTGGAAAGCCTGCTGGAGGAGCTCACCCGGCGGGAACGGCTCTGCGTCGTGGTGCTGTGGGGCGATCACGCGCCGGGCATCGGCGACTTCGGGCTGGACTTCGGCAGGGGCAGCGAGGCGGCGCCCTACTACCGCACGCCGCTGCTCATCTGGAACAACTACGGGGCGGATTTTTCCGTAGGCGAAGAGGCGGTGGCGGCTTACCGGCTGGGGGCCCTCGTGCTGTCCAGGCTGGGGATCCGCACGGATGCATACTTCAACCTGCTCTCGGACCTTACGCCGGACCTCGTGGAGTCCCAGCGCATGGTGGAAGAGGACGGACGCATCTTCGGGGATGACGAGCGCTACGGCGCACTGGATGAGACGCTGCTGCTGCTGCATTACGACCGCCTGAAGGGCGAAGGCTACTGGAAGGGGGCGGTCCAATGACGGCGAAGCTGAAACGGGCCGGTCTTCCTGCTCTGCTGGCAGCCCTTGCGAGCCTTGTGCTGGTGCTTTTCTTCGGTGTGCGGTACTGGGATACAGCCGAGCAGCCGCAGATCTACGACGCGGCGGTCCTTGAGGAAGGCCCGCAGCGCGCACCCGCAGGGACGCAGACGCTGCAGCTTACGGGCGGCTCGCTTTACCGGGTGAACACGCTGAGGATCAACGGGAAGCGCGTACCCCTGCGCTACGTTGAAACCGTCAGCTACGGGGAGTGCCTCGTGTGTGTGGACGCGGGGACCTTCAACCCCGGCGGGACCTACCGCATATCGGTGGGAAAGCGGTGCACGCTGCCGCCGCTGGAGCTCTTCAGGAGCAACACGGTGACCTTTACAGTTAAATAGCGACTTGAATTCATCTGCGGATAGGTCTATAATGGGCGCAAATCGAAACAGGACGGAGTTGATCGGTATGGAAAAGAAGAATCTGGACTGGGGCAGCCTTGGTTTCGGCTATGTGCCGACGGACAAGCGCTACGTTTCCAACTGGAAGGACGGGGCCTGGGATGAGGGCGGCCTCATCGACGACCCGACGGTGCACATCAGCGAGTGCTCCGGCATCCTGCATTACTGCCAGGAGATCTTCGAGGGTCTCAAGGCTTACACGACGAAGGACGGCAGCATCGTCACCTTCCGCCCCGACCTGAACGCGGAGCGGATGATGGACAGCGCCAGGCGCATGGAGATGCCGCCCTTCCCGAAGGAGCGTTTCATCTCCGCTGTGGAGGAGGTCGTGCGCGCCAATGCGGCCTGGGTTCCGCCCTACGGCAGCGGCGCGACGCTGTATATCCGCCCCTTCATGTTCGCGACGGGCATCGTCATCGGTGTGAAACCGGCTACGGAGTATCAGTTCCGTATCCTCGTGACACCGGTCGGCCCCTACTTCAAGGGCGGCGCAAAGCCCATCACCATCTGCGTCAGCGACTTTGACCGCGCTGCTCCGCACGGCACGGGCCACATCAAAGCCGGCCTCAACTACGCGATGAGCCTGCACGCCAACGTGACGGCGCACGCGGCGGGCTTCGACGAGAACCTGTTCCTCGATCCCGGCACGCGCACCTACATCGAGGAGACGGGCGGCGCCAACTTCATCTTCATCACGAAGGACGGCACGCTGGTCACGCCCAAGTCCGATTCCATCCTGCCTTCCATCACCCGCCGCTCCATCGTCTACGTGGCGGAGCATCTGCTGGGAATGAAGGTGGAGCACCGCAAGGTGGCGCTGACCGAGCTTTCCGACTTCGCGGAAGCCGGCCTCTGCGGCACGGCGGCGGTCATCAGCCCGGTGGGCCGCGTCGTCAACGGCGATCAGGTCATCACCTTCCCGGCCGGCATGGAGAAGATGGGCCCCGTAACCAAGAAGCTCTACGATACGCTGACCGGTATCCAGATGGGCACCGTGGAAGCGCCCGAGGGCTGGATCCACAAGATCCTCTAAAACACAGCCAAAGAGCCTCCGGGAAACCGGGGGCTCCTTTTCATAGGGTGCACCGCAGAGAGGTTTAAGGTGCATTTTAGCTACCCGGCCTACAATGGGCACCTGAAAAACGACGCGGCGCGCTGCGCCTGCGATAAGGAGAAAAGACATGAAAAAAGCAGTGCTGAAGATCCTCATCCCGGCGGCTTTGTCCCTTGCGGCGGCAGGCGCCATGGCCGATGCGATTTCCGTGGAGGGCAGGGTGATCGCGGATACCCAGGCCCAGGTGTATGCCCCGATCGGCGGCATGGTCTCGGAGGTCAGGGTGAAGGAAGGCCAGGCAGTCCGGGAGGGCGATGCGCTGCTGTCCCTGCAGACGACCAAGGTCTATGCGGAGGCGGACGGTACGATCCGCGGCATCTTCGCCCAGCCGGGCGACGCAGCCGATACCGTCAAGGACCGCTACGGCGCTGTGATGTACATTGAGACGGATTCCCTGTACACCATCTCCGCCTCGACCGAGTATGCCTACAGTTCCACGGAGACGAAGACCATCCACGTGGGGGAGACGGTCTACCTGCGCGCTTCAGGCAACCAGAAGCGCACCGGCGTGGGCCGGGTGACGGCGGTTTCCGGTACGAAATTCACCGCGGAGATCACCGAAGGCGAGTTCATCACGGGCGAGAAGGCGTACGTCTTCCGCGATGCGGACTATACGAGGACACTGAAGCTGGGCTACGGCGAGGTGACCCGCACCGCAGCGCTGGCCGTGAACGCCCAGGTGAGCACGCAGAACAGCGCATCGGGCAGCACAAACACCAAGAGCAACCAAAGCATCGTCCGTATCGCTGTAACGGACGGGCAGAAGGTAAAGCGCGGCGATCTTCTGATGGAGACGCTGACGGGCGATTTTGACGGCCTGTACATGAGCGGCGCGGACATCACGGCGCCGTGCGACGGCACGGTGGCTTCCCTGCCGTATGGACAGGGTACGACGCTGACCAAGAACACCGTGGCTGCGACGCTGTATACGAAGGAATCCATGTGCGTCAGCACCGAGATCCCGGAGGAAAACCTGAGGGACCTGCGCGAAGGGGATGAGGTTTCCATCGCGCTCTCTACCGACGAGACGCACCGGTATCCGGGCGTTGTGCGCATGGTTTCCGGCGTGGCCTCGGCGGATACGGCAAACGGCGTGACTTTCACGGCGCTCATCGACTTTACGCCGGACGAGGCGGTGCGCTACGGCAGCAGCGTGCTGGTGGAGACGGTGGAGTAAACGCACGGTGAATCAGGACAAAGCAGGCACGGGGAGGTGACGGCGATGGGCACGTTTGAGCAAAGCAGGAAATTGGCCTGCTTTCTTCTGCTGCTTACACTCCTTCCCGCAGCGGTTTCGGCGGACGTGAAGGCTTCATCGCCGGTTCAGCTGCTGGCCAAAGCCGGCACTCAGGAGGCCGAAGGATCAGAGACAGCCGCCGGGAAAGGACAGGCGGACTCTTTCGTGCAGGGCGCTGGATTCGCCTATTCCAGCGGCTCCACATGGTCGGACTCCTGGCAGGATCTAAGCGCTGCTTATTACAAAGTCAAAATGACCGACGCTTCAGGAAGAACCGTGGATTACGACACGATCGAACCGGACATCACCTATGATGACGATTGGAAGGTCAAGAGAAAAAGCTTCAACTGGAGAACGGAACTGGTAACCGGCTTTTATCAGTATCAGCGGACGAGGGTCGACGAAGCGGGCAATGAGACGGTTGTCAGCGTGGAGACGATCTACTTTATCGACGGCGTATCGCTCCTGCTGGAGAGCGGCGAGCGCCGGGCGTCCGCGACTTACAGCAAGTACGGCGTGCACGAATTCAAGTGGGAACCGATAGCCGACTATGGGCAGATGAAGGTCCTCAGCAGCCGCTACCGTATCCGCATCACGGACGACAATGCCGATGCAAAAGAAGACTTTGCTTCTTCCGTCATTGTGGACACCTATACCACAACCCCGGATTACGAGATCGCCAGAAAGGATCTGCCGGTCGGCAGCTATACGGTGAAGGTCTGGTGCTATCAGCGCGGCGGCGGAGCCGAAGAGCCGTACATCCTTCACCTGACCATCCGCAATCCCTGGGCAAAGTACGACTACAATCTGAAAGAAGACCTGAACATCACGCCGGGCGAGGCGATCACCCGGCAGCATGCATCAGGCTCCAAGGACATGACGCTGTACGGAACGGTGAACCTCACGACGGATGACGCACCGATGACGAAGCTGCGCCTGGGCGGTGAAACGCTGGAGGTCACCTGCGGCGGCGGAGAGATCAACGCGCTGATTTCGGGCGACTGCCTGACGCTCCGTTCCGCCGGAGGCAACTGGCGCCTGACGCAGAAGGCGCTGCACACCCTGAGGGATAGCGGTATCCGCACCCTGCGCCTGATGATGCCCGACGGGAGCATCCGGGAGCTTGATACCGACCTGCAGCTGACAGGCAGGCGGTACGCCCTGCTGCGCGCCCGCGGGCTGGTTTCAAAGGATTTTGTGCTCTCTCCGGCGGCTGAGGCAGGCAACTGGCTCGTCGAAGCGGACGGAGAGCGATATGATTTGACCGAGAAGGAGCTGGTTTTGCGTACGGAAGCAGAGGAGGCGGCAGGATGAAGCGGAGCACCATTTGCCTGGCGGCCCTCATCCTGGCGCTGCCTGCCGCCGCGGTGGCCTCGGTATGGCAGGGCGCGGTGGAGACGGCGGAAACCCACGATGTAAAAGCCGACGCTGAAGGGATCGTAGAGACCCTTCCGCTGCGCGTCGGGGAGTACGTCACTGCCGACACGGAGGCGGCCGGGATCCGCGAGAGCCGGGTCTTTGCGCCGTTTGACGGCCGCGTCAGCGGCATCCGCGTCCTGGAAGGGGAAGAAGCCGCGGGGCAGACGATACTGACGGTGGAGCCGGTATCGCCGTATGACGTGTACTGCAGCGTCAAAGATGCGTACAAGACCGTCCAGAATACAAAGGTTTCCGGCGGTCAGCGGGTCTGGGTGCGCTGCGCCGCGGACGGGTCGCACCGTGCCGTGGGCCGGATCACGACGGTGGACGGGCTGGAGTTCCACACTGAGATCCTTGGCGGAGAGCTGTTCATCGGCGAATCCGTCTTCATCTACCGGGAGGGCAGCTTTAAGGACGAAGACCGGCTGGGGACCGGGACGGTCGTGGAATCCGACGAGATCGGCATCAGCGCCAAAGGCGTCATCCTCTCCATGGAGGTGACCGAGGGCGAAGAGGTGGAGCGCGGAGAACTGCTCTTTACCCTTGCAAGTTCCGATGCGCTGGTAACGCGCTGCGGCGCGGAGGGCTGGGTGACCGAAATCCTGGCGGAAGCCGGGAAAAACACGGAGGAGAACGCGGTGCTTGCGCGCATTTCAACGGCGCAGCAGCTGGCCGTGGAAGCGCAGGTGGAAGACACGGAGGTATTGAAGGAAGGAGCGAGGCTCTCTTACTGGCGCGCGGATGATCCGCATACGCTGCACGCCTGCCGCGTCGAACGCGTGCTGAAGGACGTGGGCAGCGAGAAGATCACGGCGGTGCTTGAATCGCTGGAGGAGGAAGTCCTGCCCATCGGGCTTACGGTTTATGTGACGGACGAGGCACAATGAGACCTCATCCACCGCCGGCAGAGCCGGCGGTCCCCCTTCCTCTCGCCGGGAGGCATCCTCGTTCTTTCAGAACGGGATCAGTCCCAGTGGGGAAGGTAAGGAAGGACGGAATGAGGATGACAAACGCGGCGCAGTGTGGTATACTGCGCCGCGAATGATACAGAAGGGGGAACGGAGAATGGACAAGAAAAAACTTCTTGCCGGCATGGAAGAAGCTGCGCGCGCCGCGGGCCGCATCATGCTGGAAGCAAATGACATCGAACACGCTGTGCACGACAAGGAAGGACACGGCAATTTTGTGACGGACTACGACCGCCGCGTGCAGGAATACCTCTTTGAGGAACTCGGGCGGCTCCTGCCGCAGGCGCGGTTCATCGGCGAGGAGGAAGGGGCGGACGTCTTTACGGAAGAAGACCGCAAAGGCTATGCGTTCTGCATCGACCCAATCGACGGAACGACGAACTTCATCATGGGCTACAGGCCCAGCGTCACCAGCATCGGCCTGCTGCTCGATGACAAACCGTACATGGGTATCGTCTACAATCCGTATGACGACATGCTCTTCTCCGCCGTACGCGGCGAAGGGGCATACCTGAACGGCAAGCGGATCCGCAGCTCTGAGGCTCCGCTCTCCCGAAGCCTCATCATGTTCGGCACGGCGCCGTACAACCCGGAAAAAGCGGAGGAGACCTTCGCCCTGTGCGCTCAGTACCTGAGGCGGGGCGTCGATTTGCGCAGGAGCGGCACCGCCGCGTGGGATCTGTGCAGCGTGGCGATGGGAACGGCCGGACTTTTCTTTGAGACGCGCCTGGGCCTGTGGGATTACGCGGCAGCGGCGCTCGTCGCCGAGGAAGCCGGCTGCGTCCTTACCGATCTGGAAGGAAAACCGCTGCGCTACGATGGGCCATCCTCCGTGCTGTGCGCCTCCGGCGGCGTGGCAAAGGGAGACTATCTGCCGGAATAAACCAATCAAACAGAATGAGAGGGCTGCCGTACGGCAGCCCTCTCACCAGGAAGGAGAAAAAGTCAGGATCAGTTGAGCGGGGTCTCGAACATGAAATCCGGATACTCGCCCGTGGCGGTGACGTAGCCGCTGATGAAGCCGAAGGTGCAGGCATCCGCATCCGCGTTGGAGCCGAGGCGGTTGGTACCGTGCACGACACCGGTGATTTCACCGGCGGCGTACAGGTTCGGGATGACCTCGCCGTAGATGTCATACACCTGGGTGCGCTCGTCGATGACCAGGCCGCCCATCGTGTGGTGCACGGAGGGAAACTGCGGGATGGCGTAATACGGGCCGTGCTCGATCTTTGCCATCGTGGAAGCCATGACCTTCTTGAAGTCCGGATCCTCGCCCGCGTCGATATAGCCGTTGTGTTGCTCGATGGTGGCGACGAGGGTCGCACCGTCGATCTGGGGATGCTGCCCCTTGATCTCCAGGGCGTTGATCTTCTCAGCCAGCTCTTCCAGCGTATCGGCTGCGAGGATGCGGCCTTCTTCAATGCCGGCCGCCAGCTCTTCTTCGGTGGCGTAAGCCTTGACGACGTCCCAGTTGAAGATGGAGTAGGTGGAGACGAATCCGGTGTTCACGGCAGCGTTGGCGCAGACATCGCGGCGCTCGCCTTCAGATACGTAGCGCTTGCCCTGCCAATCGACATAGACGATGCCGTAGCTGGGGCCGGAGAACGGCCACACGGCAAACTTGTCCAGGACGCCGTTGGTGGGATCGGCGAAAGGATAGCGCTGGATGTTGCTCATGTTGGTGGTGTTCGCACCGATCGCCTGCGCGAGGGTGATGCCTTCGCCGGTGGAGGCAGCCTTGTTGTTGGTGGTGGGGATTTCTTCGGTCAGATAGGGGACCTGGGTCTCGCGCATCTTGACGTTGGCACCGAAGCCGCCGGTGGCGAGGATAACGCCTTTCTTGGCCTCGATAGTCTTGTAGCTGTCGCCGGTGGAAACGCGGATGCCGACGACCTTGTTGGCCTCGTCGCGGGTGCGGTAGATCTCGACGAGCTTGGTTCCAAGCTCCAGGGTGACGTTCTCTTCCGCGTCGATCATCTTGCGCTGGAGATTGGTGATGTCGGAACCGACGAAGTTCTCCGTGGAGTAGGTGCGGTAGCCGTAGTGTCCGCCCGGACGGGCCAGCGTGTCACGGATGACCAGGCCGTTGTCCAGCAGGACGTTGAAGAAGTAAGGGGCGCCCTTGCACATGACCTCGACCATGCGCGGCCAGCCCATGTTGTCGCCGCCGACCAGCGTGTCTTCAATGTGCTTTTCGGCAGTGTCGGGCACGAGGTTGAACATCTCCTGGAGGCGGGCAGCTTCCTTGGAGGTGTACGCAGCGTACTGACCGCCGTTGATCGCGGAGTTGCCGCCCGTGGTGGAGAGCTTTTCGACCAGAACGGTGGAGACACCGGCTTCGCCTGCGGCGTAAGCGGCAGCCATGCCGGCAAAACCGCCGCCGACGATGACGACATCGTAGCTCTCATCCCAGGTCTCGGGGACTTCGAAGGAGCCGAGAACGGGATTGTAGGAAGGGGCAGCGTCAGGCGCGGCTTCCACGGCAGCCGTGAAGGCAGCCATGTCGGCGCCGGCTTCAACAAGGGCCGCTTCTACGCCGGCCTTGATGCCGCCGGAGCTCATCGTCGCGCCGGCGATGCTGTCGATACCGATGGACTGGGCCTCGACGATCTTTCCGGGGAGCTCGTCGATCGCCGGCCAGCCGGGAGAGGTCTCCTGGTGTTCCTTGACTTCGACTTTGGTGATCTTTCCGCCTTCGATGGTGGTTTCGACAACCATGCCGTCGAACATGCCCTTGACGGTCTCGGTGTACACGCCGTCTTTGATGTCGGCGACTGCCGTGACGGCAGCGGTGAGCATGCACAGGGAGAGCACGAGGGCGAGCAGTTTGCTGTGTTTCATCTTTCTTCCTCCTTTTCATATTGGGCGGAGCTCAGAATTCCGCCTTCCAAGGGCAGTATAGCAGAGTGTTAAAAAAAGAACGCACGATTCTGCGGAACCGTGCGTTCGGAAATACGCAACCGTATCACAGGGCTGAAAGATACGGATCATAGGAGGCGGGGCCGGTGAGCGTATCCGGATGGGACGAGAGCTGGTTCGAGGCAAACCGTACGGCAAAGCGGACCAGACGGCGCGCAGAGGGAGTAAGCTCCTCGCTGTTGCGGTAGAGCACCGACTCCCAGAAGTAAAGCGGCGAATCCGCAAGGGAGAGGGGCTGTATCCCGAACTCCTCGCCGAGCCGGGGCAGCGCGTGATAGGGAATCAGCAGAAGGGCGCGATCCCGCTGGGCCTGCTCCATGACGAGGGAGATGCCGCCCAGGAAGGATGCTTTTCCGACGGTATATCCCTGACTGCGGAGCGTCTGACGGTACTCCGACATGAAGCAGCAGTTGTCATGGGGATGGATGACCGGCAGGCCGGAGAGCATCTCCCAGGTGACGGACTGCTTCCCGCGAAGCGGATGATCCGGCGCGGTGCAGGGGTAGAGCGGCTCCCGGTAAAGCGGGATGTGGCTGAGCCCCTGCGGCCTCTTGGGTGATGTGCTGTAATAAAAGCCGACATCGATGAGCTCGGCACGCAGCAGATCGGGCACGGCGGCGTTGGGCGACGTGGTCATGCTGTAGTGCGTATCGGGACAGCGTACGCTGAACTGGTGAAGAAGGGAGAAAAGGGAATACGAGGTGTTCATCTCGCATCCGCCGACGGCGACAGCGCGGCGGCTTTCGCCCTCCTGCGCGCTGCTGACAAAGGCCTGAAAGCCTGAGAGCAGCTGCTGCGCATCGGGCAGGAGGCGGCGGCCGTCTTCCGTCAGCTCCAGCTGTCTTCCGTTTTTATAGAACAGCGTTGTGCCCAGTTCCTCTTCCAGCATCTGCACATGGCGGAAGAGCGAGGAGGGCGCGTACTGCAGCCGCTCGGCTGCGCGCTGATAGTTGAGCGTCTCTGCCAGGGTGGTAAAGGTCAGCAATTGCTTCGTATCCACAGCTATAACTCCTCAAGCGGAAAAGCATACGGTTTGTTCGCAGGACTCGGCCTCATCTTAGCACAGGAGCCGGTCAAAATCAACGGACGGCCTACAGCCGGCGCTCCAGCGATACGGTGCGCTCATCCTCCGCGTACAGCCGGAAACCCAGCCCGCGGTGCAGGGCCAGGCTTGCGGCGTTTCCGGACTCGATCTGAACCTCGGCGCGGTTAAAGCCGCGCTTTTTCATTTCTTCAAACAGCAGCGGAAGCGCGGCTTTGGCGATGCCCCTGGAGCGCAGCGCAGGCGCGACGGCGATGCCGTAAGAAAAGGACTCGCCGCTGATGCCGTGCACGGTGATGCCGCCGGCGTGCCGGCTGCCGGCGCGGATGAACCAGCGGGGATCCTCCGGCCACCGGCCGATGAAGCGAAGGGTAACGGCTTCCACACTGCCACCTCCTTTTTAATATTATAGCACGCATATCTGCATGGACCAAAAATGAAAACAATTTTCATATTGACAAAGCAGCTGTAGCTGTATAAAATGAAAACCGTTTTCAAATCAGGAGGGCCAAGAAGAATGATGCAGAAGGCACCTTACCGCACACGGCAGCAGCAGGAACTGCTCCAGTTCCTGCGGGCGACGCCGGGCGTTCACCATACGGCAGCGGAGATCCGCGAGCACTTTTCACAGGATGACCGGCCGATCGGCATGACGACGATCTACCGCCAGCTGGAGCGGTTTGTGGACGAGGGCATCGTACGCAAATACGTGCTGGAGACGGGTGACGGCGCTTGCTATGAATATGCCGAAGAGCAGGAGGAATGCCAGTCGCATTTTCACTGCAAGTGCGAAAAGTGCGGCAGGCTGATCCATCTGGAGTGCGCCGACCTGGAGGAGATCCGCACCCACCTGCTCCGCCACCACGGATTTGACTGGCATGCGGGGAAGACGGTTTTCTACGGCCTGTGCGATGCGTGCCGGAATGTATAAAGAAAATCATCAGAGAAAGGCAAATCATGAAGAAGATAACTCGGACAATGACGGCCTTGCTGCTCATTACCCTGATACTGTTCTCTGCCGCAGCTGCGGAACAAAAGCTGAATGTTGTGACGACCATCTTCCCGGTACATGACTGGGTGCGTGAGGTCGTGGGCGAGAATACGGACCACGTTGAACTGACGATGCTGCTGGATTCCGGTGTGGATCTGCACTCCTATCAGCCGTCCGTGCAGGACATCGTCCGGGTGACGACCGCTGACGTCTTCGTCTACGTCGGCGGGGAGAGCGATGAATGGATAAAAGGCGCGCTCGCCGAGGCTGTCAATAAGGAACTGACAGCCGTAAACCTGGTTGAAATCATGGGCGAGGACATCAAGACGGAAGAGATCGTGGAAGGCATGGAACACGACCATGATCACGACCACGAAGAAGATCATGACCGTGAAGAAGATCATGATCACGGTGAAGAAGCGGACGAGCATGTGTGGCTGAGTCTTCGCAATGCGCAAAAACTCGTGAAGGCGATCGCGGACGTGCTGGCTTCAAAGGATGCAGCGCACGCGGACAGCTACCGGGCCAACGCGGCGGCCTACACCCAAAAGCTGGCAGCGCTGGATGAGGAATACAAAGCGGTGACAGGCAGCGCAGCTTACCGCACCGTGCTGTTCGGAGACCGTTTCCCCTTCCGCTACCTTGTGGATGATTACGGACTTGACTACTATGCCGCTTTCTCCGGCTGTTCAGCTGAAACGGAAGCGAGCTTTCAGACGATCGTATTCCTGGCCGGCAAGGTGGATGAACTGGGCCTGCCTGCGGTACTGACCATTGAGAATCCGCAGACGCGCATCGCCGAAACCATCGTCGGCAACACAAAAGAGAAGAACCAGAAGGTGCTGAGCCTGGACTCCATGCAGGGAACGACGGAAAAAGACCTGCAGGCAGGCACGACCTATCTGGGCATCATGGAGAGCAATCTGGATGTGCTGAAGGAAGCATTAAACTGATCTTTCCGAGATAAGAAACGGCTCCTCCGGTGGGAGCCATGAAGGGCTCCCTTTCGGGGGCGAAGGAGCTTTGATTCATGGAACAACTGACTTGCAGCAATCTGACTCTTGGTTATGAGGGGCGGCCCGTGCTCTCCGGGGTCAGCTTTTCGGTAAACGAAGGCGACTATCTGTGCATCGTAGGGGAGAACGGCTCGGGCAAATCCACGCTGATGAAGACCATCCTCGGTCTGCAGAAGCCGATGGGCGGAACGATCGCGTTCCGGAACGGCGTAAGGGCGAACGAGATCGGCTACCTGCCCCAGCAGACGGCTGTGCAGAAGGATTTCCCGGCCACGGTGCGGGAGATCGTCCTGTCCGGCTGCCAGGGCCGGCTGGGGAAACGCCCCTTCTATGGGCGCAAAGAGAAGGAGCTGGCGGCGCTGAACATGGAGAAGATGGGGCTGACTGCGCTGGAAGGACGCTCCTACAGAAACCTGTCCGGCGGCCAGCAGCAGCGGGTGCTCCTTGCGCGGGCGCTGTGCGCCACGCAGAAGATCCTGCTGCTCGATGAGCCGGTATCCGGCCTGGACCCCAAGGTAACGCTGGAAATGTACGGGCTCATCGAGCGCCTCAACCGCGAGGACGGAGTAACGATCATCATGATCTCCCATGATATCGCTGCGGCTGTGCAGTATGCGAGCCACATCCTGCATGTAGGCCATGAAACCTTTTTCGGGACCTGCGCAGAGTACCGCAAGAGCCCGCCGGCACTCCGGTTCTTTGCGTCGGAAGGGGGCGAAGCACAGTGATCGGGACATTGGCAACCTATTTGGCCTTCCCCTTCGTTCGATATGCGCTGGTGGTGGGCGTGCTGATAGCACTTTGCTCCTCTCTGCTGGGCGTCACGCTGGTGCTCAAGCGGTTTTCCTTCATCGGCGACGGGCTTTCCCATGTCGCTTTCGGCGCGCTGGCCATCGCAGGCATCTTGAACCTGACGGATGACATGCTCTTCGTCCTGCCCGTCACGGTGCTGGCCGCGGTGCTGCTGCTGCGCACGGGACAGAATACGAAGATCAAGGGCGATGCGGCGATCGCCATGATTTCGGTGAGCGCGCTGGCGATCGGCTATCTGCTGATGAATCTCTTTTCCACGTCCACCAACCTTTCGGGCGACGTGTGCTCCACGCTGTTCGGTTCCACTTCGATCCTTACGCTGACGAAGGGGGAGGTGTGGCTCTGCGCAGTCCTTTCCCTTTCCGTGGTGGCGCTGTTCGTCCTGTTTTACAACAGGCTTTTCGCGGTCACCTTTGACGAGGATTTCGCCAGGGCCAGCGGGACCCGGGTGGAAGCGTACAACCTGCTCATCGCGGTGGTCATCGCGGTCATCATCGTGCTGGCGATGAACCTCGTCGGTTCGCTGCTGATTTCGGCGCTCATCATCTTCCCTGCAATGTCGGCAATGCGCGTATTTTCGAGCTTTAAGGCTGTTACCGTCTTCTCCGGCGTGCTCAGCGTGGTCAGTGCGCTGCTGGGAATGCTCATTTCCATCATCTACGGTACGCCGGTAGGCGCCACCATCGTAGCGGTGGATCTTGCGGCTTTCCTGCTCTGCTGCATTGCAGCACGGGCAAAAGGAGGTAAATGAATTTGAAAAAGCGAATGGTCATGCTTCTTCTGCTGGCGCTGTGCGCGCTCGCTGCCGAGGCGTCGGCGTTTTCGCTCTTCGGCAAGCCGGAAGAGAAGGCTGAAGGGGTCGATCTGGACCTCTCGAAGCTCAGCGGCACGGTTGTGTACTCCCAGGTGTACAACATGATGGTCACGCCGGAGGACTTTATCGGAAAGACGATCCGTGTGGCCGGCTATTTTGACGTCTATGAAGACGCGGAGACGGGCAACAATTACTTCGCCTGCATCATTCCGGACGCCACCGCCTGCTGCGCGCAGGGGCTGGAATTCCTATGGGCGGATGAGCATCCCTATCCGGACGACTATCCGGAACCAGGCTGCGACATGACGATGACGGGCCGCTTTGAAACCTATGAAGAGGACGGCATGGAGTACATGCGCCTGGCGGATGCGCAGGTCGAGTGGGGCGAGATCGACTGAAAAATTGATGCGAGAAGGATAAAAACCGTAATTCCTCCCGTCTATTGGGTGAAGACCAAAGATGGGAGGGATTTTTGATGGAACAGGAGAAGAAAGCAGAGGTACGCAAGACTTCAAGGATCGGCGGGGCGATGTCGGGGCTGCGCGCGTTCTTATCCGGGATCGGGACAAAGCGGCTGTGCGCCGCGGCGTTTGGCCTCTTCCTCGTGCTGGGCACGGCGGCGGCGCGGGACAGCCTCCCTGCGCGGGTGAAAACGACCCGTACGGCGGTGACGGACGACACCGTCTACGGGCTCTATGAGGCGGACGATACTAACACGCCGATGGCTGCGATGGCCGCAAACCGGGCGGTGTTTGCCGAAGAGGAGATGATCTTCGCGGACGGGGACACAGCGGTGGCGGGGGAGAGCCCGGCCGGCGCAGCGGATCCCGGGGCAGCGCAGAGCAAGATCATCCGCACGGCCAGCCTGTCCCTGGTCAGCCGCAGCTTTGACGGAGACCTGGCGGCGCTGCGGAACCTTTGCGAAAGCGCCGGAGGATGGATCGCATCCTCGCAGGAGAGCACCGGCACCGGCGGCCTGCGCTCGGCCAGTTTGACGCTGCGCATCCCCTCTGCCGGGCTGAACGGCTTTCTGGAGGGCGCGTCCGGGATCGGCCGGGTAACGCGCAGGGAGGAGAGCGCGGAGGACGTGACGGAAAGCTACCGCGATACCGAGACGCGCCTTGCCACGCAGCGGGCGCTGATGGCGCGGCTGCAGTCCCTGGTGACGGAAGCGGCCAGCCTGACGGAACTGCTGGAGCTGGAGAGCCAGATCGCGGATACGCAGTACACGATCGACCGGCTGCAGGGGAGTCTCAACGCTGTGGACAGAAAGGCGGACTATGCCACCGTCTCCGTTTCCCTGCGGGAGGAACGCCCCAAGGAAGCCGTGACGGATGGGAAGAACGGGCTTCTCCGCCGCATCGCGCTGGCTTTCGGCGTCGGTGTATCCGGCATCGCGGCTTTCGCGGGCGACATGCTGGTCTTCCTGGCCGCCGTCCTGCCGGCGCTCGCGCTGATCGCTGCTGCCGTGCTGATCATCCGCTTTATCCGCCGCAAGAGGGCAAAACGTTGACCCTTCAGGGGTTCGATGCTATAATGGCGGGGAATCGCTAGGAAAGAAGGACAAGCCATGAAAGGTATCGCTTCCACGCTGTGGAAGGGCATCGACGCGCTGGCCCGCGCGGTCATTTCGCTGATTGCCAAAGTCTCTCCGAAGCTGGGTGAAAAGTGTCTGGCCCTGTGGAATAACAGCGAGCTGGTCAGCTATCTGTTTGTCGGCGTGGCCACCACGCTGGTCAACTATGTCACCTACTGGTTCGCCACGCGCGTCCTCGGGATGGGGACGATGCCGGGCACCTGGACGGCCTGGGTGGTCGCCGTGGCCTTCGGCTACTGGGCGAACAAGAACTTTGTCTTCAAAACGCACTGCCCGGATATGGCGGCGCTTCTCAAGGAAGCGGGCAGCTTCTTTGCCATGCGCCTGGCGTCGCTGGGTATCGAGACCGTGCTGATGTTTGTGACGGTGGAACTGCTCCACCTGCCGGATCTGGCCATGAAGCTGCTCATCAACATCGTGGTCATCATCCTCAATTACGTCTTCTCGAAGGTGTTTATCTTTAAAAAGAAATGACAAAAGCCGCCTTCGGGCGGTTTTTCAGACGGGAGTGTGGGACATGAGCGGTTCGGCTGTAGAGGCGGCGCGCGCGGCGAGGCAGGCCAGCTATGAAATGGCTGCGTCGCCGGCCCAAATGAGGAACGAGGCGCTGCGGATCCTGGCGCAGCTTCTCGGAGAGAAGAAGGAAGACATCTTCGCGGCCAACCGCCTGGATCTGGAAAAGGCGGAGGCGGAAGGGCTGGCTGCGCCTGCTCTTGCGCGGCTGCGCTTTGACGGACACAAGCTGGAGGATGTCACGCGCGGCGTGACGGCGCTCTCCCAAATGGAAGACCCCATCGGACAGATGCAGATCCATAGGGAGCTGGCGGACGGGCTGGTGCTGAGGCGCGTGTCCTGTCCCATCGGCGTCGTGGGTGTGATCTTCGAGAGCAGGCCGGACGCGCTGGTGCAGATCGGCTCCCTGTGCCTGAAGAGCGGGAACTGCGTGCTGCTCAAGGGCGGGAGCGAAGCAGCCGAGACCAACCGCGCTTTGTTTGAAGTGCTGGCGGAAGCGGGACGCCGGGCCGGATTGCCGGACGGGTGGGCGGCCCTGCTGGAGACCCGCGCAGACGTGGCGGAGCTGCTGGCGATGGATGAGGATGTCGACCTGCTGATCCCGCGCGGCTCCGGGGCATTTGTGCGCTATATCATGGATCACACGCGGATCCCGGTCCTGGGCCACAGCGAAGGGGTCTGCCATCTGTACCTAGACGCGGGGTGTGATCCGAAGACGGCGGCGAATCTGGCGGTGGATGCGAAGACCCAGTACGTCTCTGCATGCAATACCATCGAAACGCTGCTGTGGCACAGGGAAGCCGCAGCGGCGCTGATTGCCAGCGCCGCTGCGCTGCATCAGGCAGGGGTAAAGCTGCTGGCGGATGAAGCGACACAGCAGACGCTCCGGAAGGCGGGGGTGCCCTGCGAGGCGGCGGAGGAGAAGGACTGGCACACGGAGTATCTCGCCCTCACGCTCAGCATCCGCTGCGTGGGAAGCCTAAAGGAGGCCATCAGTCATATCAACCGGTACGGTTCCCATCATACGGATGCGATCGTGACGGACAGCGAGGAGGCCTGGCAGCGCTTTGCGGCACTGGTCGATTCAGCCGGCGTATACCGCAACTGCTCCACCCGCTTTGCGGACGGGTACCGCTATGGCTTCGGCGCGGAGGTCGGCATTGCGACCGGCCGCCTGCACGCGCGAGGCCCCATGGGGCTTGAGGGCCTGTGTTCCTACAAGTATCTGCTGGAGGGGCACGGCGATACGGTCGGCGAGTTTGCCGAGGGAAAGAGAAACTTTACACATAAGGATTTGAGGTGAAGGATATGCGCTGCGGCTGCCCGTATTGCGGAACGTATATGATCCAATCGGAGAGCCTTGATCTGGGCTGCGTCTGCCCGGAGTGCCTGGCCCGGTGCCGGGCCTGTATGGGAACGAACACCGTCGTGCCGAGGGAGGCGCTCTCCAAACTGGTCTTCGTGGACCATACTGCCGAGGAAGAGGCCAGGGAGGAGACGGACGCGGTGCCGGGCAGGGAACCCCTTCGTCCGGAGGATTTTGTAGACTGATGGATTTCGCTGCAAACAGAAGACAGGAGAGGCGCCCTCGACGGAGGAGCCTCTCTTTTATCGCTCAGGACAGCAAAAGAGTTGTGCAATTTTAACAAAAATCAAAGAAAGTCAGTACTGCGGATGAGATGTTATTCTGAAAAATCAAATAATATAAAGAAAAACGGAGCATATCGGTCAGTCAAGACACTGTTGAGAAATTAGCACTCAACACTTGACAGTGCTAACAAACGGTGCTAAGATACGGGTGTCAACGGAAGAGAGCCCGAAAGAGAGAAGGCTCGAAACTGCTTCTATAGATCAAATTCAATTAATGGAGGGATTCTTATGATGCTGAGCAATGTATTTTCCGATATGTTTGACGATATGATGTATGGTCTTCCGCGCATGATGCCGGTGAACGGCACGCGCAACCAGGGCCTGATGAACTGTGACGTGCGGGAGTTCGGCGACCGCTATGAGCTGGATATGGAACTGGCCGGTTTCAAGAAAGGCGACATCAAGGCGGAGCTGAAGGACGGCTATCTGACCGTGAAGGCCGAGCGCCATAACGACGAAGAGCAGAAGGATCAGGAGGGCCGCGTCATCCGCAGCGAGCGTTTCACCGGCACCTGCCAGCGCAACTTCTACGTGGGTGAGGAAGTGAAGCGTGAGGACATCGCGGCGGCTTACGAGGACGGCGTGCTGAAGCTGTCCATCCCCAAGAAGCCCGCACTGCCCAAGGAAGACGAGATCAAGTACATCGACATCCGTTAAGCGGAACGGACAAGCTTATCCCCAAAATGAAAAGCGGCACAGCCGGCAGTACGCCGGCTGTGCCGCTTTTCTCTTGAGCCGCAGCCTCCCGGCGCCCGATGCAAAGACAGGGTTGCCGCGCGGCAGATCACTTTTCCTTTGGGCTATTTTGGGCAAGCATCTGTTCCAGATCCTCCATCGTCTTCCGGTCGGACATATCGAGCTGGGAGACTGTTACGTTCGGGAACGGGATGTTGATGCTGTAGCGGTAGAAGATCTGCAGCAGCGCCTTGTTCAGATAGCGGATAACGCCTTTGATGTTGTGCTCGCTGCACTTGCAGATGATCATCAGGTCGATACCGCTCTCGCCGAGGTTGGATATGCCGATATAGGTCGGCCCTTCAAGGATCTGATCATTCTCCTCCTGCAGCAGCGGCAGCTCATGCCTCAGGACCGATTCCACATAATCGATGTCCTGTCCGTATTCAATGCTGATCGTGCATGCTGCGACCGACGCTTCCTTGGTCATGTTGAGCACGCCGGAAATATCGCTGTTGCAGTAGATCTTGATGTTGCCGTCGCCGCCGATGATCTTGGTGGTCCTCAGGCCGATATCCATGACCGTACCGCGGTAGCCGCCGATCGTAACGATATCACCGACGCGGAATTCTCCTTCGAAGACGATGAAGATACCGGCAAGGATATCCTTGATCAGGCTCTGGGCTCCGAGACCGATGACCAGCGAGAGCAGGCCGGCGCTGGCCAGCAGGCTCGTGGGATCCATGCCGACCAGGTACAGACAGTAAAAAATCACGCCGATGGCACTGCCATACTTGACGACGGAGAGCAGCAGGTGTCCGATGGTCTCGCTGCGCGCGCCGAGGATGGAGGTGATGATCCGGATCGGGATACGGATCAGCGAAACCGCGACGGCGGTGAAGATCATTACGAGCACACAGGCGCTGAGGGCGAAGATGTTCAGCCCTCTCTCCCAGTTGCCGCTCAGGATGTAGCGGATGATGGAGCCCTCATCGAACAGCTTTTCCGAGCCGACGGCGGTAATGATGATGTACAGAACCAGGATGCTGCACAGGATGAATATCAAAAGCATCAGCTTTTGCTCCGGGCTGCGCTCGCTCCAGCGTATGGATTTGTTATCCCATCGGGAAGCGGCTTTGACGGTCGTGATCCGGCGCCCGGAGGGAAGAACGACGTTGAAAATCTTGGAATCGAGTCCGCCTGCGGTCTCGGGATCGGTCATCACCGCATAGAGCTTTTCTTCTTCCTCGGTGGTAAACGTCACCGTGCCGCAGAGGATCAGAATGAGGATCAGGCTCGTAATGACGGTGAACAGCGAAATCGTGGTGCGCGATTGAAACATCCCGCTGCGCGGGGTGACCGTTTCGATGTAATACCCGTCCTGATACCGGACAAACTGGAAATACGATGCGCCATCCATACGGAAAAAGCCGTAGTAGTCCCTGCCGGAGAACGCTTTCTCGGACAAGCCGATATCGCCTGCTTTCATCCCGATCCTGGCTTTGATCGGTGAATACAGGCAGATATGATCCGTGCTGTTGTCGTACAGCGCCATGGAGCCGCCGTTCAGCAGATCGGTTGAAAAGATCGAATCAAGTTCCGTGGCGGCCAGGATCTTGTCAGCAAGTTCCTGCTTCGCACTGAGCTGGAGCATGCCGCGGTGGCGGGTGATGCGCCGCGCTGCCTCGCCGTCCTCCTCCCGGGCGCGCTCATAATCGTAGTTTGAAACGTACAGCGTGTTTCCGTCCTCATCCCTGGTGGTGTAGTACGTCATGGCCACACCGATGTACTGACTGAACACGTTGTTGTCGCTCATCATCGGTTCCTGGACGTACACATCCCGTTTTCCGTCGATGACCTCAAGGAAAGGATAGGACTGCGCCTCCGGGTTGTGGCTCAGCACAAAGTACCAGTCGGTCTTGTTCGTGGCGATCACATGTCCGTCCTCATCATACAGATAAACGGCTTCCAGATCGTTATTGTCGCAGAGTTCCTGCAGTCTTTGGGAGGCCGAAACGGATTTCAGGCGGTTTCCTTCGTCGTCGATCAGGAACTGCCGGTTGCCGTTTTCGTCATAGACCGAATGGTAGCGGTCCGACGGGGTGTTGAGTACGGCGGGATCTTCCTCGATGATATAGGCGATCAGCCTCGCCATGGCGGAAAACCGGTTATCGTAATACGACTGAATGATTTTGCGGGCTTCGATGCCTTCGTTGTACCGGGCACTGATTTCTTCGATCGCAAGGGATGAATGCTCGATGCTTTCGGAGATCTCCAGCAGCGTCTGCGTATAGAACGTGATGCCGAAGATCAGCATCGCGCCGGCGATCGTCAGGGGAAAGACCTTGCGGAAAATGGACCGGTCGAAGATGAGTGTGTTTCCGTTTTTCAGCTTGAATGTGCGCTTGTCCGTCTCGACCTCTTTGCGGACAAAGTCGTTCCGGATGATGATGGCATAACCGAGGCACAGCAGCATCACCAGCACAAAGCCCAGGATCGACCAAAACAGCGCATAGCGGTTGTAGGCAAAGATCTCGACTGTTTCCGCGACGGCGCAGATCACGGTGCTGCTGCCGAAGGTGCGGGATACGCAGTAATAGCGGGTGCCGTTGATGGTTTCGGTGCCGGCGTACCCATCCTGGAGCGCCTTTTCAGAAAGCCCCGCCGCAAGAGCGTCCTGGCCGGTCAGGACCTCGGAGCCGTTTTCAAAATACAGGAAAGAGTTGTTACCCGTATCGACAGCGAACAAAAAACCGTTGTTCCCGGTAGCAGAACGGCTCAGCACAGACGACATATTCTTGAGTGCATCGATCTGCCTGTCAAGCGAAGAGGCATCCGCAACGAGAATAAGCCAGTATTCGGAATCCCGGTATGTGCACGGGACGGAATAGAAGAAAAAGTATCCAAACGAGTTGTTTTCGAGCACGGGCTCAACGCTGGCGGCAGCTTCATCCTCGGTGCCCCGGACGAGCTTTTTCAGGTTGTCCGGCGACAGGACCCCCTGCTCGACCAGATTGATGCCGGTATATGCAGGATACGGAGCGAGCAGAGAAGTCCCGTCTTTCGACATTACGAATAGGTAGTCTACGCCGGAGCGGTTCACCATGTCCAAAAAGACGTTTGACCGCGTTTGCATGTCTGCCGTTGCAAGCGATTCAAAAAGCCCGCTCCGGAACAGTTCGTTAAGATCGCGCAGCATATCCTGATTGCCGTCATGAAACACTTTTGTCAATTCCGCGACGTCGCTTTCATTCTCCGCGAGCAGTGAAACGGCTTCTGTCAGCGCCTTTTCGCTGTTCTCCCGCTGTTTGAAAAGTGCGGTCTGCCGCTGCACCTGCCGCAGAAACAGCGTGATCAGCACGGCGCCGATGATCATCAGCAGCGCATTGACGATAACCTTTGAAAAGAAATAGGTATTGGCTTTTTTCCGTACGTTCTGCATGTTTTCCATTATCTGCTTCTCCGATGGCTTTAAAATACAGTATTTGTATATACTCGATAATGTAATATACACCAAAAATCGAGCGAAAGAAATACCCTTCTTTTGAAAAACCAACAGAATTGTGTACCTGCGGATTCCTCTTCGCACTGCAGCGTCATGCAGTGCCGGGCAAAAGAAAACGGCCACACCGGGTTTTACCCGGTATGACCGTTTCCTGCAGTTCAGGTGAAACGCAGGTTTACCTGCTTCCCTTGTCGTACGGTATGCCCTCCGCCTTGGGCGCAGCCGAGTTGGCGGAGAAGAGCACGAGGACGATGAGGGAGATGATGTAGGGCAGCATGTTGTACACCGTGCTGGGCAGGTTAAGGCTGTTGAGGAAACCGAAGCCCGTATACACGTTGGACAGCGAGCGGAAGAGGCCGAAGAGCAGCGCGGCCAGCGCGATCTTGGTCGGCTTCCATCCGCCGAAGATCATGACGGCGAGGGCAAGGAAGCCGAAGCCGGCGACACCGTTCTCAAACTTCCACTCCGAAACGCCGGCGGTGATGTAGACGAGGCCGCCCAGGCCGCCCAGCAGACCGGAGATGATGACGCCCGCGTAACGCATCTTGCGCACGTTGATGCCGACGGAGTCCGCCGCCTGGGGATGCTCGCCGCAGGCCATGAGCCGCAGGCCGAAGCGCGTGCGGTAGAGGATGACGGTGGAGAGGATGAGCAAGATGACCGCCAGGACCATGAACCAGTTGAACTCATAGCCATCCACAAAGAGGAAGTGCTTCTTCGCTGCGATGTACTGGATGGTGGAGGAGGGGTTGTTGGGGTTTTCGGCGGTGTTGATGGCCTTGACGATGACGGTGGCAGCTGCAGTGCCCAGCAGGTTCATAGCCGTGCCCACCAGCGTCTGATCTGCCTTGAAGTCGATGGCGGCGACGGCCAGCAGCAGGGAGTAGAGGATGCCTGCGAGCATGGCTGCACAGACGCAGATGATGAAGAAGAGGAAGCCGGGCAGCCCGACGGGCAGGTACTTCATGACGAGCGCGCCGCCCAGTGCGCCGAAGACCATGATGCCCTCCAGGCCGATGTTGATGACGCCGGAGTGTTCGGAGAAGCATCCGCCCAAAGCGACCAGCATGAGGACCGAGGTAAAGACGAGCGTATACTGGATGAGCAGGATCATTATGCTTTCCCTCCTTTATCCGTGAGAGGCTTTTCGCCGCGACGATCAAGCCAGCGGTTCAGGCTGGTCTTGAAGAAGAGAACGAAGCCGCAGAAATAGATGATGAGCGAGGAGATGAGGCTTGAAATCTCCGCGGGATAGACTTGCTTGTCCAGCTGCGCGCCGCCGTCGGTGATGTGCTGGATAAAGAAGGAAGAGAAGATGGAGGCGATGGGGTTGAGGCCGCCCAGGAAAGCTGCGGCGATGCCGTTGAAGCCCATGCCCGGGACGGAGGACTGGGTAACCGACCAGTCTTCAAATCCGGTGAGGTAGAGCATGGAAGCGCCGATGCCCGCGAGGCCGCCGGCGATCGCCATGGTGAGCACGATGTTGTGGCGGTCCTGCATGCCGCAGTACTTCGCGGCATTCTTATTGAGGCCGGTCGCGCGGAGCTCGTAGCCCAGGCGCGTCTTGCTGAGCAGCACCCAGATGCAGACGGCAAGCAGGATGGCGAGCGGCAGCGCGAGGCCCACGTACTTGTTGTTGTTGAAGAGCCCCTGGATGCCGAGCTGAGGCAGGAGGGCCTGCGGATGATCCACGACCTGCTGTACGCCGTCGACGGTCACGAGCTTTTTGGTAACGCTGTAGGTGTAAGGGCTGGTCGGGTTTTTAACGCCGGAGAGCAGCGTGTTGACCAGGTAGAGAGAAATCCAGTTGAGCATGATGCAGGAGATGACCTCGTTGACGTTGCGGTAGGCCTTGAGCGCGCCGGAAACAGCGCCGACCACGGCACCTGCAAGGATGGAGGCCAGCATGCACACAAACCAGGGAAGGCCGAGTCCGACGGCGCAGTAGATGCACGCGCCGGCGCCGGCTACGTACTGCCCGGCCGCGCCGATGTTGAACAGGCCGACCTTGTAGGCAAACAGGACGGAGAGGCTGCACATGAGCAGCGGAGCGGTTTTGACCAGCGTATTGCCAAGGTTTTTGATCTGCGTGGTGCGCTTGCTGTAGTTGAGGAAGTTGCGCATGATGTCCATGATGGCTTCCCCGGCGCCGCTGGGATTGATGATCAGCAGGGCAATGAAGCCGACGAGCAGGCCGAGGACGATGCACAGCAGCGAGGCAAGCAGCGTCTGGAAGCCGGGCTTGCGCAGCAGGCTCTCACGGTTAGGACTCTTTTGCATGCTTTACGCCTCCTTCTTCACGGTGTCACGCTTGGCGCCGGCCATGTACAGGCCCATCTCTTCCGGATTCGTCTTCTTCGGATCCAGTTCGCCGACGATCTCACCCTCGTACATGACGAGGATGCGGTCGGACACATCCAGAACCTCGTCCATCTCCAGAGAGACGAGCAGGACGGCTTTGCCTGCGTCGCGCTGGGCGACGATCTGGCGGTGGATGTACTCGATGGCGCCGACATCGAGGCCGCGCGTGGGCTGTACGGCGACCAGAAGGCTGGGATTCTTGTCGATCTCACGGGCGATGATGGCCTTCTGCTGGTTGCCGCCGGACATGGAGCGCGCCATCGTGACCGGCCCCTGGCCGGAGCGGATGTCATACTGTTCGATCAGCTTTTCGGCGTACTGGCGGATGTTGGGGCGGCGCAGGAAACCGTGCTTCGTAAACTCACCCTCAAAGTAGCGCTGCAGGACGATATCGTCTTCCAGCGAGTAATCGAGCACGAGGCCGTGCTTGTGGCGGTCTTCCGGGATGTGGCTCATGCCGGAGACGGAGCGCTCGCGGATCGGGGCGTTGGTGATGTCTTTGCCCTGCAGGACGATCTTGCCGTCCACCAGCGGCTCGAGCCCCGTGAGGCCGTAGACGAATTCCGTCTGGCCGTTGCCGTCGATGCCCGCGATGCAGACGATCTCTCCGGCGCGGACGTCAAAGGTCACGCCCTTTACGGCGTTGTTTTTGTGCACCTTGGAAGCGACGGTCATGTTTTCCACATGCAGGATGACGTCGCCCGGATGGCTGGGCTTCTTCTCCACGTGGAAATTGACGTTGCGCCCGACCATCATGGCGCTCAGGTCTTCCATCGTCACATCGGCGGTGTTTACGGTGCCGATGTATTTGCCCTTGCGCAGGACGCTGCAGCGGTCCGCGACTGCCATGATCTCCGCCAGCTTGTGGCTGATGAAGAGGATGGACTTGCCCTCCGCGCGCAGGTTGCGCATGATCTGCATGAGTTCGTCGATCTCCTGCGGGGTCAGCACGGCGGTCGGCTCGTCAAAGATGAGGATCTCGTTGTCGCGGTAGAGCATCTTGAGGATTTCCGTACGCTGCTGCATGCCGACGGTGATGTCGGAGATCTTCGCATCCGGATCCACGTGCAGGCCGTATTTTTCGGAAAGCTCGATGACCCTGCGGCGGGCATCCTCTTTCTGCAGGAGGCCGAATTTGCCGGCCGGTTCCACACCCAGGATGATGTTGTCCAGAACGGTGAAGCACTCGACGAGCTTAAAGTGCTGGTGGACCATGCCGATGCCCAGCGCATTCGCGTCGTTCGGGTCGTTGATCTTCACGACCTGTCCGTCCTTTTTGATGGTGCCCTCTTCCGGCTGATACAGCCCGAAAAGGACGCTCATCAGCGTGGACTTGCCCGCGCCGTTTTCCCCGAGCAGGGCATGGATCTCTCCGCGCCGCAGCTGAAGGGTGATGTTGTCGTTGGCGATGATACCGGGGAAACGCTTTGTGATGTTCAGCATTTCAATGGCATACTCGCTTGCCAAGTTGCATCCCTCCCTGAATAAGCTCCGGATAACCTCCGGGCACGCCCCTTACGCGCCCGCGATACGCCGGGTTTATTTTGACAAAAGCCCCCGCTTCGCCGAACCGGTAAAACAGGGGCTTTTGTCAAAATCCCGGGGATAAATCCCCGGGAAGCGGATTACTTAACAGTGCCGCGGTCATTGACAGTGATGCTGACAGAGGGCATCGCGTCGATGGCGTTGGAGACAGTGATCTCGCCGGAGAACATCTTGGCGACGAGCGCCTTGTAGTCATCCGCGGAGAAGCTGTCGGAGAACTGGGTGCTGGGAGCGATCTGGACGTAGTTGGCATCCGGATCCTCGCCGACCAGGCCGAGGGTGTCGACCTTGCCGCCGAACTCGTCCCACTTGCCGTCGACAACAGCCTGCAGCAGGGTGTTGACGGTGGCGCCCAGGCCCTTCATGGCGCTGGTCACGGTCAGGCCTTCCTGATTGTAGGTGCTGTCGATCTGAGCAGCCTGGTCAACGTCAACGCCGATGACCTTCGCGCCTTCGACCTTGACAGCCGCTTCAGCAGCGGAGGAGTAGATGCCGCCGCCGCAGGCGAAGACGACCTGTACGCCCAGGGTCTGATACCAGTTGTCCATGTAAGCGGTGATGTCGGCATCGCCGTAGAACTGGTTGCCGTACACGTACTCGACGGTCACGTCAGCGCCGGTCTCGGCAGCGGCCGCGTCAGCGCCCTGCACAAAGCCGAAGCCGTAACGGACGACGGCGGGAACCGCCATGCCGCCCAGGAAGCCCAGATGGGTGTAGCCCAGCTTCACAGCCGCATAGCCGGCCATGTAGCCGCAGAGCTCTTCCTGGTACACCGCGCAGTAGACGTTGGAGGAGGGCTCGTTGCCGCCCAGGTCGCCGGCGCTCACGTCCAGAGCGATGAACTTGATGTCGCTGTACTCGTCCTGCACTTCCGCGATGGTCTCGCCGAAAGCGTAGCCGGGCATAACGATGACGTTGTAATCTTCGTCGGCGGCCTTCTCGACCATGGCGACGCGCTCAGCGGTGGAGTCGCCGGCGGGCTTGTAGTAGGTGAAGTCGATGCCGTTGGCTTCACAGTACGCCTTGGCCGCTTCATAGGTGGTCTGGTTGAAGGACTGGTCGGTGATGTCGCCGTAGTCGGTGATCATCGCGACGCGGACGTCCTCAGCAGAAGCCGCAAAAGCGACGAGCGCGAGGGACAGGGTCAGAAGAATCGCAAGAAACTTTTTCATTGGATATCCCTTCCTTCCGTTTATTCAGCATAATATGCCGTCGAAACTATTATAGCAATCCCGCGGTATTTTGAAAAGTGTTTTTTGGATTGCCCATATGAAAATGCAGCCTTGAACTTTTGATGATTTCGGGTACAATGAAAACGTTCTGGGAGGGACTGGGCATGTTTCATTACATAAAACCGTATATCCTGTACGGGGCGGCGGCTGTGTTGCTGATGACGGGCGAGGTGACCTGCGACCTGCTCCAGCCGCGGTTCATGACCGACATCGTGGACCGGGGTGTACTTGGCCTTGATACCGGGCTTATCCTGCGCCTCGGCGTCATCATGATCGGCGTAGCGCTGCTGGGGCTGGCCTGCGGTGCGCTCAACGGGCTGTTTTCACAGACGGCGAGTCAGCGCATCGGCAACGACATCCGCAAGGACGCGCTGCAGCGTATCCTCCATTTTTCCTTTTCCCAGACGGAGCGGTATTCCGCCGGCGCCCTGGTGACGCGTGTGACCAGCGACGTGACGCAGATCCAGAGCATGTGCATGATGACGGTGCGCGGCCTCATCCGGACGCTCGTTCAGATCGTGGGCAGCCTGTTCTTCCTCATGATGATGGACGGCAAATTTGCCCTGATCGTGCTGGGGGCGCTGCCGATCCTGCTGCCCTCGATCTTTCTGACCCTGCGCCACGTATCTCCGCTGTTTACCCGGATGCAGGAGGAGCTGGACGCGCTCAACAGCCTGCTTGCGGAGGACCTGACCGGCATACGGATCATCAAAGCCTGCGTGCGGGAAGAAGGGGAGAAGCTCCGCTTTTCTGCGGCCAACCGGAAGCTTACGGATACGCAGCTGCATGTGCTGCTGGTCTTTGCGCTGCTTTCTCCGGCGGCCAACGCGCTCATGTATGCGGTCATTACGATGCTGCTTGCCGTGGGCGGCCGTGAGGTCGCAGCCGGCGCGGCGACGCCGGGCCAGGTGATGGCTGCGGTGACCTATGCGACGCAGCTGCTCAACTCCATCCTGAGGATGGTGATCATGTTCCAGAACATTTCGCGCGGCGCGGCGTCCTGGAAACGGATGCGCAGCGTGCTGGAAGAGGATGAACCGATCCGCGACGGCCTGCACGGCGCTTCGACCCGGGAGCGCGGCAGCGTGGAATTCCGCAACGTGAGCTTCCGCTGGAATGACGACGGCGCCGCGGCGCTGTCGAATGTCAGCTTTAAAGCTTCTCCCGGGGAAACCATCGGCATCATGGGAGCCACCGGCTCCGGCAAGAGCACGCTCGTAAACCTGATCCCCCGTTTTTACGATGTGACGGAAGGCAGCGTGCTGGTGGACGGCATCGATGTGCGCGACTATAAAAAGGAAGCGCTGCGCGGAAAGATCGCCATTGCCCTGCAGAAGAGCGAACTATTCGGGCGGACCGTCCGTGAAAACATCGCCTGGGGAGCGCCGGATGCATCCACGGAGGCTGTGGTCGCGGCGGCGAAGGCCGCGCAGGCGGATGGCTTCATTGAGGAGACGCCGGACGGTTATGATACGGTCATCGCGGAGCGGGGCAACAGCCTGTCCGGCGGGCAGAAGCAGCGCATCGCCGTTGCCCGCGCACTGCTGAAAGACGCCGAGATACTCATCCTGGACGATGCGACCAGCGCGCTGGATCTCGCGACGGAAGCCGCGCTTTACGAGGCGGTCGAGCGGATGCGCCCGGGGCTTACCCGCATCATCGTCGCGCAGCGGGCGGCGTCCGTGCGGCACGCCGACAGGATCCTGATGCTGGAGGAGGGACGCATCGCGGCGAGCGGCACACATGAAGAACTGATGGAAAAGAGCGAGGCTTACCGGGAGATCGTCTCCCTTCAGACCGGAGAGGGGGCGGAGGCATGAGCCAGCAGGGAAGAAGTCCGCGCAGCATCGGCGATATGCGCAGGCGGCCGATGTCCTTTGCGGAAGTGGAGCATGCGGGCGACGCGCGCGGTGCGCTGCGCAGGCTTATCGCGCTGATCGCGGGGGAGAAGGGGATTCTTGCGGCGCTCCTGGCCGCGACAGTCTTTGGAACGGGGTGCACCATCGCCGCGCCGGCTGTGCAGAGCCGCGCGGTAGACATGATCGCAGCCAAAGAACTGGGCACACTCGGACGGACGCTTGCTGTGATGCTGACGTTTTATCTGCTGGGATGCGCCGGACAGATCGTATCCGGCGTCCTCAGCGCAAGGCTCAGCCAGCGCATGGTGCGGCGCCTGCGGGAGGATCTGTTCGGCTGCATCGTCGAGCTGCCTGTGCCGTATCTGGACACGCACCCGCACGGAGACGTCATGAGCCGGATGACCAGCGACGCGGAGACGCTGTCGCAGACGGTTGCACAGTCGCTGCCCTCTTTGACATCCGGCCTCATGACCGTCATTGGTACGGCAGCGGTGATGTTTTTCATCTGTCCGCCGCTTGCGGCGCTCAGCCTCATCACCGTTGGCCTCACGACCATCGCGACGAGGTTCATCGGGCGGCACGTCCGTGTGCACAGCCGGCGCAGGCAGTCCCTGCTCGGCAGCCTCAACGGGGGCGTTGAGGAGATGATCTCCTCCTACCGGACGGTGCAGGCTTACGGCAGGGAGGACGCGGCCTACGAGGAACTCTGCACCGCCGCGGATGAACTGACGAAGGAAAGCATCCGCGCCGAGGTGCTGGGCGGCGTCATGGGCCCGGTGATGAACTGCGTGGGCAACATCGGCTTCGTTATCATCGCGGCCTTCGGCGGATGGTTTGCCGCGCGCGGCACCATCTCGATCGGCGTCATTTCCGCTTTCATTGTCTATGCCAAGCAGTTTACCCGGCCGATCAACGAGCTGGCGCAGCTCTACGGGCAGCTGCAGTCCGCGCTCGCCGCGGCGGAACGGGTGTTTCATGTGCTGGATGAACCGCAGGAAGAGCAGGCCGGAGGGGCGCCCTCTCTGGATGCCGGATCGGATGTATCTTTCAGAGACGTGAACTTTTCCTATGTGCCGGGCAAACAGGTGCTGAAGCGTTTCTCTTTGGATGTCCCGCAGGGGAAGAAGGTGGCGCTGGTCGGCGCGACAGGAAGCGGAAAGACGACCGTGGTGAATCTGCTGGAGCGGTTCTATGATCCGGATGAGGGCACGATCACCGTCGGCGGGCAGGACATCAGCGAGCTGAACCGGAAAGAGCTGCGCAAACGGATGGCGATCGTCCTGCAGGATACGGTTCTGTTTACCGGAACGGTGCGCGAAAACCTGCGGTTTGCGGATGAATCCGCTACCTGGGAACGGCTGACAGAGGCGGCGCACATGGCCAAGTGCCGCAAGATGATCGAGGCCCTTCCGGAAGGATGGGATACCGTTCTGGAAGGCGGCGGAAAGAACGTTAGCCAGGGTCAGCGTCAGCTGCTGGCTATTGCGAGGGCTTTTGTCTCCGACCCGGATATCCTGATCCTGGACGAGGCTACCTCCAATGTGGACACGCGAACGGAGAAAGCAATACAGACGGCGATGCAGCGCGTGATGCGCGACCGGACCAGCATCGTCATCGCGCACCGGCTGTCAACGATCCGGGACGCGGACCTCATCGTCGTCATGGATCACGGGGAAATCGTTGAAAAAGGCAGTCATGCCGAGCTGCTGGCTGCACGGGGCAAATACTATGAACTGGTCATGACGCAGTATCGCGGCGTAGCGATCTGACGGCGGACGGAACGGAGGATAAACATGAAGATTTTAAAGGAACGCGCGGAAATCAGAGAACACAACGGAATGACGACGCTCCATGCGGAAATCGGAATGGAGACGGAAAAAGGGCTGCGCTTTGTGCAGGCACACGACAACTCTGTGAACCGATACTATGAATTGACCCGGCAAAGCTGGTTTGAATTGGAACTGAGCGGCGAAGAGGAAGAGGATCCCGAGGAGGAGTATTTCACCGCGGCGGGCACGCAGACCGAAGAGGCCGAAGAACCTGATTTCATGCGGCTGCTGCAGCAGCACGACCGGCGGACGGAGCCGTATGAGTCCTCCGACTACGCGGATGTCTTTGTAAAGGCGGACCGGCTGCTGGATGACCTGGTTGAGGACCTCGACGGCTGAGCCGGGACAGCAGCTTCCGGCAGAGCCGGGAGCCGGACAGGGAGACAGGATCAAAAAGATTACGAAATTTTGAAATAAATTTAAAAAAGGGTATTGACAGAAAACGGAACGCGTAGTAAACTAGCAAAGCTGTCAGCGGGAAACCGCGGGCACGATCCTTGAAAACGATACAGAAAAGGAAGAACGCGGAATCATTCCTACCCAAGGGATGATTCAAAGAAAGACAGTCAATTCGAAATGAGTTTTGAACCG
>JAFUTW010000012.1 GCA_017484085.1 Clostridia bacterium
AACAACGCGACCATCGGCGGCGCCATGGTGCCGCTGCTGACGCTGGGCATCCCCGGCGACACGACGACGGCCATGCTGCTGGGCGCACTGACGCTCCACGGTCTGACCCCCGGACCGCTGCTCTTCCAGAACCAGGCGGACATCGTGTACGGTATCTTCGCGGCCATGCTGATCTCCTCCGTGATCATGCTGTTCATGGAGTTCTTCGGCCTGCGCGTGTTCGTCAAGCTGCTGAGCATCCCGAAGTACATCCTGCTGCCCTGTGTGTTCGTGCTGTGCGTCATCGGCGCATACGCGCTCAAGAACAACATGAGCCAGGTCATCGCGTGCATCATCTTCGGCATCATCGGCTTCACCTTCAAGAAGCTGGACATCCCGACGACGCCGTTCATCCTGGGCTTCATCCTGGGGCCGCTGGCGGAGGTCAACTACCGCCGCGGCATGATCCGCACCAAGGGCAGCTTTATTCCCTTCCTCACCTCGCCCATCAGCGCCGTCTTCCTTGTCATCGCCATCGCGGTGCTGCTGATCTATGCGACGAAACCCCTTCGCCAGAAAAAGAAGGCCTGAGTTATGACCCAAACCCGCCTGGAACAGGCGCAAAGCCAGCGGCTTTCGCCGGGGCTTCAGACAGCGCTGCATCTGCTGTCCGGCAATCTGGACGACCTCTCTTCGGAAATGCGGGAGGCCGTCCAGGAGAACCCGGCGCTGGAGCTGCTGCCGCCTGACGAGGCCGCTCCGGAGATCGCCGTCCGCCTGCGGATGGGATATGTCCGCAGCGGCGGGACCCAGCCTGAGCCCGGGCACAGGGAATCCCCGATGGAAGCGCTGGAGCAGCAGCTCCGCTTTGCCGATCTTTCACCTGAGGTATACCGCGCCGCGCTCGGCGTGCTGCACAGCCTCAACCCGCGCGGGTATTTTATCCAGCCCCTTCGCGAATACGCGGAGGAGGCGGGGATACCGCCGGAGACCGCCAAGGAGGCGCTGCATGCCGTACAGGCGCTGGAGCCTGCGGGCATCGGCGCGCGTGACGTCGCAGAATGCCTCACGCTGCAGCTTGCGGCAAGGGAGGATGCCGATCCGCTGTGCGCGACCATCGTCCGGGGCTACCTCATGGAGCTTTCCCGCAGGGATTACTCCGCCATCGCGAAAGAGACGCAGTCCAGCGCGGCACGGGTGCGGCGCTGCGCCGAAACGATCGCCTCGCTGACGCCGGCGCCGGTGTCTTTAAGCGAAGAACCCGTACAGTACATCGTGCCTGAATTCGCGGTGGAACGCGACGGGGCAGACCGCCTGGCTACCGTATTCGTCAGCCGGGCTTATCCGAGACTTTGCATCGACCCGGGTTTTTCCCGCCTGGCTGCCGGGCTGACGGGCGACGAGGCGGCTTATGCGCGGGACATGCTGGATTCCGCTTCCCGCCTGCTGCGCGCGATCGAGCTGCGGCAGACCACCATGGAAAAGCTGGCCGGCTTCATCGTGAGACGGCAGAGCGCCTTCTTCCTTTCCGAGTACAGCCTGGTGCCGCTGACGGCCGCAGAGGCGGCCGAAGAGCTGGGCATCAGCGAATCCACCGTCTACCGCGCTCTCCGTGGCAAGTATCTCTGGTGCAGCCGCGGCACGTTCCCGCTCTCCCATTTCTTCCAGCAGGAGGTCTCCTCCGGCGTCAGCAGGGAGCGCGTGCGGGAGCTGATCGCCGGGATCTGCCGGGAAAAGGGGAAGATCAGCGACCGGGAAATCACCGAAGAACTGCTGCAGCGCGGCATCACGATATCCCGCCGGACCGTCGCCAAATACAGGGCGCAGCTCGGCATCGATTCCAGCTTTGAAAGAAAACCGGCAAAAGGGGGTAAAGCATGATCCTTCGAAATGACGGCACCGTGTCCCGATTGCTGAGGGACGTACCGCTGCCCAGGCTGTTTCATGCCAGACAGCGTTTTCCCGACCGGCACATCGAACCGGAAGACATCGAGAAAGAAATCTTCGCCGAGATCCGCCGTGCGGGGGCGGCGGAGCGCGTAAAGCCCGGCATGAGCGTCGCCGTCACGGCGGGCAGCCGCGGCATCCGAAACGTGGACATCATCACGCGTTCCGTCGTGAACTTCGTCAAGTCCCGCGGCGCGGCGCCCTTTATCGTCCCGGCCATGGGCAGCCACGGCGGCGCCACGGCGGAGGGGCAGCGGCAGCTGCTGGCCGGCTACGGTATCACGGAGGACGCCATGGGCTGCGAGATCCGCAGCAGCATGGAGACCGTCCTTCTGGGCCATTCCGAGCTGGGCAAACCCGTATACATGGACAAAAACGCTTATGAAGCGGACGGCGTCATCCTCTCCTGCCGCCTGAAGCCGCACAACGCCTTCCGCGGGCCGGTCGAAAGCGGCCCCTGCAAGATGATGACGGTGGGGCTGGGCAAACAGAAGGGCGCGGAGCAGGTCCACTCCGACGGCATGGACATCATCGCCCGCAACATCCCCACCATGGCGAAGGTGACGCTCTCCACGGGGAAGATCCTCTTCGCCATCCCCTGTCTGGAAAACGCGTATGATCAGACGATGATGTTCGAGGCCATCCTGCCGGAACGCATCCTGGACAGGGAGCCGGAGCTGCTGAAAATCGCGTTTGCCAACATGCCTTCCATCCTGGTGGGCGAGGGCGACGTGCTGGTCGTGGACCGCATCGGCAAGAATTTCTCCGGCACCGGGGTGGACCCCAACATCACCGGCACGTTTTCCACCCCGTACGCGCACGGCGGCGTAAAGGTGCAGCGCACCTGCTTCCTCGGCCTCACCGAGGAGAGCCACGGCAACAGCCTGGGCATCGGGCTGGCCAGCGCGATCACCAAGCGCATCTACGACGTGATCGACACGGATGCCATGTACACCAACTGCATGACCTCCACGGTCGTCAAATCCGCCATGATGCCGCCCGTCCTGTGGACGGACAAAGAAGCCATCCAGTTCTGCATCCGCACCTGCAACCGCGTCAGCGCGGATACCCTGCGGCTCATCCGCATCCCCAACAGCCTGCACATTGGACAGATCATGCTGTCAGAAGCGTATTACGCCGATGTGATCTCTGGCAGGTATCCGGGCGTGACCGCCATGGACGCCCCGCAGGAGCTGACCTTTGACACGCACGACACGCTGACCACGCCGTGGCTGGCGTAAGAGAAAGGAGAGTTTTCCATGAGCTTTACCCCCAAAGGAATCGTCGTCCCCGTTGTCACCCCGCTGACTGCGGACGGCAAATTCAATGAGGCTGCGTACCGCCGCCTGATCGATTACCTAGCTGACAACGGCATCGCCGGCGTATTCCCCTTCGGCACCACCGGTGAGTTCTACGCCTTCGACCTGGACTTCTACGCGCATATGCTGGAAGTGACCAAGGACGCTGTCGCGGGCCGTATGGATATCTACGCGGGCGCCAACGACATCACTACCGCGGGCGCGGCGAAGATCGCCAAGGCTGTGGAGAAGGTGGGCGGCATCGACGCGCTCAGCGTGCTGACCCCCATGTTCGTGAGCCAGACCCAGCACGAGGTCTACGAGTATTACCGCGAGATCGCTTCTGAAACCAGCCTGCCCATCATCATCTACAACAACCGGCCCAAGACCAACGTGACGGTGGAGCCCGCCACGGTCGCCAAACTTGCGGAGATCGACAACATCATCGGCGTCAAGGATTCCACCGGCGACATGACCAACACGGAAGAGTATCTGCGCCTCACCCGCGGCAAGGAAGGCTTCCACGTCATGATGGGAAGAGACACGCTGATTTACGCCGCCCTGTGCTACGGCGCCAGCGGTGCCATTGCCAGCTGCGCCAACGTCGCGCCGCGCATCGCAGCGGACATCTATGACAAGTTCAAGGCCGGGGACGCCGCGGGCGCCCTGGAGGCCCAGTTCAAGTTCTCCCAGCTGCGCATCGCCACCAATATGGGCACCTTCCCCGTCGTGCTGAAGGAAGCGCTGAAGCTCATCGGCTACGACTGCGGCGACTGTGTAAAGCCCATCCAGCCCCTTTCCCAGGAGCAGCGTGAGAAGCTGCGCGGCGTGCTGACGGATATGGGTCTGCTGTAAAGGATGCTGAACGCTTTTGAATGAAATTGTCTCCCGGATGATCTCCTCGCAGGCGCTGCTGTTCCTCTACATGGTCGTCGGCTTCATCGCCAACCGGATCCGCATGATCCGGGATGACAACCGGGAGGTGCTGGTCCGCCTGCTGATGGACATCGCCATGCCCATGATGGTGCTGAACGCCTTCAACAAGCCGACCAGCGCCGAGGAACTCCGCGCCAGCCTCATGGTTATCGCCATGAGCGCGCTGGGGTGCATCGTCACCGGCGTCATCGGCCGTTGGCTCTGGCGGAAGGAGCCGCCGGACAGGCAGAAGGTGCTGCGCTACGCCAGCATGTTCTCCAACGCTGGGAATGCCGGGCTGCCGGTCGTCAACCTCGTCTTCGGCCCCTCCGGCGTCTTTCTGGCCTCCATGTACCTGCTGCCGCCGCGCATCCTTCAATGGACGGTGGGCCTGGGGCTGTTCATCAAGCCGCAGAAGGGTTCCTGGGTCAAAAACGTGCTCCTCAATCCCATGGTGGTCGTCGTCTACATCGGCTTTTTCATCATGGCGACGGGGCTGCTGATCCCCGGCGTGTTCGCCTCGGCGATTTCGCACCTGGGCGACATGACCGCTCCGCTGTCCATGATCCTCATCGGGGCCGCGATGGGGTCTATGAGCCCGCGCGTGCTCGTCGACCCGGACGTGCTGAAGATCACCGGTCTCAGGCTGATCGCCTTTCCGCTGCTGATGGCGCTGATCATGCGCCTTGGCGGTATCGAGGCGACCGCGCTGCACATCTGCACCATCCTGCTGGCGATGCCTGTGGCTTCCAACACCGCTGCCATCGCGGAGCGCTACGGCGGCGATTACCGCTTTGCCTCCGCCTGCGTCAGCGTCTCCACGCTGCTCAGCGTCGTCACTGTTCCCTTCATCACCTGGGTGATGACGATGCTGTAAGGCTCGCCCTTCCTGCGGGGAGGGAAAGAAAAACTGTTAACCCATTACTTTCAACCATATATTTTAAGGAGGAAAACCACTATGAAAATCGCATTTATCGGACTCGGCATCATGGGCAAGCCCATGGCGAAGAACCTGCTGAAGGCCGGCCATGAACTCCGCGTTTACGACCGCAACACCGCCACCCTGGAAGAGATGAAGGCCGC
>JAFUTW010000013.1 GCA_017484085.1 Clostridia bacterium
CCTCGGCATCCTGACCAAGAAGGTCGCGAAGCCTGCGGTTCCCTTTGGCGGGAAATTCCGCATCATCGATTTCCCGTTGTCCAACTGCACCAATTCCGGTATCGATGTGGTCGGCGTGCTTACGCAGTACCGTCCTTTGGAGCTGAACGCCTACATCGGCTCCGGTTCCCCGTGGGATCTGGACCTTTCCAACGGCGGCGTTTATGTCCTGCCCCCCTATCAGACCGGCAAGACCGGCGAATGGTACAAGGGAACGGCCAACGCCATCTATCAGAATATCCCCTTCATCGAGCAGTGGGATCCGGAATACGTCCTCGTGCTCTCCGGCGACCACATCTATAAGATGGACTACAACGCCATGCTGCGCGCGCACATCGAGAAGGGCGCGGACCTCACCATCGCCGTTCGCGAGGTGCCGTGGGAGGATGCCTCCCGCTTCGGCCTGCTGAACACGGATGAGAACAACCGCATCACCGAGTTCGAGGAGAAGCCCGCACATCCGAAGAGCAACAAGGCTTCCATGGGCGTGTACATCTTCACCTGGGACAAGATGCGCAAGTATCTGGAGCTGGACGAGGCGAAGCCCGACAGCCAGAACGACTTCGGCAAGAACATCATCCCCGAGATGCTGGAAGCCGGCGAGAACCTCTTCACCTACACCTTCGAGGGCTACTGGAAGGACGTCGGAACCATCGAGTCCCTGTGGGAGTCCAACATGGACCTGCTCACCCTGCCGATGCCGATCGACCTTTCCGACAAGCGCTGGCGCATCTTCGCCCGGAACCCGGGCATGCCGCCGCACTACATCGCGGACGGCGCCAAGGTGGACGGCAGCCTCATCACCGAGGGCTGCGAGGTCAAGGGCATCGTGAAGCATTCCGTCCTCTTTGCCGGCGTTACCGTGGAAACGGGCGCTGAGGTGACGGATGTCGTCGTCATGCCCGGTGCCGTCATCGAGCGCGGCGCCATCGTCAAGCGCGCCATCGTCGCCGAGAACGCGCACATCGCGGCCGGCGCCATCGTCGGAGAAGACACCGGCAACATCGCCGTCGTAGGCCCGGGCGCAAAGATCGCCGCGGGCGAGAAGGTTGCAGCGGGCGTCCAGGTAGACGCCGACCTGCAGTGAGGAGGGAGCACACATGAAAGACGTCATGGGTCTCATCTATACCGGTGAGAACGACATTCATCTGGGTGAACTGACGAGCCAGCGCGCCGTCGCGGCCATGCCGATCGCGGGCCGTTACCGCGTCATCGACTTCCAGCTGTCCTCCATGGTCCATACGGGCATCAAGAACGTGGGCATCATCGCGCAGAAGAACTATTCTTCCCTGATGGACCACGTCGGCTCCGGCCGTGAGTGGGACCTCCACGGCAAGCAGGGCATGGTCATCCTGCCGCCCTACCTCACGCGCGACAACATGGGCGTGTACTCCGGACTGCTGGATGCCCTCAAGAGCAACACCAACTTCCTCCAGCGCTCCAAGCAGGAGTATGTGGTGCTGACCAACAGCCACACCATCTACAACATCGACTTCACCGATGCCATCCGCTCCCACGTGGAGCGCGGCGCGGACATCACCCTGCTCTACAACAAGGGTGAGAAGGCCGCTTCCCAGGGCGAGCACGACATCTACTTCAGCATCAATGAGGACTCCCTCATCACCGGCATGGAGATCGGCGCTCTGCAGCCCACCTGCGAGTGCGCCTCGATGAAGATCTACATCGTCCGCCGCGAGCTGCTCCGTCAGCTGGTGGAGCAGGGCGCTGCCAACGGCCTGCACGACTTCGAGCGCGACATCCTGCAGCGCAGCGTGAACGACGGCAACCTGCGCCTCTACGGCTACGAGTACAAGGGCATCGCCTGGCAGATCGACTCCATCCAGAGCTACTTCAACTTCAACATGGCTCTGCTGGACAGCGGCTTCCGCCGCCAGCTCTTCCCCGCCGAGCGCCCCGTCTACACCAAGGTGCGTGACGATATGCCCGCGCGCTACGTGGAGGAGAGCGAGTGCTCCAACTCCCTCATCGCCAACGGCTGTGTGATCGAAGGCCGCGTGGAGAATTCCATCCTCTTCCGCGGCGTGCGCGTCGCCAAGGGCGCCGTGGTCAAGAACTCCATCGTCATGCAGGATGCGCACATCCAGGAAGGAGCTGAGATCGACCACTGCATCCTGGACAAGCAGAGCGTCATCCGCCGCAACGGCCGGCTGATTGCCCCTGCCGCGTATCCCATCGTCATTGCCAAGAACGTCGTCATCTGATCCCAGCCTGAATCCGGGACCGTCAGCGCGGCGGTCCCGTTTTATCACGAAAGGAGAACCCCACGACATGAAAATACTGTTTGCCGCATCCGAGTGCGTACCCTTTATCAAGACCGGCGGCCTTGCCGATGTAGTCGGCGCGCTGTCTCCCGTGCTGGCGCAGCAGGGGCATGACGTCCGTGTCATCCTCCCCCTGTACTCCGCCATCCCAGAGAAGTGGCAGAGCCAGATGAAGGACGAGTGCGAGTTCCAGGTTGAGCTGTGCTGGCGCCACCAGTACTGCGGGATCAAATCCTTCGAGTACCAGGGCGTCACCTTCTACTTCGTGGACAACCAGTTCTATTTCGGCCGCTCCTACATCTACGGCCTGGGCGGCGACGAGTACGAGCGCTTCGGCTTCTTCAGCCGCGCCGTCATCGATTCGCTGGCGCACCTGAACTGGCAGCCGGACGTCATCCACTGCAACGACTGGCAGACCGGCATGGTCCCCGCGCTGCTCAAGATCCAGTACGCGCACTTCCCCTTCTACAGCGACATCAAGACGGTTTTCACCATTCACAACCTGCAGTATCAGGGCGTCTTCTCCATCAAGGACGTACAGGATACGCTGGGCCTGGGCGACAGCCTCTTCACCTCCGACAAGCTGGAGTGCTACGGCTGCGCCAACTACATGAAGGCCGGTCTCGTCTACGCGGATGAGCTGACCACCGTCAGCCCCAGCTATGCCGACGAGATCCAGACCGCGTTCTACGGCGAGCGCCTGGACGGCCTGCTGAGGGCGCGCCGCGCGCAGCTGACCGGCATCCTGAACGGCATCGACGTGAACGACTATGCCCCCGAAAAGGACCCGATGATCTACGCGCAGTATGACCCCTATCACCTGGGCGGCAAGGAATACTGCAAGCAGGAGCTCCAGAAGGAGCTGGGCCTCACCGTCGACCCCATGGTCCCCGTTGTCGGCATCATCTCCCGCCTGTCCAACCAGAAGGGCTTCGACCTCATCGAGTGCGTCATCCGCGAGCTGATGGCCACCGGCATCCAGCTCGTCGTGCTGGGCATGGGCGAGGCCAAGTACACCAACCTCTTCTCCTGGGCGGAGAGCGAGTATCCGGGCCGCGTCGCCGCGCGCTTCGCGATGGATCACCAGCTGGCGCACCGCATTTACGCCGGCACGGACATGTTCCTCATGCCCAGCCAGTTCGAGCCCTGCGGCCTCTCCCAGATGATCGCCATGCGCTACGGTTCCGTGCCGATCGTCCGTGAGACGGGCGGCCTGCGCGACACCGTGCTCTCCTACAACAAGTTCACGGATGACGGCAACGGCTTCACCTTCTTCAACTACAACGCGCATGACATGCTGCACACCGTGCGCCGCGCCGTGCACTACTACCGCAACAACCGCGAGGTCTGGTACAAGCTCATCGTCCGCGGCATGACCGGCGACTACAGCTGGTTTGCCTCCGCCGGCAAGTACCTCGATCTTTATGAGAAGATGACCCGCAAGGCCACCGACTTCACGCTTACCGAAGAGGCGCCCGCCGCTGAGGCCCCCGCCGCCGAAGCGCCCGCGCCCGAGGCGCCGGCTGCCGAAGCCCCCGCCGAGGAACCTAAGCCCGCCAAGAAGCCTGCGGTAAAGAAGACCACCACCAAGAAGGCTGCTGCCAAGGCCGAGACCGCCGAAGCCCCCGCTGAGGAAGCCAAGCCCGCCAAGAAGCCTGCGGTAAAGAAGACCACCACCAAGAAGGCCGCTGCTGCGAAGGCGGAGACTGCCGAGGCCCCCGCTGAGGAGGCCAAGCCCGCCAAGAAGCCCGCGGCGAAGAAGACGACCACCAAGAAGGCCGCTGCTGCGAAGGCAGAGACTGCCGAGGCCCCCGCTGAGGAGACCAAGCCAGCTAAGAAGCCTGCGGTGAAGAAGACCACCACCAAGAAGGCCGCTGCCAAAGCGGAAGAGCCCGCAAAAGAATAAGAAAATCTGAAAAGCCCGCCCGCGCAAGCGGGCGGGCTTTTGAAAGGAGCCCCCATGTCCTTCGTCCGCAAGCACGCTGCCGCCTTCGCGCTGATCTCCATTCTCGCCTGCGCTGCAGCCGCGCCGTATCTCCTCCCCACTGACCCGGACAGTGCCGCCTTCCGCAGCGGAATGCTCCCGCTGCTGCTTCTTTTAGGCTGCTTTATGCCTGCCGGCGGCGCGCTGAAACGGGCCTCGGGAGGGACGCTGGTGCGCTCTCTTCTGCTGGGGCTCGCTTTTTCGGCGGCGCTCTCCCTGGGCGCGGAGCTGTCCTTTTACGGGGAGCTGCTGCCGGGCACGAGGAGCCTGCTGCGCCGCATCGCCGTGCCGCTGCTTGCCGCCCCGCTGACAGGGCTCCTGTTTGCGCGCTTTGCAATGATCTCCCTGCACGGGAAAAAGAGCGGGCGGGGCACCGCTGCCTTCGCCGCGCTCATCTTCCTCTGCTGGGTTCCGGTGCTGCTTGCCTACTGGCCCGGCATGCTGAACTACGACTTTGCGGGCGAATTTGCCCAGTCACAGCAGGGGTATTCTGCCATCCATCCGCTGCTGCACAGCGCCTTCCAGAACGGCATCCTTCGCCTGTTTGCGCGGGAAGGCGACTATACGGCGGGGCTGCTCGTCCTCTCGCTCGTGCAGATGGTGCTCTTCGCCCTCGCGCTGGGGCGCGCCTGCGCCTTTGTCCGCGCCCGCGCGGGGAGCGGTGCCGCGCTGATCTGCTGTCTGCTCTTCGCGCTGCATCCCATCTTTTCCGTCCTGTCCTGTTCCATGACCAAGGACACGCTCTTTGCTGCCGCGCTGCTCACGCTCTCGCTGGATCTCTGGGAACTGCTGGAAGGCCGAAGGCTTTCCCCCGCGCTGCTTTTGCGCATCCTCCTGTGTGCCGTTGCGGCCGCCCTTCTGCGCTCCAACGGGCCGGTTTCCCTCATCCCGCTCCTGATGGCCTGCTGCATCGCCGGCAGGGGCGCGCGCAAGCGGCTTGTCCTGCTCAGCCTCGGCTGCTGCGCAGCCGCCGTACTCGTGCAGTTTGCGCTGCAGGCCGCCCTTTCGCCTTCCGCCTTCCCGGGCTTCCAGTTTTACAGCGTGCCGGCGCAGCAGCTCGTCCGCGCGGACGCGGAGGGAACCCTCACACAGGAGGAATCCGAAACGCTGCGCGGCTGGTATACGGACGAAGCCGGTCTCGTCGTTCACCCGCACCTTGCGGACGCGGCCAAGGGCTATCTGGACCGCTCCAGACTCGAATCGGAGGGTGCCGGCTTCCTGAAGCTGTGGCTGGGCGCCGCAGGACACAGCGTAAAGCCCTACTGCGAGGCGTTCCTGGAGCTGAACATCGGCTCCTGGTATCCGGATGACAAGAGCCACGCCAGCATCTATCCCGACGTCTCCTGGAACGACAAGGGATACCTGCAGACGCAGGAACTGGACATCGAAGGGTTCCGTACGGTGTCCCTGCTGCCGGGGCTTCAGGCCTTTTACGAGCAGGTCTGCCGCCGCAACGCCTATCAGAAGATACCGGTCCTCTCCCTGCTCTTTGCGCCTGCCGTTCCCTTCTGGGTGATCCTCTTTGGATGCATGGTGCTCGCCTCACGCGGCCGCAGGCGCTTCCTCGCGCCGGCCGCAGGCATGCTCGCGCTGTGGGCCGGCTATCTGCTCGGTCCCTGCACCCTGCCGCGGTATCTGCTCCCCCTCTTTGCCCTGGCGCCCGTACTGCTGTGCACAGCGCTGGCGGTCAAGAAAAAGTAAGAAAATCCCTCTCCGTCACGCCTGCGGCGCGATGGCGAGGGATTTTTTTATTTCTCTGATCCTTTGTACTCCAGGCACAGCATCGTCAGGTCGTCAAACTGTTCCGCGCCCTTCACAAAGCCGTCCACCGATGTGCGCACGCTTCTCAGGATCTGCTCCGGTGATTCATCCTTCGCGGCGTTCAGCGCGGAGAGCATCCGCTCCATGCCGTAGAGCTGCTTGGCGCTGTCCGTCGCCTCTACGACGCCGTCCGTATAGACGAACAGCTTCGAGCCCGGCTCCACCTGCATTTCGTATTCCTTGTAGCGCGCGCCTTCCATACCGCCGATGACGAAGCCGTGCCTGTCCCGGACTGCCTCAAAGTCGCCGTCCGGCCTCTTGAGGACCGGGTACTCGTGCCCGGCGTTCGCCGCCGTCAGCTTTCCGCTGGAGAGCTCCAGGATGCCCAGCCACACCGTCACAAACATCTGTTCCGCGTTGTTGGAGCAGATGGCCTCGTTGGTCTTCCGCAGGATCTCCGCCGCGGACTGCCCCAGCATGGCGCAGCTCTGAATGATGATCTTGGAAGCCATCATGAACAGCGCGGCCGGTACGCCCTTCCCCGAGACATCCGCCATGACGATGCACAGGTGGTCGCTGTCGATGAGGAAGTAATCGTAGAAGTCGCCGCCCACCTCTTTGGCGGGATCCATGACGGCGTAGATGTCGATCTCCGGCCTGTCCGGGAAGGCTGGGAAGATATGGGGCAGCATCGCCGCCTGGATGCGCGTCGCCATCTGCAGTTCCGTGCCGATGCGCTCCTTCTCCGCGGTGACCCTTCGCACCTCATCCACATACGCCACCGTCTTATGGGATATTTCGGCAAAGGACTCAGCCAGCACCTCGATCTCGTCTCCCGTGCGGTAGGCGTCCTCCATCCGGAATTCGATGTTGCCTTCGCTCAGTTCGGAGATCCGCTTGGTGATGGTGTTGAGCGGCCTAACGATCCGCTTGCCCAGGATCAGCGCACCGGCGAGCATGAGGACGGTCAGCGCGATCAGCAGGATGAGGATCATCGTCTGCGAATGCCCGCTCCGGCTGCGGTAGGTCTCCTTTGCTTCCGTTTCGATCTGCCGGTAGCTTTCCTCCAGCATCGCCGCAGGCCTCCCCGCCATCTCCTCACTGAAGGCGGCGAGCAGCACCCAGCCGACGGTCTTCATCGGCGCCGCGGTCATGTAGTAGTTGCCGTCCTCCAGGCTGATGTGGCGCACGTCGGTTTTCTCCCGAATCGCGTCCGAAAGCAGGGACGCCAGTTCGGCGCTGCCGCTCTGTCTGAGGTCCGCCGCCTCCGAGGACTGAATGACCCGGAAAAGCCCTTCCGTCCTGGGTGAAAAGACCACGTGTCCCTGCTGATTGACCACACACGTGAAGCCGCCGTCCGCATCGGAGGCCTGTACTGTCTCCTGCATCGATGTGAGGAACAGATCGGACCCCACGACTGCCGTCAGCTTTCCGTCCACGTACACCGGCATGGCGCAGACGATCCCGATATCCCCGGTGAAGGCATCGATTTCCACATCGGTAAAGATGAGGCCGCCCGCCTCCACCGCCTGCCGGTACCACGGCCTTGTACGCGGATCGTAATGGATCAGCGTGCCCGCTTCGTCAAACTTCGTAGCGGAGCGGTCGTCCACCACGAGAAAAGCGCCTTCAGGCAGGGCGATAAAGCAGGAGTTCGTCTCGGCTGAAACCCCGTACAGGGATGCCATCATCTCCGACATGTTCGCCGCGACGCCGAGCCGGAAAGCCAGTTCCGGGTCGCCTGCGTCCACGCCGTCCGCCAGCATCAGCTGGGCCATGACCTCTCCGTTCCGGTCAGGGTCAGGCCCTGCGTACGGCATCTGCGGGCAGCTTGCCGGATCATCATACAGCTTGCCCGCATACTCGCCCAGCATCTCAACACGGGTCTTCAGCCCGTGGAACAGTTCGTCGGCGATCGCGGCCTCCAGCTGGGTGATCCGGTCCATGTTCCGCTCTACCACCTGATCCATGACGGAATCGGTGATCTCCGCGATGGACTCCCGCTGACGCTCACCGGTTTCCTCTGTCAACCGGGTCAGCATATTGCTGTGGTAAGCCGTCACCGCACCGAATGCCAGGACAGCCAGCAGCACCGTGATGAGGATCAGATTAAAGATCTTATTCTCAATGCCGCCGATAACGAGGTTTCTGATCTTTCTCAATTTGTGACTTCCTCCCGCGCCTTGCCGAATACCGGCCGTGTCGTTTATCTTCGATATTATATCATGATTCATCACCGGCTGTAACCCTCCGGCAAGAGGCGGGGCGCATCTTTCCCATCCATCTTCTGTACAAGTTCGTTTTTCGGGATTGACACGCGGCTGAACCGGTCGTATAATCCTGTTGTTAGTCTTATCTAACTAATGTAAAGGAGGAACTTATGAAAAAGATCGGTTCTCTGATTCTCTCCCTGTGCATCCTGCTGACCCTGTCCGCCTTTGGCTGCGCGGAGGGCGGCAGCGGGTACGTCCTCATGAATATCCCCTATGCTGATTTCTATGCCGCAGAGGTGACGGACGTTTCCGGTCTGGATGCGGTCGCCTCCGCTACCCTGGCAAAGCCCCGCGCCGGCAGTCTCGTCGGCGGCTCCTATCATGTCGGCGCGGACGGTGCTGACATCAGCGGCGTCATCTTCCCCGTCTTTGTCGAGGACTTGACCGCCCTGCCCACCCTCGGCGGCACCGAGGTGACGGATGAGAGCAGCGTCGCCATCACCGTGACCCTCAAGGGCAAAGAGCAGTCTGGCGAATACACCGGCGCGGCAGCGCTCTTCGAGGCGCCTTCCTATTCCTGGTATGTCCTTTCGGAAGAGCCCGCGCAGTACAAGGCGCTCACCCTCGGCGACAAGCCGGCCTTCGGCGCTGTGACCGGTAAGGATGAAGCCGTCGCCGCCCAGGCAGCCTATATCGTGGACCGCCACAAGGACGTCGTCATCAGCGTCTCCGGGCTGTCCGCCCTGGATGCCGCCGACGTCAGCGGCGTGGTCCTCACTGCGGAAGACGGCACCCGTGTGGGTCTGCGTCACCTGGAAAACATCTGGCGCAAGACGCAGTTCGGCCTGAACCTGGACAGCGCTGAATACGCGGCGCTGAAGGGCAAGCGCATCACCGGCATCCGCTACATCACGAAGGAAGCAAACTATGTGGTGGAAACGGATCTTGCCCCGGTCATCGAGGTTTCGGACGCCGCAGGCCTTGCTGCTATGAATGAAAACCGCTCCGGCAACTATGTCCTCACCGCCGACATCGATCTTTCCGGCGCAGAGTGGACGCCGCTCGGCGCCTTCGTGCAGCAGGGCACGGAAGGCGAGGCGGCGGAGATGCCGGATCTTTCTGCCGCGTTCACCGGCACCTTCGACGGCAACGGCCACGTCATCTCCAATCTCGTCATCAACCAGCCCGAAGGCTGGTCCCTGGGCCTCTTCGGCTGCATCGCAAACGCTGAGATCGGCAACTTCACCGTTGAGAAGGCTTCCGTGGACGGCATGACCATGGTAAGCGACGTCGTCGGTTACGCTTTCTGCTCCACGGTGAAGCGCGTCTCCCTGAAAGACGGCACGGTCACCGCGCACGCCGGTGAAATGAGCGGCGAGGGCATGTACGGCGGCATCGTCGGCGCAGGCATGTCCAGCCTCATCAGCAAATGCGATGCTTCCGCAGCCATCGTTCTCCCGGATGATACGGCGAATGCGGGCATCATCGGCGGCGGTCTGGAAATGACCAGCGTGGAAGGCTGCACAGCCACCGGCAGCGTCACCGCGGGTGCAAACTGCTACGGTCTTGGCGGCATCTCCGGCTGCGGGTTCGGTTCGGAGCACTTCTCCGACTGCACTGCTGAAAACGTCACGATCACCGCGGCAGGCGGCTGCTCCTGGATCGGCGGCATCACGGGTTATGCCGGCGGCTTTGAAGCGGAAGAAGCCGGTATCCCCGTCACCAAAGTCGAGCGCTGCAGCACGAAGAACGTGACTGTCTCCGTCGGCGAAGATGCGGAGGGCATCGGCGACTTTGTTGGCGCGGGCTTCTATTCGGAGCTGGCTGCGCAGGCGATGGGCGCGCCCTATGACGCACCTACGGTCTTTGTCATCACGGACTGCACAGCTGAATAAAAGTTACTTTCCCGGTTTATAACGCAATATGCCGGCCCCGCCTCCAAGCAAAGGCGGGGCCGGTTTTCTGCGCCTTATTCATATGTCTCTGTCATCTTTTACCCCTCTGCACTGAGCTGCCGGGCAGCATCGCGGAGGATGGGCAGCACGCCCTGCGTCAGCCTGTCCGGGTACTCTCCGCAGCGGTAGTAAACACAAGCCGACCAATAGGCGTGATACGCCGGATCAATGGCATACTGATGAAGACACGGTTTTGCCGCAAGGTTATTCCGGACGTAATACAGGGGCAGCACGGTGAGGCCGATCCCGCGCTCCGCAAGCTCCATCGCCCCCGGAAAACTCTGCGTCCTGACGACGCGCTTGACGGAGATCCCCGCGTTAGCAAAAGCAAAGTCCGTTATCCTGCGGATCCGCTGGCTGTCATTAAAGCTGATGAAGGGCATTCCCTCCAGCGCACGCAAATCCACCGTCCCTTCCCCCAGCCCGAATTTTTCGTGTGCCACCATGCAGAACGGTTCCTTGAGCAGGAGCTCCTGTCTTACATCCTTTGCCATCTGCCTTTTGCCGTGGCCGAACTCCGTCGGGTATTCATGTGCCAGGAAGATATCCAGCCGGCGGCTTGCAAACAGCTCTTCCAGATCATTGGTGCCTTTTTCCACCAGGCTGATCTCCACCTGCGGGAAACGCACGCTGAGTTCATGGATGACATCGGACAGGAACAGCAGCGTGTTGTACCAGGAAGCGCCGATGGTCAGTTTCCCGGACAGCGGGTTGATCATCTGCTGGATATCCTGCTCGAAACGGTTCATCCGCTCCAGGATATCCCGGGCCATGGTGAGGTACAGTTCCCCCGCCGGCGTTGGGTCCAGCCCGTATTTGCGGCGCATGAACAGCTTGCAGCCAAGCTCCCCCTCGATCCTTCGCAGTGTCTGCGTCAGCGACGGCTGCGAAAGGTGCAGCTTCTCGGCCGCATGGGTAACATTCCTTTCCTGTGCGATTGCCAGGATGTACTGCAGTTCTTTGTCCGTCATGTCCTTTCATCCCCTTCCGCAGGAATCAGTATACCATACCCGCACATGAAAAACGACAGAAATCCCCATGGCTCGCCCCATGGGGAAGAAGGAGGGATAGCGCGTGATCAGTAGCCCATCCGGGAAGCGACGATCAGCAGCACGGAGCCGACGACGCACCAAATCGCGAACAGCTTGATCGCATACCGGAACCACTTGGTGAAGGGAATGTTGGCGCAGCCGACGAAGCCCATCGTTGCCGCAGCGTGCGGAAGGATGAAGTTGCAGAAGCCGTCGCCGAAGTTGAAGGCCAGAACCGCCGTCTGACGGGACATGCCGACAAGGTCCGCCACCGGGATAAAGATCGGCATGGTGACCGCCGCCTGGCCGGAACCGGAGGTGACGAAGAAGTTGATGATGACGTGCATGAAGAACATCACAGGCGCCTGAATGATCGCCGGGAAGAGGCCCAGCGCATTGGCCATCGCGTTGACGACCGTATCCATGACGCCTCCGGCGGACAGGATGCCGGAGATGGCGTACGCAAAGCCCAGCAGGATGCCGGTCGTCGCCATGCCCTTCGCGCCGTTGCAGAACTCCTTGCACATTTCATCCACCGGCATACGGTAGACGAGACCGGAGAGGACGCCCATGTACAGGAAGATGGCAACGGATTTGGCAAAGCTGAGGGATGAGAAGATGGCCACATAGATCATGTAGAGGATGCAGGCCAGCACCACGATGGCGACCGGGATGTGCTTTTTCTCGAACTCGGGCACGTTATCGGGATCAAAGGTGCCGAAGTCCAGCGGAGTGCCGTAGACCAGGCTCTTCTCCGGATTCTTGCGGACCTTCTCGCCGTAGCGGACGACAAAGAGGATCGTCACGATCATGAACGGGATCATGCAGAAGAGGCGGTAACCCATTCCTGAGAAGACCGGCAGCTCCGCAATCGCCTGCGCGGTGCCCGTGTTGGGCAGGTTCATCGCGCCGCAGGAGAAGCCGACCGCGCCGCCCAGCATGATGATGGAAATACCGACGATCGCGTCATACCCCATCGCCATGGCGATGATGATGCCCAGCGGAGCAAACGGAATAAAGTAGTTGAGGTTGATCGGGATGCACAGCAGCGCAAAGACCACCATCAGCGCCGCAACGACCAGCCACTCCTTGCCCTTGGCCTTTTTGCTCAGCGTACAGGCTGCACCCTGAAACATGCCGGTCGCCAGCACGATGCCCAGACCGCCGCCCGCGCAAAGCAGCGCGAAGATGATCTGTCCGGCGCTCTGCAGGCCGGGGAACACATACTCCAGGATGCTCAGGGGATTGACCGGCGTCTTATCCACCGCATGATAGCTGCCGGGAACGACGACGGTCCGGCCGCCCTCGTCCTTGACCCTGTCAAAGACACCGCTGGGGATGACATAGGTGAGAACAGCTGCCGCGAGCATCACCACGAGGATGATCGCTAGTGAGTGGGGAACCTTGAACTGACGCTTTTTCGCTTGCATGGGATTGCCTCCTTATTTGATTTTTTCAATTCTGTTCAAAATGAGATCCGCGATCTCCAGGTTGTTCTTCTCCAGCATCATCATGTGGCCGTTTCCACGGATCCCGTGCTCCTCCAGCCGGATGAACTCATGTTCCACGCCGCACTGTGACAGCACATGGCTGGTCAGGTGATCATAGCCCGCATGATAGGAGGACTCGCTGACCACCACGAAGATGGGGAGCCCTGCCAGCCTCACCAGCTTCGGCGCTGGTTCCGCCAGCACCCATCCGCTGTTGCGCTCCGGATCATCCGAAGGCAGAAGCTGAAGACGGAAATCCTCCGGGCGCTCCATCAGCGGTTCATAATGCATCGGAAGGTCGGCGATGCCGTAATTCTGCGCCTTCTCACACGTGAGATCCGCCGAAAACGGCGGTCCGGAGGGCTCCAGCGCAACGACGCCGCGGACGAGCTCCGGTACCGCGTCAGCCAGCAGCCAGCCGAAGGGGCCGGCCTGTGAATGCGTGATCAGGATGGCCGGGCCGATCTCCCGCAGCAGCCGAACGCCGCAATCCAGCACGAGCCGCTGAGAATCTGCATTTCGCGGAAGGTACTCCACCTGAGAGGCGATGAACTGCCTGTCCGTTTCATCCGTGAAGGCCATCGTCCCCTCGCCCGGCCACTGCGTATGCCGGGCGGATTGCGGCCAGGAGCCAGCGGCGGACATGAACCGCTGCAGCGACTCCAGCGAGTGATACATCCTGGGGCCGTTGTCCTCCGGGTGATAGGCGGAACGCCCGCGGCTGGGCTGCTCGCACAGGTAAACGGCATATCCCTTTGAGACGAAGTAATCCGCCCAGCCCATACGCCCGTCCGGCGTGATCAGCCAGTTGAGGTTCGTCTGCCCCGCACCGTGGAAAAAGACGATGGGCCAGGGATGCTTCTGCTCTCTGGGGAAGAAGGCTTCCACATACATCTGGTTGCGCATGTGGCGCTTTCCCGGTTCGCCGACGATTTCACCGTCAATGTAGAAAATGCTCTTCGCGCCCAAATGACTTTGATCGATCCTCGAAATCTTCAACTGCATCCGCTCCTTTCCGTAAACCCTTACCTTTGTGGTTCCAGCATAGCATCCGCCCGAAAAAAAGGAAAATATAAAAAGAAAATACCAAAAATAGGAAAATCCTATTTTTGGAAAGGCAAAGAAAAAGCGGCTCTCCTGCTCATTACAGGGGAGCCATATCATTGTTATGTGCGTTGATCACGTATCAGGTTAATACTTGAAAGTATGGATTGTTTTCTCTTGTTCTTGCTTTTTTTATAACTTGACTTTAACGCAAAAAGAGGCACCAGCCAACCCTTGTCGGGTAAGCCAGTACCTCTGTTTCTGTAGTATACTGTTTTGCAACGCGCCCAAAGCAAAAAAGCCAAATCAGTGGGAGAGCTGTCTTATACTGTGTTTCGATGACACAACGGATTTTCAATTGATATATAACTAACAACAAAAGGTAAAGCGACAACGATACTAAACATATACCGAAAATACGTAGCAGCTGTCGGGCCGACGAGTCCCGCCGCCAAACCAACATACAAAGGGATCAACATGAGAATTCCCACGCGAGTTTTTCTCCTGATCGCGTCAAACCCGGCTATAACCATAAGCCAAACGTATGCTGCGGCAGAACCAAGGCTGTCAAACAGAGGCATACGTAGAATCACTTTTCGCATCTCTTCTAAAAAGCGTGCTGCTCTTCGCAGATGGACAGGCTGCACAAGATTCGGTTCCAGGGGCTTACAGTACCATGTTACGGTTTGATGAATAAACTCATAACAATTGGTATAATTATAAGTTTGTTCTGAAAGTCTCTCTGACGGATAAAGAAAATCATATTTCCAGTAGAAGAAAGCATCAATGAAGGCATCTGGATGACGCCTGGATATGGAGCCCCACACTTTCAGGAAGTCACTCAGATTATCCTTGTTCTCGTCCTTAAATGTTGCTTTAACCTTATCTGCAGAACGTTCATCATACAATTCCGGCAGTCTCTCATAGTCCAGGACCGAACGAATTACTTCTTTTTCCTCCGGGGTGATGTCTTCTGGAAATAGCTTAACGATCCTGGCTGTCTGCATAAAGGGAACCGAAAGCATTTCCCTTATACTTCCGGGTGAAACCCGGAAAAATGGTAATACAATGTTCATCCAGCCAGTGTATAGTGTAGCGATAAAGGCCAACCAGATCAAGTACTGGCGCCGTTTCCTCTTAAACAGTAAAAATGCCGTAAAATAAGTCAACAAAAGAACATAAACGCCTTCATTGCGAAAGAGCATCATCCCTATGCTTGCAATCAGCATCAGAACCGTGTTACGCTTCCTCTCCTTGTGTGTATTTCTGCTCAGCGCAAGTATGAAGAGCAATAGAAAAGACGCGTAAATGACATCCTTGGTAACGAGATTGATGTAATTCTGAATGATGGGGTGGATCGAGAAGAAGAAAACATAGAGTGTGCATCCCGTTACTGACAATCCCCGCTCTTTTAACTCCGAAAGCGACATAGATACCACGGACAAAAACAAGAGCTCTTGAAGCAGCACATAAATCAGGATCCCCGCATTCCATGAGTTAAACGCACATATTCCTGCTTGCACACAGAAGTGCAAAAACATCACATGCAGTATCGGATGATGATTTGTTAAACGGCTGCCCTCATACAGCAGTTGTACACTTGGCCTATAGGTCTCCATCTGAAAGCCTTCGGCCAATTCCAATGGGGTATCCCCCATTAAAATGCCAGGATAGAATAGTACGATTTGCAAAGCATAAAAAATAAAAAGTGTTATAAATGTCGTAAGAAAAGGCTTTTGGGCAAGATGCACCTGATATAAGGATAAAAGACTTCCTGCTTTTTTTGTCTTTGGAGAATCGTATATTAATAATGTGTTCGGTCTGCGCCAGAGAATGACCAATACGGCAAAAAGGATACATTCAACACCGCAAATTGAAATGATACTTTTAAAAACCTGAAGACTGCTCCCGAAAAGGCACTCCGGTGATCTGTTTTCGTATGCAGCACCTGCCGTATAGAATATAGACAGGATTAAAGCACAAACTGCTGCACACGATGCGGTTCTCTTCCGTGCCTTCATCTCTTTCAATTGCTGAAGCACAAATCGGTATACTTTGTAAAACCCTATCAATAGGACAAGATCAATCAGAGGTTTCGGCTTAAAGCACTTTGCCAAATCCAATAAATTTCCAGATATACCGCCATTCCGAAAGAATTGGAACTCAGGACGTAATGATAAGAAGAGTCCGGTTACCAATGCCATTACGGCCGCTGTAATCTGTGCCACACTAACCGATTTCTGTTTCATAGTTCTTCTTTCTTTTTAATCAAAAGGATTACAAGCCATCAATGTTTGATTATAATCAGCAAGGGGAGGCTATTCAACAGCTTATTCCCTATTAAACACATGCATGCGTTTCAATTGTCACAGTATCTTTTCTTTTTGCATTAAGCTTTAATAATACAGAAAGTAAATGCTTCCTTCTGAAAATACAGAAAAGCCATTTCTCTGAAGAAAGCATTTACAGCTTTTTATATGCCTTGATTTTATCCGCTTTTCCGTTTTACGCCTCTTCCGCCAGATCCAGGATCAGCCGTTCCGTCTTCTCCCAGCCCAGGCAGGGGTCGGTGATGGAGCAGCCGTAGCGGCCGTCGCCGATCTTCTGGTTTCCGTCCTCCAGGTAGCTCTCGATCATGAGCCCCTTGACCAGCCTGCGGATGTGCGGCTCCACCTTCCTGCTGTGCATCACGTCCTTCGCGATGCGGATCTGCTCCAGATAGCGCTTGCCGGAGTTGCTGTGGTTTACATCCACGATGACGGCGGGGTTGGCCAGCTTGTAGCTTTCATACAGCGCGCCCACCGCCTCCAGGTCCTCGTAGTGATAGTTGGGGTGGTTCCTTCCGAAATTGTCCACGTAGCCGCGCAGGATAGCATGCGCCAGCGGATTGCCGTGCGTCACGACCTCCCAGCCGGCGTAGATGAATTCCTGCGGACTCTGCGCCGCCGCGATGGAGTTCATCATCACGGTGAGATCGCCCGCCGTCGGGTTTTTCATCCCCGCAGGGATGCCGATGCCGCTGGCTACGATGCGGTGCCCCTGGTTTTCCACCGAGCGGGCGCCCACCGCCACGTAGGCCAGCAGGTCGGAGAGATAGCGGTGGTTTTCTGGGTAGAGCATCTCCTCTGCGCAGGTGAAGCCGGTTTCCCTCACGATGCGCGCGTGCATCTCGCGGATGGCGATGACCCCGGCAAAGAGGTTCTCCCCTTTTTCAGGGTCCGGCTGGTGCAGCATGCCCTTGTACCCCGTGCCCTTGGTGCGCGGTTTGTTGGTGTACACGCGCGGGACGATCAGCAGCCTCTGGCTGACGCGGTCGCGCAGCTTCGCCAGGCGCTCCATGTACTCCAGCACGGCGTCCTCACGGTCCGCCGAGCAGGGGCCGACCACGAGCAGCAGCCGGTCGTCCTTCCCCGTGAAGAGGGCTGTCAGCTCCGCGTCACGCGCCTGCTTGACCCTGCGGATCGAGTCGTCGACGGGGAAGCGCTCTTTAAGCGCTTCGGGCTCCGGTATCTTGCGCAGGAATTCCATCTGCATATCCATGGCAGCTCTCCGTTATGAATTCAAAACGCTCCCCGCGAGGGGGAGCGGACAGGTTAACGGCCCCGTCTGCCGGTTGGATCGCTTACAGGCACGCGGCAAAAGCAGCCTTTGCGCCTTCGGTGCGGATCTTCTTCAGATTCTCGACGGTCGCGGCCTCCAGGCCCTCGATCTTCGTGAGATCCTGTCCCCACATCTGCTCGTTGGTGAGCACGGCGTGTACCAGTGCTTCCGGCGTGTCGTCCTTGTGATCGAAATAGAATTCCAGCGCCCAGCGGTCGTCGCTCACCGTGTACTCGTTGCCCTTCGCACGGCGGCAGACCAGGCCCTTCTCGTTCAGCTCCTTGATGTCATTGGAGTAGAAGGCGATGTAGGCGGCCAAGCTCATGGTCAGGCAGGCGGGCAGCTTGCCCTGCTCCTCCACATATGTGAGGAAGGAAGGCATGTTGCGCGCGCGCCACTTGGAGGTGGAGTTGAGGGAAATGCTCATCAGCTCGTGGTTGACGAACGGGTTGTTGAAGCGGTCCTGAACCGCCTCTGCGAATTCGGTGACGTCCTTCTTGTCCAGCGGCAGGGTCGGGATGACCTCGTCGTAGAGCATCTTGTTCATGAAGCCGCGGATCACGTCGTCGTTCATGCAGTCGCGCACGATATCAAAGCCCGCGAGATACGCGCCCAGCACAAAGCCGGTGTGCGCGCCGTTCAGGATGCGCACCTTGCGCTTCTTGTAGGGGGTGACATCGGGCACCACGTGCACAGGTACGCCGGCCTTCTTGAAGGGCAGACGGTCCTCCAGCTCCTGCGGTCCTTCGATGATCCAAACGCCGAAGACCTCGCCCACGTCCGTCAGCGGATCCTCGTAGCCGTTGGCAGCATCCAGCGCGGCCACTTCCTTCGGGTCGCGGATGCGGCCGGGAACGATGCGGTCCACCAGCGTGGAGCAGAAGACGTTCTCCTCGTTCACCCAGCGGCGGAAATCCTCCGGCAGCTTCCAGTCGTCGATGTACTGGTTGACGCACTTGAGGAGTTCCTTGCCGTTGTTGTCGATCAGCTCGCAGGAGAGCATCACGATGCCCTTGCGTCCGGCCTGCCAGCGCTCAAAGAGCACGCGCGTGAGCTTTGCGGGGAAGCTGGTCGGGGGCACCTGGTCAAACGTGCTCTCGTTGTCGTGCACGATGCCGGCTTCCGTCGTGTTGGAGACGATGATATCGAGATCCTCGCTGCGCGCGAGCTCCAGCACCTTGTCCCAGTCACCGCCGTAAGGATTGAGGCAGCGGCTGACGGAGGAGATGACGCGCTTGGCATCCACCTTCTCGCCCTTCTCGCTGCCGCGCAGATAGAGCGTGTACAGGCCTTCCTGTTTGTTGATCAGCTCCGCCAGGCCGGGCGCGATGGGCTGCACGAGCACAGCCTTGCCGTTCCAGCCGGCCTTCTCATTGGCGATGTCGAAGAAGTAATCGACGAAGGCGCGCAGGAAATTGCCCTCGCCAAACTGCATGACCCTCTCCGGGGCCTTCTCAAGCACAAAACCCTTGTAACCGGATGCTTTGAGGACATCATAATTAAGCTGCGCCATGGGAATCCACTCCTTTATATGTATTCACCTGTATTGTATCACGCAAGTCGGCTATTGAAAAGACTCCGGCCTGCGTTTTGGCAGTTTTTGCAATGCCGCCGGGCGTTTCACTCCGCCAGATACCGTCCCGTCAGGCTTTCCCGGCAGGCGCGGATCTCCTGCGGCGTTCCGCAGGCCACGATGCGGCCGCCCTCCTCTCCGCCGCCCGGCCCCATGTCGATCACATAATCGGCATTGCGGATGACGTCGGCGTCGTGCTCGATGACCACGAGGGTCGCGCCCCTGTCGATCAGCGTGGAAAACACCGACAGGAGCGTCTCAACATCGGAAGGGTGCAGGCCGATCGTCGGCTCATCAAAGATGAAAACGGCATTGCTTTGGATCCTGCCCATCTCCTCCGCGAGCTTGAGGCGCTGCGCCTCGCCGCCGGAGAGGTTCGGCGTCTGCTCCCCCAGGGTGAGGTAGCCGAGGCCCAGATTGCAGAGCACCTGCAGTCTGGGGGCTACGCCCTTCATGTCCACGCAGTATTGGAGCGCCTCGCTGATGTCCATCGCCATCAGTTCCGGCAGGGAGCGCTTCTTGCCGTCTTTGTTTTGATGCCGCAGGCCGTAAGCGGCCTTCGCGTACCGGCTGCCCCGGCATTCCGGACACGGCACTTCCACGTCCGGCAGGAACTGCACATCCAGGCTGATGGTGCCCGTCCCGTCGCACACGGGGCAGCGGAGTTTGCCTGTATTATAGGAAAAATCGCCGGCTTTATACCCCTTTTCACGCGCATCGGCGCTTCTCGCGTAGATCTTGCGCAGCTCGTCGTGCACGTTCGCATAGGTCGCGACGGTGGAACGCACATTGATCCCGATCGGCGTAGCGTCGATCAGCTTCACATGTTCGATGCCTTCCGCCTGGATGCTTTCCACATGCGGCGGCAGCGACTTTTTTGCGATCGCCGCCTCCAGCGCGGGCACCAGGCTTTCCAACACCATCGTCGTCTTGCCGGAGCCCGAAACGCCGGTCACCACCGTCAACCGCCCCTTCGGGATGCGCACCCGGAGCGGCTTCACCGTGTGGATCGCGCCGGTGCAAAGCCGGATCTCGCCCTGCTCAAAGAGCGCCTTCGCCGGGATCTCGGGCCGTATGCGCTTCTCCGCCTCGCCGGACAGGTATGGGCCGATCCCGGATGCTGCGCTGCCCGCCAGCTCCCCGACGGTCCCCCGGGCGACGACCCTGCCGCCCGCCGCGCCAGCCCCCGGGCCCATCTCGATCATATAGTCCGCCGCCCGGAGGATCCTGGTGTCGTGATCCACCAGCAGCACGGAATTCCCGTCCGCAACCAGGTCCCGCATCACGCCCTTCAGGCCCTCGATATTGGCCGGGTGCAGACCGATGGATGGCTCATCCAGCACGTAAAGGACGCCTGTCGTCCGGTTGCGCACTGCGCGTGCCAGCTGCATCCGCTGCCGCTCCCCTGTGGAGAGCGTCACGGCTGAACGGTCCAGGGACAGATAAGAAAGCCCCAGGTCCATCAGCCGCCGTGCCGTCGAGGCAAACGCCTCGCAGATGCTGAGCGCCATCGGCCGCATTTCCTCCGGCAGGGAAGCGGGCACCCCCTGCGTCCACGCGAGGAGCTCCCTCAGCGTCATGCGGCAGGCCGCATCCAGCGGGATCCCGCGCAGCAGCGGCGCCCTTGCCGCGTCGGAAAGGCGCGTGCCGCCGCAGGCAGGACAGACATCCTCCCGCAGGAACTTCTCCACGCGCTTCATGCCTGTCTCGTCCTTCACCTTGGCAAGGGCGTTTTTCACCGTCGCAACCGCGCTGTAATAGGTGAAATCCATCTCCCCGGCAGTCACGCTCTCCTTGCTCTTCGGCCGGTAGAAGATGTGCTTTTTGACCATCGGGCCGTCGTAGACGATCTCCTTCTCCTCCGGCGTCAGCTCACGGAAAGGCACGTCGGTGCGCACGCCCATAGCGCGGCACACGTCCGTCATCAGCGACCACATGAGCGAGTTCCACGGGGCGACGGCCCCTCCATCGATCGTAAGGCCCTCATCGGGGACGAGGGTCGCCCGGTCCACCGTGCGCACCGTCCCCGTGCCGCCGCACTCCGGGCAGGCCCCGCCGCTGTTGAAGGCCAGGTCCTCCGCGGAAGGGCCGTAGAAGCGCTCGCCGCATGAAGGGCAGACGAGCTCCTGCCCGGCCGCCACGGCCATGGAGGGCTGCACGTAATGCCCGTTCGGGCAGCGGTGGCTCGCCAGCCGGGAATACATGAGGCGCAGGCTGTTCAGCAGCTCCGTGCCCGTGCCGAAGGTGGAGCGGATGCCGCCCGTTCCCGGCCTCTGGTGGAGTGCCAGCGCCGCAGGGACGTAGAGCACCTCATCCACGTCTGCGCGGGCCGCCTGCGTCATCCGGCGCCTGGTGTAGGTCGACAGCGCTTCCAGATACCGGCGGGACCCCTCAGCGTACAGCACGCCCAGCGCCAATGACGATTTGCCGGATCCCGATACACCGGCGACCGCCACGATCTTCCCCAGCGGTATATCAACGTCCACGTTTTTCAGATTGTGCACCCGCGCGCCCCGGATTTTGATGTGCGTGGGCGCGCCTGCGTCTGGTTTGTTCATTTACCCTTCCCCCTTGATGGATCCTTATTTGCTCTGCCGCTGGAGATCTCCTGAGCAAGCCTCTGTGCTGATTTCCATCTTTCAAACCCATTCATTGAAGTTTTTTGCCCTTATAGTCAGATCTCTTCAACGGAATTATCCACCGTCCGGCAAATGAAGTCAATACGCTTGGCTGCAGGCGTATACGGTCTCCTTGGTGGTAAAAAAAACCTCCCCCAAAGGGGAGGCTGGAAAAAACCGTTTATCAGAGATACCCGAACACGTGCGGCAGGATCAGCGAGATCTGCGGCACGAAGGTGATGAGCAGCAGCGCCACCAGCATGCAGATGTAGAAGGGCAGCGTCGCCTTGACCACCTTCTCCATGGGTCGTTTCGCCACGGCGGAGCCGATGAACAGCACGGCGCCGACCGGCGGCGTCAGCAGCCCGATACCGCAGTTCAGAACCACCATGATGCCGAACTGGATCGGGTTGATGCCTATGGAGGTCGCAACGGGCAGCAGGATGGGCGTCGCGATCAGGATGATCGGCGCCATATCCATGATCATGCCCAGGAAGAGCAGAATGAGGTTCAGAAGCAGCGCGATAACGATAGGATTGTTAGACACGCTCGTGATCAATCCTGCGGCCTTGGTGGGCACATGAAGATTGGTCAGACAGTATCCGAAGGCACCCGACATGGCAATCAGGATAAGCACAATAGCTAGAGTGTCGACGCAGTTCTCTAGCGCCTTCCAGACACCTTTCCAGTCTAAACCTCTATAGATGAATACGGAGACAATCAGCGAATAGATAACTGCGATGGCAGCAGACTCTGTCGCGGTGAACACGCCACCCACAACTCCCACTACCACAATCAGGATAGCTGCCAAGGCCCAGAAGGAGATACTCAACTGTTTTATAAAGCTCTTTATTGAGAATCGCTCACCCTTAGGATAATTGCGCTTGACGGAGATGATATAGCTGCCCACCATCAGCGAGATGGCGAGGATCGCGCCCGGCAGATAGCCCGCCATGAACAGCGCGCCGACGGAGACGCCGCCCGCCGTCGTGGCGTAAATGACCATGTTGTGGCTGGGCGGAACCAGCAAGCCCTCGCACGAGGAGGTGATGGTGACCGCCGTGGAGAAGTCCACGTCATATCCCTGATCTACCATCATGGGAATTAGAATTGATCCAAGAGACGCGGTATCTGCTGAAGCTGATCCGGAAATGCCGCCGAAGAAATAGCTGGCCACGATGTTCACCATCGCAAGGCCGCCGCGCATCCAGCCCACCAGAGAGTTGGCCAAAGCGATCAGCTTGTCTGAGATGCCTCCCGTGCCCATGAGCACGCCCATGGTAATGAAGAACGGCACCGCCATGAGAGAGAAGGACCATACGCCCTTGACCATCTGCATCGGCAATACTGTTAGGTTCTGGCCCATGCTTATGAGACACAGTGCTGTGGAGATACCCACTGAATAAGCAATCGGGAATCGTAGGAAAACCATCAGCAGGAAGCTACCCAAGAGAATCAGCGTCGATAAACTTTCGCCACTCATTGCGCCTGTGCCTCCTTTTCATAGTTCTTAACAAAGTACTCTTCAATGCGCAGGAACACCTGTTCCAACTCAAAGATGATCATGCTGACACCAGCGATTGGCACAGGCATGTACATCCAAATCTGGCTTAGCTTCGGCAACGAGGAGTACTTGGCAAATTTAGCGATATTTCCGGTAGGACTAACCACCTTTGAGCCCTGTACTAACAAGATAACGCCCAAGAACAGCACAGCTAAATCTGCAATCAAGTCTAGACTCAGCAATACCTTCTGAGGCAGATATTTATCAAAAGCGGTCATACGGATGTGGCTGCGCTTACGAATAGCCAAAGTGGCCGAAAGCACTGCCATGTATACCATCAATGTCAATATAATTTCCTCGCTCCAATGAGGTGCAGTGAAGAACGGGAAGTAGCGTCCAGCCACTGTAATCGAAGTGATGACGATATCTGCAATCAGAAGTAGTTTGCATATGACTAGCATGATCCTGTAAGCCCAGTCATAAATGGGCTTGAGTTTTTCCAACGTATGGAAGAATGTGGGCATACGGGTTACCTCCTAGGAGCATAAACCGGGGGACGCAGGGGTCAAACCCTGCGCCCCCCGATTGATTGTGACAAAGGTCAGACTGTCAGCATGATTACTGCAACGCCAAAATAGCGTCGTAGATATCCTCCATGCCAGCAATATTAGCATTCAGCACATCCTTAGTAGCCTCCTGCCAAGGGGTCTTATCCTCAACCTCAGTGACAGTGCAACCCAATTCAATCAGCTTCTGCTGAGCTTCGTCCTGCTTCGCAATAACAGATTCTTTGCAGACAGCCATTGCGTAGTCAGCAGCCTCTTGCACCATGGCTTTCTGTTCCTCAGTTAGTTTAGCCAGAGCAGCATCAGTAGCGATCAGCTCGATGGTACCCAAGGTGTGACCATCCTTCAGCATGTATGGAGCAACCTCTTGGAAAGAGTTTGACAGATAGTTAGTGATAGGCTGCTCAGCTGCATCTACAACACCAGTCTGCAAGCTAGTGTACAGTTCACCGAAGGAAACAGGGGTGAATGCGGCACCTAAGCCTTTGATCATGCCAGTCATGATCGGGTCATCGGACACACGAATCTTTAAGCCCTTTAGATCTTCAATGGTCTGGATATCTACCTTAGAGAAGAAATGGCGGAAACCCTCCTCACCATAGGCCAAGCCATTGAAGGGCAGCCCAACTTCCTTTGACTCAGCCAGCATACTCTTAGCCAAGTCACTCTCGACAAACTTCCAATAATGCTCCTCACTTGTAAAAACATAAGGCAGAGTCAAGAACACGCTCTTCTGGGCACCATACTGATTCAGTGCGAAAGCGGAGATGCGGACAATGTCCACAGAGGTATCGCCGCCCAAGATATTGGCCAGTACGGTTTTTTCATCGCCCAACACACCGCCAGCTTGGATATCCACCAGTACTTCACCGCCGGAAAGCTCCTCTAGCTTATCCTTGAAAGCTAGTGCTACATCACCGACGACAGTACCATTGACCGGGTTCACCTCGGCGTAGGTCAGGGTTACCGGGTCGGCCATCGCAGCGGCGCTGACGAGCACCAGAGCGAGAGCCATGATGAGAACAAGCGTTTTCTTCATGATGATTCCTCCTATACTTTTCGTTTCGGCTGATTCTTCGCCGAAACATTTGTTATAATGTATCACATTTTTTTACTTATTTCCAGCCCCGGATATGGGAAAACTGTAAAAACGGCCTCTTTTGTGAGAAATACACACACGTCCGGCTCTTGCCAAAGTCTTTTCACGGTGGCACAATAAACAAAAACATCCCGGAGGCTTTTCCATGGCAAATGAGCTCGTCCTGTCTGTCCGCCTCGGCGCTGCCGAGTTCCGCCGCTTTGCTGTATTCAATACCTTCCGCCGGCGCCGCGCATGGGTGCGGCCCCTCCTTTTCGCCCTCATCTTCACCGGCTTCTCCCTCATCAGCCTGCTTTCCGGCAAGGAGCAGGGCGGCCTGCTGGGCGGGGTGCTGCTGGCCGTCGGCCTGGGGCTGCCGCTGGTTTATATAGGAAGCTTCTTCTCTCAGGTCTCCGCGCAGATCAAGCGGGCGAAGCTGAAACCCCCGCGCCTCGTCTACACCGTCCGCCTGCGCCGTCTGGGCGTGCATGTGCAGCAGCCGCAGGGCAAAGATGCAGAATTTCCCTGGGACAAGCTCTATGCCGCCTGCCGCGTGCGCTCCGCGATCTACCTTTACCCCGCGCCGGAGCAGGCCTTCCTCCTGCCCGAAGGCTGCGGCGCCCCGCAGGATGAGATCTGGGAGATGCTGGTGCGTTTCATGCCTGAAGGCAAATGCCACCTGTACCGGTGAGATCTTTTGATTCTCCTGCCTCTCCTTCACAGGGGAGGGGGACCGCGCGTACAGCGCGGTGGTGGGGTTTCGTTTCCTGCCTCCCCATTATGACCCCTCAGTCAGTCCTTCGGCCTGACAGCATTGGCGTAGCCGCCTTTGGCGGCGTACGTCCCGCCATCGGCGGGATCGACGGCTCTGCCGTCGACGTGTTCTCCCCTTTCAGGGGAGCCAAGGCTAAACAATCTTCTCTGTCTATCCCTCGCCTTCCCCTATGGGATTTGCGCTAGTTGACGGTGGATGCGATTCCTGATAACCTTCCCCTTTGGGTTTGGCGCAGCTGCCTCCGGCAGCGTGCGTCCCCGGCTCTGCCGGGGATCATGCCCTCTTCAGGGCATGACGTTAGAAGGGGGACCGTCAGCGCTAGCTGACGGTGGATGAGGTCCCCGTCTATCGAGAATGAATAATTGAAACGTAAAAATGGAAATCGCCCGCACAATTACGTTTGTTTTTGAAATTTGTTTGCATTTTTGATCATTCCGTCTTGCAAACGCTTCACCGCGCTGATATAATACTCCTAAATTTATCCGCTTAAAGGAGGAAACGATATGAAGAAGGTTCTTGCACTGGCCCTTGTCCTGTGCCTGATGATCCCCGCCATGGTGCTGGGCGAAACCGTGAAGATCGGCGTTTTTGAGCCGGCCAGCGGCGACAGCGGCGCCGGCGGAAAGCAGGAAATGCTGGGCATGCAGTACGCCAATAAGGAAACCCCGACCGTTGAGATCGGCGGCGTGACCTATGACGTCGAGCTCGTGTACGCCGACAACGGCTCTTCTACCGACAAGGCCCCCAGCGCCGCACAGCAGCTGGTCTCCAGCGGCGTTTCCGTCGTTCTGGGCTCCTACGGCTCCGGCGTTTCCATCGCGGGCAGCCAGTATTTCGCGGACGCGGGCATCCCGGCCATCGGCGTTTCCTGCACCAACCCGCAGGTCACCGCCGGCAACAGCCACTATTTCCGCATCTGCTTCCTGGATCCCTTCCAGGGCACCGTCCTCGCCAACTACGCGTTTAACACGCTGGGCGCGAAGACTGCTTACTGCCTGGCCGAGCTGGGCAACGACTACGACGTCGGCCTCGTGACCTACTTCAAGCAGGCCTTCGAAGCGCTGGGCGGCACCGTCGTGGACGAGTACTTCCCCACCGGCACCTCCGACTTCACCAGCTATCTGACCAACGCCGCGATGTACAGCGCGGAGGTCTTCTTCAGCCCCGTGTCCATCGCTTACGCGACGCAGATCGTGCAGCAGGCTGCCAGCCAGGGCGCTGCCTTCCCGGTCCTCGGCGGCGACACACTGGACAGCAATGTCGTAGCCAACGCGGCCAAGGGCACGAACGTCGCCCTCACCGTCACCACCTTCTATCAGGAAGGCGCCAACGAAGCGTTTGACAGCGGCTTCAAGGCCTGGCTCGCCAGCGACAGCGAAGCGATGACCAACAACGGCGGCAACGACATGATCGCGGCCGTGACCGTCATGGGTTATGACGCTTACTACACAGCGCTGGAAGCCCTCAAGGCCGCCGGCTCCACCGACAGCAAGGCCGTCATGGCCGCCCTGCCGGGTGTCACGCTCACCGGCGTTTCCGGCGCCATCGCCTTTGACGAGGTCGGCGACGCGATCCGCAACTCCGCTTTCGTCAAGAAGGTCAACAACGAAACCGGCGACTGGGAGTTCGTCACCGAGCAGACCGTCGAGTAATCCGGCTCGCTTCCGAAAATCCAGGGCGGCGGCGCTTGCCGCCGCCTTCTCTTATGAAAGGGTGAACTCCCTGTGTTCAACACTGTCTTCCCCTATCTGCTGTCCGGCATTTCCGTGGGCGGCCAGTATGCCCTCATCGCCATCGGCTACACGATGGTGTACGGCATCCTGCGCCTCATCAACTTCGCCCATGGCGACGTGTTCATGGTTGCCGGCATCATCATGGTCTACATGGCTGCAAGCGGCGTTCCGCTGCTCGTTTGCATCCCGCTGGTGCTGCTGCTCACCAGCCTCATCGGCTTTGCCATCGAGCGCATCGCCTACAAGCCGCTGCGCACCGCGCCGCGCATGAGCGTCATGATCAGCGCCATCGGCGTCTCCTATACGCTGCAGAACCTCGTGCTCTACATCACGGGCGGCCTGAACCAGATCTATCCGACGATCCCCTTCATCTCGGGTTCCGTCACCATCGGCCCCGCGACCACCAAGGTCGTCACCGTGGTCACGCCCATCCTCACCATCGTCCTCGTGTTCGCGCTCGTGCAGCTCATCAACCACACCAAGGTGGGCATGGCCATGCGCGCCGTCTCCAAGGATTTTGAGACGAGCCAGCTGATGGGCATCAACATCAACCGCGTCATTTCCACCACGTTCGTCATCGGCTCCTTCCTGGCGGGTGTGGGTTCCATGCTCTACTTCACCAATTACACTACGGTCATCCAGACCAGCGGCGCCATGCCCGGCCTCAAGGCCTTCGTTGCTGCCGTCTTCGGCGGCATCGGGTCCATCCCCGGCGCGGTCGTGGGCGCGTTTATCATCGGCATCGCGGAGAACATCATCAAGGGACTGGACATCATCCTCTTCAAGGCGGGTCTCATCGCCAAGCCCATGGGGCTTGCCACCTTCTCGGATGCCTTCACCTTCGCCCTGCTCATCGTCATCCTCGCCGTCAAGCCGACCGGCCTCTTCGGCGAGAAGACCATCGACAAGGTTTAAGGAGGGGTGCATATGGCAAAGAAAAAATGGGACAGCGCATCCGTCCTTTCCGCGCTGGTCATCCTCTGTCTCTATGCGGCCGTCTTTATCGCCGAGCAGCTGATCCCGCCCACCTCCATGCTCTTCACGGTGCTGAAGAAGGGCGCGACCTACGCGCTTGTGGCCGTCTCCATGAACCTTTTGAACGGCTTCACCGGCATCTTCTCCCTGGGTCAGGCCGGCTTTATGCTGATCGGTGCCTACACCTACGCCATCTTTACAGTGCCCATTGCCCAGCGCGCCATCGTCTACCAGTATTACAACGGCGGCGTGGTGCAGTTCACCCTGCCCGTTTTCGCCGCCATGCTCCTCGCGGGGCTGGTGGCCGCCCTCTTCGCGCTGCTGATCGGCCTGCCCGTCCTGCGCCTCAAGAGCGACTACCTGGCCATCGCCACCCTGGGCTTTGCGGAGATCATCCGCACGGTCTTCCAGTGGGACAAGCTGGGGCCCGTCACCAACGGCAGCAACATGCTGCGCCTCTTCCCCACCTTCAACGATTTCAATCTGCGCAATGCGCAGGGCGAGATAACGGTCTACCTGTCCACACTGGTCCCCCTGCTCATTTCCGGCGTGTGCATCGCCGTCATCGTCCTTCTGATCAACTCGACCTTCGGCCGCGCTCTGCGCGCCATCAAGGATGACGAGATCGCGGCCGAGGCCATGGGCATCCGGCTCTCCAGCCACAAGCAGATGGCCTTCTGCGTCTCCTCATTCTTTGCAGGCATCGGCGGCGCCATGCTGGCCATGTATCAGACGACCGTGCAAGCCAAGAGCTTCACCACGGCCATGACCTATGAGATCCTGCTCATCGTCGTCATCGGCGGCATCGGCAGCGTGACGGGCAGCTGCCTGTCCTCCTTCCTGTTTGTCGCCTGTTCCGAGTGGTGGCTCCGCTTCCTGGATCAGAAGCAGGTCATCGGCGGGTTTGAGGTGCCGCTGCTGCGCAACGGCTTCCGCCTCGTCGTCTTCTCCATCATCATCATGATCGTCGTGCTCTTCTTCCGCCAGGGGATCATGGGCACGCGCGAGCTGCCCGATCTCTTCCGAAAGCGGCGCAGCCCGGCAAAGGGAGGTGAAGGCAAATGAGCGATCCCGTTCTGCGCATCGACCACCTGACTATGCAGTTCGGCGGCGTCATCGCCGTGGATGATTTTTCCATGGTCGTAAACCCCGGCGAGCTCGTCGCGCTCATCGGCCCCAACGGCGCGGGCAAAACGACAGCCTTCAATGCCGTCACCGGCGTGTACACGCCCACCTCCGGTACGGTCACGCTGCTGGGACACAACATCACGGGCCTGCGTCCCGACCAGATCACCGGCATGGGCATCGCGAGGACCTTCCAGAACATCCGTCTCTTCTCCTCCATGACGGTGTTTGAAAACGTGCTGACCGCGCATCACCTGCGCCGCACCAGCAACCTTCTGTCCGCCACATTCCGCCTGAACGGCGCGGAGGAGCGGCAGATGCGCAAGGATACGGAGGAGCTGCTGCGCCGCGTGGATCTCTATGACCTGCGGGACGAGATGGCGACCTCGCTGCCCTACGGCAAGCAGCGCCTGCTGGAGATCGTCCGCGCGCTGGCGACAAAGCCCAAGCTGCTGCTGCTGGATGAGCCGGCCGCCGGCATGAACCCGCAGGAGACGGACGAGCTGGGCGACTTCATCCGCCGCATCCGCGACGAGTTCAACCTGTCCATCTTTATCATCGAGCACCACATGAACCTCGTCATGCGCATCTCGGACCGCATCTATGTCATTGAATTCGGCAAACAGATCGCCGAGGGCGTACCGTCCGAGATTCAGAACAACCAGGCGGTCATCGACGCCTATCTGGGAGGAGGGGACGAGCTTTGAGCCTGCTGAAAGTCATGAACCTCAAGGTCAGCTACGGCGGCATTGAGGCGCTCAAGGGCGTTTCCTTTGAGGTGGAGAAGGGGCAGACGGTCGCCGTCATCGGCGCCAACGGCGCGGGCAAAAGCACCACGCTGCGCGCCATCTCCGGCCTCGTCCCCATCAAGAGCGGCACCATCACCTACGACGGCAACGTCATCAGCGGCCAGCAGCCGCAGCAGATCGTCTCCGAAGGCCTGTGCATGGTGCCGGAAGGCCGCCGCGTCTTCCCCAACCTCACCGTGCTGGAGAACCTGCGCATCGGCGCTTATCTCCGGAAGGACGACATCACGGCGGACATCGAACACGTCTACCAGCTCTTTCCCCGCCTCAAGGAGCGCTCCTGGCAGCTGGCCGGCACGCTTTCCGGCGGCGAGCAGCAGATGCTGGCCGTCGGCCGCGCGCTGATGATGCGCCCCAAGCTGCTCATGATGGACGAACCCTCCCTGGGTCTTGCGCCGCTCATCATCAAAAACATCTTCGAGATCATCGAAACGCTGCACGAGGAGGGGATCACGATCCTGCTCGTCGAGCAGAACGCCAACGCAGCCCTGCGCATCGCCGACTACGCCTTCGTACTGGAAACCGGCATGCTGGGCACGCAGGGCACCGGACGCGACCTGCTGAACGATCCCGCCGTCAAGGCGGCTTACCTCGGCAAGGGCGCCGGCAAATAAGCCGTTTCCCCTTAAACAAGCAAAGACATCCCCCGCTTCCGTCGGAAGCGGGGGATGCTGTTCTGTTCAGGCTTTGCCTTTGGCAGGCTTACTCGGCGACAGCGGAATCCGCCGCGATCTTGCCGAAGATGAAGGCGTCTGCAACGGCGTTGCCGCCCAGGCGGTTGCCCGCATGGATGCCGCCGCAGACCTCGCCGGCCGCGTACAGGCCGGGGATCACATTGCCCTCGGTGGAGATGACCTCCGCCTTGGTGTTGATGTGCACGCCGCCCATCGTGTGATGGATGTTCGGCTTATGGGGCGTCGCATAGAAGGGGCCGGTCTTGATGGTCGCATCCATGACGTCCTTATTGAAGTCGGGATCCTTGCCCGCTTCCACATAGCCGTTATACTGCTCGACCGTCGCCACCAGCACGTCGGGGTCGATGCCGATCTGCTGCGCCAGCTCCGGCAGCGTGTCCGCCGTCCAGATGTAGCCCTGCTTCACCCAGCCGGCCAGCTGCTCGTCGGTGTAACGGATGTGCGCGGTGTCGAAGTCGTCGATGGAGAAGAACATGCCATCCGTCTGGGCGAAGGCCGCCGCTGCGATGACGTCGCGCGCCGCATACTCGTTGACGAAGCGGACGCCCTGCTGGTTGACGTACAGCGTCTGCTCGGGGTTGCTGTTGAGGCCGGTGTTGCCGTTGGTGACGGGGTGGGACAGCGCCATCAGCTGCACGAAGCCCATGCCGACCAGGTCTGCGCCCACGTCACGGCACATGAAGATGCCGTCGCCCGTAACGCCGGGCGCGTTGTTCGTCGTGATCTCCTCGGGGAGCGCCGGCCAGTAGTTGTTGTACTCCTTGACGAGCTCGACGCTTCCGCCGTAGCCGCCCGTCGCGATGATGACGCCCTTGTTCGCGTGCAGGGTCACCGGCGTTCCGTCGCTCATTTCGGCTTCGATGCCCACGGCGCGGCCGTCCTGCATCACGATCTTCTTGGCCGCCGTCTCAAACATGAAATTTACGCCCAGCTTGTCCGCATATGCGCGGCCGCTCTCAAAGTAACCGGCGCCCTTGGACTGCTCGTTGATCGGGGAGTGTCCGCGCTTCCACAGGCCGCCGTAAACGGTCGTCACGTTGTCCTGGAAGGGCATCTCCCAGTTCTGCTGGATCCAGTGCAGCACCGGCAGGCTCTCCGTCGCGAAGGTGCGCACGAGATCGTAGTCGCCGTAGATCCAGTTGCCGTCCAGGTCCTGACGCAGGCCACCCTCGTAGCACTGGATCATGTGCAGCTCGATGGAGTCGAACATGTAGGTGGTATCGCCTGCGAGGTATTCGCTGATCTGTCCCTGCAGCGTCTTGAGGGTCTCGTCATAGCCAGCCGGGAAGGTCGCAGGATCCTTTTCGAGATAGCCCTTCAGCGTCTCGATCTGACCGCCGACGGTCTCGGTCCTCCCCTGGATTTCCGGATCGGCCGCGTTCCACTTGCCGCCGGAGAGGATCGTATTGCCGCCCAGGACCATCGTCTTCTCGACCAGAACGACCTTGGCGCCGCTCTCCGCCGCGGCGATCGCCGCAGAGAGGCCCGCTCCGCCGCCGCCGACCACGACGACGTCCGCCGTCTCGTCGATGGGCTCGCCGGCCGTCTTTTCGATCGTCTTCGCCTTCAGCGCTTCCACGTCCGCGCCTGCAGCGGCAAGCGCCTGCTCCACGCCTGCGAGGATCGCGCGGCTGGTGTTCGTGGCGCCGGAGATGGTGTCCACCGCCAGGCTCTGATTCTCCACGATGGAAGCCGGCAGGCACTCGATCGCAGGATCGCTGATGCCCGGGGTCTCCATGTGCTCCTTCACCTCGATAGCCGTGATGGCGTCTTCGGTGACCGTTACCTGCACCTTGACTGCGCCGTTGTTGCCCTCGCCAGCGCCCTCGTAGGTGCCGGGCGTCATGCCGTCCGCCAGCGCGGTGCCCGCGATCGTCATCGCGAGGACAAGCGCCAGTGCCAACCATTTCTTCATGATCTCTCCTCCTTATTTGGGTTCGGGATTCCTTGCTCACTTTTTATCACAATAACAGGGCGTCATTCAAGATGCGCCGGACAACTGGTCATTTTGAGGCGATAACTGGGCTCAATTTATCCGGAAAGCATTCTCAAAGTCCCCTCCGGGTGCTATGATAAATGCATGAAAGAAAGCAGGTGACCCATGCTTACCATCGCCGTATGTGATGATGAAAGCGCGATCCGCCGGCAGCTGAAAAAGTATCTTGCCGCTTATTCCGAGGCCTCCGGCACAGCGCTGCGCATCGATGAGTTCCCGGACGGCAGCGCGCTGCTGGCAGCTGATTTCACCCGGTATGATCTCATGATCCTGGATGTGCAGATGGGCGAGACCAACGGGATCGAGACAGCCCGCGCTATCCGCCGTGCCGGCTGCGATGCAACCATCATCTTCTTTACCAACTATGTGCATTACGCCATCGAGGGCTACGAGGTGCAGGCATACCGCTTTTTGCTGAAGCCCCTGACCTACGAACAGTTTACGGAAGTCGTCGGCCGTGCGCTCACGGAACTGCAGGAGCGCAGCTCGGCCGCGCTTTCCGTGCGTCTTAGGGATGGCGCTACGCGCGTACCCGTCCGCGACATCCTCTATGCCGAGACCGAGCGCGGCCATGTCATACTCCGCCTGAAGGGCGGCCAAAGCCTTGTCAGCCCTTCTACGATGAAGGAGACGGAGGAGGCGCTGTCCGGCCGGTTCTTCCGCTGCCACAGCGCCTATCTCGTGAGCCTCGAAGCGGTTCAGACGATCGGTGCGCAGGATGTCATCATGGAGGATGGCACGCGCATTCCCGTCAGCAAGCACCGGCGTAAGGCGCTGAGGGAAGCGCTGGCGCTGCTTTGGGGGGAACAGTTTTTATGAGCGTTATGCAGTCTTCCCTTTCCCGCGCGCTGTATCTGCTGGTCTTTGCCTGCGGCTGGCTGCTGTTCACCCGCGGGCTCCCGCCGAAGCGCAGCCGTATTCTTTCATCATCCGTCCTGATTGCAGGCCTTCTGCTTCTGCTCTTCTTGGACCATGGCGGCGGCCTTGTGCGCACCGGGCTGCGCTACCTGCTTTTCACCGCTTTCTTCTCCGGCTGGTCGCTGCTTTTTCTCGACGTACGACCGCGGTACGCGCTGTGGCTTTCCGCTTTCTTCGTCATTCTCCTCGGCATCTGCTTCAGCGTCGTGCAGATCTTCTTTGTGCTGTTTTCCGTCCAGGATCAGCCTCTGTTCATCTTCTGCACCGGGCTGCTGCGCATCGTTTCCGTCGCGTTGCTCGGTCGGTGTGTCATTCGGCAGGACGGCAGCCGCGACGTCAGCATCCGCGAACTGTTCCTGGGCCTTTTCCCGGCGATCTCCTGCTTTCTGGCCAATCTCATCCTGTTTGAAATCCTCGGCGATACCACACTGCCTCTCACCGGCAGGCAGCGGCTGACCGTCTGCGGCTGTGCGCTCTTTTTCGGCGTCTCCGCAGGCATCGTGCTCATCCACTCCGAAATCTACTTCGCCCTGAACCGGCTGAAGGCGGAAAACGAGCACGCCAAGCAGCAGCTGCGTGAACAGTACCGGCTCTTTCTTGCCGAGAAGGAGAGCAGCGAGCGGGTGCGCGCACTGCGCCATGATATCGCCAATCACCTCCACACCATCGAACAGATGGCCTCCGCCGAGCGGACCGACAACCTGCGGGAATACGCCTGCCAGCTCAGCGAAGCGGCCGAAAGCACAGAATCCCCAGTTGTAACAGGCGATGCCACGCTGGACGCGCTGCTCTCCTATAAAGCGTCCTCGTTTGCGCAAAAAGGCATCCGACTGCAAAACTACCTTTCGCTGCGCGGGTTTACGGTTCTTTCCCCTATGGAAACCTGCACCCTGTTTGCCAATGCCCTGGACAATGCTGCGGAAGCTGTGGCCGGGCTGCCCGAAGACCAGCGCCTGATCCGCCTCTCCGGCGGGATCACGCATGGTACCTTTGTCATCAAGATCGTCAATCCCTATTCCGGCGAAAGGGTGCGCCGAGACGATCTTTTTGCGACTTCCAAATCCCAGGATGATCTCCCGCACGGCTACGGGCTTTCCAATATGCAGGGAGTCGTCCGCGCGCACGGCGGCACGCTCACCTGCCGCGCAGAGAACGGCGTCTTCACCCTCATCTGTATGATCCCGGCAGGCACAGATTAAGTCCTGTTATCGTACCGATATGGATTCAGCCCCCGCGAAAGCGGGGGCTGATTGATTATCCTATTTTCGGTCTTATGGATTGTCTACCGAGTTCATTGTCGAGAGCGACGTGCAGCCTTCAAAGGCGCTGACGCCGATGACCTCGATCGCGTTGGGCAGGGTGATGGCGGTGAGGCTCGCATTCTCGTAGAACGCCTTTTCGCCGATCTCGGTAACGGCGAAGCTGCGTCCGCTCGCTTCCTCCGTCGCCGTGGCCGGAACGATGACTTCCGCATCGCTGCCGCTGTACGCGCTCACCATCACCTTCGTCGGATCCTCTTCTTTCAGGCGGTAGGTGAGATCGCCGACCGTGAACGTATCGCCGACTTCAACCGTAACACTCTCTGCAAAGCCGGCGCCCAGCGGCACCCCGTCCTTCGTCAGGTTCACATCCGTCACTTCAGTTGTGATGGTGTAGGTGCCTTTGTTCTGTGCGGGGATTTCCAGCCCCTGTGCTTCACTTGCCGTTTCAGCATTGACTGACACAGACAGCTTATAGGCATATTCTCCGCTTCCGCCTTTAACCTCAGGCAGGAGGACGATGGTCCCAACAATGAGAATGCTGTCAGCAGCCGATTTCAGGCTGACTGCTTCCAGGTCTTCGTACACCGTCAGGGTAAAGGCGTCTGACCAGGTCCCAACTTCCCCGGTCTCTCTGTCCACCCTTGCCAGGCGCACCTTGTGCTCGCCCGCTTCGATATGCGTGACAGCTTCTGTCGGAACTGAAATAAACTGCCGCACAGTATCATCGATACTGAGGTCGTAGTCGCCTTCATCAAGCAGTTCCGCAAAGTCCACCTGCGTCCCGATGTAGACCGCGTTGCCCGCTGCATCCTTGCCGTTTGCAGCCGCATTGATCTTCTCCGGCAGAGCGCTGACATCCGGCTTTTCCGCGAGCTTCTCGTCCTTCGGGCTCTCGCCGTAGACGAGGCTCAGCGTCTTGTCCACCAGCCTGCCCGCATCCACCGTAAAGGTCTCTGCCAGGACGGAATACGTCTTCCCCTTCTGTACGCCGGTGAAGACCGCGTGATACAGCCCATCATAGAAGCCGTTGCCGTCATCGTCCTTCGCCTGCTTATAGGTCAGAGTCATCTTTTTCTTGTATGCGTCGGCACCGGCGAAGCTGTCCGCGTCCGCTAGGGAGATGACAAACTTTTCGACGTTTTTCTTGGGCTGGATGCTGGCGAAGGTGACGGTCACGCTGCCGGTCTCACCGCTGCCGTCGTCCTTCCATGGGCCGAGCATCAGCTTCAGCACGCCGGTCTTCGTCTTGAGCAGCACATCCAGCGTCGCTTCATCACTCACTTCACCGCTCAGCTTCGTCCCGTCAACTGTCAGCTGAGGTTTGACACTAAAAGAATGTTCACCTTCTGCAGCAACAGCACCCGTGATCTTATAAAGATAAGTGCCGTCCTCCTGCTTGATCGTTTCCACAGCAGTGATACCCGTCGTCGCCGCGGGCAGCGTCAGTTCTCCATCTTTTACCCTTACTACGGCTTTGGACTTGAAGCCATAGATGATGAAGGCTGTCGGTTTCACCTGGTTCTGATTCTGCGTAAAGCACAGCGTCGCCTGCCGGATGCCTGTCTGCGTAAGGCTCGTGATCACAGGCTTGGCGCGCCAGCTGTTTACCATGGGGATCGTTACCGTGTGAACTTCTCCCTTGATGGCCTTGGTGCTGGTCTTCTTGATCGGCTGCACGGTAACCGTAATGTTTGCGGCTTCCTGTGTCATTGCCCTGACTTCGATCCGGGCAGCGCCTCTCTGCTTGACTAATTCCGGATTGCCGCTGTAATCTGTTTCATAGTGGTTCCCGTCATTCCTCAGGCTCCACAGATATTCGCCGTCCGCTGTCCTGTACGCGAATTCAATACTGCGGATGCAAGACTTGTCCGCTGGATTTTTCGGATAAATCGTTCCGGCATCCTGCTTAACCATCAGCTTCTCGTCCGTCAGCAGGCCTTTGATGAGATACTGGTGCGTGAGCCGGTTGGGGTTAATAAGCAGCTTCACCTCGCTGTCACTCGTCTGTACGCCATTCAGCGAAATCAGCTTCTTGTATGCCGTTCCATCTGACGATAACTGAATTGTTTTGGGAAATACGGACCCCTTCACGCCGTTCTTCTTCGGCTGCACAGTCAGTTTGACATGCGTGGCGCCGAGGTCGGTATACTCTTCCACCTCTTCCTCGGTCTGCTCGATTGCAAATCCAGCGAAATCGCCTTCGGAATTCCGCTCATAAGTTATATCCTTGATGACCTTGACGGAACCCTTCCGGTTTCCGTCCTTGTCCTGATAGGTCAGCTTGACGATGAAATTAAGCTCCTCCGCGGCCTCCCGGCTTGTTATGCCGCCGCAGTTCCATACGGCTTTCAGCCTTGTGAGGCTGAGATTCCCGTCGCCATCCCGTTTGTCCGTGTATTCAGACAGGGATTCGATCGTCACCGTCTTCCACAGCCCGTTTTCAAACCCGGGCAGACGGTCGCTCAGATAAACCATGTCGGACGAAAGTCCGTAGACCTCTTTCCCGTCAGTGATCTTCTCTGCGCGCACATAGAAGATCTCGTCGCCTTTTATCCCGTTCAGCGTCACCGCGGAACCGGTTCCGGAGACTTTGCGGCCGTCCTGCGTAAAGGAAATCGCTTTCGCTTTTGCCGTCTTCACCTGCGTCGCAACACCGGTCACAGGATCGACCCGGTAGACATAGTACTTCACGTTCGCTGGAAGGACCGTCTTATCAACGTTCCACTCCGACACCCACCGGATCTTGATCTGCCCGTCCACCAGGGCGCCATCCTTCTTGGTCTGGATGACGTTGACCGTCGGGGCAACTTTCCAGTACGTCTTTGCATTATCGGCAAAGGCGCTGCTGTCCCCTTTTGTCTGATCGGTCGCCAGGGATACGACGCTGCGGTCTTCCAAACCGGAAGCGATGAGGATTTCCTGCGTGTCCTCCGCCGGCTGCTCTGCTTCTGCGGCGTCCTCGACGGGTTCCTCGGCAAACTGCTCTTCCTCGGCAATGACTTCTGTGCTCTCTGCAGCAGAGATTTCTTCCTCGACCGGGATCGTCAGCTCCTCAGCATCCGCGGCAGCAGGCGCATCTTCGAACAAATCCTCCTCGAAGGTCTCTTCGCCGAAGCTGTCTTCATCAAAATTGTCCTCCGCAAAGGCATCTTCTGCGGCAAAACCGTTCTCCGTCAACTCCTCGAAAGGCTCCGCGTCGGGCATTTCCTCAAAAAACGCCGCTTCCGGCAGATCCTCCGCAACATCCAGCGTTTCGGCGTCCTCCTGCGAAAAAGTCTCTTCCGTAAAGCTTTCGTCAAAGCTGTCCTCGGCAAACTGCTCCTCAAACACTTCCTCGGCAACGCCGCCGGGAAGCATGGTCAGCAGCATACAAAGAGTCAGCATCAAACTCAGCGCTCTCTTCATCCGGGCATCCTCCCATCATTTGGTTCTCTCTTCTTATTATATTTCCCGATCGGAATTTTATCAATAAGTTTCTTACTATATTTAACATTAATCATACACTCTTACGCCATGAAACATATGATTGTTGTTCGGGAGCATGCCATTGACCTTCCGGGCAAAGTGGCGTACAATCACGTCACTGCTTAATCCCCTGAAAGGAGACCGTATGAGGCGCCTTTTCATTTTGCTGATTTTGCTCTGTTCCTTCACCCTCACTGCCTGTGCTGAGGAAGGCTTCTCCCTTTCCACCGTTTCAGACGGCGCCGGCGGCGTCCTGCTCTCCGGTTATTCCGGTACGCCCGAGGCCTCATTCCTTTTGCCGGATGCGATAGACAGACTGCCGGTTACAGGCATCGCCGACGGTGCGTTTGTATCGCTTGTGGTGGATTCCCTGTCCCTTCCCCGGAGCATCCGCTCCATCGGCAAGGGTGCTTTCCGGGAGAGCACCGTGCGGGAGATCCGGTTTTCCCATGGGCTGACCGAAATCGGCGACGAGGCTTTTGCCTCCTGCGTGAATCTCGTTGGCTGCGCGTTTCCCGAGACGCTGACGACGGTCGGCGACAAAGCCTTTGAGGGCTGCACCGCCCTGCTGTACGTCACCCTGCCGGAGAGCGTTTCGGAACTCCGCGGGAATCCCTTTGAGGGCTGTACGTCGCTGGAAAGCCTGCCGATGGTCAATGGTCACCCATACTTCCGCCTCGATGGCGGCAGCCTGATCTCTCTTTCAGGCGGCCGCGTCATATGCAGCCTGAACTTACCTGAGGCTGAAGAAGAGCCTGCGGCTAACTGACCTCAAAGGAGACGGACGCTTTGAATCGATCTTCTCTTTCCCGAAGGCTGTCCGGGCTCATCAGCAGGCCCCTCCACGCCCTCACCCATCCGGGCCTGCGCGTCAGCTGCGCCCTCTGCCTGATTGCCGCTGCGCTTTTCATCGTGTACTTCCAATTCTTCTTCGGGCCGGTCGTCCGCACGATCGCGGTGCTCGGCTTCTGCGCATACGCGGGGCTGACCGCTTACAACACCGCCCGGGATACGCTGCAGCGCCGAAAAGCGGAGACTGCGCCCGGGACCGGTTTCCTTGCGCGCCACGGGCTGCAGGACAGCTGGATCTTCCTCGTCTTCGCGCTGATCTCCCTGCTTTCCAACCTCTTCTTCCTTTTGATGGCCCGGCTGCACCACTCCACCTGGTTCGGCGTATTCGCCCTCTACAACCTCGTCCTCTTTGCCATCAACCTCTTCGTCGGCCGGGAGATGCGCCGTCTTAAGGCGCGCAGCGACGCGCCTGCGCGCGAAAAAAAAGACGCCCGGATCGTGGGCATCCTCCTCATCGTCCTGTCCCTGGTCTTTACCGGCATCACGATGGAGACCATCCTGCGCAACCAAAGCAAGGCCTGGCCCGCCTTTGTCCTGGTCTTCCAGATCCTGTTCGTCCTGTTCCGGCTGGCGCTGTACAGCCACTCCGCCTGGCACTCCCGGGATGACGCGGGGATGCTTCGCCGCGCAGTGAGGACGGTCAACCTCTCCAGTGCGCTCTGCGCACTGTACACGACACAGGCGACCTTTCTCGCCCGATTCTGCGGGAGTGAACTGCTGCGCCTCGTCCTGAACCTCGTCACCGCTGCCGCCGTGTTCGCCCTGCTGCTGCGCATGGCGCTGCTGCTGATCACCGGCGAACGCGCAGAGGCGTCTTGACATCTCCCCTCTTGCCTCTATAATAGGGCTGTTCTGATGTGGAACGGCCCTTAACCATACTGACCGGGAGGAAGACCCATGCCCATATCCTATAATGAAGGAACGCGCTGCTTCCATCTCACCTGCAGCGATTTCAGCTATGTCATCCGCCTCGCAGCCGGCCGCTATCCGCTGCATGCCCACTGGGGCGCGCCGCTGCGGCAGATCCGCGACGACCTGCTCGGCCGCCTCTCACCTTATACGGACGAGACCTTCTCCCTGAACGAGCTGCCGCTGGACCGTCTCCCGCAGGAATGCCCTGTTTACGGCACGGCGGATTACCGCCCGGGGATGCTGGGCGTCCGCCATCCGGACGGCACCGGCGCGCTGGATCTCCAGGTGTCAGGCTGGCGCATTTTTTCCGGAAGAGCGGAACTTCCCGGTCTGCCGGGGGCGCTCGGCGACGGTGCCGAGACGCTGGAGCTCACCCTCAAAGACGCGCTGTCCGGCCTTACGGTCGGCCTGTACTATACGCTTTACGCCGACTGCGGCATCCTTTCGCGCAGCGCCCGCATTACAAACGGCGGCGCAGAGCCGCAGATGCTGACCCGCGCGCTTTCCTGCTGCGTGGATTTTGAGGGCGGCGATTTCCGCTTCCTGACCCTTTCAGGCTCCTGGGCAAGGGAGCGCGGCATCGTATTGCGTCCGCTTGTCCCCGGGATGCAGGGCACCGCCTCCCTGCGCGGCGCTTCCTCCCACCAGGGCAGCCCGTTTATGGCTCTCCTTGCGCCGGATGCTTCAGAAACATCGGGCGAGGTGTACGGCATGGCGCTGTGCTACAGCGGCAATTACCTCGCCGAGACCGACGTGGATCAGGACGGAAATCCCCGCGCGCTGCTGGGCATCCATCCGGAAGGGTTTGCCTGGCTTCTTGCCCCCGGCGAGTCCTTCTGCACGCCGGAAGCCTACCTCTGCTATGCCCCCGACGGTCTGCGCGGCATGAGCCGCCGCTTCCATCGGTTCGTCCGCCGTCAGATCACGCGCGGGCCTTGGGCCGCTTCCCCCCGTCCCCTGCTCATCAACAACTGGGAAGGTACCTACTTTCACTTTGATGAGGATAAGCTGCTCTCCATCGCCGGCGCCGCAAAGCAGACGGGCATCGACCTCTTCGTGCTGGATGACGGCTGGTTCGGCCGCCGCAACGACGACCATTCCTCCCTGGGGGACTGGACGGACGACCTTTCCAAGCTGCCGGAGGGCCTGGCGGGCCTCAGCCGGCGCATCCACGGGATGGGCATGAAATTCGGCCTCTGGGTGGAGCCGGAGATGATCTCGCCGGACAGCGAGCTGTACCGCACGCATCCCGACTGGTGCGTCCACGCAGGGCAATCCCCGCGCACCGAAAGCCGCTTCCAGCTGGTGCTCGACCTGACGCGGCCCGAGGTCCGGGACGCCATGGCAGAGCAGATCTGTGCCGCGCTTCAGCGCGGGAACGTCGACTACGTGAAGTGGGACATGAACCGCAACATCACCCAGGCGGGCAGCGCCTGCCTGCCGCCGGAGCGGATGGGCGAGTTCTTCCACCGGTATATCCTCGGGCTGTACGACATGGTTTCCCGAATCACCGCCCGTTTTCCGGACGTCCTGTTTGAAAGCTGCGCGGGCGGCGGCGGCCGTTACGACCTCGGCATGATGTGCTACATGCCCCAGGCGTGGACGAGCGACGACACCGACGCCTGGGAGCGCTGCCGCATCCAGTACGGCACCAGCCTCGTCTTCCCGCCTTCCTGCATGGGCGCGCACGTTTCCGCCGTGCCCAACCACCAGACAGGCCGCATCACGCCGCTTGAGACCCGCGCCGCAGTGGCCATGGGCGGCACCTACGGCTACGAGCTCGATCCGGAATCCCTGTCCGCCGGGGAGCTGGAAACCATCACCCGGCTCAACGAGCGCGTGCGCGCCTGGCAGGACGTCCTGCTGTACGGCGATTTCCTGCGCCTCGTCTCCCCGTTTGAAGGGACCGACTGTGCCTGGATGAGCGTCAGCCCCGACAGGCGGCGCGCTGCCGTCACCTGCGTCTTTACGCTCGCCAGGCCCAATCACAAGCCGGGACTGCTGCGCCTTGCCGGCCTTGATCCCGCGCTCGACTACCGTATGGAGGACGGCCGCGTCTTCGGCGGCGACGAGCTGATGGCCCGCGGGCTGCCGCTGGATGCCGTCACCGGGGATTTCCAAAGCCGCCAGTTCTTCCTGACAGCCCTATAAAACACCGCCTCCCCCGATCCGGGGGAGGCGGTATTTGTTCTTGCTGAAAGAGCAGCCGTTACGGCTTATCGTTTGCCGTCTCAAGCGACAGGGTTTCGCCGTCCGTCGTAAAGACCACAGTGCCGTTTTTGCCCGTCGAAGTGATGAGCGGAACCGCGCCCATCGCCTCCGCCGCCTCGAGCGCCGCTGCGGGCGGCTGATACTTGTCCGAGGTGGAGAAGATCACATACGCCGGCGAACAGGCGGCAAACAGATCGTCCTCCATCCGGCTGTTGTGGTGCGGGTTTTTAAGCACGTCGCACTTAAGAGACCCCGGAGCCGCCTCTTCGATGGCGCGCAGGCTCGTCGCCATGGAATCCGCCGTCAGCAGGAAGCGGTATTGGCCAAGCGTCAGCCGGAGGACCAGCGAGTTTTCATTCTCCAGGTCGCTGCTGTTGTTTCCCTCCGTGATCACAAGCGGCCCCAGCACCAGCAGCTCGGACGCGCCGAGTGCATAGCGCTCCCCCGGGGAAACGATGGTGTACACCGCCGCATTCGCCGCAGCTTTTTCTTTGGCGTTTGCCGCCTGTTTCTTGATCTGCCGGCGCACGCCCGCGTGCGGCACCAGGACCGCTTCCGGCTCCATTCGCAGGATGATGGGCGCGCCGCCGCCCACGTGGTCGCGGTGCGCATGTGTGCCGATGTAGTATTTCAGCTTCTCGACGCCTGCGGCCTCCATGTACTCTACGGCCCGCAGGCCGTAATCATGCGTGCCGGAGTCGATGAACGCAGCCTCCCCGTCGCACTCGATCAGGATGCCGTCGTTGCGGTCGATATCCAGGAAGTGAACGCGCAGCTCCGATGCCGCGGCCGGCTGTATGCACAGCGCAAGCGCAGCCAGCAGAGCACAGGCGCATCCGGTTAAACGCTTCAACAAATCGCTTCCCTCTTGCTGCAAAGTTTCTTCATCAGCGAAGCTCAGCGGATGAATTCCACCTCGCCCGCCGCGCGGTAAGGCGTGACCGGCGCCTCCGGGTCCGGATAGCCCAGCGCCGCCAGGCCGTAAACCACATGGTTTTCCGGGATATGAAGCTCAGTCATCACCGCGCGCACCTCAGGTTCATCACAGACGTGGCGCAGCTGGTTGATCCACACGGAGCCCACGCCGTAGCTCTTCGCCGCCAGGAAGACGTTCTGCAGGGCGCAGGCGTCGTCCTCCGGGCCGTAGACGCTCTCCCTGTCATTGGAGGGGATCAGCAGGGCGGCAGGGGCGTACATGTCGTAGTGTTCGCGGCCCGAGGCCACGCGAATGGCCTCCGCAAGCTTTTCGATCATCCGGCGGTTGCTCACAACGGTGAATTTCCAGGTCTTGAGGTTCTTCCCGCTGGGCGCGTGCATCGCAGCCTCGGCAAGATCGCAAAGCACCGCGTCCGGGATCGCCTCCCCGGTGAACTTGCGGATGCTCCTGCGCTCCAGGATGGTCTTCAGGGTCTCGTTCATAGCAGTCTCCTTCCTTTTCTCTCCCCGTTTAAAGCAGCCAGCTGAAAGATGGCCCGGTCAGCCCACCAGCCACTTATGGTCCTTTACGCTGTATAATGGAATGAACGGCAGCAGAATAGGCGTCTTTTCCGCCCAGGCACGGTATTCGGGGTCAGCGCCGTAGTTGCGCTCATGCCGCAGTTCCAGCCTGCGCGCGCCGCCGAACATGATGTACACGATGCACAGCCAGCCGGCCAGCGCCGCCGCCACGCGCCCGGCATCCGTCAGCGCCGGAATGCCGGAGACGAGCACACCCGTCCAGAAGAGGATTTCGCCCAGATAGTTGGGGCATCGCACAAAGGCATAGAGCCCAGTGTCCACAAAGCGCCGCGGATTTTTGCGTTTGGCCGCCGTCTTCTGCGCATCCGCCAGAGCCTCCAGCGTCAGCCCGCAGCACATGACAAAGACGCCGAAGATCCGAAAGCCGTCCGCCTCCGGCAAGGTCAGCACGCGGAAGGTGACCGGGCTTACCATCAGCGTATACAGCAATGCGCAGCCCACCCAGGTGCCGAGCTTCGCGATCAGTTTCATGTCGCTCCCGTCGCGGATCTCCCTGGCCAGCAGCTTGCGGTAGTTCTCGCTCTTCAGCTCCCGCATGGCCAGATAGCCGCCCAGACGCAAGCCATAGAACATGAGCAGGATGGCAGGCGCCATCGCATGACCATGGCCGGCAACAAGCAGCGCCAGACCCATCGCCGCGATCGAAAAGCCGTAACCGACGGAGATGAAGTAGACGAATTTGAGAAAGCCAAGCGCCGAAAAGATCAGCGCCAGACCGAACAGTATGAAAAACAGATTCATCGCCGACCTCCCTCTCGGAATTCCACCCTATTTTACATCATCCCGGCCGTTTTGCAACCCCCGCGCGCATTGTCAAACGTCACCCCCGGCACTATAATAAAGAAAAACGGTGCTCATGCGCCGACAGGAGAAATGTCAAGATGAGTATTTATCTGGAGCGTGCCAAAGTCCTTCGCGCTGTCACCGAGCGCCATTACAACTGCGCGCAGTCCGTAGCCGTGCCGTTCGCGGATGTGCTGGGCATGGATGAGGAAGTGCTCTACCGCATGGCGGCAAACTTCGGCGGCGGCATGAAGATGGCCTCCGTCTGCGGCGCGCTCACGGGTGCGCTGATGGTCCTGGGCCTTGCCGGGCTGGATGACGTGCCCATGCTGCAGGAGATCTACCGCGGCATGAAGGAGCGGCACAACGGACACATGGAGTGCCGGGATCTGCTCGCCGAAAACGCCGCGCTCGGCCTGCCCAAAAAGCCCCACTGCGACGCGATGGTCTATGAATTCGTGGGGGTCACTGAGGAGCTGCTGCGGAAGTACGGGAAGCTTGCGTAACTGTTTTCAGGCATCATAAAATGCGACTCTCCTCTTCGGAGAGCCGTTTTTATGCTGTCACTTTTCCGCATGCGCCATCGCTTCCGCGCGCGCGTTCAGTTCCTCTGCTTGGTGGTAGGTCGGCACGATCTCCGGGATGAGTTTGCGCACAGCCGCCTCGTCGTCGTCGTAGGCCGCCTCCAGCAGCTGCTGCAGCAGTCTCAGGAACTGCTCATGGTCAAAGGGGATCGGCTTGCCGATGTGGATGAGATTGTTCTCCGTCTTGGTCAGCCCCTCCTCAGCCATCAGCTTCTCCTCATACAGCTTTTCGCCGGGGCGCAGGCCGGTGTAGACCACCTTGATGTCCCTGTCCGGCACGAAACCGGACAGCCGGATGAGGTTGCGCGCCAGGGTGTCTATCTTTACCGGCTGGCCCATATCCAGCACAAAGATCTCGGAGCCCTGCGCCATCACGCTGGCCTGCAGCACCAGGCTGACCGCCTCCGGGATCGTCATGAAGTAGCGGATGATGTCCGGATGGGTGACCGTCACCGGGCCGCCCGCCTCGATCTGCTTGCGGAAGAGCGGTATGACGGAGCCGTTGGAGCCCAGAACGTTGCCGAAGCGCACGGCGACAAAGCGCGTCCTGCTGTGAAAGCCTTCCGGCAGCCGGGGCTGTGTCCCTCCCGTCAGGTGAGCGTGCAGCACGGGCAGCAGGTCTTCCCGCCCCTCGCGGATCATGGAGTCGAAGGTCTGGATGATCATCTCGCCCACGCGCTTGGTGGCGCCCATCACGTTGGTGGGGTTGACCGCCTTGTCCGTGCTGATGAGGATGAAACGCGAGCAGCCGTGCCGCATCGCCGCGTAAGCCGTCTTGTAGGTGCCGACGGCGTTGTTCTTCACCGCCTCGCACGGGCTCTCCTCCATGAGGGGCACATGCTTGTGCGCTGCCGCGTGGAAGACGATGTCCGGCCGCCAGGTGGAAAAGAGATCCTCCAGCCTGCCGCTGTCGCGCACCGAGCCGATCAGCACCACGAGATCGAGCGCGGGATGCTTGCGGCGCAGCTCCTGCTGGATGTCGTAGGCGTTGTTCTCGTAGATGTCGAAGATGATGAGCCGCTTGGGCCGGTGCTCCGCGATCTGCCGGCAGAGCTCGGAGCCGATGCTCCCGCCGCCGCCCGTCACCAGGATGACCTTGTCGTTGAGGAAATCGAACACGCGGCTGAGGTCGCTGGTGATGGGATCCCGCCCCAGTAGGTCCTCGATCGCCACGTCCTTCATCGCGGAGATGCTGATGTCGCCGTTCACGATCTGGTAGATGCCGGGCAGTTTTTTCAGCTCGCACCCCGTCTCCTGGCAGATCTTGAGGATCTTGCGCCGCTCCGCCTCGCTGGCGCTGGGCACAGCGACGTAGATCTTGTTGATGCCGTACTTCTTCACCATGTCCGGGATGGCGTCGCGCCCGCCGACGATGGGCACGCCGTCAATGTACCGGTTCCACTTGTTGGGGTTGTCGTCGATGATGCACAGGACGTGTCCGTTGATCTCCTTGGCCTTGTGCAGATCCCGCAGGATCATCTGTCCCGCGTTGCCCGCGCCCACCAGCATGAGGCGGGGCGCCCCCCGGTCGCTGGCCTTCTTGGCGGGGAGACGCCGCATCAGCCAGAAACGGTAGGCAAAGCGGATGCCCAGCACCAGGATGTACTGGAAGAACGTGCCCATGACATAGTAGGAAATGGGCATTCGCTCATAGAACAGCGCGATCATGGTGATGTGGAAAGCCGACGTGATGCCGCAGGCGATCGTCGTCATCGCCAGCTCGTAATAGCTGGCAAAGCGCCACATGCTCTGGTAGAGGCGCATCGCCCAGAAGAGGCCGATGCAGAACACCGTGTACAGCGGCGTGAAGGAGATCCAGGTTTCGATGTATTCGGCGTCGATCAGTGCGAAGTTCATCTCATGGCGGAGCAGCAGCGCCATAAAATAGGAAATATTGACGGCGATGCCGTCGTACAGCGTCATTGCGATCGCGATTTTCTGCCAGTGCTCCAGTCGGGAGCTGTGTACACTCTTCAAGGTTCCACCCCTCAACCCTTTATCGTTATCAGCGGGCATCGGCCCTCTGTGAACTGCATAACCTACCATATTATTTATAGCCCAAGCAGGCCGCGATGTCAACCGCGGCAGCAGCTTCAAAAAGGACGGCGGATGCTTTAAAATTTCAAATCTGATTATAATGAATCCAAAATATTTTAAAAAATGAAATTTTCTCTTGCAATCAGAAGCAAAACTGCATATAATGGGGCGCATCGATTGCAAAATCACACAAAACCCATTTGAGGAGGTTTACGCCATGTCTTATGTCGACGAGGTTTACGAGCGCGTCGTAGCGCAAAACCCTGCCCAGCCGGAATTCCATCAGGCTGTGCGCGAGGTGCTGGATTCCCTTCGCCCTGTCATCGAGCGCAATGAGGAGAAGTACCGCAAGGAAGCGCTGCTGGAGCGCATCACCACGCCGGAGCGCGCCATCCTCTTCCGCGTCCCGTGGGTGGACGACAAGGGCCAGGTCCAGGTGAACAACGGCTACCGCGTCCAGTTCAACAGCGCCATCGGCCCCTACAAGGGCGGCCTGCGCCTGCATCCGTCCGTCAACCTCAGCATCATCAAGTTCCTGGGCTTCGAGCAGGTCTTTAAGAACAGCCTGACCGGCACGCCCATCGGCGGCGGCAAGGGCGGCAGCGACTTCGATCCCAAGGGCAAGAGCGACCGCGAGGTCATGGCCTTCTGCCAGAGCTTTATGACGGAGCTCTACCGCCACGTGGGCGCGGACGTGGACGTCCCCGCCGGCGACATCGGCACGGGCGCCCGAGAGATCGGCTTCCTCTACGGCCAGTACAAGCGCATCACCGGCCTCTATGAGGGCGTGCTGACGGGCAAGGGCCTCTCCTACGGCGGCAGCCTGGCCCGCACGCAGGCGACCGGCTACGGCCTGCTCTACATGACGCGCGAGCTCCTCAAGGCCAACGGCCATGATCTCTCGGGCAAGACCGTCGCCGTCTCCGGCGCGGGCAACGTCGCCATCTACGCCGTCGAAAAGGCGCAGCAGCTGAGCGCCAAGGTCGTCACCGTTTCCGATTCCACCGGCTGGATCTACGATCCGGAAGGCATCGACGTCGCGCTCCTCAAAGACGTGAAGGAAGTCCGCCGCGCCCGGCTCACCGAGTACGCGGCCGCCCGTCCCTCCGCGCAGTATCACGAGGGCCGGGGCGTGTGGAGCGTCAAGTGCGACGTCGCCCTGCCCTGCGCCACGCAGAACGAGCTGCTGCTGGACGATGCCAAGGCGCTCGCCGCAAACGGCTGCATCGCCGTATGCGAAGGCGCGAACATGCCGACGACAGCGGACGCGACCGAGTACCTGCAGCAGAACGGCGTCCTCTTCGTGCCCGGCAAGGCAGCCAACGCCGGCGGCGTGGCCACCAGCGCACTGGAGATGAGCCAGAACTCCATGCGTCTCTCCTGGACCTTTGAGGAGGTCGACGCCAAGCTGGAAGGCATCATGGTCAACATCTTCAAGAACATCGACGCCGCCGCGAAGGAATACGGCATGCCCGGCAACTACGTGGCCGGCGCCAACATCGCAGGCTTCCTCAAGGTCGCAAATGCCATGGAAGCCCAGGGTGTCGTCTGATTTCAAAAATCCGACACTTCAGCCGCGGGGAACCCCGCGGCTTTCTTTGTGCCCTGATCCCGGTTGACAAAGCCAAAGAAATTTTAAAGACTTTTTGTCAACCTTTTGCCGGTTCATTCAAGAAATGCAGATAATACAAAGCTTTTGAATCAAAGGTTTTAGAGAAAAACAGGGGTTGACAAATATTGTAAAGCGCACTATAATGGCGGCAATTCGTATCAGGCCAAAGGCCATCAAATAACGGAGGTACTGAGAATGAAAAAGCTTCTTGCCATCGCCGTCGCTCTGATGATGCTGAGCGTCGCCGCCTGCGCCGGCGCCACTACCGTCGGCATCTGCCAGCTGGTGCAGCACCCCGCGCTGGATCTCGCCACCCAGGGCTTCAAGGACGCGCTGTCCGCGAAGATCCCCGACGTCGTCTTTGACGAGCAGAACGCCTCCGGCGACTCCGCCACCTGCGCCACCATCGTGAACGGCTTCGTCTCCGCCGGCGTGGACCTCATCATGGCCAACGCCACCCCGGCCCTGCAGGCTGCCGTCGCGGCCACGGGCGACATCCCGATCCTCGCCACCTCCATCACCGATTACGCCACCGCGCTGGATATGGACGCGGCGACCTTCACCGGCGTCACCGGCATCAACGTCTCCGGCACCACCGACCTGGCGCCGCTGGACGGCCAGGCGGACATGATCGTTGAGCTCTTCCCGGAGACCAAGAAGGTCGGCCTGCTCTACTGCTCCGCGGAGCCGAACTCCCTCTACCAGGTCAACACCATCCGCGGCCTGCTGGAAGCCAAGGGCATCGAGACCAAGGACTTCGCCTTTGCCGATTCCAATGACGTTGCCAGCGTGACCCAGAGCGCCGTCGGCGACGTGGATGTGCTCTACATCCCCACCGACAACACAGCCGCCAGCGTCACCGAGACCATCGCGGGCGTCGTCCTCCCGGGCAAGCTCCCCGTCGTCGCCGGCGAGGAAGGCATCGTCCAGGGCTGCGGCATCGGCACCCTGACCATCAGCTACTACGACATCGGCACCGCCACCGGTGAGATGGCCGCCGAGATCCTGCTGAACGGCGCGGACGTCTCCACGATGCCCATCCAGGCCGCTCCGCAGTTCACCAAGAAGTACAACGCGGCCAACGCCGCCGAGCTGGGCATCACCATCCCGGATGACTACGTGCCCTGCGACTGACAGATTTCCGCAAACCGTCCTTTAACCAAGGAGGGGTACACCCTCCTTGGTTTCATTGCTGTATAACGCCCCGCAACGGGGACTGACTGGGGGAACGACCGAGTGGATTTACTGAAACTGTTTAACGCCCTGCCCGGCGCAGCCGCGCAGGGGCTGATCTGGGGCCTTATGGCCATCGGCGTGTACATCACCTACCGCATCCTGGACGTCGCGGACCTGACGGTGGACGGCAGCATGGCCACGGGCGGCGCGATCGCCGCCGTGCTCATCATGAGCGGCTGTAACGTCTGGCTCGCCATCCTTGTCGCCTTCATCGTCGGCATGGCGGCCGGGCTCGTCACGGGCCTCTTCCATACCTTTATGGGCATCCCTGCCATCCTGTCCGGCATCCTGACGCAGCTGGGGCTCTACTCCATCAATCTGCGCATCATGGGCGGCAAGGCAAACGTCGCCGTCAACCCCAACAAGTACACGCTGCTCGTCAGCCTGCGCAACGTGCGGTCGCTGACGCTGGGCAACCCGATCTTCGTGCTGATCCTCTTTACGGCGGCGCTCATCCTCACGCTGTACTGGTTCTTCGGTACGGAGCTCGGCTGCTCGCTGCGCGCCACCGGCGCCAACCAGCGCATGGCCCGCGCCCAGGGCATCAACACCAGCCGCAACGTGCTGCTGGGGCTCATGCTCTCCAACGGCCTGGTCGCGCTCTCCGGCGCGCTGCTCGCCCAGTATCAGGGCTTCGCGGATGTCAACTCCGGCCGCGGCGCCATCGTCATCGGCCTGGCGGCCGTCATCATCGGCGAGGTCTTCTTCGGCAAGGTGTTCATCAACTTCGGCCTCAAGCTCACGGCGGTGTCCATCGGCGCCATCGTCTACTACCTGGTCATCCAGGTCGTCCTCTGGCTGGGCCTCAACGCCAACGACCTCAAGCTGCTCACCGCGCTCGTGGTGTCCATCTTCCTGGCCGTGCCCTTCTGGCGGGGCAAGCTCGCCGGAAAGCGCACCGGAAAGGGGGAGAACCATGCTTAAGATCTCCCATATCGCTAAGACCTTCAACCCCGGCACCATCACCGAAAAGAAGGCGCTGCTGGACGTCGATCTCCACCTGAACGAGGGGGATTTCGTCACCGTCATCGGCGGCAACGGCGCAGGCAAATCCACGATGCTGAACGCCGTGGCCGGCGTCTTCCCCGTGGACCGGGGCACCATCGAGATCGGCGGTGTCAACGTCACGAACCTTCCGGAGTACAAGCGCGCCGCCTACCTCGGCCGCGTCTTCCAGGACCCCATGACCGGCACCGCCGCCACCATGAACATCGAAGAGAACATGGCGCTCGCCCTGCGCCGCGGCCGCCCGCGCGGCCTGCGCTGGGGCATCACCAATCTGGAGCGGCAGATGTACCGCGAGCAGCTGCACACCCTGGGCCTCGGCCTGGAGGACCGCATGGCCAGCAAGGTCGGCCTGCTCTCCGGCGGCCAGCGCCAGGCGCTGACGCTGCTGATGGCGACGCTGCGCACCCCCAAGCTGCTGCTGCTGGACGAGCATACCGCCGCCCTGGATCCCAAGACGGCCGCCAAAGTGCTGGAGATCACGGAGAAGATCGTCTCCGAACAGCACCTCACCGCCATGATGGTCACCCACAACATGAAGGACGCGATCGCCATCGGCAACCGCCTCATCATGATGAACGAAGGCCGGATCGTGGTGGACGTTTCCGGCGAGCAGAAGCAGAAGCTGACCCGCGCCGACCTGATGGGCCTGTTTGAAAAGGCCGCAGGCAAGGAGCTGGACGGCGACCGCCTGCTGCTGTCCTGATCCTGCTTCATATCAGCTGAGCCCCGCCTTCCGGCGGGGCTCAGTTTTGTATACCTGTGATGCGTCAGCCGATCACCGCGCGGTGGAAGACCTTTTTGCCCTTGCGGATCTTGACGCCGCCCGCGAGCCGCTCGCAGCTCACGATCTCGTCGATCGACTCCACCTTGGCGCCGTCCACCGTGACGCCGCCCTGCTGGATGAGCCGGCGGATCTCTCCCTTGCTCTTGCCCAGGCCGCAGGCGATCATGAGATCGATGACGGAAAGGCCCTCGGCGGGCACGTCCGCAGCGGAGAGCGTCGTGGTGGGCATGCTGCTGTCGTCGCCCTCGCCCGAGAACAGGGCGCGGCTGGCTTCCTTCGCCTTGTCGGCTTCCTCCTTGCCGTGCACCAGCGCGGTGAGCTCCCAGGCCAGGATATCCTTCTTCTCGTTGATGCGGCTGTCCTCCCACTTGTCCATCTCCGCGATGGTCTCAAGCGGCACGAAGGTCAGCATGCGGATGCACTTCATCACGTCCGCGTCGTCCACGTTGCGCCAGTACTGATAGAACTCGAAGGGGCTGGTCTTTGCGGGGTCGAGCCACACGGCGCCTTTGGCCGTCTTGCCCATCTTCTTGCCCTCGCTGTTCATCAGCAGGGTGATGGTCATCGCATAGGCGTCGTCGCCCAGCTTGCGGCGGATGAGCTCCGTTCCGGCCAGCATATTGCTCCACTGGTCGTCGCCGCCGAACTGCATGTTGCAGCCCAGCGTCTCGTGCAGGTGCAGGAAATCGTAAGCCTGCATGATCATGTAGTTGAACTCGAAGAAGCTGAGGCCGCGCTCCATGCGCTGCTTATAGCACTCGGCGCGCAGCATGTTGTTGACGGAGAAATGTGCGCCCACCTCACGCAGCAGATCGACGTACTTGAGGTCCAGAAGCCAGTCGCCGTTGTTCACGATGACGGCCTTGTCCTCGCCGAACTCGATGAAGCGCTCCATCTGCTTCTTGAAGCACTCGCAGTTGTGCCGGATGATATCCGGGGTCATCATGGGGCGCATGTCGGTGCGGCCGCTGGGGTCGCCCACCATGCCCGTACCGCCGCCCAGCAGGACGATCGGCTTGTTGCCCGCCATCTGCAGGCGCTTCATCAGGCAAAGCGCCATAAAGTGGCCCACGTGCAGGGAATCGGCCGTCGGGTCGAAACCGATGTAGAAGCGCGCACCGCCGTTGTTGATGAGCTCGCGGATCTCCTTCTCATCCGTCACCTGCGCGATGAGCCCGCGCGCCTGCAGTTCCTCGTAGATTTGCATGTTTCTCATCCTCTCTTTCGTCTTCGGTGATGTCTTGCTCTTCCGGGAACGAAAAAGCCCCTCCCCCGCGCGTGCGGAAGAGGGGACGAGCAGTTCGTGGTACCACCCCGGATTCGGATGCGATGCATCCCTCGTATGCGCTGTAGCGGGCGCGCCCGGCTTCCTTAATGGCGAGCGTTGGGGAAGCGGCTCGGGAGGGTAATTCGATCCGCCCCTGCCGCAGCCTCGCACCGGCCGGCTGCTCTCTTTCGTCGAACGGGGGATCTACATGGGTCTCCGTCATTGCCTTGCAGGGCGGATTATAGCACAGCGGGCGGGAAGGGCGCAAGCCTTTTCTCTGCCGCCGCAGTTCTGTCACCCTTTCCTGCCATAGCGCAGCGGCTGCGCGACCGTCCGGTTGAAAAAGGCGACGAGCGGCCCCATGAAGAAGGCCGTGATGATCGTGCCGATGCCCACATAGCCCGCCCTGGCGCCCAGCAGCCAGCCGCACGCGACGCAGAAGAGGTCCGTCAGCACGCGGATGTACTTGAAAGGCACGCGTTTCTGCCGCTCCGACAGCGTCAGCGCCACAGCATCGTACGTGCTGACGCCGAGGTCCGCCGTAAAGTACAGCGCAGAACCAAGGCAGAGGATGACGAGGGCCAGCGCCATCAGCCCGCCGCGCACGAGCGGCGCGGGATCGGGGAAGAACTGCGCCGTCCCCCGGCGCGCCCACTCCAGGATATAGCCCACGCCGAAGAGGTTGATCACAGTGCCCAGGCCGATCATGCGCCGGTTCCAGAAGAAGATCACCGCCAGCATGACGGCGTTCAGCACCACGTAAAACGTACCGTAGTCCAGCGGCGTCAGCCCCCAGACGCCCCGTGAGAACACCTGAAAGGGATCGATGCCCAGGCTGAGATGCGTCATCATCCCCGCGCCGACCGCGCCGAAGGACACGCCGCCTGCCGTCATGAGGATACGTCTTGTTTTTTCGCTCATAAGCACCTCAATACCACATCCAGCCGGGGAACCAGTTCATGGCGTCGCACCAGCTTCTTATAACCTCGTGCCCGGAGGCCAGCGGATAGAACCCGATGAACAGGACAAGCGCGGCGAGGCACAGCACCGCGGCAGCGGCACGCGCAGCCCGGGGCGACGCTGCCTCCGTCTTTTTCAGCAGCCAGGCCGTGGCCAGGATGATGAAGGGGACGCTGGCAAAGTAATGGTAGATGAACGTGAGCCGCGAAACCAGCACCCAGGGCAGATACGCCGAGAGGAAGCCGACGGCAATGACGGTCAGCGCCGGCGCGTCGTCACTTTCACCTCTCCCGCCGTGCAGCGCGGGCAGCACGCTGAAGCGGGCCCAGGCGACGAGCGTCATGAGGATGGCCGCAAGGCCCGTCCACCAGACGGCAGGGTTGCCGAAGGACAGGATGGAGCTGGCCATGCCCGGCGCGGCATAATCCGCGTTGTAGTACCACATGGGCTTGCCGATGATGGGCCACTCGTACCACGGGGAAGCAAAATAGTGCGTGGCCACCAGGTTCTTGTGGTAGTCAAACATCAGCACCTGCGCGTCCCAGATGCGGCGGAAGGTGCGGAGGTTCCAGCGCACTTCCCCGAAGTGGGCGAGGTACGGAATGTAGCTCGCGCAGTAAATGGCGACCGGGATGATGACAAAGAAGACCACACAGCAGCCGAGGGTGATGAGCGCCCGCTTGGGGAAACGCTGTGCCGCGCGGGAGAGTGCCTCATCCTCCGCGGCATGCGCCGCCGCGTACCGGTAAACCGTCACCTGGCGGGCAAGGCCCGCGAAGAAGAGCAGCGCCAGCCCGACGGCGCCGTAACACCCGATCCACTTGGAGGCGATGGCGCACCCCATGAAGATGCCGGAGAACAGCAATTCCACCAAGGTCCCCGCAAACTTCTCCCCAAAGAGGCCCCTGCGGCGCCACCTGGCCATGAACAGGAACATCAGCATCATGAACAGCACGGGGAAGCTGTCGATGGTTGCGATCCTCGTCTGCGTGAAGTGCATGCAGTCGCAGGCGAGCAGGAAGGCCGAAAGGAAGGCCCAGCGCTGACGGCCCAGCAGCTCAAGCGCCAGCAGCCAGATCACCGGGATCATGAGGATGCCCGCCACGCAGCCGGCCAGACGCCAGGCAAACGGCGTCATGCCGAAGAGGCGGATGCACAGGGCCATCAGGTCCTTGCCCAGCGGCGGGTGCGTCGTCTCATACGTGGACAGCGCGTGCGCGTGCTCGTAGCCCGTGCGCCCGTGGTAGATCTCGTCGAAGTACATGCTGTTCTGGTACGAAGGCTTCTGCGGCACCGCGTCCTGCTCGTCCACCAGGGTCTGCGGATCGTCCGCGCGCCCTTCCAGCGCACCGGTGGCGGAAACCGCCTTCAAGGGATACGGCGTGCCCGCTTCATCCACGGCAGCGACCTCCCAGAGCGCGGATCCGGCCCCCTCGAAGGTCAGCCGGATATAGCGGCCCGACAGGGGGAGCATGGCACCCGTCGCGCCCGTTGCCGTATCGTCGTCCTCGTCCATCACGGGCCGCCGCAGCGCCTGCCACTTGAAGCAGGTTCCCCGGTCAAAGAAGGCGCGCACCGGCTCGCTCCAGCTGAGCCCGTCATGGCTCGTCTCCACATCGAACTGCGTATCGGAGATGCCGCCGTAGTAGTAGAAGCGGAAGCCTTCGCGCTCCTCCCCCAGATCCAGCAGCACCGTCTCGTCCGCAGCGGAGGAAATATAGCCCGTCTGCGGAGCTTTCGTGTCCCCCAGGTCGTAAAGCGCGACAGAGGCGTAAAGGGCGGTCAGCGCCGCGAGCGCGGCAAGGCCGGCGGGCGTCACTTTGGCCCGCCTGCCCTCCCCGCCCAGCGCGATGCGGTGCAGCCGCTCCTCCCCGGCCGGATCGGCAGCCGAAGCCGGGTCCGCAGCCTGATTGTCCGCTTTCAGGGCTATGCGCAGCGCAGGCTTGTTCCTAAAATAAAGGTCCGCACAGGCAGCGCAGGAAAGCAGCGCCGCTGCCAGCTGCAGGGCGCCCAGGACGTAGCCCAGCCAAAGGTTCGGCGCGATGAGGTACTCAAAGGCCAGCACGACGCCCACATTGACGGCCGTCGCCGCGGAAGCCAGCGCGAAAGAGGCGTAGAAGCGCACATCCCCCGAACACAGCGCGGCGATCAGCAGCAGCGGCAGCGCCGGCACGATGTACCGCTCGTGCATCTTGACCCCGAGGCAGAAGACGAGCTGCAGCGTGAGAGCTGCGGAAGCCCACAGCGCGCTGCGCCCCCTGCCGCGCCAGAAGACGGCGATGCCCGCTGCAAAGGCCAGCGCCATCAGCGCGCCGCCCAGCTGCCCGTAGGTGACGGAGCCAAAGAGCGCCGATGCGTTCTCCGTCCAGTTGCCGCCCAGCAGGAACATGAGGTTCCCGGTGCTGAGCGTCGCGTAATCATAGCTGCCCAGCGCGCCGGTATACCGCTCGATCAGCCAAAGGACCGACGTCTGGCGCACGGAGAACGGGATCACGACGGCCGCCGTGACCAGTATGCCGAAGAGGATCCCCAGGCCGATTTCCCGCAGCGCGGCGCGCAGGCCGTCCCGCCTCGCATTCCACAGCTCCTTGACGAGCGCTGCGATGCCCAGCGGGGCCAGCAGCCCGGCCTGCGGCTTGGTCAGCACCGCGAGCGCGAACAGCGGGATCGCCCGCTTCCAGCGCCCCTCTGCCGCCGCAGAGAGCACCATGACCAGCAGCAGCGCCGTCACCGCGTCGATCTGCCCCCAGCAGCTGCCCGTGACGATAAGCGCGGGGTTGAGGGCAATGAGCATCGCAGCCGCCAGCGCCGGCCGCTCTTCACGGCACTGCCTCAGTACCAGCCGGTACACAAGCGCGGCCAGCGCGAGGTCGCAGAAGATGGGCACGAGCTTCAGCATCACCTGGATGCCCATGCCGCCGTACGGCACCTTGAAGAGGTTCGCCAGCGCCCCGATGGTTCCCAGGACCAGCATGTACGCCGGCGGATAATCGCAGAAATAGCCTTCCTCGTAAAAGCCTATGGGCCCGGAAGCGGCCATCTTCGCCGCCCAGGCGGAAAAGCAGCCCATATCCACGCCGTAGCCCCGGATGAGGCACGCCGGGACGATGCGCGCGGCAAACGCCGCAGCCAGCACGGCAAGCAGGACGCGCATGCCGCCGCGCGGCTGAGCACGCAGCAGAGCCACGCACAGGATGAGGTAAGCGGCTGCCGCGGCCAGCAGCGCCGGGATAGCGGCTGCCCTGCCGTCTTTCTCCCCCTCAATCTTTTCGGGCTTCGGCGTCGCAAGGTTCACGTAAGCTGCGCCCACCGGCGCTTCCGCCACTTCCTCCAGAGAGACATCCGTAAACCACGCGCGGCCCGTGTTCTCGGAGCCGTATCCGCCCAGGCGGACACAGACGGTCACCTCGTTCATGCCGTCGCCCGTGCGCCCGTAGAGTTCCACCGTCTCCCACTCGCCAGCGGTATCCCTGAGATCCTCGCTGTTTCCGTATACGCCGAGGAAGGAGACGTTGGCCCCCATTCCCCCGCCGCAGCCTTCGGCGCGGACTCTGGCCGAAAGGCGCAGGGTGCTGTTCGGGCGCACCTTCACCGTCTGCTCAAACCGGGCGTCGTTGGGCGCGGCGTTTTCCACCAGCGCGCAGGGTACGCCGTCCACCTCCGCCGCCTCCAGGAAGGAAGCGCCGGGCGAGGTGACCCACATCCCCGTCTCCCAGCCGTCGGGCATGCCGCCGGTGACAGCCGTGAATCTCCCGTTTCGCAGGAGGTTGCCCTCAAGGGGCGCATCGTCCCCCCCGCGGCCCTTAAAGAGGAACCACAGCCCCGCCAGCAGTGCGAGCAGCGCCGCGCAGGCGGCGATTATGCGTTTATTCATCCTGCCGTCTCCATGTCAAAAAGCTCTTCCCCGGTAGGGGAAGGCGTCGCGGATATGCGAAAGGTGCCCGTCCTGGATCTCGATGACGTCGAAGCGCGCCTGCCTGTCCATCATGCCCTTGCGCCGCAGGTACTGCAGCGCGCCCTTGCTGATGCGCTTCTGCTTGGCCAGCGTCACCGTCTCACGGGCGGCCATGCGCGAATGGTTGCGCACCTTGACCTCCACGAAGACCACGCAGCGCCCATCCAGCGCGATGAGGTCGATCTCCGCCTCGCAGGCCTTGTAATTGTGCTCCAGGATCTGCCAGCCCAGGCCGGCCAGATACTGCTCCGCGCGCACCTCGCCCATCGCGCCCAGCGCGTGCGGGGTCAGTGGTTCCCTCGTCTCTGCCATTGTCCTCTCCCGTCGTATACCGGTTATACAAAGTGCCCGATAAAGCTCCTGCGGTGCTCCGGGCAGGGACCAAAGCGTTTCAGCGCAGCGATGTGCTCCGCCGTGCCGTAGCCTTTGTTCCTCGCAAAGCCGTACTCCGGATAGCGCGCGTCCATCTCCCGCAGCAGCCGGTCCCGCGTTACCTTGGCCAGGATGGAAGCCGCCGCGATCGAGTAGCATAGCGCGTCGCCGTGCACGATGCCGCGCACCTCGCCTTTTACATCCAGCGCATCCACCGCATCCACGAGGAACAGGCTGCACGGAGCATCCTCCGCGGCCTCCGCCATGGCCTTTTTGGTCGCCTGCAGGATGTTCAGCCGGTCGATCTCCTCGGCGGAGGCCAGCGCCACCCGGGCGTATACCGCCGTCTTCAGGATCTCGTCATAAAGCGCCTCCCGGCGCTTTTCCGTCAGCTTCTTGCTGTCATCCACGTACAGCAGCAGGGGTTCCGGCGGCATCACAACGCAGGCTGCCGCCACCGGGCCGCACAGCGGGCCCCTGCCCGCCTCGTCGATCCCCGCGAAAACGCAGCCTTCGCGCCACAGCGCCCTGTCCGTTTCAGTGATCTCCAGGAGGCGCGCCTGCCAGTCCTTTTTCATGCGTCCTCCTTGGCGGTCTGCGGCGCGCGCTCCAGCGTCAGCCGCCCGAGCCGCCCCGCACGGTATTCATCCAGGATGACCGCCGCGCCGCGGGATTCGTCGAGCTCACCGCCTGAAAGGATCCAGCCGCGCCCGCGGCAGGCCTCGTGCAGCAGCATGAGGCCCTTTGCTTCTCTGTCCTTGATGTGGAAGCGCTCCGCCGCCCTGTCGGGGCACAGGCGCATCAGCTCCTCCAGCAGGGCGATGGCCAATTCCTCCGTATCCGTCACCTGGTCGGAGATCGTCCCCGTCCAGCACAGCCGGCGCGCGGCCTGCTGGTCCGCAAGATCGGGCCACAGCAGGCCCGGCGTGTCCAGCAGCTCCAGCCAGGGGGTGATGCGCACCCACTGATTGCTGCGCGTCACGCCCGGCCTGTCCCCCGTCTTAGCGATGGATGTGCCCTTGATGCGGTTGACGAAGGTGGATTTGCCCACGTTGGGGATGCCCACGACCAGGATGCGCACCGTTTTGCGCACGCCCTTGGCCGCCATGCGCTCGATTTCCTCCCGGCAGGCTTCCTGCGCGCGGCTGACGACATCCTTGGCCCGCCCGCGCACGCTGTCAAAGGACAGACAGTCCTCGCCTGCCGCACGGTAGTGCCGCAGCCATGCCCGCGTCTCGCTTTCCTCCGCCAGGTCGGCTTTCCCCAGCACGAGCAGGCGGCGCTTGCCGGAGAGCAGTCGCTGCAGCGCCGGATTGCGGCTGGCCTGCGGCACGCGCGCGTCGCACAGCTCCACCGCCAGGTCCACGCGCGAGAGCTGCTCGGCGAGCAGGCGCTGCGCCCTGGCCATATGGCCGGGATACCAGTTGATCTTCTTTTCCGGCCCCCGCAGGGCCGTCATTTCTTCGCCCTGCGCATCCGCGGGCTGTCGCTTCGTCCTCATGTGTCCTCGCTTGCAGAAAAAATATGAAAAAAGGCTGTCCGCAGCAGCGGCAGCCTCTGACACCGGTCATGATTCCGCAGAAGGGAACCGATGATCCGTCCCCGGAGATTTCGCCCCGGAAACCGGACAGACTGCTGTGCAGCCTGCCAAAGCCGATTACTTCTCCTTGATCTTCGCGGCCTTGCCGGAAAGATTGCGCAGATAGTACAGCTTTGCACGGCGAACCTTGCCGCGGCGCAGTACGGTGATCTTGTCCAGACGCGGGGAATGCAGCGGGAAAGTACGCTCCACACCAATGCCGTAGGAAACGCGGCGGAGGGTGAAGGTCTCACGGATGCTGCCGTTACGGCGTGCGATGCAGACGCCCTCGAAGGCCTGCAGACGCTCGCGCTCGCCTTCCACGACCTTCACCATCACACGGAGGGTGTCGCCGACGCGGAAGTCAGGGATGTTGGTCTTGAGCTGTTCGCTCTCGATCGCGCGGATAATCTCGCTCATGGGTCTTTTTCTCCTTTCACCGGACGTTCATGTGCGGCTCCTCCGACAGCGGAACGCCCGTTTCACAAGCAAAGATTATAACATGCATTTTCGTGGATGGCAAGGGGTTTCTTCTCCTTACGTACATTGATTCTTCTGTATATAGATTGACAAATCATTCAGCCTTATGTACTGCATCGGCTAATTGAGTCTTTTGAAACAGAATGACTGAAAAAACCAAGGGTGCACACAAAAACATGGGATAATCGTATCGAAACTCGCTAAATACGGAGACCCCGAATAAAAGCGTTGCCAGATTGAGCATCGCCGGAACTGCTAAGAATACGGTTTTGACTCTTCTCATTCTCGCAACGGTCATAACTGCTCCGACCAGCCATGTCAGCAACCCCATGCTTACAAACAATTGACCAGGATGGCCAAACCGCGTTTTTTCCATAAAACTCCAAAGATATGCTGTCATCCAAGACCGCAGTTTTTCATTTCTGACAGTTTTATGAATACCACCACTTCCCTCGCCAATAATCACATCACATAGATAGACACATGGATACCCGGCATTCCAATAGCCACGAGTTTCTTCAATCCACGCAGTTAAATACTGTAGCGGATGACGTATGCCGAGCGCAATCCAGAGTTTCAAATAATCCATGCCATTTTCCTTCAAATACCTCTGTTCTCCTGTGTTTCGTACAAGTTCCTTCATTGGGTCTGCTTTACTCGGATTATAAGTTTCAGATACCTTGCTGAGATCTGCTAGTTTGGAAAGCATCTCTGTCTCTTCTTTGGAAAGATCGTTTTCCATAAGGTATACCCGCGTAATCTGCTGCAATGGCATCGCACGAGCCTCAATAGGATCAAACCCCTCTATACCCGCAAAACGCAGAACAGGCCCCATCATTATTGCACCTAAAATGATGATACTGCCGGCCATGATGAGCAGGCTCTTGTTACCCTTCCTAAAAAAGACCAAAACCGTTACAAATGTGAGAAAATACATGAGAAGACCATTCAATCTTAACAAACATGTCATAAGAGAGCTGATTATAAACAGAATCCTATCTGCGTTTGAATTACTCGAGAGCCCCAAGATCATGCGATAAGCTGCAGTTACCATCAAAAGAATCATTCCGCTATAAAGCACGTCCTTGAACATGGTAAAACTCATAATCACGTGGTAAGGCATCGTCAAATAGCCCGCCAATGTGATCATGAGACAACCTTTCGGTATGCGTACTTCTGCCATGGTTTTTAATTGGTAAGCAAAGCATCCGGCCATAGTGAAAATTTGAAAGAAACTATAGAGGGCTATACCAAGATTAATATCATTAAAGCCTTTCATTCCAATAAACAGAAATAGGCGAATAATCTGTGTATGATAAAACGGATGGCGATTATCATAGGCATTACTAAGAACCTGCCAAATCTGTTTAAGCCCGTCATAGTTGATGGTTCCGGGGTAATAACACAAAAAGAGAATTAAGCTATATATTCCCGCGATAAGCAGAAAAGAAAACCAAAAAACTGCTTTTTCATACGTAGGTGTATTAAAAACAACTGCTCGAGCTGCTGATCTTTCAGACAATTGATATGCTGCGTCCAAAATGTGGCACATAAGGATAACGCCGCAGATTGCAGTTAGTAACATCAAAACTGCTCTTGTAAAGATAGTTCCACCTGCAAGTTCTTCAGAAAAGCATTCATAGTTTCCCAGAATTACAAATCCCGAAAACAAAACAGAAGAAACAAGTCTTATTCTTTTGCTGCTGTTTGGCATATGTGGTGAACCATATACCGCTAGATAAACAACAGATATGCAGGATACTGCGGTCATGAATATAAAAGGGCCCGTAAAAGCTGTCTTCTTTCTCGTTAAATACATCCAAACTATTGAGGGAATACATGCGGTCAGCTTTCGTAAAAAAAACAAAAAGTATTCCATTGGATCATTTCCCAGTTGCTTCATTCTGTTCATTTTTCACTCCACAGACTTGATTTAATATAATTATATCATTATTTGTTATTAAAACTAACAAACAGTATTCTACCGAAAGCAATAAATAAAAGCAAGTCCCGCTCTTCTCTCCTTTAAAATGCCCTTTCCTTGACATCCCCGCCGGCGGCGGCTATGATAACTTCAGGATTCCACTATAAACAGGAAGAGGATGGAAGCGCCATGCCCGTCATTGAGATCAAGTCGCTGACCGGCCCGGGGGACGGGCTCTTTTATCACCTGACCGACGCCCAGCTGCGCAGCCGGCAGGAGCCCGAGAAGGGCGTCTTCATCGCCGAGGGCCCGAAGGTCGTGCACGCCGCGCTGGATGCGGGGCTCACCCCGCTCTCGCTGCTGATGCGCAGGAAGTTTTTGGACGGTCTCGGCGCCGACATCATCCGGCGCTGCGGCGATATCCCCGTCTACACCGCGGACGACGACGTGCTCGCCGCCATCACGGGCTTCCGGCTGCAGCGCTCCTGGGTGCTGTGCGCGCTGCGCCGCCCGCAGATGCGGCGGCCGGAGGACGTGCTCGAGGGCGCGCGCCTGGCCGCCGTGTTGGAAGGCATCACGGAACCCTCCAACGTGGGCGCGATCTTCCGCAACGCCGCGGCCCTGGGCGTGGACGCCATCCTGCTCTCCCCCGACTGCTGCGACCCGCTGCACCGCCGCGCCGTGCGCGTGTGCATGGGCACCGTCTTCACCGTCCCGTACGCCCGCACGGCGCCGGGCGAAACCCTGCCCCTGCTGCGCCGCTTCGGCTTTACCACGGCGGGGCTCGCCCTGAGGAACGACTGCCTGACCCTCGGCGATCCCCGGCTGCAGGGCAGGGAGCGGCTGGCTCTCTTTCTCGGCACGGAGGACACGGGCCTGACCGAAGAGACGATCCGCGGCTGCGACTACATCGTCAAAATCCCCATGTCGCCCGGCGTCGACTCCCTCAACGTCGCTGCGGCCAGCGCCATCGCCTTCTGGCAGTTCCGCCCGCGGCAGACGCCTTAACCGAACAGAAAGAAGCTGTCTTTTGACAGACACATTGCATAGTGCTCAAAAGACACGTTCCGTGTCAACCTCATCCGGCTTGCTCCGCAAGCCACCTTCCCCTAAAGGGGAAGGCAAGGCTCTCGAGAAATCTTGGCTTCCCCTTTATACCCGCAGGGCGTCCCTTGGGAGGGGAAGCTGTCAGGGCGTAAGCCCTGACTGATGAGGTTAGTGAGAATGTATTATGCAATTTGTCAGTATAAAGGCAGCTTCTTTTTTTATTTGGCTTTTTACCGCTTCTCAGCCCCAGAGCTGGGAGAGCGCGGGCACGACCTGCTTCTTGCGCGAAACGACGCCGGGCAGGAAGACGCGGTTGTCCTTCGCGCTGCTGCCCGTGAACGCCTGCCGGATGATTTCCTCGTCCCCCGTGAAGAGCAGCCAGGTACCTTCCTTCAGCACGTCCGTGATCATCAGCAGGGTCATGTCGTAGCCCTGCTGCACCTTGCGCTTCTCCATCTCCTCCAGGAATTCGGAGGCGCGGCGCATCATCCCGTCGGAATCCATTGTGGTGATCTGGCTGATGCCCAGAGCGTGGCCGGCCAAATGGAACTCCTTAAAATCCGTGCCGAGCAGCGCGGAGACCGGCTTGTCCTGCGACTGGCTGGCGGAGAAGATCTCCATCCCCAGCGCTTCCAGATCCAGCCCGGCGATGTGCGCCATGCGCTCCGCGATGCGGCGGTCGCGCGGGGTCGCCGTCGGGCTCTTGAACATCACGGTGTCGCTGAGGATCGCCGCCGCCAGAAGCCCCGCCAGCTGCTCGCCGGGGAGGATGCCGTGCTCCTGGAACATGGTGGCGATGATGGTCGCCGTGGAACCCACAGGCTCGTTGCGCATGAAGACGGGATAGCCCGTCTGCACGTCCGCCAGGCGGTGATGGTCGATGATGCCGATAAGCTCCGCCTGCTCCAGCCCGGGCACGGACTGCCCCACCTCGTTGTGGTCCACGAGGACGAGGCGCTTGCGCTTGGGGCGCAGCAGGTGATACCGGCTCAGCATGCCGACGACCTTGCCCTCTTCATCGACGACCGGGTAGCTGCGGAAGCGGCTCTCCAGCACCTTCTCCTTGACGTCGTCCAGGAAGTCGTCCAGGTGGAAGGAGACCAGCCCCTGCTGATGCACGATGCGCCCGACGGGGATGGACTGGTAGATCATCCGGGCGGCGCGGTAGGCATCGCACGGCGTCGCGATGATGCAGGTTTCGGAGGAGATGCCGCGGTACTTCTCCGGCAGATCGCTCTGGCACAGGATAACGCAGCTGGCCGGCAGGGCGAGCGCCCGCTCCAGCACGTCCTCCTGCTGGCCGCAGATGACGATGCTCTGCGGCTTTACGCCGCGCAGCGGCTCACCCGCGCCGGGCAGCACGATCACGACCTCGCCGGAGACGCTTTCAAACAGGTTCTCGTCGTCGTTGATGATGCGGCCCTCCAGCGCGGAGAGCAGGTTGAAGATCGGCACGTCGGCGACTGCCGGCTGCCGGATGGATTCCATGTCACGCTCCGCGATGCCACCGGCCGTCAGCACGCCGAAGAGCGTGCCGTCCTCTTTGGTCACCGGCAGGGCCGTAAAGCCGTCGCCGCCCTGCAGCACTTCCCAGGCGTGGCTCACCGGCACGTTTTTGTCCAGCTGCGGCGGATGGTCGAAATCGATGTCCCGAACCTGCGTGCGCACGGTGGAGAGCAGCACGGGCGCCTTCGCGCCGAAGCGGTTCAGGATGAAGGCCGTCTCATCGTTCAGGTGTCCCAGCCTGGCCGCCACATAGCCGTTATCGCCCAGCGCATTGCGCAGTGCGGCGTACGCGATGGCGGAGATGATCGAATCGGTGTCGGGGTTGCGGTGCCCGCATACATAAGTTGTGTCCATTGGGTGTCCTTCCTCCGGCGCAGGCCGGATCTGCCTGTCAGTCCTTCACGGTCAATTATAGCACATCGCCGTTGTTTTCCGCCACAGTGCGCCGCACTTCCACAAGAATTGTGTGCTGTGTGTTGCCGCGCGAATAAGGCGTCACCGCCAGCGAGGTCAGCGTGTTGATGCAGCCGCCCGTATCCGTCCCGTACTTGTCCGGCCTGTACCAGGCCCCCTGCGACAGGGCGACGACGCCCCGCATGATGCGCTCCGTCACCCGCACGGGGATCCTCACCCGGCCGCGGCCGTTGAAGACCAGCACCTCATCCCCGTCCGCGATGCCGCGCGGGGCCGCGTCCGCCGGGTTCATCCAGAGCCGCTGGGGGTCCAGCTTTTCGAGATTCGGGTTATTGTCGTGCACGCTGTGGCAGCGCCTGAGCGTATGCCACCCGATCAGCTGCAGCGGGTAGCGGCGGGCCAGTTCGTCCTGCGGGCCCTCCGGCGGCTCCACATACCGCGGGATCGCAGGAAAAGGCCACTTGTATTCCGTCTTCGCCACCCGGGGCGAATACAGTTCGATCTTTCCGCTCGGCGTCGGGAAGGGGTGCGCCGCAGGGTCGCGGCATTCCGCTTCCAGCGCGACAGCACGCGGGCCTTTTTTATAGCGGTAGAGTCCCGTGCGTTTCAGTTCGTCATAGGGCGGCAGCTCCGGCTCCCGCAGGCAAAGCTGCGCATAGCGGTCCTGCAGCCAGCCGTCCCACGTATGCCCTTCGGTAAAGGCATCGCCAAGCCCCAGCCGCCCGGCGACCTCGCTCAGCCAGTCGTACTCCTGCCGGCTTTCGCCAAGAGGCGGGATGCACGCGTTGGAGAAGCCTACGAACTCCCCGTACTTCCACGGCAGGGAGATGTTGTCGCATTCGAACATGGATACGCCGGGCAGCAGGATGTCGGCGAACTTCGCCGTCGCCGTCATAAACAGGTCGCTCACCACGATGAACTCGCACTTGCTTTCGTCCCGCAGGATCTCCGCCGTCCTGTTGATGTCCCCGTGCTGGTTGATGAGGCAGTTGCCCGCGATATTGAGGATCATCTTGATCCCCACGGAGAGCTTCTCTGCCCCGCGCACCCCGTCCAGCGCCGTCAGCGTCTCTCCGTGATCCACGGCGTCCGTCCACATAAAGGAGGGGATCCGGCAGGAAAGCGGGTTGGGCACAGATGGGAAGGATGGCCACGGGTGCTGCGTGCAGTCCCCCGCGCCGCAGGCCCAGCCGCCCCACACGCCCACGTTGCCCGTCATGCAGGCAAGCAGGATGCCGCCCCTTGCGCTCTGCTCCCCGTAGGCGTGACGCTGCGCGCCGTATCCCTGGATGAGCGCGGCCGGCCTGGCTGTTGCATAGCGCACCGCCAGGGAGGCGATCGTCTCCGGCGGCACGCCCGTGATCTGCGAGGCCCATTCCGGCGTCTTGGGCACGCCGTCCTTTCGGCCCATCAGGTACGCTTCCACCGATTCCGTCTCCGGCACGCCCTCCGGCAGGTGCGTCCCGTCGAAGCCCAGGCAGCAGCGATCCAGAAAAGCCCTGTCCTCCAGCCCCTCCTTCAGGATGACGTAGGCCATCGCGTCCAGCAGCGCGCTGTCCGTCGCCGGCCGCACGGGGATCCATTCCGCATCCAGCGCGGCGGCCGTTTCGTTCCTGCGCGGATCCACGCTGATGATGGGAACGCCCTTTTCCTTTGCGCAGCGCAGGGCGTGCATCGTCTCCGCATCAAACTTCGTCTCCAGCGGATTGTGCGCCCACAGGATGATGAGCCGGCTGTCCTGCCAGCTCTCCGGCGGATTGCCGCACTGCCGGGTGCCGTACATCAGCTCCGTCACCGGCCCGATACACGCGGAGGAATACGAGTTGTAGTAGCCGAGGAAGCCGCCGTCCAGCGCCAGCAGCCGCTTGGCGAATTCCCGCCCCGAAAGCAGGCCGCTGACCCCCGTGGCATACGGCACGTACCGGGACGCCGGGCCGTACGTATCGCGGATGCGGATCCACTCCGAGGCGATAGTGTCCACGGCCTCTTCCCAGGAGATGCGCCGGAACTTCCCTTCCCCGCGCTTTCCGGTGCGCCGCATGGGATACAGGAGCCGGTCTTCACCGAGGAAGGTCTTGTGGTACTGCAGCCCGCGCGCGCACGCCGTCAGCGGCACTGCGTCCCCCGCCTCCTCCGCGGTTTCGGTGGAGAGGCGCAGGATCTTGCCGTCCTTCATGTGCACGCGGATGACGCACTTGCCCCCGCAGTTGTTGATGCCCATCGTAGGGATGACGCGTTCGCCTTCCGTCATTTCCGGCACCTCCGTTTGAAATCTTTCTATCTATCGGCAGCCCCGCTTCCGCCGTCCGAAACGGCCGGCAGCAGAAGGCCGGCGACGATGAGGGCCGCGCCCAGCGCCTTAACAGACGTGATCCGCTCGCCCAGGATCAGGTATCCCCATAAAAGGGCCGCCAGGGGATTGAGCACGGAAAACATGCCTGCCCGGCTGGCTGTGAGGCCCTGCTGCGCAACAGGCTGCAGCGTAAAGCCGAAGACGCTGCACACGACGGAGAGCATGAGGATCATCGCCCATTCCGATGCCGACGCCGGGAGGCGGAAACGCTCAAAGCCCAGCGTCAGCGCAAGCGAGAGCACGCCCATTGTCCCCATCTGCACGATGCCGACCAAAAGCGGCTCCCCCTCTTTGGCGAAGACGGAGGTTTCAAAGATCGTCGCCGCGTAGCAGACCATCGCCGCCAGCAGATACGGCCCGCCCCAGCCAAGCCCGGATGTAAGGCCGGCATTCAGCACCAGCAGGCCGAGAAAAGCCAGTGCCATCCCCTTTACCGCCGCTTTGGACGGATAGACGCCGAGCAGGAGGATCTCCGGCAGAGGCACCAGGATGAACGCCGCCATCAGCGCCTCCGACCCGCGCCGGCTCAGCCCCGCCCGCCGCTGTTCTTTCCCGCTCATCCGTACCGCCCTTCCGCCGGCCGCTGTCCGCGTTCCTGCCGGTATGGGAAATATAACACAGAATCGCTCTCTTTTAAAGACGCGCGCGCAAAGTTCTGCCGCCCCTTTGCGCCGGCTTCACCGTTTACTTCCCGCGCGAAAACTGCTAAGATAACATCAGTATTCGTCCATCCGCAAACCGAACCGGACGGGAAAGGAGGCTGAAGCGGTGAAGCGGCTGTCCCTGCGCGAGCTGCTCTTTCTCGCGCTTTGCTGCGACCTCGGCCTCGTCTGCAAGCGGCTCGTCTCCCCGGCAGCCAACGTGCTGACGGGCTTTTTGCGCATCCCGGGCGGCGTCGGCACCGGGTTTTCGCTGCTCTTTCTCACCGTCGCCTGCGAACTGGTGCCCCGCTTCGGCTGCGCCACGGCCATGGGATTCGTGCAGGCCATGATCGCCCTCTTTACGGGACATGTGGGCAGCATGGGCGCCCTCTCCCCCATCGGCTATACGGTGCCCGGGCTTCTCATCGACCTTTGTTTTGCGCTGTGCCGCAGGGCCTCTCTGGATCGGCGGGACCGCCTCGTTCTCTCCGGCATGGCGGGGAGCCTCGGGGCGGCGCTTACAGCCAACCTCATCGTCTTCCGGCTGCGCGGTACGGGACTGCTGCTCTATGCGCTGGTCGCCGCCACCACAGGCGCCCTGTGCGGCCTGCCCGCCTGCCGCATCGTCACCCTCGTCGCCCCCGCGCTGCAGACCCGCAGCGAACCGAAAAGGAGGAACCCCTGATGAAGCGCTCCGTCACCCCGCGCCTGCTGCTCATCCTCATCCTGCTGACAGCCGTCCTCGCCGCATGGCACCTTGCCGCCGCCTCCGAAACCGCACCGGGCACCCTCGTTCTGGCGTTTGACGGAAGTGAGACGGTGCTGACCCCCGATCCGCTCGCCGCCGTCACGGTGGAAGGCAAAAGCGTAAACGGACGCGGCGAAGTGCGCGAAATACACGCGGAAGGCTGGCCTCTGTCCTCCCTGCTGCAGGCTGCGGAGATCGAGCCCGAGCACATCCGGGGCGTCAGCGTCCTCGCCGTGGACGGATACAGCGCCGCGGTTTCCGCTGAAGAGATCGAAGAGGAAGGAAAGGTCTTCCTGCTGCAGGGCGAAGGCACCTCCTTCCGCCTCATCGTCTTCGGGGACGAAAACAGCCGCCGCAATGTGAAGGACGTCGTCCGCCTCGTCGTGGAGGAAGCGGCCAAGGAAGCCGTCCCCGCAGCATGAGCCTGCCTGACGCATCCGGAGTGTGCTCCCGCTTCAGCTTCCTCGTCCTCGCCGGCGGGCGTTCCTCACGCATGGGCAGGGACAAGGCCGCCCTCCCCTTCGGGAGCGGCACGCTGCTCTCGCACCAGATGGGCAAGGCCCGCGCGCTTCGCATCGGCGACATACTTCTCAGCGGGCCGGGCGGCGTGCCCGACCGCGTCCCGGGGATGGGGCCGCTTGCCGGGCTGCACGCCGGGCTTTCAGCCGCCGCGCACCCGTACTGCATCGTCCTGCCGGTGGACGCGCCTCTCGTTCCGGCAGAAGAGCTGCTGCGCCTGGCGCGCCTCCATCTGGAGGGCGGCGCCGCGGTGACCCTCGCCGCGCACGGCGGCAAGACGGAGCCGCTCATCGGCGTCTACGACAGCAGCCTTTCCCCGCTGATTGCCGCCTGCCTGCAGCGCGGAGAGACGAAGGTGCGCAGCTTCCTCTGCTCCGTCCCCGTCCGCACGGCGGATTCATCCCTGTCCGAAAAGTTCTGGATCAACGTCAATACGCCCGCGGATCTTGCGAGAATTTCCGAACTTTAACAAAACTGCATGCCGAATAATTCGGTTTTGCAGTTGACGTTTTGTGTGAAATCCGTTAATATACTTGCGCACGGCGCCTCATCGGACGGGTTATGCCCGGTTGCGGGCAACGTTCGGCTGACGTGCGCAGTCTGTTACATTTCATTCATTGACAAAAGGAGCGGTACATCATCATGAAAAAGCTGATTTCTCTTCTCCTCGTCCTCACCCTCGCCTTCGCCGCCGCCGGCGCGCTGGCGGATGCCGCCAAGGTCGCCGTGATCTGCGATCCGGTCGGCGTCAACCCCTTCCTTACCCAGGTCGTCGAAAAGGCGCAGGAGCTCCAGGCCACCTACGGCTATGACCTCCGCATCCTGGAGTGCTCCGACACCGACAAGTGGCAGTCCAGCTATGACGCCGCCGTCGCCGAGGAGTACGATCTCATCCTGGGCGTGGGCTGGCAGTCCGCCGAGTACGCCGCTGCCAAGGCTGAGGAAGCCGACGGCATCGCCTTCGCGGTCATCGACACCGACGCGGGCAGCGACAAGGTCGCTTCCTTCAGCTATAACGAGGAGCAGGCTGCCTACCTGATGGGCGCCATGGCCGGCTACGCCTTCCCGAACGAGAAGAAGTTCGGCTACATCGGCTGCTTCGAGGGTTCCGGATCCTTCAAATACCGCTGGGGCTTCACCGAGGGCCTGCTCTCCGTCATTCCGGACGCGCAGCTGACCTTCAACTACACCAACTCCTACTCCGATCCCAACCCCGCCTATGAGTTTGCCAAGCAGCAGCAGGCGCAGGGCTGCACCTACATCTTCGGCGCGGCCGCCGCGGGCAACGAGGGCATCTTCAGCGCCGCTCTGGAGCTCGCCCAGGAGGGCAAGTACATCTACTCCGTCGGCCAGGATTCCGACATGACCCGTGAGGACAACCCCTACATCATCTCCTCTCAGCTGAAGAACACCGGCGTCACCGCCGGCATCATCCTGGATTCGTTCTTTGCGGGCACCCTGGAGAACGGCCTCCACGTCCTCGAGATGAAGGACGGCGCGATCGGCGCGACCCACATCACCAACGACGGCGTGGCTCTCAACTCCGACATCCTCACCGAGGAAGTCATCGCCAGCACCAAGGCGGTCGCGGACGCCATCTCCTCCGGCGAGCTGGTGCTCACCATGCCGGCGAGCGAGGCTGACTACACCTTCCCGATCTTCTGATCCTCACAGTGCGAATCACCGGCCCCTCGGCTTTACGGGGGGCCGGGTTTCCTGTCTTTACCGGAATGTTCGGTTCGGCATACCGCAGGCGGCATCCCGAACCGAGCACTTCAAACGAGCAAACTGCCGGAGGTGGTTCCATGATATTTGAAATGAAGCACATCACCAAGACCTACGGCAAGGTCGTGGCCAACGACGACGTGAGCCTGCACCTCAACCGGGGTGAGATCCTCGCCATCGTTGGCGAGAACGGCGCGGGCAAGAGCACCATCATGAAGATCCTCTACGGTCTGGAAAAGCCGGACTCCGGCGAGATCATTGTGAACGGAAAGCCGCAGCACTTCCGCAACCCCAGCGACGCGATGGCCGCCGGCATCGGCATGGTGCAGCAGCACTTCATGCTCTTCGAGCCGATGACCGTCGCCGAAAACATCGTCTTTAAAAACGAGGTGCGCCGCGGCCCCTTCATCGACAGGGCGAAGACCATCGAAACCGTCCGCGCGCTCTCGGAGCGCTACGGCCTTCACATCGATCCCCGCGCGCGCATCGCGGACTGCCCCGTCGGGCTTAGGCAGCGCGTGGAGATCCTCAAGATCCTCTACCAGAACGCGGAGATCATCATCTTCGACGAGCCCTCCGCCGTGCTGACCCCTCTGGAGGTCGAAGCGCTGCTGGAAACCATCCGCAGCCTTGCCGCAGCAGGCAAGAGCATCGTGCTCATCACCCACAAGCTCCAGGAGGTCATGGCCGTGGCCGACCGCATTTACGTCATGCGGCAGGGCCACGTGGTAGCCGAACGCCTCGCCTCCGAGACCGATATGGACGAGCTGGCCGTGCTGATGGTGGGCCACCCGCTCGCAAGCTACGACATCGGCGCGCCGAAGACGGGGGACACCCTGCTGAAGACCCGTGATCTCAGCCTGACAGAAGGCGGGCGCGAAATCCTTCGCAGCATCAGCCTTCACGTGGATGCCGGAGAGATCGTCGGCATCGCCGGCGTCTCCGGAAACGGGCAGAGCGACCTGGTGAACTGCATCACCGGCCTCCGCCGCTCCACCTCCGGCAGCGTGGAGGTCTGCGGCCGGGACGTGACGAACCGCTCCGTGCGTGAGATCCGGGATGCCGGCCTGGCGCACATCCCGGAGGACCGCTTCATCTGGGGCAGCGCGCCGGAAGGCACCCTGGAGGAAAACACGCTGATGGCCAAACAGGACGCGGAGCCGTATTCAAGGCGCGGGATCGTGAACCAGAAGGAGATCCGCCGCTACGCGGAGCACCTCATCGAGGACTTTGCCGTCAAGGCCGCGTCCTCCCAGCAGAAGATGCGCGAGCTCTCCGGCGGAAACGCACAGAAGCTCATCGTGGCGCGGGAGATGAGCCTTAACACCCCCGTCATCATCTGCTGCGAGCCCACGCGCGGCGTGGACATCGGCGCGATGGAGTCCATCCACCGCCGTCTGCTCCGCCGGCGCGCAGAAGGGGCCGGCATCCTGCTGGTCTCCTCCGAGCTCACCGAGATCATGAACCTGTCCGACCGGATCTACGTCATCTTTGAGGGACAGCTGGTGGGCGAGTTCCCGCGCGGCAGTATGGATGACCGCCGCCTGGGTCTCATGATGGTAGGAGGGAGGACAGCCGATGAACAGTAAACGCGATTCCCGGCAGGCGCTCAGCCGCCTGCTGGATGCCGTGACGCAGCCGCTGGTCGCGGTGCTCATCAGCCTGCTGCTGGGCGCCGTCGTCATCCTCGTCATCGGCAAAAATCCGGTCGAAGCCTACGGGGAGATGATCCGCGGCGCCTTCGGCAAAAAGGTCTACCTCATGAACACGCTGAAGCGGGCGACCCCCATCATCATGGGCGGCCTTGCCGTGTGCATCGCCTGGCGCAGCGGCTACGAGGCCATGGGCGGCGAAGGGCAGATGATCCTCGGCGCGATGGCAGCAGCCCTCGCGGCTTACTACCTGCCCCTGCCCGGCCCCATGCGCATCCTCGCCGCGCTTGCGGCCGCCGCTGCCGTGGGCGCGCTCTACAGCATGCTCTCCGGCTGGCTCTATGAGAAATTCGACGTCACCTTCGTCATCTCCACGCTGATGCTCAACTACATCGCCAACTACTTTGCGGCGTACCTGTGCAACTACCCCCTGCGCGACCCGGAGGCCAACGTCTACCAGATGCAGAACGCGCAGACGGGCAAGATCCCCTCTTTCGCCACCCTGCCGCCTATCGCCAAGGGCTGGGTGCACTGGGGTTTCGTGCTGGCGCTTATCGCAGTCATCCTCACCTGGTTCCTCTTTTCCAAGACGACCTTCGGCTACAAATCCCGCATCGGCGGCCTCAACGCGCGCTTCGCGCTCTACGGCGGCATCAACCCGCGCCGGATGCTCTACGTCGTGATGATCCTGAGCGGCCTCATGGCCGGCCTGGGCGGCGCATTTGAGGCGCTGGGCAGCAAAGGGCGCTACGTCGACCAGATGATCTTCTCCACCGGCTACGCATGGAGCGGCATGGTCGCCGCCCTGCTGGCCGGCATGAATCCCGTCGGCACCGCCGTCGCCTCCATCCTGTTGGCGGGGCTCGCCGTCGGCGGCAGCACCATGATGCTCAACATGTCGATCCCCCTGGAGGTCTGCAACATCATCGAGGGCATCATCACTCTGCTCATGAGCGTCAAGCTCGTGCGCATCGCCGCGGGAAACCGCAAAGCCCGGAAAGCTGCCAAGGGAGGTGAAGCGGCATGATGTATCTGGCCCAGGTCATCAACTCCACCCTGCGCGAGATCTCGCCCATCCTGCTGGTCGCGCTCTGCGCGGGCGTCTGCTCCAAGGTGCAGGTCTTCAACATCGCTCTGGAGGGAACGCTGCTCACCAGCGCGTTTTTCGCCTTCCTCACCCACTACTTTCTGCACAACATCTTCCTCTCCATCGCGGTCGCCATGGCCGTCGCCATGTGCATGAGCTTTGTCATGTCCTTCTTCATCGTGCGCCTCAAGGGCCAGCCGATGATCGTCGGCATGGCGCTCAACACGTTTGCGCGCGGCTTCACGACCTTCCTGCTCTCCGTCATCTTCAACACCAAGGGCGCTGTCAACCCTTCCGACATGAAGGGCCTCACCAAGCTCTCCCTCCCCGTCATCCGGGATATCCCCTTCGTCTCAACGGTGTTCAGCTCCCTCACGGCGATCGATTACCTCTCCTTTGTGCTGGCCGTCGTCATGTTCATCATCATGTACCGCACTGTCATCGGCTTCCGCCTGCGTGCGCTCGGCATGAGCGCGAATGCCGCGTCCAGCCTGGGCATCAACGTCCAGCGCTACCAGATCGCTGCAGCTACGCTCTCCGGCTGCCTCATCGGCCTGGCCGGCTGCCTGCTGACGCTGGGCCGCAGCACCATGTTCATCCAGGACATCTCCGGCGCGCGCGGCTACGTCGCGCTGGCTGCCAACAACCTTTGCAAGGGCCACCCGCTGGGCGCCATCGTCTCCAGCGCGCTCTTCGGCTTCACCACCGCGCTGGCGCAGAGCCTGCAGGGCACGGCCATCCGCCAGCAGCTGCTGCAGTGCATCCCTTACATCTCCACCATCGCCGCCATGGCGATCTACAACGTCTACGCAAAGCGTAAGGCCGCGGCGAACTGACTGCCGCGGCCGGGAGGAACCATGTCCCAGCGCATACCCATCCGCATGCTGATCCTGCCCAAATTCGAGCCGGAAGGGCTTGACGGAGCCCTCGCGGGTGAAGCCCGCCCCTATTACGACGCTTACTGCCGCGGCGGCGAAAGCTACAGCATCCCCGGCTGCGCATCCCCGCTGTACGTAAAAGACGGCGTCGCCCTCATCATCACCGGCATGGGCAAGATCAACGCCGCCATCACGCTGACAGCGCTGCTGCTCGATCCCCGTTTCGATTTTTCGGGGGCTTACTTCCTCAGCACAGGCTGCGCCGGCTCCGCTGCCGGCTCCACCGTGATGGGCGACGTCGTCCTCGTCACGGCCACCGCCGACTATGATCTCGGGCATCACGCGGACTGCCGCGAGATGGAGGACCCGGAGCGGCCCACCTGGTTTGCCGACAACTACAGCGGGGACGCCGTCTGCTGCCGGATGGATCCGGAGCTGACGGAGCGGGTCTGGCATCTCGTGAAGGACCTTCAGCCCCGCACGACGGAGAAGACCCGCGCCGCCATGCGCGCCGCCTTCGGCGGCGCCCCCTGGGCCCTGCGCGATCCGCAGGTGCTGCGCGGCACCGTCCTCACCGGAGACAACTACTGGAAGGGGCGCTACGGCCACGAGAACGCAGCGCTCATCGCAAAGACCTACGGCTGCCCCGACCCCTACGCCGTAAGCGAAATGGAGGACCACGCCCTGGCGCGCGTGCTCTCCCGCTTCGGGCTGCTTGCAAGGCTCATCGTCATCCGCGGTTCCGTCAATATGGATGTCTTCATGGGCGGCCTGACGCCGGAGGCGCTGTGGGCGCCGGAGCATTCCCGCAGCATCACCTCTTCCGAGAGCGCGGAGGCGGCCGATCTCTTCCCCGTCGCCATGCAGAACATCTTCGGGGTCGGGCGCGTCATTGTGGATGCCGCCCTCGCCGGCCGGCTTTAAGCGGGAGCGTTGCTCCGGCTCCGGCACGGCACTGTGAAACGGATTCACATGGGTTTATTCCCTATTGACTTAGTGGAGATTCGATGATAACATACGCTCATCCTTTAACGAAAAAGCACTCTCTGCTACAGGAGGACAACATGAAGAAGATTCTGGTTCTGGTTGCAGCTCTTGCACTGCTGGCGCTCAGCTGCACGGCGTTTGCGGACGGCGACCTGCTTTCCGAAATCCGCGGGCGCGGCACCCTGGTCATCGCTACGGAGGGCAACTGGTCCCCGTGGACGTATCACGACGAGAACGACACGCTGGTCGGCCTGGACGTTGAGATCGGCACCCTCATCGCCGAAGGGCTGGGCGTCACGCCCGAGTTCCAGGAGACGGACTGGGATTCCATCCTGGCGGGCGTCGACTCCGGACGGTTTGACATCGCCTGCAACGGCGTCGGCTACACCGAGACCCGCGCGGAAAAGTATGCCTTCTCCACTCCCTACGTCTATACCCACAAGGTGCTGGCCGTCGGCAAGGACAACGAGGACATCCACACCGTAGCGGACCTCAAGGGCCGCACCACCGCCAACTCTCCCTCCTCCACCTATGCGCAGCTTGCGGAGGAGCAGGGCGCGACCGTGACCTACGTCTCCACCCTGGGCGAGACCATCGCCCTGCTGGAGCAGGGGCGCGTGGATGCCACCATCAACGCGCAGGTCTCCATCCAGGACTACCTGAACCAGCATCCGGATGCGGGCATCAAGGTCGTCGAGGTGCTCTCCGGCGATCCCGTGGCCTTCCCCGTACGCAAGGCGCCGGAGACGGAGTCCCTGGTCGCCGCTGTCAATGAGATCCTGGAGGCCGCACGCCAGGACGGCACGCTGGCCGCCATCTCCCTCAAGTACTTCGGCCTGGATCTCACGCAGCCCGACTGACGCGCGAACTGTGCCAAACTCTATAGTGTTCCCTTTCCTTCGGCGGGGTCTGTCCCGCCGGAGGTTTAATCATGTAAACGGCATCACGGAGTATTTACAATGAACGAACGGCTCCTCGGGATCCTCATCGATTCCTTCCCCAAGCTGCTCTCCTACGGCATCCGGGTCACCCTGCCGCTCACGGCGGTATCCTTCACCCTGGCACTCGTCATTTCCGTAGCGGTGGCGCTGATCCAGTATGCCAATGTGCGCGTCCTCCGGCAGGTCTGCCGGTTTTACATCTGGATCATCCGCGGCACGCCGCTGCTCGTGCAGCTCTACCTCGTCTTCTACGGGCTGCCCAGCGTCGGCATCAAGCTGGAAGCCTTCACGGCCGCCGTACTCGTCTTCGGCTTCAACGAGGGCGCCTACATGGCGGAGACCATGCGCGGCGCGCTGGAGAGCGTCTCCGTCGGACAGATGGAAGCCGGCTACTGCGTCGGCCTCAGCTACCTGCAGATCATGACGCACGTGGTTCTTCCCCAGGCCTTCCGCACCGCCTTCCCCGCGCTGTCCAATTCCCTCATCTCCATGCTGAAGGGCACCAGCCTGGCGGCGACCATCACCGTCATGGAGATGTTCCGTCAGGCGCAGGTGATCAACGGGCGTGTCTACGAGTCCCTGGGCCTTTACAGCGAGGTCGCGCTCATCTACCTCGCCATCTGCACGCTGCTCACCCATCTGCAGCGCATCGGCGAAAAGAAGCTGTCCGGATACGGAGGTGCGGCCAAATGATGCTGGAAGCCACAAACGTTCGGAAATCCTTTGAAGGTACCGAGATCCTGAAGGGCATCGACCTCTCCGTGGACAAGGGGGACGTCGTCGCCATCCTGGGCCCCAGCGGCTCCGGAAAGACCACCTTCCTGCGCTGCCTCAACTTCCTGGAGCGCGCCGACAGCGGCGAGCTCGTCTTCGACGGGGACCGCGTGGATCTGCATGCCGCCACCCGGCGCGAGATCGCGCGCATCCGGCGAAAGACCGCCTTCGTCTTCCAGAATTACAATCTGTTTCTCAATAAGACGGTGCTGGACAATGTGACGCTCGGCCCTGTCGTCGGGATGAAGATGCCCAGGGCGCAGGCAAGAGAGATCGCCGTACGGGCGCTCGACCGTGTGGGCATGGCAGACCGGCTCGGGAGCTACCCTTCCCAGCTCTCCGGCGGGCAGCAGCAGCGCGTGGCCATCGCCAGAGCCCTTGCTACCGGCCCGGAGATCATCTACTTTGATGAGCCCACCAGCGCGCTGGACCCGGAACTCATCGGAGAAGTGCTCTCCGTCATGCGCAGCCTGGCGGAGGACGGGATGACGATGCTGATCGTCACCCACGAGATGGACTTCGCCCGCCACGTCTCTTCCAAGGTGCTTTTCATGGAAAACGGCTCCGTCATCGAGAGCGGACCCACGCAGGCCTTCTTCGAGCAGCCCAAGGAGGAGCGCTCCCGCGCCTTCATCCGCTCCATCCTGCAGGCCCGTGAATAAGGCTGAAAACAGCGCTTGCATTTTTCCGGCGTTTCGTGTATCCTTTGCCGAAGGGAGTTGATCACCATGGAGACAAGAGTCGCCGTACTCAGCATCATCGTGGAATCGCCGGATGCCGTCGCGCCGCTCAATGAACTGCTGCACACATACAGCGGGTACATCGTCGGCCGCATGGGCATCCCCTACCGCAGCCGCGGGATCAGCGTCATCTGCGTCGTGATCGACGCGCCGATGGACAAGATCAACCAGCTTACAGGCTCTTTGGGCCGCATCGCCGGCATCCACGCCAAGGCCGCCTACTCCAGCCTGTAACCTGTATAAACCGAATACACTTCCTGGCATCCCCTGACGCCGAAACGAAACTTGAGGCGGAAGACACGGTGCGAAACGGCTTTACTTTGTAACAGCCGCCGTATCCTTTTGGGGGTACGGCGGCTTTTTGTATGGGAGGAAATATGAGTCTTAACGATACGCCCTCTTCGGAGCGGCTGCATATCGGCTTTTTCGGCCGGCGCAACGCCGGCAAATCCAGCCTGGTCAACGCCATTGCTGGCCAGGCGCTCTCCGTCGTCTCTCCGCAGGCCGGCACCACGACGGACCCTGTGATCAAGGCCATGGAGCTGCTGCCCCTGGGCCCCGTCGTGCTGATGGACACGCCCGGCTTTGACGACGAGGGCGAACTGGGGGAACTGCGCGTACAGAAGACGCGCGAGGCCATGCAGCGAACGGACATCGCCGTTCTCGTCCTGGATGCCGCCCTCGGCCTTACCCCGGAGGATGCGGCGCTGCAGCGGCAGTTCGCCCTGCGCGGCATCCCCTGCCTCACCGTGATGAGCAAATGCGACCTGCCCGGCACGCTGCCCGCCGGCAGCGAAGGCATCCTCTTCGTCAGCGCCCGCAGCGGGCAGGGCGTCACAGAGCTCAAAGAGCGCATCGCCCATCTTGCGCCGGATACAAAGCCCTCGCCCCTGGCCTGCGACCTGGTAAAACCCGGGGGCCTCGCCGTCCTCGTCTGCCCCATCGACGAATCCGCGCCGCGCGGCCGGCTGATCCTGCCCCAGCAGATGGTGATCCGCGACCTGCTCGACGCCGGGGCCCAGGCGCTGGTGACCAAAGAGACGGAACTGAAGGCCGCGCTGCAACGGCTTGCCGCCCCGCCGGACATCGTCATCACGGACAGCCAGGCCTTTGCCGCGGTCAGCCGCGACACGCCGGAGGAAGTCCCCCTCACCTCGTTTTCCATCCTGCTGGCGAGATACAAAGGGTTCCTTAAAACCGCCGTCGCAGGCGCCGCGGCACTCCCGGCCCTGCGGGAAGGGGACCGCATCCTCATCTGCGAGGGCTGCACGCATCACCGCCAGTGCAACGACATCGGGACGGTCAAACTGCCCCGCTTCCTCCGCTCCGTCGCCGGCGCATCGCTTGAGATCGAAACCCGCAGCGGCCACGATTTTCCGGAGGATCTCTCTCCCTTTGCCGCCGTCGTGCACTGCGGCGGGTGCATGATCACCGAGCGCGAGGTCCGCATGCGGATGCGGCAGGCTGAGGCGCAGGGCGTCCCCTTCACCAACTATGGCATCGCGATCGCCATGGCCACCGGCACGCTGGAGCGGAGCCTCCGGCCCTTTCCCGCGCTGCACGGGCTGCTCCCGGAGGCCGCACGATGACAGAAGAAGTCCTCTCCCTCATCCGGAAGCTGTGCGATGCGCAGCCGCTTACGGAGGATGAATACGCAGCGCTCATCGACGGGTATTCCCCCGAAAGCGCCGCCCTCCTGGCCGGGGAGGCCCGGAAGGCCCGTGCGCGCGTCTACGGGGATACCGTTTATCTGCGCGGGCTCATCGAGATCAGCAATATCTGCAGAAACGACTGCCTCTACTGCGGCATCCGCCGCAGCAACCGCACCTGCGCGCGCTACCGGCTGACGCCGGAAGAGATCCTCCGCTGCACGGACGAGGGGTACCGGCTCGGCTTCCGTACCTTCGTTCTGCAGGGCGGGGAAGACGCCTTTTTTACGGACGAAGTGCTCTGCCCGCTCATCCGTCAGATCAAACAGGCGCACCCGGACTGCGCCGTGACCCTGTCGCTGGGAGAGCGCAGCATGGAGAGCTACAGGCGCCTCAAAGAAGCCGGAGCCGACCGTTACCTGCTGCGCCACGAAACCGCGGACGAGGCGCACTACCGCCTTCTGCATCCGCCGGAAATGTCCTGGCAGCACCGGATGGACTGCCTGCGCGCCCTGCGCAGCCTCGGCTACCAGGTGGGCTGCGGGTTCATGGTCGGCTCGCCGGGGCAGACGTCCCGCATGCTGGCGAGGGACCTCCGCTTCATCGCAAGCTTCCGCCCGGAGATGTGCGGCATCGGCCCTTTCATCCCCCACCACGCCACGCCCTTCCGGGATGAGCCGGCGGGGAGCGTTGCGCTCACCTGCTACCTGCTCTCTATCCTCCGGCTGACCGATCCCACGATGCTGCTGCCCGCCACCACCGCGCTGGGCACCCTGCAGCCGGACGGCAGGGAGCTGGGGCTGCTCGCCGGCGCCAACGTCGTCATGCCCAATCTGTCGCCCACCCCGGTGCGATCCAAATACGAGCTGTACGACAACAAAATCTGCACCGGGGAGGAGTCCGCGCAGTGCCACGCCTGCCTTGAGGCGCGCATCGCCTCCGTCGGCCTGCGCGCTGTCGTCTCCCGGGGCGATGTGCGCAGGGACACCGGGGAGGCGGCCGTATGAAAACCCTCCGCAAAAGCCTCCCGGCGCTGATCGGGATCCTTCTGGTTCTGCTCGCGTGGCAGGCCGCCTGCGGCGCCGGCCTCTTCAGCAGCTACGTCCTGCCGCCGCCCGCCAAAGTTGCGCAGGCCCTACTGCGCATGGCAGCTTCCGGCGAACTGCTTCGGGACGTTCGCATCAGCTTTGCGCGCGTGCTCCGGGGCTTTTCCATCGCCTTTGTGTTCGCTTTCGCCCTGGGTTCGCTGCGGTGTCTCCTTCCGGAGAGCGAGCGGTTTTACGCGCCGGTCATCCACTTTTTCAGGCACGTGCCGCCCATCTCCCTCATCCCGCTGCTGATCCTGTGGTGCGGCATCGGCGAGACGACCAAGACGGTCATCATCGTCCTGGCGGCCTTTCCGCCGCTGTACCTGTCCGTCGTCAAAGGGTTCACCTCCTGCAGCCCGCTGCTGCTGGATGCGGCGCACTCCCTTTCCTGCACGAAAACCCGCGCTTTCCTGCGCGTCATCCTGCCGCTGGCGCTGCCCGACCTGCTCGTCGGCATGCGCGCCGGCCTCGGCTATGCGTGGCGCGCCATCATCGGCGCGGAGATGGTCGCCGCCTCCACAGGTCTTGGCCATCTCATCCTCTTCGCCCAGCAGATGTCCCGGACGGACCGGGTCATCGCCGGCATCCTCGTCATCGGGGCTGCGGGCAGCCTGACGGATTTTATCCTGGCCCGGCTGATCGCACGCCTCGCACCCGCATCCGCGGTTCATGAGCCGGAGGTTCATTGATCCCATAGAACAACTCATTTGGAGGTATCACCATGAACATCAAAAGACTTCTGCCCCTTGTGACCCTTATACTCGTCTTTGCCGTTTCCGCGGCGACGGCCGACGGCCTGTCGGCAGACAGCCTGACGGCCACCTACGTCACCTCGCCGCTCAACATCCCCAGCATCATCGACAAGGAGTACCATCTCTTTGAAAGCACGCTGGGCATCCCCGTCAGCTACGCGGAGATCACCTCCGGCGCGGACCAGACGCAGGCGTTGGCCTCCGGCGACGTGCAGGTGCTCTACGCCGTGGGCGGCACGTCCGTCATCCTTTCCGCCGCCAACGGCGCGGATATCCGCGTCCTTTCCATGTATTCCCGCGCGCCCCGCGCCTTCTGCCTGTACTCCAAGGACGAAAGTCTGAACAGCCCGGAGTCCCTGCGCGGCAAGGTCATCGCCGGCCCCGCGGGCACCAACCTGCATGAGCTGCTGGTTGCCTACCTCGCCACAGCCGGGATGACGATCGAGGACGTTTCGTACGTCAGCATGGGCATCCCCGAGGCGCGCGCCGCGATGGAGAACGGCAGTGCGGATGTCGCGCTGCTGGGCGGCGCCGCAGCGGCGAATGCGGCCAAGCAGGGCTGCCACCTCATCTGCGACGGTGAAGGCCTGATCAGTGCCATCATCGCTGTGGCCGTCACGGGCGAATACGCCGAAGCCCATCCCGACGTCATCCAGGCCATCCGGGACGCGCACAGCGCCATCCTCCGGAAGATGTCGGAGGATCCGGAGGCCGCGTTTGCGCTGACCGCCGAAAACCTCGGCCTTACGCAGGACGACGTGCGCGACATGGCTGCCGCCTACGACTTTGCTCCGGAGATCACCGAAGGGGACCGCGAGGGCTTCCAGAAGACGGCGGATTTCCTTTACACCGCCGGCATGATCGACGCTCCGTTCGACACCTCTTCGCTGTACCTCAATTAAAAAAAGGCTTTTTAAGCCTTGCCTCCCCTGAATAGGGGAGGGGGACCGCCGTTAGGCGGTGGAAGGGTTCCTTCCAGTGAACGGGAAACCCCTCAGCCTCGCTTTGCTCGGCAGCTCCCCTATGAAGGGGAGCCGAGGGCTATGGGAAGCTGCTTTTCTTTGAACCTCATTTGTCAGGGCGACAGCCCTGACTGATGAGGTTATACGGAGACTTGTGCAGTCTGTCAGTTCAGAGACAGCCTCTTCACTTTGGGTTAAAACCCGGTCAGGATCTTGATAAACAGCAGGAGCAGCACTGCCAGGATGACGGGCCGGACGATCTTCGCCCCTTTGCGGATCGCCAGACCGGAGCCCAGATAGCTGCCTGCCATGTTGCACGCCGCGCCGGCGAGCCCCAGCGCCCACACGACCTGCCCGCTTGCGAGAAAGACGGCCAGCGAGGTGAGGTTCGTGGTGAGGTTGATGACCTTCGCCTGCCCGTTTGCCATCCCCATAGGCATCCCGGCCAGCGCCGTAAAGGCGATGATGAGGAACGTGCCGGTGCCCGGCCCGTAAAAGCCGTCGTACGCGCCGATGACGAATGCGGACAGGGTGCACAGGCAGAACGTGCGGCGGTCAAGCGCGAAATGCGAACCTGCTTCGTCGCTGAAGAGATGCCGGTTCAGTACGACGAAGGCGGCTGCCGGCAGCACGAAGATCAGCAGGGTCTTCATGATCTGCTCATCCATCCGCAGCGACAGCTGCGCGCCCAGGAAGGAGCCGCAGAACGCCGCCAGCACGGTGGGCGGCACAAGGCGCGCAGTCACCATACCGCTGCGGATGTAGCGCGCGGTCACCAGGCACGTGCCGCAGGCGGAGGAGAGCTTGTTGGTCGCGATCGCCATGTGGACGGGCAGCCCCGCAAACAGGTAGGCCGGCAGAGAGATCAGCCCGCCGCCTCCGCCGATCGCATCCACGAATCCCGTTAAAAACAGCAGGGGACAGACGATGAAAAACATAGAGGGTTTCAGCGGTATCATGTCTCCTTCACTCCCGTATCGATGATTGAAAGCCGCTACACTATACCACAATTCACACCTTCCGCCTATCCCCGGTTTGCAGCTTTCGTCCTCTGCGATCAAGAAAGGCATCCCCCGAAGAAGATGCCTTTCTTTTATTACTGTGCGATCTCCGGCTCGCTGTCCGTCACCAGCACGCGCCAGTAGCAGCCGGAATTCTCTTCCGTCAGCAGAACGCTCAGCGTCTCCGCAGTGGCGCCTCCGATGTCCTGCCAGGTTTTCCCGTCCGGGCTCATCTGCCACTGCAGGCTCGTTACAAGATCCCCGTACCCTGCCAGCACAGCCTCCAGCACGACGGTATCCCCGATGGCCGGCGAGGCCTTTCCGTGGACCTCGACGCTCACGCTGCGCACCGGATCCGGGGCCGCCGTCGGGACTGCCGTTGGTTCCGGGGCCGGGCTGGGGGACGGTGCGGGCGTCGGAACCGGCTCCGGGACCGGCGTCGGGGTTGCCTCCGGCGGGGAACCCAGCAGGTCCGCACGCACAAAGCCCTCGTTCCCTTCGCCGTCCTTCACCAGCATCCACGTCGCGCCGACGCCGTTGACCGTCATGCCGAGCAGCTTCACCTGCTCCCCGCGGGCGAGCTGGACGATGTAGCTGTACGTGCTGCCAGGCCCTTCCCGCAGGTTGGTCCCGTCGTGCATCACCACGCCGGTCCCTGAAGAGAGCACGACGTTATAGCGCTCCTCCACGCTCTCCCCCGGCACCTCGCCGTAGCGCAGGCGCACTACGGTCAGCGGCACACCGTCCACGACGCGCGCGCCTGCCGCCTCCGCAAACATCTCCTGCGAGCCTTCGTCGCCCACGGCATCCGGGTCTCGGGAGTAGTAATAGGCCGTCACATAGTGATCCGTGCCCACCGTATCGGCGGTGTCAAAGCGCAGCTCGTACACGCTCCCCTTCTCGTAAGTGCGGCGGCGTACGGCATAAAAGACGGATTCCTCCAGCGGATAGCCCAGCTGCTCCGTACGGTTCACATCCCTGTACAGCGCCCGTCCCCTGGGGATGCGGATATAGCCGGAGACAAAGCCTGTCTTGTCCGTCACCTCCGGCGCGGGTGAAGCGTCCGTGTCCTCCGCCGCTTCCGTCCCGGCGGTCTCCGGCACAAAGGCCGTCCACACGCCGTCTTCCGCATCGTAATACAGGTCCGTCCCTTCCGCCGCCGCGGACAGCGCCGTCAGCAACAGCAACAGCGCCGCCAGCAGCCGTATGCCTTTCATCGTCTTCCACCTCTCTCCGGCCTGAGCAGCCCCGGTAAACTGCAGCGTATTGTAAGCCTGCCGCCTAAAACCACCCTTAAATGGCTCGCCTCTGCAACATGTCTGGTTTTGAAAAACAGATTTTGTAGCAAACAAGTTGACATCTTTCTGCACACCTGTTATACTGAATGTTGAACGGCGCTGAAGCCGTATCCCCGCCTTTACGGAGGTGCAACCGGCATGATGAACATCATCGTGGACAGCTGCTGCGATCTCTCCCCGGAACTGCAGAAAAACGTGCAGGCCGCCGTCGCGCCGCTGACCATCACTATAGACGACAAGCACTACGTGGACGACGGCTCCGTACAGATGATCCCTTATCTGAACGCGATGAAGGCCTCTCCCAATCCGGCCCGCTCCGCCTGCCCCAGCCCCGCGCTTTACATGAAGGAGATGCTCTCCGCAGCCGGCGACTGCTTTGTGCTGACGCTCTCCTCCCGCCTCTCCGGTTCCTACAATTCCGCGATGCTGGGGCGTGAAATGGCGCTGGAGCAGCAGCCGGACAAGCGTATCCACGTCTTTGACAGCGAAAGCGCCTGCGCCGGGGAGACGTACCTGGCCATGCTGCTGCGCGACCTCACCGCCGCTGGCAAGAGCTTTGAAGAGGTCATCGACGGGATGAACGAGAAGATCCGCGTCCTGCACACCGTCTTCGTGCTGGATTCACTGGACAACCTCGTCAAAAACGGCCGCATGAAGAAGGCCGCCGCCGCGGTCGCCAACATCCTCTCCATCCGCCCCGTGCTCAGCGACGACGGGACGGGCGGCATCAAGCTGATCGGCAAGGGCCGCGGCATGCGCGGCGCCCTCTCGCAGATGGTGGAGACCTGCCGCAGGCAGACGGAGGGCCTGGCCGCGCGCAGCCAGCGCCTCACGCTGTCCTACTGCAACTGTCTGGAGCGCGCCAAAGAGGTCCGCGAGATGATCTGGCAAAAGTGCCCGGCCATCGGCGAAATCGTACTGACGCCGACCTCCGCCCTCTCCTCCATGTACGCGGAGGACGGCGGCATCGTCATCGCATACTGACGCTCTAGTCCTTTTCCGGCAGCCTTGAAAGGCTGCTTTTTTGTCGCTTTGCAGACTGCCGTCAGGAGATGCGGTGCTCATTTCCCCAGTCACAAAGCTTGTCGAGCACGACCATCAGCGACGCTCCCTTTGGGCTGAGTGTGTACTCCACCTTCGGTGGGACCTGCGGGTACATGTGGCGTTCGATCAGGCCATCCGCCTCCAGTTCCTTCAGCTGCTGGCTGAGCGTCTTGTCGGAAACCTTCTGAAGATACCGCTGCATTTCATTGAAGCGGACAGGCTGATACTCCATGAGTGCATACAGGATGACCATCTTGTACTTTCCGCTGATCAGCGACAGCGTGTAATGGTAGCCGGTATCCTCGAAATTGGCCTGTTCAATTCTCCTTGTCTTTTCCATAATACTTACCTCTGAGTAAGTACCTAACTTGAAAGTGGGTACTTGTTTTTTATCTGTACATCTTTTATTGTAACCATACGGAATCATTTGTCCAGTAAAACTTTTTTGCAGAAAGGGAGGTATGGATATATGAAAAAGGATCTCGGCTTGGTACAGGCCGTCTACCCCATGCCGGTGCTGATGGTTGCCGCCTATGACGAAAACGGCAAGGTCAACGTCATGAACGTCGCCTGGGGACAGATCTGCGACGATGACAAGATCATCCTCTTCATCGGTGAAGGAAAGAAAACCTGGCTGAACATCAAAGCAAGCCATGCGTTTACCGTGTCTCTGGCCGATCAGGCGCATATGGATGCAGCTGATTTCTTCGGCATCGCTTCCGGCAACAGGATCACCGACAAGTTTGAAAGGACCGGTTACCATGCGGTGAAGAGCGATAAGGTGAACGCCCCTGTCATCGAGGAGTTCCCCGTCGTGATGGAATGCGAACTGCTGGAATTCCTGGAAAGCGATCACGTATCCGGCATCGTCGGCAGGATCGTGAACGTCAAGGCAGAGGAAGCCGTGCTGTCCGAAAACGGCAAGGTCGATCCCCTGAAGCTCCACGCTCTGATCTTCGATCAGTTCCAGAGCGGTTACTACGTCACCGGGGCCAGGGTCGGTCAGGCCTGGAATGCCGGCGCGGCCCTCATGAAAAAGAAATGACCGTTTCCCCGCGTTTGTCGGGAAAAGAAAGGAGTATAAAATGAACAAGCGGTTTATTGTGTGCACGGCACTTATCCTGGCGTTATTGTGCTGTACCCTGGGCACTCTTGCGGAGGGCTATCAGGCCGGCGACTACGAAGCTGAAGCAAACGGGCATAACGGCCCGATTCACGTGCAGGTCCGCTTCAGTTCGGATGCCATCGAAAGCGTGACCGTCACAGCGCACAAGGAGACGCCGATGATCTCGGATACAGCGCTCACGCAAATCCCGGAGGAAATCGTCCGCTACCAGTCCCTGGCGGTCGACGGGGTCTCCGGTGCGACCTTTACATCCATGGCCGTCAAAAACGCCGTCGCTGACGCCGTCGCTCAGGCCGGCGGAGACGCCGCTGCTCTCCGCAAGGCGCCGGTCGTCTATGACCGCGCCCAAAACCAGGACCTTAATACCGAGATCCTCGTCGTCGGCGGAGGCATGGCAGGTCTTTCTGCCGCCGTTACGGCGGGCGATAAGGGCGCAAAAGTGATCCTAGTTGAAAAGCTGGATGTCCTCGGCGGCACGCTGGATGTCGCAGCCGGCTATCTGCTGACGGTCAATGCCGGGACGAATGACCCTGCGATCAACGACGATCTGGAGCATGTCATGTCCTTCTACAGGGCGCAGCTTTCCGATTCCGTCAGGCAGCCCGATTTCGCCTTCACCGAAAACCTCATGGCCCAGACCGGAGCGACCATCGATTACCTCACCTCGCTGGGCTTTGAAAGCGTCTGCGTCGACCTCGGCAATTACCCGTGCAGCATCTATAACGTCGGCTATGACTTTGCGGACAAGCTCGTCAAAAAAGCCGCAGAGGAAGGCGCCGAGATCCTTACCGGCACAAAGGCGGAGCGCATCCTGATGGAAAACGGCGCCGCCGTCGGCGTGCAGGTTTCCAACCGGCAGGGCACCTTTACGATCCACGCAGACAAGATCATCTTTGCGACCGGCGGAGCCAACTGGTCTGCAGAGCTGAAAGACGCGGAGCCGAACCTCCGGGTCGTCGACCTCAATGAAAAGGCCGGCATCGGCAGTACGGGCGAAGGCATGCGCATGCTCGCCGAGGCCGGAGCGAAAATGAGCGACAGCCTGTATGTCAAATCCTCCCAGTATGACTTTGCCCCTGCCTTTGGATGGAACACATCCTCCATGCCCAGTATCAGTGACAATACGCCGGTCGTAGATGGTTCCAATACGCCCGCAGCCCAGCAGACCATGCTGGTGGACAGCGAAGGCCTCCGCTTTACCAGCGAGGCGCGCGCGGCAGATACCATCATCAACAAAAAGATGATCGACCACGGTTCTCCCGCCTACTGGACCATCCTGGATGCTGAAAATGCCATCGGTGTCGATCCGGCCTTTACGGAGACCGTCGCCCGGATGAGCGCGCAGAACAATCCGAAGATCGCCGTTTACGGTGAAACGATCGAACAGCTGGCGGAGAACATGGGGGTGCCCGCCGAGAACCTCCGCAAGACCTTTGACGAATACCAGGAAGCCTGCAAATCCGGCCGGGACGAATGCGGAAAAGCTGCGGAGTACCTGATCCCCTACGCTGAAGACGGCGGATATTACGCGGTTTACCGCCGCCCCGGTTCCTGGGGCACCATCGGCGGCGCCTTCGTCGATGCGCAGCAGCACGTCGTCGATGATGCCGGCAATGCCATCCCGAACCTCTTTGCGGCAGGCGAAGTCGCCACTGCACAGCTCTTCGGCGATTACTACTTCGGCAGCTTCTCCCTCGGCCTTTATACCACCGCGGGGCGGATTGCCGCCGAAACTGCTGTGGCAGAACTTCAGGCCAACTAAAACCATTCGGTAAAAACCCGGCGCTGATGCAGCCTTCCCTGCATCAGCGCCTTTCTGTATTCTTTTCAGTCTTTACTGCGGCAGGACCTCTCCGGTCTGCTCCGGGTCCGGCTCCGCTTCCGTCTGCGTCTGCGGCGCAACAGAAGCGTCGTATCCCAGGCACTCCAGGGAAAGGCCGGCCATCGTACCGTCTTCCATCAGAACAGCCAGAGCTTCGTCGACCGCTGCCCTTTGTTCTTCCTTTTCGCCGGAGAGCAGGAAGCTGACCGGCTCCGCTTCGTCCAGGTAAGACGCGACGGCGATATCCGCCAGCGGATGCTCATCCAGATAGGCGAGTGCCGAAAAGACATCCCAGATCATGTAGTCCGCCCTGCCCGAGACCAGCTGCTCCAGCTGCTCTTCCGCCGTATCCGCCAGGGCCTGGGTATGGCCGTCCGTCTCAAACCCCTCGTCGGCGTCCCCGCGGACGATCACGGTCTGCCGGTTGTATGCGTAAGGGGCAGAGAAGGCAAAGCGCTCCGCCTCTTCTTCCTGCGGCACTGCGCCCAGGACCAAATCATAGCGCCCCTGCGCAAGGCCTTCCAGCGCCTCTCCCTCCCCGGCTTCAGCGAAGACCGCCTGTGCGCCCAGGTGCTCTGCCACGGCCTGCACGGCTTTCCGGTTAAAGAGCGCCAGCGCGCCCGCGTCCTCTTCGTATTCGCACAGCAGCGCAGGATTCTCCGCCGCCGCAACGATCTCCTGCGGCGCCGCGGTTTCCGCCTGCGCCATTCCGGCAGCGGTTATGAGCGCTGCCAGCACTAGAAAAAGCTTCTTCATATGCATCACCCTCAGCCCTTTCTGTTTTTCTTTTATTGTATCGATTTTTCAGCCGGTTTCAAGCCCTTGAACGGTTTTGCCCTGAAAAGAAGAGCGGCGCTCAGAAGCGCCGCCCGGTGCTCGAACCACGGGAGCCGCCGCTGCGGCCGAAGCTGCCGCCGCCAAAGCCTCCCATGCCGCCCAGGCCACCCATGCCGCCGAATCCTCCGCCCATCGGGGGACGGGGACCGAAGCCGCGGGGACCAAAGCCGCCCCTCGGCGGACGGCGTCCGTAATGATGCGGGCCGTAGAATCCGCCGCCCCAGAAGGGGTCCATCGGCGGGCGGCGATAAATCCTGCGGCGCGGGCGGAAGAGTACAGACAGGATGAACAGGAAGAACAGGAACTCCAACATTTTTCTACCTCCTGGCTTTCGCCGGTCCGGGATCGTTTGCTGCGGCTGCAGGTTATCAAAAAGACCTGCACCATGACCGCGTCACAGTGCAAGTCTTGCCTTTTCATTTGAACCGGATACCGGTATCCCTCCCGGCATCGGCTGACGGTGTCAAACCCGCCGGTCTCCCGGCGTTTGGCTACTCCCTTGCTGTGGGATTATCGTACCACACCGCAAATCCCCTGTCAATACTTTTTGATAAAATATTTTCAGTTTCTGATTTTTCTTGACTTTTCGGGAGAGAACGCGGCTTGCGCTCACCGGATCATCTTCGGCGAGACGTATCCTTCCTTGCCGTTGGGCAGGCGGATCTGCACCCAGCCGTTTTCCGCAGTCGAGAGCAGCGGATAGCTCTCCCCGCCGAGCGCCCAGCCAATCGCCTTGCCGGATTTGGCCGGTGTCTCGCGGACGTTTACCGCCTTGCCGTCACGGATGCGGACGGTAAGGCTCATCGGCTTTTCCGGCGCCGGGGTCGGCGTCGCCGCAGGGCGCAGGATCTGTCCGTAGGCCGCCAGCAGGCTCTCGTCCCCCGTCAGCCAAAGGGTGACGCGCTCATCCTCCAGGAACCGGACCGCCAGCAGTTCCTCCCGGCTCCCGCCGTCCGCCACGGGGAAAGCCATCCGCATCACATCCAGCCGGACGGTGCCCTCCAGTTCCAGCGAGCGGAAATCCGCCGATTCAAAGCGCTTCGGCGTAAAGCCCGGGGCATATACGGCCTTCCGCTCCTCCTCCGTCAGCTTCTGCAGCAGCCGGAAGCCCTGAAGGAGCGCCTGCTGCTGCCCTTCGCGGGAGCCTTTGCCCTCCGAGAGAGCAGACCGTCCGTCCGCCTCCTGGAAGCAGACGTCGTTCATCAGCCGGTGAGCGTCAAAGGCACCGTCTGCAGCGATCACCGTCTCTCCCCAGGCCACATCATTCGCCGACCAGATCCAGTCGTTAAAGGAATCCGTCAGGAGCTTTGCAAACCGGTTTGTAAAATCAAGCTCCACCGGCTGAACCTCCGCCAGGGCGCATCCCGCCGCCAGCAGCATCAGGATGAGGAGCACGGCAAGTCTCTTTTTCATCTTCCGCCGTCCTTTCTATAGTCGCATAATACTTACCTAAATAATTGATAGCAGTAAGATTATAAACGTTTTGGAAAGGCTCGGCAACGGTTTTGCCGAAAACAGCGGACGCCTGCCTGTTTCATGCGGGCTACTAAAAAACCGCCTCCGCCCGGGCGGGCGAAAGCGGTTTTGTAAGATTCTGATTACTTCTCCGGGTCAGCGCCGATGACAGCCTTGATGCGGCGGACGCCGGCGGAAGAAGACTCTTCCTTCTTGATCGTGAAGCTGACCAGCTCGCCGGTGTGGCTGGCGTGCGGGCCGCCGCAGATCTCCTTGCTGTAGGGCCCCATGGTGTACATGCGCACACGCTCGCCGTACTTGCTCTCGAACAGGCCGATGGCGCCCTCCGCCTTGGCTTCCGCCACGGTGGTCTCCTTCATCTCGATCGGCACATCCGCCTGGATCCACTCGTTGACCAGCGCCTGGACCTCCGCGATCTCCTCCTTGGTCATCTTGCGGCCGAAGGTGAAGTCGAAGCGCAGGCGCTCCGCGGTGATGTTGCTGCCCTTCTGGGCGACCTCCGGGCCGAGCACCTTGCGCAGCGCAGCGTGAAGCAGATGCGTCGCGGTGTGCAGGCGGGTGGTCTGCAGGCTGTGGTCAGCCAGGCCGCCCTTGAAGCGCTGCTCCGCACCCTGCTGGCTGTTCTTCTGGTGCGCCTCGAAGTTGGCCTTGAAGCCTTCCTCGTCGATGGTGAGGCCGCGCTCCGCCGCCAGTTCCTTCGTCATTTCGACGGGATAGCCGTAGGTCGCGTAGAGTTCGAAGGCCGTCTGGCCGTCGATGATCTTGCTCTCGCCCATCTTGGCGACGTACTTTTCAAACTCGCGTTCGCCCTGACGCAGGGTGCGCGCAAAGCGGGTCTCCTCCAGCTTGAACTGCTCCATGACGAAGCCCTCGTTCTGGCGCAGCTCCGGATAAACCTCCGCGTACTGGTCGATGATGACCTTCGCGATCTCGCCGGTGAAGCCCTCGGCCATGCCCAGCTTCATGCCGTAGCGCACGGCGCGGCGGATGAGGCGGCGCAGCACGTAGCCCTGATCCACGTTGGAGGGGCTGACGCCGCGCGGATCGCCCATGATGAAGGTGGCGGTGCGCAGGTGGTCGGCCACGATGCGGAAGGCCTTGGTGGTCTCCTCGTCATCGTCGTACGCCTTGCCGGAGAGCTCCGCGATCTTGGCGATGATGCCGGTGAAGGCGTCCGTCTCGTAAACCGTCTTGACGCCGTTCAGCGTACAGATGGTGCGCTCCAGGCCCATTCCCGTATCGACGTTCTTCTTGGCCAGCGGCTCGTACTTGCCTTCCGCCGTCTTGTTGTACTGCATGAAGACGTCGTTCCAGATCTCCAGGAAGCGCCCGCAGCTGCAAGCGGGGGAGCAGTCGGGTCCGCACGGCGGCTGATCCTTGATGATGAACATCTCGGTATCCGGGCCGCAGGGGCCGGTCTGTCCCGCGGGGCCCCACCAGTTGTGCTTGCGCGGCAGGAAGTAGATGTTCTTGGGATCGACGCCGTTTTCCATCCAGTAGCCGGCAGCCTCTTCATCCCTCGGGATGTCGCCCTCGCCCTCAAACACGGTGAAGGCCAGCTTATCCTTGGGCAGGCCCAGATACTCGGGGCTTGTCAGGAACTCCCAGCTCCAGGCGATCATTTCCTTCTTGAAGTAGTCGCCGAGGGACCAGTTGCCCAGCATCTCAAAGAAGGTGAGGTGGGAGGAGTCGCCCACTTCGTCGATGTCGCCCGTGCGGATGCACTTCTGCACGTCGGTCAGGCGGGTGCCGGCCGGGTGCTTGCTGCCCAGCAGATAGGGGACGAGCGGATGCATGCCCGCAGTCGTAAAGAGCACCGTGGGGTCATTCTCCGGGATGACGGAGGCGCTGGGGATCACCGCATGTCCCTTGCTCTTGAAGAAGTTCAGCCACATGCTGCGCAGTTCGCCGGAAGTAGTCGGTCTCATATCCATATCTCCTTATTGATTGTTTTTTCAATTCACGAAACTGCATGAAAGAAGCTTGCCGCAGGATGACTCTTTGCCGCTTTCGCGTTCCTCCTTCCCTGGCGGGTGAGGCAATAACCTCATCCGCCTCGCTTCGCTCGGCACCTTCCCCATAGGGGAAGGCAAGGCCAGGGAAGTTTCTATGCGCTCCTCTTGTCTCCCCTTTATAGGGAGAGGAACCATCCGATTTTCGGATGGTGGAAGGGTTTGTTACCCCACATAATCCGAAAGGGCAATCATCCAAAGCATCCGGTTCATTATAGGTTTGCCCTTTTGCCCTGTCAACCCCGCAAGGCGAGAAAAACCGGGGGACGACCGCGCCTTTGCGGCCATCCCCCGGCAGAGAGGGGGGCAATATCAGAGAGAAGATACTGTAGGCACACTTTTACCTGTTTTCTTTTCAACTATCTCTTTTGCTTCTTTTATTGCATTAACATGATCTTGTCTTATTACCTTACTGTCTGATGTTGTAGAATCTGTAAAATGCAAGCAGAATTGTCCGGGGAAGTTATTATCCGTTATATCCTGTTGTCCATGTGGCGTTCCATACATTGAACAGACTATCTTTTTTCCTTCTGAAGTCTGAATCATCATAGGTCTGCGATAATATTTAATCTTACTTGCCGAAGATACATTGTATATAGAACACATAGTAGCTGTATCATTAGCTGCCGTAGGTTCAACATCCAAATGATATCCAGCAGATTGAACTCGAATATTAAACGACTTACCTGTTCTTAAATCGGTTAAAACTGCTGAAGCTCCACGTTTTAATCCTATCCTATTAAGTGTCCCATTTTCTTTAGCTGCAAACCACTTAAGGTCATAGATATCTCCTTCAACCTTTGCACTTGCGCTACCAGAGTTTGTATCGTATCCTTGGAGTGCAGCCATCGTCTTGCTGCCCACGATGCCGTCCGCCGTTAGGCCGCGCTTCTCCTGGAAGGCCTCGACAGCCGCAGCCGTCTTGGTGCCGTAGTGGCCGGTGACTTCGCCGGAATACAGGCTCAAATCCTTCAGCCGTTGCTGGATCCAGCTTACAGTAGATCCTGTAGAACCTATTTTATAAACCTCTGAACTGCTATCGCTGTCAGCATAAGAACTTGCTTCGCTGTCACTCACGCGCTCACAGTACTTGGCCATGATGTAGTAGCCGCTCTTCAGCTTGTACCAGCCGCCTGAGTGAGCCGTATAGTAGAACATGTCGCCTCTATCGGCGGTGCCCACCTTGCCGGAATCCGTATCGTCCCCTTCACGGATCGCTACGCCGCTCGCGGTCACCCTGATGAGCCCCAAGACTTCCTCATCATTGTCGTTTTTGCCACTGGATGCAGCATAATCCGAATAAGAGATAATCGTCACATACCGGCCGGAGACGTAGCCGCGGTAGGTGTAGCCGTTCTTCTGCGCGGAGACGTAGTACCATACGTCGCCGTTGCTCGCCGTGTAGCGCTTGGTGATCTTGAGCGGTGTGGCGTTCTCCAGGCTGACCTTGCCCGCGCTCGACGTGCTGTGGTCAGCACGCACCGTGACGCCGGACGTCGTGGTGCGGCCGTACGTCGTGATGCTGGTGGAGCCGGCAGACTTGGAGTTGCTGCCGCTGCCCATCGCGCTGGCGATGGCGTTCTGCGTCGTCTTGTTGGCCACGCCCGTCTGAGAGAGGCCGCGGGACTTCTGGAACTTCTTGACGGCCGCCTCAGTCATACTGCCGAAGTGACCGGTGATGTCGCCGTAGTACATACCCAGCGCCGTAAGGTTCTCCTGCAGCGCGCTGACCGCGGAGCCGGTGGAGCCCAGCTTCAGGGTGGAAGAGCTTGTGGAAGGCGTATAGTCCGCGCTGGCAGAGCTGGAGCCGCCCTTGGCCTTGTAAACCTCGCTCAGCTTGGCGGTCGTCTTCGCACCCGCGACGCCGTCCGCCGTCAGGCCGTACTTGGTCTGGAAGGCCTTGATGGCCGCTACCGTCTTCGTGCCCGCGTTGCCGGTGATCTCGCCGGAATAGAAGCCCAGCGCTTTCAGCTTGTTCTGCACGTCGGCCACGGAGCCGGAGGTGTAGGAGGCGCCGGAAGAGCCGCCCACGCTGCGCAGCTTGGACATCGTCTCGGAGCCCAGCACGCCGTCTGCCGTGAGGCCGTACTTCTTCTGGAAGGCCTTGATGGCCGCGACCGTCTTCGTGCCCGCGTTGCCGGTGATCTCGCCCGCATAGATGCCCAGCGCCTTCAGCTTTTCCTGCGCTTCGGCGATGGAGCTCTTGCTGCCGGTGGAAGCGGAAGAAGAACCGGAGCTGCTGCCCTTGTAAACCGAGTTCAGCTTCTCAACGGTCTTGCTGCCCGCGACGCCGTCCGCCGTGAGGCCGTAACGCTTCTGGAAGGCCTTGATGGCCGCGACCGTCTTGTCGCCCGCATGGCCCGTGATCTCACCGGAATAGATGCCCATCGACTTCAGCTTGGTCTGTACATCCTTGATCGTGGAAGCCGATACGGAAGAACCGGAAGAAGAGCTGCTGCCGGAGGAGCTGCTGCCCTTCGCCTCGTTGCGCTTCTTCTGGTTATAGAGACCCACGCGCTTGGTGGGCAGATTGCCGTCCTTTACACCGAACAGCTTGCTCGCCTGCGTCGCGCTCAGGATCTTCACATAGGTGTCATCCCCGTCCGTCTGGCAGATCCAGCCGGTGAGCACATCACCCTCATAGCCGCGGTAGCGCACCTGCACGAAGGTGCTGTGCCCGCTGGTCTTGGAGTTTACGACGTAGACACAGGCCTTGTTCGCGATCAGGTCGATCACAGCAGCGCTGGTAGAACCGCTCTCGCGGACGCGGATCTTGTCCTGCGTCTGTCCGTAGACTTTGCTGTAGCTGGCGGCAAAAGCCGGAACGGCAAGAACCGTCAGGAGAACTACCAGCAGCGCCATGCCGAGAATGTGCTTGCCTGTCCTGCTCTTCATGTCCGTTATCCCCTCTTTCGAATCTGTGCGGAGCGTATGCAAAATGGGCATAGCTGTCCGCATGCAATCGTCTTGTGGCGATTTTATTACAATTCTGTTAATTTGTCAATCGCTTTTTATTATTTTGATTCAAACCGGCCGTTTTTTATTAAACGGCCAGCCATTGTTTGTTTCGCAAATAGAAAAACCCGTGCTTTACGGCACGGGTCGCAGATTGCTTATCAGTCGTGGAGCGTCGCGGGATACACGCCGCTCTCGTGCAGCGCCTTCAGGTCCGCCTGCACGGTCGGCTTGTCCTCCTTGTAGGTCACGCCGAACCACTGCGCGTCGGTCGTCAGCATCGGCACCGTGAGGTCGCCCTTCTGCATCAGCGCATCCACCGCGGAAGGCAGCAGGCATTCACCCTTGATGTTGTCGGGCGCCAGGTCCTTCAGGAAATCCTCGAAATAGGTCTGCAGCTTGCCGAAGATCCACGGCGTGAAGCCCCAGAAGTTCATGCTGACGGGCGCCAGCGGATCCAGCAGCACGCCGGGTTCGCCTTTTTCGATGTCGCGGATCTCGCCGTTCTCGCAGAGCTTGATCTTGAAGGTCTCGGTGACCTTGGCGAGGTTGCCGTCCTTCGCGGTGCAGACGCCGCGCGTGACAGTGCCGTTCTTGGATACGGTGTTGCGCAGCTGGTAGCCCACGATCGTGGCCTCTCCCTCGGGGGCGAGGGTCTGCAGCTTGTCGTAGATGGATTTGTAAGCCGATACGCCGTAGTAGTCATCCGCGTTGATGACCGCGAACGGCTGATGGATCGCGTCCTTCGCGCACAGCACGGCGTGCACGGTGCCGAAGGGCTTTACGCGCTCCTCCGGGATCTTATAGAAGGAAGGAACGCTGGAAAAGTCCTGGAAGACGTAATCGACCTTCACCTTTTTCGCGATGCGGTCGCCGCAGATGCCGGCCACCAGCTCCTGCATGCCCGGCTTGATGACGAAGACCACCTGGTCGAATCCGGCGCGGATCGCGTCGTAGATGGAGTACTCCATCAGGATCTCGCCGTTCGGGCCCAGCCCATCCACCTGCTTGTTTCCGCCGTAACGCGAGCCCATGCCCGCAGCCATGATTAAAAGCGCAGCGCCCATAGTCATATCCTCCCGTAGGTTTATTGTTTCACCGGTATTATAAACCGTTTGGCCGGGGAGGGCAACAACTCCGTGTGAAAAGTCCATATATCAGAAAAACACTCAAAGGGGTTGTGCGACCATCAATACTCGGCCATTTTTCTAATATCTCCACAGCATTTAATGGTGGATATGCTAACGTCAATGTTGGTACCTTTCAAGTTTTTATTGTTCTCATCAATGCAGGATTTAGGGTTGATTAACGGTTTTGTTTGACAATATCTTGAAATACATTTCTAAAGTAACTTTCTTCCATGAGCATTTTTCGTACTTGTGGAGTTAAGTAATCTAATGTTGTAACTGCAATGCCCTTGATTTTGATATGTTTCTCCTCACTATCTTCTTCACCAGTAGACCAAGCCCTAAACCGGACCACATTTAGTTTTACCATCAGCCAGTTATATTTCATGCTTGTCCTTTGTTTCCAAAATAACTTAGATATACATTGCCGAAGTTCACTGATTAACCCATGTTCAACTACTCCTCGTGTAACAGTTGCATTTCTTAATTGAATTCTGTCATTTGTAGTTGCAAATTGATTATGAGCATGATCTCCAAGTATGTGAATGTAGTAGATTAGTTTAGACATCTCTATACACTCTTCAGTGTATTTCTCTTTCCCTGATCTGTATGTATCTACAGGAAAGCCAAACACCTTGCTAACAGTAGCAAGTAAGATGTTTTGCCTTAATGCCCACTTTTCTTTATAAGGATAATACTTATAATCCCAACCCAAGTGTGTGTACATCTCATGGTTCTCTTCCGGGACACTGATCTCATTTATTGACTTCGGCAAGCCTTCAACCTTGCAATCTTCATTCAGCTCATCTAACCATTTTTGTCCTTGATTTCCCATTTGATCTATACACAAGTAAATAGCGTCTTCTAAGTATCCAAATAATACGGTGGGTGAATTACCATGCTTCTTCGGGTCTTTATCAACTTCCGAAAGCTCCACACCCAAGAATATCTGTTCCAACTCTTTTTCATGCTGGGCACCGACACCTGCCACGCACAACGAGCTGAGCATTATAAGCATCGTAGCAACCAGTATACCTACACTCTTTTTCATCACTTTATCTCTTCAAATTCAGCTTTATCTAAAACCAACCATTCTTTTGAGTTTTTAACCTTAAAATGATTTGTGTAAACTACGTCATCATCTGAACCGAAGCATTCTATACGAACTATTACTTCTTTTGCTTTCTTGAAATCATAGTTTTCCATCGTTTTACTATGATATGTTGCGAGGAAACTTGTTGTATCAGCTTTATTTTTTCTTTCGACTTTTGTGATAATCCAATCATCAACATAAATCGTTTTCTCCATCGCTTCCTGCAGAATAACTGTCATTCTCGTATTCGGAGTAAGATAGTTCGCAGGCATAATAATATCTTTGCCCGTATAACTAATACTGTATCGTTCCTGATTGGCACCATGATATCTCTCAATCATTGGAATGCTAATGAACAGAGGCTTCCTGTCCACATAGAGCACTTCTTCCATCTCCTGGATTTCGGAATCACTAAAGCCAAGTTGGTTTGCAAGTGCATAGAGAAGATCGAGGTTAAGCTTTAAAGGTTCGTATACTGGTGGTATTTCTGTTTCTCTTTCGATCTGTTTTTGTTTGTTGAATGCCTCTATATGCTTTTTCTTTGCATCCGACGCACCCTTTGGAATCTCTTCAGGTATAATATCTAATTCATATTCATTGTTTAGCTTTAGCTGTTCGGCTTTTAACTCATTTGCATTCTCCAAAGCTATTTTATAGGCTTTTTTAAGATAAGAATTGTCTTGTGTCCGCGCACAAAGATCAATATATGTCTGAGCTGCAAAATATCGAAGCGCCCAATCTTTCTTTATTTCAGTGTTGCTGATAATCTGATTTGCATATTTCTCAGCAGTCTCGATATATGCGGCATCGTCATACACTTGGCTCGCTGCACCAATAGCAATAGGCAAGACCTTTGCCAACTCATAATCTTGCCGAAAAATACCAATTTCTAAGTCTTCATATCTTTGAATTGCCTGCAGACATTCTGTGTATTCGTGATTATCATAATGTGCTCTCGCCCTAGAAAGCCAGTACTGTCCGAATCCCTCATATTCATACTCATGTGTTTTATAAAAATATACACGAGATGCAGGGCTGGCTTCCTCTGTTTTCTTCTCATCCCATTCAACCAATTTATCCACGTTCTTTTCTGTTAAGGTTAACTCATCGGGAAGCGTATATCCCTTTACTACTTCGACCATATACATGAATGTTTGCTTGCGCAGGGAATGAATAGTATCGCTCTCGTCATCATCTAACGACCATGAGTCCTCCAAAAATGTTTGTTCCGCAGCACTCATCCCTGAGGTATAACTGCTGACAGAATCAATCGCCATATAGACAACTGATGAAACAAGAGATGCTATGTTCATTGAGCTGACTGCGCTAAGCAAACCAATCGGGTTTGGAATAGCATTTCGCATTGCTTGTGCTTGGTTTTGCTCGTATAGATATTGGAGTCTTTCTCTTTTGATTAATAACTTCTCAAATTCGTGCAGTCGATCAAGCAAGTCATCATAATGAGCTTCCGTGAAATCATTCACCGTACTCGGATTAACATCATTAATCAACGATGTATAAACCTGATCAATATAAACACGATTATTCTTCTTCGCCAGAATCTCTTGCGTAATATACGCCAGATAATTAAGCATATTCAATGAGTTCTTTTGCTCACCAGTCAGTCCATTTATAACTTCCGAAGAGCTGACAACAATTGTTTCGGTTTCGTTTTTTTCATTTGATGGTGCCAATGAAACTTCAACCGTCTGCTCTGGTGAGGGAGTAGTAACAGCTACTTCAACTGCTGTGTTATTCGAACTGCATCCCAAAAGGGAACAGACTCCGAATACCATTGTCAGTAATAATGCCGCTTTCCATTTTCTATATCTCATTATTCTTTCCTCCGCTACCGCAAATATGTATCGCTTTGTGATTTTACTACAATCCGACATTCTTTTCAATTAAACCCATCCGCCTCCCCGGGCTTTCCCGGAGAGGCGGATGCTTTTCTTTATTCGATTACGCACTCCACGCTGTGCTCGCCTGTGCCGGCGGGGATCAGCGTTCCGGCAAGCGGCTGTCCGTCCAGCGTCAGGCGGACCGTTCCCTTTTCGTCGCCGGAGCGGTTTACGATGTGGATGTGATAGGTCGCGCCGCGGAACCGCCGCGTCAGCGTCACCTCCGGCAGGCTGGCCGGCAGGCAGGGGTCTACGCGCAGGCCGTCGTAATCGGGCTTGATGCCCAGGATCCCCTGCGATACGGCGTAGAAGCTCCAGGCGGAGGTGCCCGTCAGCCAGCTGTTCTTGGCCTCGCCGAAGCGCGGCGCATACGGGCCGGCCACCATCTGGCTGTAGACGTAGGGCTCCGTGCGGTGCAGCTGCTGGTCCTCGATGTAGGCGGGACAGGTGCGCCGGTACAGGTCAAACGCTTTTGCACCGTGGCCCAGCGCCGCCTGCGCCAACACCACCCACGGGTTGTTGTGGCAGAAGATGCCGCCGTTCTCCTTGTATCCAGGCGGATAAGAGGAGATTTCGCCCAGCTCCAGGTGATAGCGCGTATAGGGCGGCGTCAGGATGGCGATGCCGTAGCGGCTGAGCAGCCGCTGCTCCACGGAATCCAGCGCCTTCTGCGCGTATCCCTCCTTCACGCCCACGCCCGCCATGACGACAAAGCCCTGCGGCTCGATGTAGATCTGGCCCTCCTCGTTTTCGCGGGAGCCGATCTTCTGCCCGTAAGCGTCGTACGCGCGCAGGAACCACTCGCCGTCCCAGCCGGAGGTGAGGATCGCCTGCTCCATCTCATCCCGCCAGGTCTCGGCCTCAAGCGCTTCCTCTTCCAGCCCCTGGATCCGGCAGATCGCCGCGTAATCGGGCGCGACGGCGCAGAACATGCCCGCGATGAAGACGCTCTCGGCCACGCCCGATTCGAAGTTCGCCGTGGTCTGGAAGCTTTCGCCCGGCTCCCTGGAGAAGCAGTTGAGGTTGAGGCAGTCGTTCCAGTCCGCCCTGCCGATGAGGGGCAGGCCGTGGGGGCCGCGGTGCTCCCGCGTGTAGCGCAGGCTGCGGCGCAGGTGCTCCATCAGGGGCTCGGCCAGCTTATCGTCATTGTCAAACGGGACGGATTCCCGCAGGATCGTGGTGTCTCCCGTTTCCTTTATATAGGCGGCAACGCCCAGGATGAGCCACAGCGGATCGTCGTTGAAGCCGGAGCCCACGCCCAGGTTGCCCCGCTTGGTCAGCGGCTGGTACTGGTGATAGGCGCTGCCGTCCGGGAACTGGGTCGCCGCGATGTCCAGGATGCGTTCCCTCGCCCGCTCCGGGATGAGGTGAACGAAGCCCAGCAGATCCTGAGTGGAATCGCGGAAGCCCATGCCGCGGCCGATGCCCGATTCGTAGTAGCTTGCCGAGCGGCTCATGTTGAAGGTGACCATGCACTGGTACTGGTTCCAGATGTTGACGGCGCGGTCCAGCCGCTCGTCGCCGCTCTGCACGCGCAGCACGGAGAGCAGGCCGCTCCAGTACTCCCTCAGGGCTTCGAAAGCGCCGTCGAACTTCTCCTCCGTGTCAAAGCGGGCCAGCAGCGCAGCTGCAGGCGCCTTGTTGATGACGTTCGGCGCCGTGAACTTCTCCGCCTCCGGGTTCTCGCAGTACCCCAGTGTGAAGATGAAGCAGCGCCGCTCGCCCGGGGCCAGCGTAAAGCGCAGGTTGTGGCTGCCGATAGGCGCCCAGCCGCTGGCAACGCTGTCATGCGCCCTGCCCTCTTCCACCGCCGCGGGATCATCAAAGCCACGGTAGGCGCCGAGGAAGCTCTCCCTGTCCGTGTCAAAGCCGTCCACAGGCGCGTTCACCGCGTACACGGCAAAGTGATTGCGCCGCTCGCGGTACTCCGTCTTGTGGTAAATGGCGCTGCCTTCGATCTCCACCTCGCCCGTGGAGAAGTTGCGCTGGAAGTTGGTGGAATCGTCCTGCGCGTTCCACAGGCAGAACTCCACAAAGCTGAACAGGGAGATCTCTTTCCCCTTCCCGCCTGCGTTCACCAGTTCCACCTTCGTCACCAGCGCGTCGGCGCCGCGGGGCACCATGGACGTCTGGGTCACCGAAAGGCCGCCGCGCTCGCCGCGGATGCGCGTGTACCCCATGCCGTGCCGGCACTCGTAAGCGTCCAGCTGTGCGCGCACGGGCATCCAGCCCGGCGTCCACACGTCGCCGCCGTCATTGATGTAGAAGTACTGTCCGCCCGCGTCCGTCGGCACGTTGTTGTAGCGGTAGCGCGTGAGGCGCAGCATGCGCGCGTCACGGTAGAAGCTGTAGCCGCCGGAGGTGTTGCTCATCAGCGTAAAAAAGGCCTCGCTGCCCAGGTAGTTGATCCAGGGAGAGGGGGTATCGGGCCTTGTGATGACAAATTCTCTGTTTCTGTCGTCATATGTGCCGTACTGCATCGTCGTATCCCCTTTCAAGGTCGAAAACGTTTTAGTCGCCCTTATCATACTGCCTCTCTTTTCCAAAATCAAGACCTGCGCCGGATTTTCCGCCGGCAATTTCTCATAATTCCTGTTTTTCTCTATCACGCAGGAAAATAACGCCGCATTTTATCGTTCATGTCACTTGCCAAAGGTCCCTTTCTTTTTTATAATGAGAAGGCTAAACCGTTTTCGTTTTCACGGACCCTGAGAAGGGAGGAAAACCATGACACCAAGCATCCGGGATCTCGCCGCCGCCTGCGGCCTTTCCGTTTCCACCGTCAGCAAAGCACTCAACGGCTATTCCGACGTCAGCGAAAAGACGCGCGAGCAGGTCCGTCAGGCCGCCGAAACGCTGGGCTACCATGCCAGCGCCATCGCCAGGTCCCTCAAGACAGGGCGCAGCTTCAACCTGGGCGTGCTCTATTCCGACGACACCGAAAGCGGCTTCACGCACAATTACTTCGGGCCGGTGCTCCAGGCCTTCAAAAAGGAAGCCGAGCGCCGCGGCTACGACATCACCTTCATCTCCAAGGGCCAGCAGGGGATGAGCTACCTGCAGCACTGCAGCTTCCGCAGCCTGGACGGCGTGTGCATCGTCTGCTCCCACTTCTCCGATCCGGAGGTGCAGGAGCTGCTCTCCGGTCCGCTGCCCGTCGTTACCGTGGACTATGTCTTCAACAACAGGAGCTGCGTCCAGTCGGACAACCGCACGGGCATGGAGCTCCTCACCCGGTACGTCATCGCGCGCGGGCACCGCAGAATCGCGTACATCGCCGGCGACGACGGGGCGGTCTCCGGCCTGCGCGTCACCGCCTTCCGCCGCGTGCTGCACGAGGCGGGCATCCCGCTGCCGGAGGATTACCTGGCCGCCGGGCGCTACCACGATCCCGCGACCGCGCGGCGCGTGACCCGCAGGATCCTCGCCCTCCCCGAACCGCCGACCTGCATCCTGATGCCGGACGATACAGCCGCGCTGGGCGGAATGGACGCCATCCGCGCGGCCGGGCTGCGCATCCCGGAGGACATCTCCATCGCCGGCTTCGACGGCGTCCCCATCCTGCAGATGTGCAAGCCGAAGCTCACGACCGTGCGCCAGGATACCGAGACCATCGGCATCAGCGCGGCGCGCAAGCTCATCCACCTCATCGAGCAGCCGGACACCACCTTTACGGAGATCCTGTCCGTCCCCTGTGCCCTCCTGGAGGGTGAAACGGTATCCTCCTTGGTTTGATTTGTAAGTTTTTCACAAACAAAAACGTTTTAGATTTTCTTGACATTGAAAACAGCCGGCGTTACAATACTGCCAGAAACGGACGGGGCACCCCGTCCCAAGTGACGGCAGAAGCCGAAACAACTAAGGAGGTTCATTCAGCTATGAAGAAGGTCATGAGTCTGGTTCTCGCGCTCGTACTCGTCGCGCTGGCCAGCGCCGTCGTCGCCGACGAGGGCAAGGTCCTCAACATCTGGTGCTGGAACGACGAATTCCAGAGCCGCTTCAACGACTACTATCCCGGCGTCGCCGAGATCGCGGCCGACAAGTCCACCACCACCCTGAAGAACGGTGTGGTCGTCAACTGGGTCATCAATCCGAACGCCGACAACAACTACCAGAACAAGCTCGACGAGCAGCTGGACAAGCAGTTTGACGGCCAGCTGGCCGACGACGAGAAGATCGACATCTTCCTCATCGAAGCCGACTACGCCCTCAAGTATGTCGCGGACGAGGCCAGCCTCGACGTGCGTGCCGACATCGGCCTTGCCGATGCCGATCTGGCCGACCAGTACGATTACACCCAGAAGATCGCCTCCGCGGACGGCGTGCTCAAGGGCGTGACCTGGCAGGCCACCCCGGGCCTGTTCGCCTATCGCCGCTCCATCGCCAAGGACGTGCTGGGCACCGATGATCCCGCCGCCGTGCAGGAAGCCCTCTCCGATTGGGACAAGTTCAACGCCGTGGCCGAGCAGGCCGCCGCGAAGGGCTACAAGATGCTCTCCGGCTATGACGACAGCTACCGCACCTTCTCCAACAACGTGTCCGCTCCCTGGGTCACCGGCGACACCGCGACCGTCGACGCGAACATCATGAAGTGGGTCGAGCAGACCAAGGACTTCACCGACAAGGGCTACAACAACAAGACCTCCCTCTGGTCCGCCGAGTGGGCTGCCGATCAGAGCGCGGAAGGCAAGGTCTTCGGCTTCTTCTACAGCACTTGGGGCATCAACTTCACGCTCGTTGGCAACGCGGGTGAAGCCGGCTTCGGCGACTGGGCTGTCTGCTACGGCCCGCAGCCGTACTACTGGGGCGGCACCTGGATCTGCGCCGCGAACGGCACCGACAACGTCGAGACCATCAAGGACGTCATGCTGGCCCTCTCCGCCGACAAGGACATCCTCAAGAAGATCACCCTCGACACCCAGGACTACACCAACAGCATCTCCGGCATGAGCGAAATCGCGAACGATCCGGAATTCGGCTCCGACTTCCTCGGCGGCCAGAACCACGTCGCCCTCTTCCTCGAAGCTGCGCAGAAGATCGACATGAGCAACATCTCCGCTTACGATCAGGGCTGCAACGAGAAGTTCCAGCAGGCCTTCAAGAACTACTTCGACGGCAACGCCACCATCGACGAGGCCAAGGCTGCCTTCGAGACCGCCATCAAGGAACAGTATCCTGTCATCACCACCGTGGTGTGGCCGGAGTAATCCCCTTCAAACGGAACCCTCAACGCTTTATCGAGACAGGGGCGGGCATTGCCCGCCCCTGTTTTAACGGAAAGGCAGGCTGATGCACTCCATGACGGCAATGCGCAAAAAGAAGAAGGGCAGCTCCATCAGTTATGCGAAATACGGCTATTACTTTATCGCCCCCTTCTTTATCACTTTCATCCTCTTTCAGCTGATCCCCCTGGCATCCACGGTTTACTACAGCTTTTTCTCCTACTTCAGGGACGGGCGCAAGTGGATCGGCCCCACCTTTGCCGGCCTTGCGAACTACCAGTATCTCTTCTCCACGGATCTGCCCCGCTATCTCGGCAACACGCTGATCCTGTGGCTCATCGGCTTTATCCCGCAGATCCTCATCTCCCTGCTGCTGGCTGCCTGGTTTACCGATTACCGGTTGCACCTGCGCGGACAGGCCTTCTTTAAAACCGTCATCTACATGCCGAACCTGATCATGGCGTCAGCGTTCTCCATGCTCTTTTATACGCTCTTTGCGGACAGCGGCCCCGTCAACGGTGTGCTGCGCCTCGTCGGCCTCACCCAGGAAGGCGCGCCCATCCGCTTCTTCGCCAGCATCCTCGGCACGCGCGGCCTCATTGGCCTCATGAATTTCCTGATGTGGTTCGGCAACACCACCATCCTGCTGATGGCAGCCATGATGGGGGTGGAAGCTTCCCTCTTTGAGGCCGCGGAGATCGACGGCTGCACCCCGACGCAGATCTTCTTCAAGATCACGCTGCCGCTCATCCGTCCGCTCCTCATCTACGTGCTGATCACCTCCATGATCGGCGGCCTGCAGATGTTCGACGTCCCGCAGATCTTAACGCGCGGCTCCGGCGACCCCATGCGCAGCGCCATGACCATGATCATGTATCTGAACAGCCACATGTTCTCCCGCAACTACGGGCGCGCCGGCGCGGTATCCACCGTCCTGTTCCTCATCTGCGGCATCCTGTGCGTCGTCGTCATGCGCTCGCTGGATACCGACCGTAAGGAGGCGAAGAAGAAATGACCACCCAGTCCGTCAAGCCGCAGGGCCGCGGCGTCTCCGCCGGCCTCCATGCGCGCCGCATCCTGGCTTACGCCGTCCTCGGCGTGCTTTGCTTCCTGTGCCTGTTCTTCTTCTACGTGCTGGCCGTCAACGCCACGCACAACCACTATGAGATCCTCAAGGGCTTCAACCTCCTGCCCGGCGCGGATTTTTCCAAAAACCTAGCTGCGACCCTCGCGGACTCCTCCCTGCCGGTGCTCAGGGGCATCGTCAATTCCCTCCTCATCGCCTCGCTTTCCGCCCTGCTGGCGATCTACTTCTCCGCGCTGACGGCCTACGGCATCTACGCCTATGACTTTAAGCTGAAGAACCTCGCGTTCACCTTCATCATCCTCATCATGTCCATGCCGACGCAGATCTCGGCGCTCGGCTTCGTCCGCCTCATCGGCCGCATGGGCGGCACCAACCGCCTCTGGCCGCTCATCCTCCCCTCCATCGCAAGCCCGACGGTATTCTACTTCATGATCCAGTACATGAAGAGCAGCCTGCCCATGGAGATCGTGGAGGCCGCGCGCATCGACGGCTGCTCGGAATTCGGCACCTTCAACCGCGTCGTGCTGCCCCTGCTCAAGCCGGCCATGGCGGTGCAGGCCATCTTCTCCTTCGTCGCCTCCTGGAACAACTACTTCACCCCCGCCCTCATCCTGGACAGCAAGAGCAACCCGACCCTGCCCATCCTGATCGCGACCCTGCGCAGCAAGGACGTGGCCAGCCTCGACATGGGCTCTGTGTACATGCTGATCGCGGTCGCCATCCTGCCCGTCATCGTCGTGTACCTGCTGCTCTCCAAGTTCATCGTCGCAGGCGTCACCCTGGGCGGCGTCAAGGGCTGAGAACGCGGACGAATCCTTAAAGAACAGGAGATAATGAAACCATGCGTTTTCCGAAAGGTTTCCTCTGGGGTGCCGCCACGGCCTCCTATCAGATCGAAGGCGGGTGGAAGGAAGGCGGCAAAGGCCCCTCCATCTGGGACGACCTGACCCATGACCGAAAGGGCTTCATCCTGGACGGCTCCACCGGGGACGAGGCCTGCGACCACTACCACCGCTTCCGTGAGGACATCGCCCTGATGGCCTCCCTCGGCATCCGCAACTACCGCTTTTCCGTCTCCTGGCCGCGCATCCTGCCGGACGGCACCGGCAAGGTGAACCCGGAGGGCGTCCGTTTCTATTCCGAGCTGGTGGACTGCCTGCTGGAGCACGGCATCCGTCCCTTCATCACGCTGTACCACTGGGACCTGCCCCGCGCGATCTACCAGCGCGGCGCATGGCTGAACGACGACATGCCGGAGTGGTTCGCCGCCTATGTGCGCGCGGTCGCGCTGGCCCTCGGCGACCGCGTGAAGGACTATTTCACGATCAACGAGCCGCAGTGCGTCATCGGCCTCGGCTACTCCTCCTGCGAGCATGCGCCCGCCGTCAGGATGCCGGTGCGCGACCTGGTGCGCATGAGCCACATCCTGATGAAGTGCCACGGAAAAGCCGTTCAGGTGCTGCGCGAAACCGTGCCCGGCGTGCGCGTGGGCTACGCGCCCTGTTCCGGCCCCGTCCTGCCCGCCACCGGCAGCGCGGAAGACGTCGAAGCCGCCCGGCGCGCCTACTTCGCCGTCAGCAGCGATCCGGAGGGCTTTATGTGGTCTCCCGCCTGGTTCTCCGATCCCGTGATGCTGGGCGAATACCCGGAAGACGCGCTGTCCGCCTTCGGGCAGTATCTGCCTCATGGGTGGGAGCGGGACCTCTCCCTCATTCACCAGCCGCTGGACTGCTACACGCAGAACATCTACAACAGCAACCTCACCGTGCGCGCCGCGGATAACGCCGAAGGCTTTGAGACCGTCCCCTATCCCGTCGGCGGAGAGCGGACGCTGATGGGCTGGCCCGTGACGCCCGACGCGCTCTATTGGGGCCCGAAGTTCCTCTATGAGCGCTACCGCACGCCCATCTTCATCAGTGAAAACGGCATGAGCTGTCACGACTGGGTCTTCCCCGACGGGCAGGTGCACGACCCGAACCGCATGGACTACCTGCGGCGCTATCTTCTGGCCCTCTCCCGGGCCATCGAAGACGGCACGGACGTGCGCGGCTACTTCTGCTGGTCCCTTCTGGACAACTTCGAGTGGAAGTTCGGCTACACCCAGCGCTTCGGACTCGTCCACGTGGTTTACGCAACACAAAAAAGAACGCCGAAGGATTCGGCGCTCTGGTACAAGAAAGTCATGGAGACGAATGGGGGCTGCTTATAACAGGTTCCTCCCAAATGACGAACAATCCCTTTCTGCAGCGATCAACCCCGTTGCAGAACGGGGAGCACTAAAAAGCCGGCCTTGCGACTGAGGCCGGCCTTGTTTTTTCACAGTCTGGGATCCACCGGTTCGCTCTCCATGGCCAGCACGCCAAAGGCGCATTCATGCACCTTGTAAAGCGGTTCTTTGCGTATAAACCGCTTAAGGGACTCCATTCCGAGGGAAAACTCCTTGAGCGCAAGGCTGCGCTTTCGGCTCAAAGAACGCTTTTTGAGACGCCTGAGGTGATCTGCTTCCAGGTATTCTGCGCCGTAGATGATCCGGAGGTATTCGCTGCCCCGGCACTTTACTGCGGGCTGCAGGAGAGTGCCATTCTGTTTCGCGATATAGGTTTCCGGTTTGACGACCATGCCTTCACCGCCGGCGCCCGTCAGTTCCAGCCACCACTTGATCCCATCCCGGACGCTTTCTTCGGACTCCGTGTTCACGCAGAGATAGGGCGTAGCCATATATACCGGATCCATCCCGGTCATATACTTGCGGATCGTTTCCATGTGCCATACATGCTTCTCTCCGGAGAAAACCTTCCCTTCAACCGCAAGAAGATGGAACGGTGCGATCCGGAAATCATCCGTGGATTTGACCGTCCAGCAGTATTCCCTGTAAGCGTCGATATACCGCAGGATATCCTCCTGCTTTGCCTTAAAACGCTTCAGCAGGTCCTTCGGGTCCACATTCTGTCCGGATGTATTCTCTCCCACATCAAAGGGCCTGTTTTCCCGCGCGCATACCTGTTCAAGCCTGCTGACGACCGCATCCAGGCTGTTTTTGCCGGAATTCCCCGTCGCAGCGTACTGCGTCCTGAGCAGGCCCTGTGCCTTTTCGCTCCAGGGCATCAGTTCCGTATCCAGGCAGACCCAATCGGTGCTGAAATCCTCCCAGAACCGCGTTTGTGACAGCACCGTGTCCAGTCTGTCCAAAAGCGCCGTTTCCGTGCCTGCGTCATCGAAAAAGCGCCTGCCTGTACGGGAGTAAATGATCCCCCGGGAACCGTCCGTCACGCCGAAGCGGTTTTCAGCCGTCTTTGCCGTTCTGCAGAGAATGATCACCGCCCGGGATCCCATGTGCTTCTTTTCGCAGACCACATTCGGTATCCCTCTGCTGCGATAGTATTCGAAAGCCTGCAGGGGATGCTCCAGGAAGCCGTCCAGCCCGCTGGTCTCACAGGGAGACATGGTTGGAGGCAGATAGATCAGCCAGTGCGGATCCGCCGCAAACCGGGACATGATCTCCAGTGCGGCAGCCGCATTCCCCTCGCTGATGTCGATGGAATGATACAGCTCCGTTTCGATATGCAGCTTGTGATTGAAGTCGCCGACTGTCAGCAAATCTCCCGGATCATCTTCCTGCTTTAGATCCTCCAGCGGCTTTACAGGTTCATAATACTGCCTCTTCGCCTGCACGCTGATGATTTCCCGTTCCGGGTACCGGAAGGCCGTCAGGCTGCCTCCGAAGACGCAGCCGGTATCGATGCAGTAAGTGCCGTTCAGGGATTTGACTTCTTTTCCTGCGATATGCCCGTAAACGATGGTGGCCCGTCCGCGGTAGTCCGCAGCCCAGTCAAGGCGGACCGGCAGGCCGTAGGAATCGACCTCTCCGGTGGTCTCGCCGTACAGGCAGAAGTCGCGCACCCGCATGGACCCGCGGCCTATGTATTCCTGCCTGAGGCCGGCATGGGCGGTCACCAGCCTGCCGTCATCCAGCACATAATGGCTGACGAGGCTGTCCAGGAACGCAGCGGCCTCCGCCCTGAATGCCTCGCTTTGCGCCTTCATCTCCTCGATCGTAAGATCGATACCGTGCGTGAGGCGGATATTCTTCCCCTTGAAGTAATTCAGCAGCTTCACGTCATGGTTTCCGGGAACGGCCAGTGCGTTGCCGCTTTTCACCATCTTCATCGCCAGCTTCAGCACATCTGCATTCCGGGGGCCGCGGTCGCAAAAATCACCCAGGAAGATGACCTTTCTGCCTTCCGGATGCGCGTATCCGTCCCCGCCGGGCACATAACCCAGCCGCAAGAGCAGCTCCTCCAGTTCATCGCAGCAGCCGTGGATATCCCCGATGATATCGAAGGGGCCGTGCTCATCCTTTTTATCATTCCAGAGTTTTGTCCGGATCACCTCTGTGTTTTCCAGCTGCTCCAATGAGTTGATGACATAGATGAACCGGAAGCCTTCCCGCTTCAGGTTTTTGATCGACCGCTTCACCTCCATGCAGTGCTTGCGGATCACCCGCTCCGGGTAATTCCGTTCCGGGCGGGCCTTGTTCCGCTGCTGCAGCAGCGCCTCCGGCAGGTTCAGCACAATGGCCACGGAATGCACATTCTGTTCTCTGGCCATGTCGATGATCTTTTTCCTGGCGTATTCTTGGGTGTTTGTCGCATCGATGACCGTCAGCTTCATGTTGCTCAGCCGCTTGCCTGCAGCGTAGTGCAGCAAATCAAAGGCGTCATTCGATGCACCCTGATCATTCTCATCGTCCGAAACCATGCCCCGGAAGAAGTCTGAGGAAAGGACTTCCGTCGGCTTGAAATGCCGAAGGGCAAAGCTGCTCTTTCCGGAAGAGGTCGCGCCGATCATGGCCACCAGACAGAACTCCGGGATCTCGATCCTGTACTTATCCATTCTTCGTAAACACCCCCATCTGAGTCGGCTGTCCATGCTCCTCATCTGTGTCGCCGATACCGGAGATCACACAGGAGTAGCCGAATTTCTCGCAGACATGCGTTGTCCATTGGCGGAACTCCTCCCGCGTCCATTCAAACCGGTGGTCGCCATGGCGCAGATGGTCCTTCGGCAGCGATTCATAATTGACGTTGTATTCCCGGTTCGGCGTCGTCAGGATGACTGTGCCGGGTTTCGCATAGCCGAAGATGACCCGCTCAAACGACGGGATCCGCATCGGTTCGATATGTTCGATGACCTCCACGATGCATGCGCAGTCATAGCCCTCAAACCGCTGATCCCGGTAGGTCAGGGAGGCCTGCATCAGGGTCAGCTTGTTTTTCAGCGTCAACGGCATCCGGTTAAGGTTCAGCCGCTGCGCAGCCCTTTCCAGTGCCCTGGCCGCGACATCGCAGGCGGTCACTTTCTTTATCTGCGGCTCCTTCAGCAGCATCTGCGTCAGCGGAGCGCTGCCGCAGCCAAGGTCGATCACACTGCCGGCCCCGCTGGCGAGCACGGCAGCCTTAACCGCCTCCAGGCGCAGGGTGTTGAGCGGCGTATGGGCCGCCTTCTCCTCTGCCGCCTCTTCGGCCGCTTCCGCTTCTTCCGCGGTCTCATCGTCCTCATCCGCACCGGTCGCCAGCCGGTCGATCGCCTTTCTGGCCAGTCCCTTCTTTGAGCCGAAATACCTGCGTACGATCCGCTCTTTGGCCGGATGATCCGCAAGCCAGCCTTTTCCGTGATCCAGCAGCTTCCGGATCTCGTCCTCATTCATATAATAGTGCTTCTGCCTGTCAAAGACGGGGATCAGCACGTACAGATGATTGAGAAGTTCCGACAGTTTGACCTCTCCCGAGATCGTCAGGTCGATATAGGGCGAGTCGCCCCATTCCGGGAACTTTTCATCCAGCCGGCTCCGTTCCGTTTTCACCGTATAGCCCAGCGGTTCAAAGAGTTCTTTGGCCAGCGTTTCATCGCCCCGGTCCTTGAGAGAGGTCAGTGTGGCTGACAGCGAGAGCAGCGTATCCGCCAGTTCCTGCCGGTGTTCGCTTCTCCCTCTCATCGCGGAACCGAAGACGCGGTTGATTGCCGTGCTCATGAAGGAGGTTGCGGCATAGGGCCTGTCATTGACATAGTCAAACAGTCCCCCTTCTCCGCTGCCCACCTTGCCACGTGCCAGATCGATAGGGTCGATATCCAGGACCAGCGCGGCAGTCGTCCGCTTACTGCTGACTTCCGGATAAAACACATAGGCTCTTCCGTAACTCAGTTCAAACTGCTGCGCACGGTCCGGGTGCTTTGCGAGCAGGTAACCCAAATCCTGCGTGTTTTGCCCCTCCCAGGTGATTGTCAACAGCAAATCAAGCGCCTCCTTTTCTCCGGTCACTATCTATTCCTTATACTGTTCAAATAAAAAACCGCCCGTTCCCGAGAGAACGAGCGGATGCGGTTATCTTGTCCGGATGATCCTTATCTGAGCCCTGTATCCTCCGGGAATCTGCTCGTCCTTATGCGCATATCAAACAGAACCTTCAGTGTTTGGCTCTGAAAGTTCATCTCATCTAAGCGCATACGGAACGGCAAAAGGATCATTTTCGGAACTCCTTCCACAGCATAAACAAATATCGATGAATAGTATATCACAGGAAAGAAGGTTTGTCAGTATACCTGCGGTATAAAAACAGCCGCCTCCCGCAGTCTCCTGCTTACATCTTCGCCATTTCCACGGCGATCTTCGCCGCGGCCCTTGCATTGTTAAAGGCGAGCTGGATGTTCGTGGCCAGGCTCTCGCCGCCCGTCTCCTCCACGATGTGCGCCAGCATGAAGGGCGTGATGTCCTTGCCCTTGACGCCCGCTTCTTCCGCCTTCTTCAGCACGCGGTCGATGACGGCGCTCATTGCGTCAAAATCCATCGCGTAGGCCTCCGGCACCGGGTTGCCGATCAGCACGCCGCCGGCAAGGCCCAGATCCCACTTGGCCTTGAGGACCGCGGCCGCTTCCGCGGGGGAATCCACGCGCGCATCCGCCTTGTATCCGCTTTTGCGGCAGTAGAAGGCCGGGAAGTCTTCCGTCCCGAGGCCAAGGACCGGAACGCCCATCGTCTCCAGGTACTCCAGCGTGCGGCCGATGTCCAGGATCATCTTCGCGCCCGCGCAGACGACTGCCACCGGCGTGTGCGCCAGCTCCTGCAGATCGGCGCTGATGTCCATCGTGACCTCTCCGCCGCGGTGCACGCCGCCGATGCCGCCCGTAGCGAACACGCGGATGCCGGCCATCTCGGCCAGGATCATCGTGGTCGCCACAGTAGTCGCCCCCGTCAGCTTTTTCGCCACGACGATGGGCAGATCCCTGCGGCTTACCTTGAGAACACCCTTCGCCTCGCACATGCGCACGAGCTCTTCCTCTGTCAGGCCTGCCTTCAGCCTGCCGTCGATGACCGCCATCGTGGCCGGTACGGCGCCCTCCGCGCGGATGATCTTCTCCACCTCGCGGGCAAAATCCAGGTTCTGCGGATACGGCATGCCGTGGCTGAGGATCGTGCTTTCCAGCGCCACGACCGGTTTTCCCTCGGCGACCGCCTGACGGATCTCTTCGGTGATATCCATGAATTGAGACAGCTTTTCCTTGTTCATGCGATGTACTCCTTTATCACTCTTTCGATTTCGCCGGGGTTCATCCCGGCGCTGATGGTGTTTTCCGAACATACGGCGATGATGCCCGCCGCCATAGCGGTCTCCAGCGTGCCGCGGGCGTCCTTCCCGGCGAGCGTCGCGTGGATGATGCCGGCCATCGCCGCGTCGCCTGCGCCCGTGGCGTTTACCATGGCGGAAAGCGGCCGGCTCCTGCCCCGGATCGTTCCCTCCGGACCGCGGTAGAGCATCCCGTCCGCCCCCATGCTGACAAAGACGCGCCGCACGCCCTTGCCGCGCAGCACGTCGCAGGCGAAGACGGTCTCCGCCTCGCCGGTGCACGGGAAGCCCGTCAGCGCCTCCAGCTCCATGCGGTTGGGCTTCACCGTGTCAAAAAAGCCGATGTAGGGCGCGATCTCCCTGGCCCACGCCGTGCTGACGGGATCCAGGTACAGCGGTCTGTCGCACACCTCCGTCAGCCGGCGCACCGTCTTCCCGGACAGGTTGCCGTCGCAGACGACGAGTTCCGCGCCCAGCAGCAGGGGCGCCGCTTCGTCCACCATCCGCTCGTCCAGCCGCTTGATGATGTGCATATCGCTCATCGCCAGCAGCATATCGCCCGTCTCATCCATCAGCGAGATGTAGGAGGAGGTGTGTTCGCCCTCCAGCATCCTCGTATAGGTCATGTCGATGCCCGCCTCGCGGCACCCTTCCATGATGCTCCGGCCGCTTACGTCGTTGCCCACGACGGTGCAGAGCCGGACATCCTCCCCCAGCCGCGCCAGGTTCTCGCAGATGTTCCGGCACACGCCGCCCATGGAGGTGTGCAGCGTTCCCGGGTTGGAATCCCGCATGACGAGCGCGGCGTCGCTGCGCCCGTGCACATCCATGTTCGCCCCGCCGATCCCGGCTACATAGCCCATATTTCCCCCTTCTCTCAGTTGCGTGAAACGCTTTGCGCCCGTACGGCTTCCAGCAGCGCGGCGTGATAGCGCCGGGAAACCGGCACATCGATGCCGAGGCGCTCCGCCCTGCGGATGACCGATCCCGTAAACGCGTCCAGCTCCAGCGGTCTCCCCGCGTCCAGGTCGCGGCGCATGGAGCTCGTCCCCTCCGGCGGCTGCTTCTCCAGCACGAAGGTATACTTCTGCTCCGCGATGTCCGCAGGCAGGTTGACGCCCTCCGCAAAGCCGACCCTGGCGGCCTCCCACAGCAGGGCATGCAGATCCGCCTTCATTCCCTCGTCCTTACGGATGTCGCCCGAGTACGCGCGGTGCAGCGCCGTGATCGTGTTGTACGCGCAGTTGAGGATGTACTTCTGCCAGATCTCGCTCTCGATATCCTGCGACCAGCGCGCGTAAAACCCGGCATCCTTCAGCAGCTCATAGGCCGCGTGGATCTGCCGGGTCTTTTCCTCATCCCCGTATTTGCTGCCGATGAACAGATGCGTATACGGCCCCTTCTGGGTCACGGAAAAATCCTCGTTGGCGCCGGAGAGCGTGTAGATGAGCGCATCGCCGACCGTTCTCCCGGGAAAGCGCTCCCGCAGGCGGTCGCCCGCGTCCGTGCCGTTCATCACCGGGATCAGCACCGTCCCGTCCCCGACAGCGCCTCCCAGCCGGTCAGCCATTTCATCCAGAGAATAATTCTTAACGCAGACAAAGATGAAATCCTGGACGCCGATGGCCGCGCCGTCTTCCGCAACGCTGGCCGGATGCGCCGTGATCTCACCGTAAAAATCGCTGTGCAGCCGCACACCTTCCCGACGGAAGCTCTCCGCGCGCTTCCCCCTGGCGATGAGGGACAGATGATCGCCGTACTTCTTTCCCAGCACGGCAGCCAGGTTGCAGCCGACGCCGCCGACGCCCGCCACGCAGATCTTGGGATGATCCATATCTTTTCTCCTCTCCGTCAGGTCCCACCGCCCGTGTCTCACAGGAGCGGGAGGATCCAGTCCATCCATACGGCGCTGACCGGCATCGCCAGCACCATGGCCGGGATCATGTTGGCCACGGGGATCTGCTGCACCTTCATGATGGTGAAGCCCGTCGCCAGCAGGATGACCCCTCCGCAGGCCTTAAAGTCGTCGATCATGACGGCGTTGGTCAGCGGCAGGATCACGCGGGCCAGGCCAAACAGCGACAGCATGATGATCAGCTGGGGGATGCCGATCAGCATCGTCGCCCGCTTCAGCTGGCAGGCGAAGATCATCGCCGTGCAGAAATCCAGTATGGATTTGGCGATGAGGATGCTGTGATCGCCCGTCATGCCGGAGGTCATGGAGCCGTAGATGCCCGTTCCGCTGGCGCAGAAAAGCACCATGGCCGTCACCATGAGCCCGGTATCCGTATCCTGGCCGGGGTTCATCTTTTGAAGCAAAGCGCCCGTCCCCCGGCGGATCGCGCCGTCGATATTAAGCGACGTGCCGATGAGCGTCCCGGCGATCACCGCAAAGATGACAGCCGGCATATTGCGCATCAGCACCACGGAGGAGATCCCCATCGCCAATGCGCAGATGCCGAAGGTGACCGTCATCTGACGCTTCAGGTTTTCAGACAGCTTTCCGCCGACGCAGCTGCCGAGCCATCCGCCCAGCACCACAGCGGCCACGTTGATCAGCACGCCATATGGCATTTCTTTCCCCGCCTTTATTCAGAATCGCTGGTTTCGCCCTTGCCGTCCCGGAGCAGCCCTTTGTCCCGGAAGAGCGCCTCAAAGCTCCGGCCGTGCCGCTTTTCGCCCTCTTTGCTGAAAAAGCAGGCCGGGATGAACTGCATTCCTATCTTATCGCATTTCAGGGAGAATCTCAACAATGAAACGGCACCTTCTCCCGAAAGCTGTGCCTCTTCCCCTGCTCTCACCGGATCACTGTCACCAGCAGGCCCACCAGAACGCCGATGATCAGCGCAAAGAGGGTGCCGGGAAACAGCATCCCCTTTGCGTGGAACCACTTCTGGTGATAGGCCTTGTCCATGTGCTCGGTCCCCTCCAGGCGGAACATCGGCAGATTGGCGAACAGCACCCAGTCGAGGAAGCAGGTGTCATACAGGCCGATCCAGGCCATCAGACCGAAGGCAAGCCCAAAGCCCTGCCGGAAGGTCTTCGCTCCGGCGGCAAGGGCGCAGGCCAGCAGGATGAGCGTAAAGAGCAGGATACCAAACCCTTTTGTCAGCAGTACGTTTTTTGATTTGTAGCTCACGTCAACCCGCTCATGGGTCTTGAAGTATTCCTCCTGTATTTCGGGCGGATAATTGTGAATGGCAGCTGCGCTGTGCTTCTGCCCGCCCAGGTAAGCAGCCAATACAAGGGCTGTAAAGATCGCCGCAAAGATGACCATTTCACTCAGGATGACTTGGATACTCATGTTACGCCTCCGTTTGTCTTTTCATTTCCGCACAAAACCACACCGGACTCTGCCTTTGTCTTGTGTGTTAGTTATAGCTAACTCTCGGTTAAACTGAATCCCGTCACACAAACGGCCGTCTCCGGTTCCGCTGCATGACGGGCACAGGCCTCGTCAGCTTCTGTTTGTCATTATACGCCGCCCAGCCTGCTTTTTCAATTGGAAAGGCTGAAAGCGCGGTCAATCACTTCGATCCGATTTCTCTTAAAAAATCTGCAAATGCGAGCGCGCTCTTGGGAAGCAGGTTTACATCCAAACAAGTCAGCACCAAATCAAGATCCATGACTCCTTCGGCTACAGGGATCGCTCTTATCTGGCTCATATCAAAAAGCTGCAATGTACTTTGTGGTGTTGCATAAACACCCATTCCATCAGCTACAGCAGCACTGATTAATAAAGGGTCTGTAGTAAAAGGGGTTGATTGAACAGATATCTCTTTTTTGTCGCACTCATCATAAAGGGATTGCAGTTCATCAGAGTTTAAAAGGTTTTGCCCATTTAAGTCTTTTAAGTAAATTAAGCTTTTTGAAGCTATTGGTGAATTCTTGCTGGCTAAAAGCACCGGAGTACCGTGACGGATCTTTATGGATTCCAAGCCATAATTGAGCGGAGGGGCAATTGAGCATACTAAATCAATTTCCTTTTGACGGAGAGAAGTCCATGCATCAGAAGATTTCATAGTCACAAATCTGAAACTGGTCTCCGGATGCTTTTTTTGAAACATTGCAATACGGCCTGGAGTAAAGACTTTTAATGCCAAGAGTGAGAAGGCTACCCGAAGGGGTTCTTTGGAAACAGAAGAATGCTTACGGATGGATTCCATCATTTCGTCATATTGAGTCAGAATAATCTTACCTTTTTGATATAACTCTTGGCCAGCGGGAGTCAGAAAGATGCCATGAACATTACGATTAAAAAGGTGAACGCCGATATCGGATTCATAATGCGAAAGAAGCTTAGATAAAGCCTGACGAGATATATAAAGACGATCCGCTGCTTTCGAGATGCTCCCACATTCACAAACGCTTATAAAATACCGCAAAGCTTTATCCATCGACGACTCACCCCTTTCACGTCAACCATAAGTTGACACTACCGATCGATTTCAATGCTTTTCCGTACTTTCATTTAATCTTATCATAATGATGACCATAGAACACTGTCAAGGTTAGAAAGGAGAAACAAAAGATGAAAAAAGTTCTGGCGTGCATTCTATGCTTATCTATGATGCTATCCGGGATAGCATTGGCAGAGGATTCTAAGATGGTGCCTGGAACGTATACGGTAACACAACGTGGTTTTGCAGAAGACTTTACCGTTAGCGTTACGGTTGATGAAAACAGTATCAAGGATGTTTCTGTGGTCGAAACATTGGATTCTTTAGGAATTGGTGAAATGGCCGAAAAAGAGCTGGCTAAGGAAATTGTTGAGAAACAATCGACAAAACTGGACACTGTCTCGGGGGCAACGATTTCCAGCCTTACGTTCCTCAATGCAGTGCGCAATGCGCTGAAAGAGGCTGGTGCAGGCAATGAAATGCTTGCTGAAGACTACACGACCACTCGTTTTACCAATAAGGTGGATCCTGATGCATTTGATGCAGATATCATCGTCGTCGGCGGTGGCTTGGCGGGCGTGGTTTCTGCGATCACAGCAGCTGATGAAGGTGCCAAGGTTCTTTTGATTGAGCAAACCGGATACCTTGGTGGTACTTCTCTGTATGCGGGCGGTGCCGTAGCTGAAAGCGGCTCTGAGCTTCAGCCGGCTGAGTCTCACAATATGATTACCGCTGACAGTCTGAAACTGTGGCTGACGATGTCTAACCAAGGAAATGAGAACTTCTTCCCCGATCTGGGTGCAGCTATGGCAGATGCCTCCGGCCCTGCCTATGACAATCTGGTAAAATGGGGTATGAAACCTGCTGAGATGACCTTCTTTGGCAATGGTGCCGGATACTATGTATGGCAGGATTCTGGTGAGTATAAGAGTACCGGTTGGCATATCTTCCACAATATTGAACCCAAGATGGAAGAACTTGTAGACGCGGGCAAGTTGGCCTTTGCAATGCGCACCAAAGCCACTGATCTCATTACGGATGAAAGCGGAGCCGTTACCGGCGTTAAAACAGCAAACGATAAAACATACAACGCAAAAGCTGTTATTCTTGCTACCGGTGGATTCACAAACGATGTTGCTCTTATGGAAAAGATCTATTCCCGCTATGGCAGCTATGGTGCCGGCAGTGCAACAGGCGAGATGTTGGAAGCCGCTATGGGCCTTGGCGCAAAGACATATGCCATGGATTTGACGCGCTGGGAACCCGGCATGGTAAATGTGACTGGCAAGAACAACGCACAGGTCGAGTATGAAGTTGCCGTTGCGACCAGCGGATATGTTTGGGTCAATAAGAACGGTGAGCGTGTCTCTGTAGAGGACTCCAAGAATGCCGCTCCGTGGAAGGCTGCTGAGAACAATACGGTCTATGTTCTGTTGGACCAGGATCTTGTTGATTCTACGACAGTTCTGAAACTGGGCAATGCTTCTAATGCGCAGATGGATCCGGAGAATAAGAATTTCTTCCGCCTGCTTGAGGAAGGCAAGTGCATCTATTCAGGTAGCACAGCTGAAGAAGTCGCTGAAAAAGCTGGTGTTGATCCTGCTGGTCTAGCTGCTACCATCGAAAAGTATAATGGCTATTGTGCCGCAGGGGCTGATGCAGATTTTGAGCGTAAGCCGGAGAATTTGAAATCTCTCGAAGGTACACTTTACCTCGTTGAAACGATTGGCGGTGTAAAGGGCACTTCCGGCGGTCTCGTTATCGATACAAAAGCCCATGTGCTGAACGAAAAAGATGAGCCGATTCCCGGGCTGTATGCTGCTGGCGAAATCTGCGGTACGCTCGCGTTCAACGGCAACTGCATCTATAACGGTGGATGCTTCATCATTTGCAACTCCTTTGGCCACATTGCCGCATTGGATGCCGTTGAGAGCCTTGCAAAGTAATGGTTATTCGAGCGGATATGGAATAATCAACCTATAGACGAAAACCGGGAACACTCCCGGTTTTCATTTTAATAATTCACCATAATGCAAATATGAATAAACACTCAGGGCATTCTTATCAGGAAGATAACCCGGCTTATTCTTTGATGATCCTGTCCCGCCGTTGATTCTTTCGGGCTTCTGCTGTATACTGTAGTTAGTATTTTCTAACCGAAAGAAGGGAGTTCATGCATCGGCTGATCAAAGCCGTCTGTGCGATCGCGGCAGAGGAAATCGGCATGGAAAAAGCCGGCCGGATCGCCGCAGCGGCACAGAAGCGCTATGAAGAACTGTGTACGGAAAACGTCTCGGATTCCAAAGCCCTGCGGGCGCATACCTACAGGCGGATCTATCCCGAGATCGCTGTTTATGAAGCGATGCGCGCAGAAGAGATCGAAAGTGAGAACGCCGTAGGTTACCTCCGGGAATACTTCAGGCGGTATACGGAAAGGATCGTCCCGCACCTGCAGAGGATCCTCAGAATCCCCGGATTAGCCCGGCGGATCCCCTCACTTTTCACGAAGATGTCCATCGCCGGCTTCAGCCCCGATGCCGGCTTCACATACGAGTTTCCGGAGCGGCAGAAAAACGAAGCCCGGTTCAACATCGTAAGATGCCCTTATTTTGAAGCCTGCAGGCGGTACGGCTGCACCGAGATCGTGAGGGCCTTCTGCGATTCGGACGACACCGCTTACGGCCATCTGCATCCCCGGCTCATCTGGGGCCGCACGAAGACCATCGGCCGCGGCGGGGACTGCTGTGATTTCCGGCTGACATACGAGGAGAAAGGATCGATATTGAAAAAGACATCCGTACAGACAGAGGGCTTTGAAAGCATACTGTATCCGGGTAACGGGCGTAAGGACAAGGTGCTCATCGTCATGTCCGGCTCCGACGGCGGCATGCGCCTTACAAAACAGGAATCGGAGTTTTATCACCGGAATGGCATCCCGGCATTGGCGCTGGCCCTTTTTAAAACAAAGCAGACGCCTAAAGAACTGTCCCTTGTCCCCGTAGAATACGTTGAAAGAGCGGTTTCCTGGCTGAAGCAGCAGGGTTATCGGCAGATCGGCATCGACGGCACCTCCAAAGGCAGTGAGATGGCGCTGGTGGCCGCATCCCTGTTCCCGGAGCTTTCCTGCGTCATCGTACGCGTTCCCTCCCACTTTGTCAGCGAGGGCCTGTCCGGCAGCGGGAAAGACAAAGCGCCCTCCGGCACATCCTGCTGGAGCTATCACGGAAAGCCGCTGCCTTACGCCCCCTACCGCAGCCGCTCTTTCAATATCCTCGGCATGTTCCTGAAGGAAAAGGAAATGCATATCATCACCTTCAACCGTGATAAAGAGGTCACCCCGGAAACCCTCATACCGATCACGAAAATCAGGGCGCCGATCCTGATGCTGTCCTCCCGTCACGACGAAGTCTGGCCTTCCTTCGAAAGCGCCTCTCTCATGGAAAAAGAACTGACGGAGGCCGCCTTCCCGTATCCTCATAAGCATGTCGCCTATGAGCATATGAGCCACGCCGTTGTGACAAAGCTGCCGCTCATCTACAAACTGGCCTTCAAGTCGGAAAGGCGGAATCCGGAAGGGTGCGCCGCAGACCGCGCCGCACTGAAGCAGGAACTGCTTGAGTGGGTAAACCGGGTGTGGTAAATCAAAAAGGGCTTTCAGCCGCTTTTTCAGCGGATGAAAGCCTTTGTTTTTCCTGGCTGCTATGCTGTTTGCTTCCGGTTGCCCGCAGGCCGTTTTCAGGCTTCCGCCTTCCACAGGCCGTGCAGATTGCAGTATTCGTAGGCCGCTACCGGCTCGTCGCCTTCGGTCAGCGCAAAGGAAGCCTTGGGCTCCTCGCCCGGCTGCAGCTGCTTGCGCTGCATGCCTTCCTTCGTCTCCAGCGCGATCCAGCGGATGGAGTGCGCCTCCAGCATGGGATGGGCGACGCTGCCCACCTTCACGGTGACGGTCTGTCCCTCGCGCTCAAGGACGGGGACATGCTTCTCGCCCGCGCCTTCGCTCGTGTTGGGCACCAGCTCCAGCATCTCCTCGCCGCAACAGCGCGCGTTGCAGGCGGCTTTCTCGAGGTAGGCGATCATGTTCGGGCACTTCTGGCACTTGTAGAATTTCATCGGCAATTCCTCCCTAAGGCGCTTGCGCCGTTTCTTAAGCGCAGTATAGCAGAGCGGCAGAAGGCGCGTCAATCACTCCGTCTCAGAGAATTTACCCCACCGCGCTCATTCCAGCGTGATCTCCTCCCCCGCTTCGATAATGAGCCGGTTCGGGACATCGAAAAGCTCCGCGCGTTCCCTGTCAAAGAGTTTGCCGGGGGACATATGATAAGGAATGCTGTTGCGCGCATGGACCAGCCCTGCGCAGGCGACAGCTTCCTCCATGTCCATATTGAAGCGGCCGTCACAGACGAAAAACGCGTAATGGATGTCACGCGAGCCCAGCTCCGCCATCTGGTCCGTCGTGGAGGTGTCGCCGGTGGCATAGACCGAGATGCCGCCCGGCAGCGTGATGAGCCAGCCGACGCAGACGCTGATATCGTGGTTCCGGTTGTTTCCGGCCTGCACGGCTTCCACCGTCGCGTAACCGAGGTCGTAGGTCTTGTATTCGCCTTCCGCCAGCGCATCCGTGTTGTAGATGACCCGGCAGCCGTCCCTGCGGTTCTCGATCAGCTCGACCTTGTTATGATCCTGATGGCCGTGCGATACGAGGATCAGATCAGCCGGGAGGTCATACCCCTCTCCCGCGTAGGGATCGACGTAGATCACCTTCCCTTCCGCCGTCACGATCCGCAGGCTCCCGTGCCCCTGATAGAGCAGGCGCGGTGCAGCCCCGTTTCCCTCTGCAGAGGCTGCTGAAGCGGCAGCAAGCAGCAGAAACGCGCAGCAGATCCCGTACAGTATCCGCATCACAGTTCGTCCCTCCTTTGCGCTTTTACACTCGTTATAAGGTTTCTTCTGTTATTCTAATTTGAAATCTTATAACTGTCGATATCTGTAATGCATTTTCCGGATGTTTTCCATTCTTTTGTCGATTCTTCCGGTTACAGCCCCTGTTTTTTTGTCGTTTATCTTGCAGCAGCCGGCTCGCTATGATAAAATAGTAACAGAAATTGTGTCGGTACAGGCACAATCCGCAGATGAAAGGAGAACCCACTATGAAGAAACTTTGCTCTCTCGTTCTCGCGCTCTGCCTCGTGCTGGCCGCTGCCGGTGCGATGGCTGCCGGCAAGGTCATGCTGTATTCCTCCATGCAGGAAGCGCAGCTGCAGGCCATTGAGCAGGCGTTTGAAGCCAAGTATCCCGACGTGGATATGGAATACTACTATGCCGGCGGCGGCAAGCTGGTCACCAAGATGACCACCGAGGCGCAGGACGGCGGCCAGATCGCGTCCGACCTCGTCTGGCTGGGCGACCCCTCCGACTACGAAGCCTTCAAGGCCAACGGCTGGCTGCAGCCCTACGTCTCCCCCGAGACGGAGCACATCGCCGCCGAGTACATGGATCCGGAAGGATACTACACCGCCGGCCGTCTGGTCACCATGGGCATCGCATGGTTCATCGGCGTTGAGGAAGAAGATGCCCCCAAGACCTGGAACGATCTGCTGGATCCCAAGTGGAAAGGCCAGATCATCATGACCGACCCGTCCCAGGCTTCCACCACGAAGTACTGGATGGCCGCCATGATGCAGAGCCCGAAGTACGGCGAAGCCTACTTCCAGGGCCTCAAGGAGAACGGCGTGGAGCTGGAGTCCGGCACCACCGCGACCCACAATCGCGTGGCTGACGCCTCCTACCAGGTCGGCATCTGCCTCGATTACGTCTCCGCCAACCTGATCGCTGAGGGTTCCCCGATGGCCTTCCACTACACCACCGAGGACGTCATCACCATGACCAGCCCCATCGCCATGATCAAGGGCTGCGCCAACGAAGAAAACGGCAAGCTGCTCATGGACTTCATCCTCTCCAAGGAAGGGCAGGAAGTCCTGGTTGCCAACAACCTGGTTTCCGTCCGTGACGACGTGGAGATGAAGGTCGATACCTCCGCCATCGCCGCCGTCAACATGCAGGTGGATTACGCTGACCTGGGCGCGAACCTGCAGAACTACCTCGACACCTTCAACAAGATCTTCGACAAGTAATTTCCCCTGCACAGGGCATGCAGAAGGCTGCTCTTCAATCCGGCTTTCCGCCCCGGAAGGGGCGGAAAGCCTATTATCCCGATTGATCAGCGACGGAGGCATGCCCTCTTTTTATGTACAGGCAAGGAGAGAGACTGATGGCTAACGTCAAATTTGAAAACATCACCTTCCGGTACGGCCAGAACACGGTGCTGGACAATTTCTCCCTGGAGGTGGAAAGCGGCAAGATCGTCTGCCTGGTCGGCCCTTCCGGCTGCGGCAAAACGACGCTGGTGCGCTGCCTCCTGGGTCTCGGAAAGCCGGAAACCGGCTCCATCACCGTGGGCGAGCGCTGCCTGTTCGACGCAAAGCGGCGCATCAACGTCCCGGCGGAAAAGCGCAATATCGGCATCGTCTTCCAGGATTACGCCGTCTGGCCCCACATGACGGTGCTGGAAAACGTGTCCTATCCCCTCAAAAAGCAGCGCCGGCCCAAGGATGAGATCCACAAGCGGGCCATGCACGCCCTGGAGCAGGTGCACATGACAGAGTACGCCAACCACCTGCCCAACCAGCTTTCCGGCGGCCAGCAGCAGCGCGTCGCCATCGCCAGGGCCATCGTCGTGGACAGCGACGTGCTGGTCATGGACGAGCCCATCACCAACCTGGATGCCAAGCTCCGCGAGGAGATGCTCCTTGAGATCCGCATGATCCAGAAGCGGCTGGGCGCCACCATCCTCTACATCACGCACGACCAGCAGTCCGCGCTGCAGCTGTGCGACAAGATGGCCATCATGGAGCAGGACGGCACCCTGTGCCAGTACGGCACAGACGATGAGATCATCCTGCGCCCTGCCAACCGCTTCACCTTCGAATTTATCGGCGTCTCCAACTTCCTGCCCGTCATGCCTTCGGGCAGCGGCTTCGCGCTGGACTGCGGCACGCTGTTCCCCTATGACGGCGAGGTGCCGCCGCAGGCGCAGAAAGGCGGCTACGAGCTCGGCGTCCGGCCCAACGACGTCATCTTTGACAACACCTCCCCCATCCGCGCCAAGGTCGACTCCCGCGTCTTCCTGGGCAGCGAGTACAACTACTTCCTCTCCGTCGGCGACCGGCAGATCCGCGTGCAGCAGAGCATGCTGGATGCCCGCCAGAGAGGCACGGCTGCCGAAGGCGAAGAGGTTGGCATCCGCTTCCTGAACACGCGCTTCTATCCCGCAAAGAAAGGGGGACAGGCAGCATGAGCATGAAAGGCTACAGCGGCGTCAGCGCCGAGCTCGCGGCAGTCGACGGGCGCAAGCGCATCAACATGGACAAGGTGATGACCGGCATTTGCTTCGTGCTGCTGCTTATCATCGTCGTCATCCCCATCGTCATGATCATCTACAACGCCTTCTTCAATGAGGGGCGGCTGGAAATCGAGATGTTCAGCACGCAGATGACCGATCCCAAGAACCTGGACGCCATGTTCAACACCCTTAAGATCGCCATCGGCGCCACCGTCCTGGGCACGATCATGGGCGTCTTCTACGCGTGGCTGCTCGGCCGCAGCGACATCCCGGCCAAGGGTCTCATGCGGGCGCTGTTCAACATCCCGTACATGTTCCCGCCCTTCCTGGGCGCCATGGCGTGGGATATGATGTTCAACGGCCGCTCCGGCTACATCAACAAGTGGCTGGTCTCCGTCTTCCACCTGGAGTCGATGCCCATCAACATCAACTCCGTCTGGGGCATCATCTTCGTCGAGGTCAGCTACTACTTCCCCTTCGTCTTCATGCAGGTGGTCTCCGCGTTGGAGCGCATGGACCCCACCCTAGAGGAATCGGCCCGCATCGCGGGCGCCCGGCAGCACCAGGTCATCTGGAAGATCACCCTGCCGCTGGTCAAGCCCGCCATCTCCGCGGGCGCGCTCCTCATCCTCACGACCTCGCTCGCGCACTTCGGCGTCCCCTCCATCCTGGGCTACGCCAAGGGCATCTACACGCTGCCCACGCGCATCTACGCGGTCATCTACAACTCCGGCGGTTCCTTTGACGGCATCCGCCAGGGCGCGGCGCTCTCCGTCATGCTGGTCATCGTCGTGTCGCTGGCCCTCATCCTGCAGAACCGCATCCTCTCCGCAGGCAGCTACGACATCATCAAGGGCAAGAGCATGCGCCCCACGCTGATCAAGCTGCGCGGCGCCAAGATCCCGCTCTTCCTGCTGGCGATCTTCACCCTCGTGCTGATCGTCATCGTGCCCCTGGTCATGATCGTGCTCATCTCCTTCCTCAAGGCGTACGGCCTGCCGCTGCAGTTCAAGAACTTCACGCTTGCGCAGTACCAGAAGGTCTTCTCCGCCAACGGCACGATCGACTCCATCCGCAACTCGCTCTTCGCCTCCATCACGGCCGGCGTCGTGTGTATGTTCCTGGGCACGCTCGTGGCCTACGTCGTGCAGAAGATCCGGCCCAAGGGCAAGGAAGTGCTGGAGGTCGTCTCCATGCTGCCCTACGCCATCCCGGGCACGGTGCTTTCCATCGGCGTCATCCTCGCGTGGAGCGGGCGCATCTTCGGCATCAACCTCTACAACACCATCTGGATCATCCTCGTGGCCTACCTGGCGCGCTATCTCAGCTTCAGCATGAAGACGAGCTCCGCCGCCCTGCTGCAGGTCCACTCCTCTCTGGAGGAAGCGGCGCGCGTGTGCGGCGCCTCCCATACGGAGGGTCTGGCGGACATCACCCTGCCGCTGATCCGCCCCGCGATGGTTTCCGGCTTCTTCCTCATCTTCCTGCCGGCCATGCGCGAGGTCACGACCTCCATCCTCCTTTACGGCCCCTATACCCGCACGCTGGGCGTTCAGATCTACTCCCTGCGTGACGCGGGCATGATCCCGCAGGCCGCTGCGCTGGCTACGGTCGCCATCGGCATCATCATCGTCCTCAATACCATCGTGACCCACGTCACGAAGGACAGGAAGGGGGTATAAGCCATGGCAGACCAGATCATTCTGCGCAACGTAACCAAGAAGTTCACCACCAAGACGCTGGGCGACATCGTCGCCGTGGACAACTTCAACCTGCAGGTTCACGAGGGCGAGTGCTTCTCCTTCCTCGGCCCCTCCGGCTGCGGCAAGTCCACGACCCTGCGCATGATCGCCGGCTTCGAGGACCTGACGGAAGGCGAAATCGAGCTGTGCGGCAAGCTGGTTTCCAGCAGCAAGAAGAACCTGTACGTACCGCCGGAAGAGCGCGGGCTGGGCATGGTGTTCCAGGCGTTCGCTGTCTGGCCGCACATGAACGTGTTCGAAAACGTCGCCTTCCCGCTGCGCATCGCCAAGGTGAACAAGACGGATATCGACCGCCGCGTCGCCGAAGCGCTGAAACACACGAGCCTCACCGGCCTGGAGAAGGTCTTCCCCGGCGACCTGTCCGGCGGACAGCAGCAGCGCATCGCGCTGGCCCGCGCCATCGTCACCAACCCCAAGGTCATGCTGCTGGACGAGCCCCTCTCCAACCTGGACCCGAAGCTGCGCGAAACCATGCGCTTCGAGATCAAGGCCCTGCAGCGCAAGTTCAACTTCACCATCATCTTCGTCACCCACGACCAGAGCGAAGCGATGGCCATTTCCGACCGCATGATGGTCTGCGATATGGGCAAGATCATGCAGATTGACACGCCGGAAAACCTGTACAACAAGCCCTGCAACCGGTTCGTGCACAACTTCCTGGGCGAGAGCACCTTCATCCGCGTCGTCCTCAAAGACGGGAAGGCTTATCCTTCCGGCCACATGAATCAGGCGCTGGATATCGCCGTTCCCCCGGATGCAGCCGGCGAGATGGTCGTCGCCACGCGTCCCAATGAGATCGCGCTGACCGGCCCGGGCGAGGGCGGCTTTGCCTCGCACGTGGAAAAGCGCATCTTCCTCACGGACCGCACGGAGTACCTGATCCCCGTCGGCGACCAGCTGCTCAAGGTGCAGACGCCGCACCGCGTCACCTTCTCCGAGGGCGAAGCCTGCAGCGTCCACCTCACGGAGCCCATGTGGTACCCCGCGGACGATGAAGCGGCTGAAAAGGAACGCGCACGCCGCCAGCTGGTGTAATTCCCCGGCAACCCAAAAACGATTCCCCGGCAGCAGCCGGGGAATTTTATGTTCTGTTTTGTTTTCTTATCCGTTCACCGCATGCAGCACGGCCTCTTCCATCGCGTCCCTCTCACACTCGGCCGTATGCCGCACGGGAAGCTCGGGCAGCAGGCGGATGGCGTCGGGCTCGGGCAGGCCGCTCAGCTGCTGCAGCGCCGCGCAGCAGACAAAGTCGTCCTTCCCCTGTGTGGCTTCCGCGCCCGCCACCGCCGCAAGGACCGCGGGGCCGAACTTGTACGGGCTGGCGGTGGAAACCACCACCGTGCGCCGGGCGTCGCCCGTCTCTTCCCGGTACTTGCGCAGCACTGCGGAGGCGACCGCCGTGTGCGTATCCATGAGGTAATGCTCCTCTTTCCACATGCGGCCGATTTCCGCAGCCACCTCGTCCTCGGCGGCAAAGCCCGCACCGTAGCGCTGCTGAAGTGCTTCCAGAACAGCCGGCTCCACGGCGTAGCGGCGCTCGCTTCTGAGGGCCGCCATGAGCGAGGCGGTCTTTTCGGCATCGCAGTCCTCCAGATCGTAGAGCAGGCGCTCCAGGTTGGAGGAGATGAGGATGTCCATGGAGGGCGATGTCGTCTTGAGGAAGGCGCGGTTTGAAATGTCGTACACGCCGGTGCGGATAAAATCCGTCAGCACGTTGTTGCTGTTGCTGGCGCAGATGAGCCGCCCCACGGGCAGGCCTGCCTTCTTCGCGTAATCCGCCGCCAGGATGTCCCCGAAGTTTCCGGTGGGCACGCAGAAGTTGATCTCCTCGCTTGGGGCGATGAGGCCCCTGCCCAGCAGATCGGCATAAGCGGAGAAGTAGTAGACGATCTGCGGCACCAGCCGCCCGAAGTTGATGGAGTTGGCGGAGGACAGCACGCGCCCCTGCCTGTCCATCTCCGCGGCGAAGGCCGCATCGCCGAAGATGCGCTTGACACCGCTCTGCGCGTCGTCAAAGTTGCCGCGCACAGCGATGACGTGCGTGTTGCTTCCCGCCGTGGTCACCATCTGCAGCTTCTGCGCGCGGCTCACGCCGCCCGCGGGATAAAAGACGCAGCAGCGCGTGCCGGGCACATCCAAAAAGCCCTCCAGCGCCGCTTTGCCGGTGTCGCCGCTGGTCGCCACCAGGATGAAGATCTCGCGCTTCTCCCCGTTTTTTTCCGCACTTTTTACAAGCAGCCTGGGCAGAAGCTGCAGCGCCATATCCTTGAAGGCCAGCGTAGGGCCGTGCCAAAGCTCCAGCGCGTGCGTGTTTTCGCCGCAGTCCGTAAGCTTCGCGATCTCGGGGCAGTCAAAGCCCGTGCCGTAGGCACCGTGCACGGCCGCTCTCAGCTCCTCCCCGGAGAAGTCGGGCAGGAAACGGGAGAGCACGAAGCAGGCGCGCGCCTCGTAATCCATCCCGGTGAGGCCAGATATTTCAGAGAGCGTAAAGGAGGGGAATGTTTCCGGTACGTAGAGGCCGCCGTCCGGCGCAAGGCCGCGGAGGATCGCGCGGGAAGGGGTCACTGCGGCCGCGCCGCGGGTTGAACGCATCATCATCATAGGGTTTCTGCCTTTCTGTCAACCGTAAAGGGGCATCGTTTCGATGCCCCTCATTATACTGTCGCCGGGTTTCCCGGTCAAGGCTCCCCGTAAAGCGCCCACGCTTTCCCGAGGAATTCGCCGGCATCCGGCACCGCTTCGCCCTCCGCCGCCTGCGTTCCGAGCTCCGTGTGCGCGCTGAGCAGCAGCTGGGCGTCCGCCGTCCAGCTTTCCATCGCTTCCCGGTAGGCAGGCAGGACCTCGTCCCGGCCGGGGAGATTCACCGTCTCCTCTCCGGGCATCGCAAAGGAAGCAAAGCGCCTGTCCTCCACCGTAACGCCCATGCCGTCCTGCAGCCAGAAGACCGTGTAATGGTAATCCGCTTCGCCCATGATGCCGTAAAAACTGCAGTACAGCAGGTAATCCCATCCGTCCCGGTGCACAAGCATCAGCGTCCCGTTCGCCACGTGCGCCCCGTTGACGCCCCGGCTTACAAACCCGGGCTCTTCATAAAACCCGCCGTCCGGCTTGCCCGCAAAAACCTTGATGAAGCCCAGCGACAGCCCGTCCACGAGCTCCGCAGCGCTTTTGCCCGCTTCATCCGGGGCGATGCTCACCTCGATCTTGTCCGGGATGCCGTCGTGATTCAGATCCGCCGAAAGCACGGCAGCGGTCCGTTCCCTCCAGGGTCCCTCCGAATCCTCCGGCTGCCACAGGGGATAATGGAGCCCCTGTGCGCCCAGCTGGCCGAAGGACAGAGGGGCACCCAGGTTTTCACCCACGCCGAAACAGCTCTCACACCGGCGGTAAGCGGCGTACTCCGAAAGCGCGAACTGCGCCGCGGAGAACTCCACCATCTTCTCCGGGTCCCCGCCCGCGGGACAGTGCCTGGCCATGTGGTAAAGCCGGCCTGCGCCGGGGTTTACGAACACCGTCCGCTCTGCCGCCTGCGCGCAGGCCGACAGCAGGCACAGCAGCAGCGTGATCATCAGGATCCGGGTTCTCTTCATGGGTCATCCTCCGATCGCTTAAAAAGTGTAGTGCACCGCCAGCGCGTCCTTCTCGATAAAACCGATTTCATTTTGGAACATCACCTGCACCCAGCCATCCGCACGGACGCCGAGGACGGTCACCGAGTCTCCCTGATGTGCCGTCTGGATCTGCTCCGAGCGCCGCCACGGTTGCTTGCGCACGGCGGCCCTCTCGGCGCGGACCATCGTCACCGGCGGCTCCTGCCCCTCAGCATACAGCCCGGAGCGCAGATACCGCCTGTCCATCCAGCCCTCCATGTGGCCGATGCGGACGCTGACAAAGCCGTTTTCTTCCCGCCCGGTGCGTAGCGCGATGGTGCCCGCATAGTACTTCCCGAGGGATTCGCTGCCTTTGACGGCGCGGCTGCGCAGATTCAGCCGCCCGCCCGCGGCGTCCGTCACCACCACGCAGCAGCGCGTCGGATCGCCCCAGCTGAAGAGCATCCGGCTCTCCGTCCAGCCCCGGGTCTGCCGGCCGCCGGCCGTGAAGGACACAAAGGCACGGCCGCGCGCTTCGTCGATCTCCTCCACCTCCACCTCCTGCGCATACCCCAGGGAAGCGACAGGCGCCCCGCCCAGCGTTCGGTCGGCGTAAACGCCGGCTGTGCCCTGCGCGATGCACCAGGCCTGTCCGGGCAGCAGCAGCCTGTAGCAGTAGGGCAGCCTGTCCGTCCCGTCCACGCCCGCCGGATACTGTCCGTATGCAGGCGCGGAATAGGAAGCCGCCTGCCTTGTGCCGTATGTGCTGCTCCCGCTGAAGGAGAGCCTCGGCGTCGCAGTATCGACGGGCACAAAACCTGCTTCATTTCCGCTGATGACATGCAGATACCGCGTGCCGACCCCGAGGACGGTCACGCCTGTCCCGCTCTTCAGCGTGCCCAGGCTGCTGCTGTCCTGCCAGTTCCGCAGGGACACAGAGCCACCGCCCGGCGAGCGCAGTGTGACGAAGGGCCGCTCGTCCCGCACGGTTTCCGCATCACGGCCGAAAGCGAGATAGACGGTTTTCATATACCCTTCGAGGTCTCCGATGCCGTTGCCCGCCCCGATGCGGACACGGGAAAACCCGTTTCCGGCGTCCCTTTCCAGTACCTGCACCTGTACGCCCGAATAGTATTTGCCGTAGGAAATCGCATCCGCGCTCGGTTTGGCCCTGAGATGCAGTCTGTCCCCGGCCTTGTCATTTCTCACCGCTGCCCACTCGCAAAGCGCGCAGGGCGCCAGCAGGCACAGCAGTGCCAAAAGCGCTAAAACCCTTTTCATCCCGGTCATCCCCCCTGTTTCTTTTTCATTTAGACGCCGGCCTGCGCCGGTTTTATCCCTCTTTCTTCAATTTTTACAAAGATTCTACCACGCCCTGCCTAAAGGGTAAAGCTTTGCGATTTGCCATCCGGACAAAAAACTGGTATACTGACAACGTTATGAAAACAACGCGACGAGCGCTGCCGGAATAGCGCCGGAAAGGACCCTATGAAACGGATCATCAGTGTGTTTGCCCTCCTGCTCGCCCTGGCCTGCAGCGGCCTTGCCATAGCCGAAGAAGAATCCTACCGGACCGCAAAACAGGCCAACCTGCGCCGCAAGCCGGACAAGAGCGCCGTCGTCATCGACCGGCTGGATCCGCACACGCGCGTAGAGATCCTGGACAACCTGGAATCCGGCTGGGAGGAGTATACGCACGTGCGCATCCTGCGCAGCGGCAAGGAGGGCTACATTCTCTCCGATCTGCTGGAGCCCGTCCCCACGCCGACGCCGAGCCCGACCCCGACGCCCGTGCCGACGCCCAGCCCCACGCCGACCGCCACGCCCGTGCCGACACCGACGCCCACGCCGGAGCCCACGCCCGTGCCCTGGCCGGAGGGCGAGAAGAGCGATTACCGGACGACCAAGCAGGCCAACCTGCGCCGTAAGCCGGACAGAAACAGCGTCCTGCTGGAAGACATGGGCCGCGGCACACCCGTCCGCATGCTCGGGACGATCGAAAGCGAAGGGCAGACCTGGGCCTTTGTGCGCACCCGCCGCTTCAACCGTGAAGGATATGTCCTGTTGGAGCTGCTGGAACCCGTTCCGGAGCGCATCGAGGAGACCGCAAAGCCGGCCGCCGAAGCAGCGCAGACACCCGGCGGCCCCGTAGCGGTGCCCACCCTGCCTCCGCGCGAGCTGCTCCCCGGCGAGACCGCGTATGAAGAAGAACATCTCTTCCGCGTCCTCATGCAGGTCAATATCAGGGAAAAGCCGGACGGCGCCCTGCTGGACCGCGTAGGCGCCGGGACACATCTGAAAGCGGATACCTATGTGGAAACGGAAACCGGAGGCCAGTGGGTCCACGTGCTCGCCGGCGACCACAACCTGAACGGCTATGTTCAGTCCGACCTGCTCAAGCAGATCCGGCCCGTCGTTCCGGAAATCGTAGGCGAAGAAGCCGTACGCGAAAAATACCCCGTCATCTCCCTGGATCCCGTATCGGACATCAAGCGGGACATCCCCTTCACCTATACGGATGAGGAGCTTTCCCGGTATCACACCGTCAGCGTCAATGACCGCGCCGACATCGTGGAAGACATCCGCGAGCGCCTCTACGAGCTCGGTTATTTCCGCAAGCAGAACCCCGGGAAGGTTTATACCCAGTCCACCGCGGAGGTTATCAGCAACTTCCAGCGCGACTGCGGCCTTGATCCCACCGGCGAGGCGACGCCTTACACCCAGGCGCTGCTCTTCGACGAGCGCATGGCCGCCATCGCCAAGGAATTCGCGCCCATCCAGATGGACTACCTGAACAACCGCGAGCAGCCCATCTACATCCAGCGCTGCGAGGTCGGCTCCTGGGATTACTACGGCGCCATCCAGATCTGCGTAAAGAACCAGACCTCTTCCCGCCTCACCGCCTTCGGCCTCACCATCATTCCCTACCTGTCGGGCGGCAGCCTGGCCGATCCGGCCGAAACCTTTGCAGAGGAAGCGGTGAAGGACTACCACGTCCGCAACATCTCCGTCCCGGCCGGCTACGGCTACTCCGATTTTGAGATCGAAGAGAACGCCGACTGGGAATACACCTACCCCCACTACTTCACCGTCAGCCGGAAGATCTACTTCTCCGGGGCGCAGGTCGCCGTGAAGTGGTACCGCGTCGGCGGCCGCACCACCTACGTGGATGACGATCAGCTCGTCTACTTCCCGGCCGGCAAGCTTTCCACCTCCATGCTCATCCGCACGCTGCCCGTCAAGGTCACCATGGAGGAGCACCAGGAGGCGGCCAAGTGGGATCTCGGCATCGTCTCCCACTACATCAACCCGGTGTGGCAGGAGCACTACAACCTGCCGCAGGGCGCCTACATCGCGAGTGTAGAAGGCTCCTCTCCCGCGGCGGACGCCGGGCTCCGCGAGGGCGACGTCCTAGTGGGCATCGGCGAGCAGACGATCCTCGGCGCGGCGACACTGCGCAAAGCGCGCGGGCAGATCAAACCCGGGGACAGCGCCGTGTGCGTCTACTGGCGGGACGGCGAGTACTACACCACCGAGATCATCCGCCCGAAGAACAGCAGCGCGCTCAAATAATCATACAGGATCATACAAACATGAGACCCGCAGCCTTCAGCTGCGGGTCTCATCGTATATGCGTTTCTTTATCGGGTGAATCCCGGCAGGCCCTCGATCGCGTAGGCGCGGATCGGGCAGGAGTCGAGCCCCATGATGGGCAGCGCGGAATAGGACATGAAGAAGGTGTCGCTCTCCAGGCATTCCAGGTTCTTCAGCACCTCGAGGAAGGTGATGTCCACTTCCATGCACACGTCGTGGAAGGGCTTCACATCCTCATTGCTACTCTCGATGGAGACGCCGTCGCCGAAGCCGACGCACTTGACGCCGTGGTTGCGCATCCACCAGGCGGTGTCGCCGTTCACCAGCAGGCGCTTGTCCTTCTCGGTGTTCGTGTCCGGCGTGAAGGGGGCGAGCTTGTAAGGGCTGTCCAGGATGACGATGTCTCCCGGCTTTACCCAGCCGCCGCACGCGCGCTCCAGCGCTTCCGGCGTGATGTAGCCGCGCTCCGGCAGGAAGTCGATCATGACGTAGATGCCGCGGCCCATGAATGCTGTCAGCGGCAGCTCGCCGACGGACTTTCCGTCGTCAAAGTGATGGTACGGGCACTCGCAGTGGGTACCCAGATGGCTCATCAGGTCCATCGCGGTGTGATAATCGGGGATCGGTCCGCCGGTGTTGTAGCGCAGCAGGTGGCAGCGCCTCGTCTCGGTCTTGGGATCCAGCGGCTTGGTCAGATCGACCACGCGGTAACCGTTCAGCTCGTATACCGGATTCATGATGATTCTCCTCCTCTACTGTTGTCGCTCAAGCCGTCCTGCGGCTTTATCAGCTTTGTTTTCCTTCCATCGCGTGCACCAGCGCGACCATCGCCTCATGTGTCGGCGCGGGGACGCCGTTTCTCCGGCTGGCCGCGACGACGCTGCCGCTGATGGTGTCCACCTCCGTCCTGCGCCCCTTGGCCAGATCGGCGCAGATGGAGGTGATCCCCTCCGGGCTCTTCTCGCACACCGCGCGGACCTCAGCCAGCTTTTCTTCCACGTCGAAGTCCAGCCCTTCGCCTGCAGCCACCGCCACCGCCTCGCGTACGAGGCGCTCGCACAGCGCCCAGGCGTTCGCATCCTTTGCGATGTAGCCCAGCGGCACCTGCAGCACGCCCGTCAGCACGCTTGCCGAGACGTTGGTGAACATCTTGTTCCAGATGAGCTTCATCACATTCTCGCTGCAGTCGGCCTCAAGGCCGGATTCCGTCAGAGCCTGTGCGATCGGGGCAAGGCGCTTCGCGTCTCCCTCGATGCAGCCCACATGCGTCATCCCGCTGCCGCCGTGACGGATCTCCCCCAGACCGGTGACCGCGCTGTTGTGCTGCGTCGTCCCGATGACGACGTGCGCCCTGTCGCAGAATTCCATAAGCGTCCGCTCGTGTCCGCTGCCGTTCTGCAGCGTCAGGATATAGGTATCCTTCCCGATCAGCGAACGGTTGGCTGAAAGCGCGCTGCGGCTGAACATCGCCTTCACAAACACGATGATAAGGTCCGCCGGCGCCATCCCTTCCGTGTTCACTGCCGCCTGCGGGTGATAGACGGCCTTTGAACCGTCCGGCTCGGCGATGACCAGGCCTTCGCTGTTGATCTTCTCCACCAGCGCCGCGTTGACGTCGACGATCACGACCTCATGCTTCCGGCTGAGGTACCCACCGTACAGCGCGCCCATCGCGCCGCCGCCCAATACCGCAATCCTCATGTTTTCCTCCGTCATTCGTACAGGATGAGCGCGATCATCTCCACCGGCTCCTCGCCAAGGCAGCGGATGCCGTGTCCCTGGCCCGGCGGGCAGATGGTCACGTCCCCGGGGCCGATCTCCGTGAGGTTCCCGTTGTCGTTGTAGAGCGCATGACCGCTCAGGATGTAGTAGGTTTCCCCGTCGCCGTTATGAATGTGGAAACCGATCTCGCTCCCCGGATATACCGTCGTATGGCCGAAGACACGGCCCTTGCCGCTCATCTCCTCTGGCCCGTTCAGCAGGTCGCGCACCGTGATCTCGCCGACGCCGTCAAACGGCGCGGGCTTGCGCACCACGTGCTTGTCGCCGCTTTTCCTGATCATATTCTACACTCCTTTTCCTTAAATAGCAACAATTCCATCCTACTCCCGGTTGATGTTCCGGATCCATTTCCCGCCCAGGAGCCGCCACAGGCAGAGGAACGTTTTAAAGATGACATCCAGTTTGAGGCACACGAACACCCAGAAGGGCGGCAGCCCCCAGACAAGGCCGGCCAGGTAGCCGAAGGGCACATCCAGCAGCCAGATGAAGATGAGGTCCGCAAACATCAGGAATGCCGTGTCGCCGCCGCCGCGCAGGATCCCCTTGCTCATCACGGACTGCGCCGCCTGGAAGACCATGAGAAGGCTCATGGCCAGCATCATTTGCATAGTGGCGTCCACCGCCTGCGGCGAAAGGTTATAACGCCCGACGATAAAGGGGCTGACTGCCCAGATGAGGACGCCGCCCAGCGCCCCGCCCGCAACGGACAGGAGAAAGAGCGTCTTGCCCTTGCGCTGCGCCGCCTCACGCTTACCGCGCCCGACCTCGTGTCCGATCAGCACGGAGGAAGCATTGTTGAGGCCCATGATAAACGCCGTGCAAAAGCGCATCGTGGCCAGTGTGATCGCCTGACCGGAGATGACCGCCGTGGACATGTGTCCCAGGATGACGGAGAGCGCGTTGTCGCCCAAGACCGTCAGGCTGTCGCTGACGATGGGCGCCAGGCCCGTTCGTCTGAACTGCCCCAGCAGCTCTTTTGACAGGCCGCCCGAAAGATCCCTCAGGCAAAAGCCGATCCGCTTCCCCCGCCGTGCAAGATAGCCGAAAGTGATCACGAACTCAGCCACCCGGCTGATCAGCGTGCCCAGCGCCGCACCTGCGATCTCCATGCGCGGAAAACCGAGCTTGCCGTAGATCAGCACGTAGTTGAAAAAGATGTTCAGCACAAAGGACACGCAGGAGACCGGCATCCCGAGGAAGTTGACCTCCGCCGTGCGCAGCAGGTTCACCATGATGAGGGAAGTGCCATGGAAGAAGAAGACCGCCGATGTGACGCGCAGGTACTTCGCCCCCTCCAGAATGATCCCCGGATCTGCCGTGTAAACCGACATGATTCTCTCCGGCAGGCAGAGGGTCGCCAGGGAAAAGAGGACCGCGCTTGCTGCCGAAAGCAGCATGGCCAGGCGCCACACCTCGCGCATCATCCGCCGGTTGCCCGCCCCCCAGTACTGGGCGCTGAGCACGCAGGTCCCCCCGGAGATCCCCAGACAGAGGATGTAGTAAAGGTTGTAATACTGGTTCGCCAGAGACGAAGCGGAGAGCACCGTCTCCCCGAGCGCGCCGACCATGACGGTGTCCATCAGGTTGACGCCGATGTTGATCATCTGCTGAAACGCCACCGGCAGGGCGACAAAGAAGATTTCCCTGTAAAACGCCCTGTCCCGCTCGATCCAGCCGACGCGCCGGAGATCACCGTTACTCTCCACTTGTCTCCTCTTTTTTCTGCCTTTACAGGCCGAGATACAGTTTTTTCGTTTCCGCGGAAAGGCTGCCCGTCGCTTCATGGTGAACGACGGCGCCGCGCTCCAGGATGTAGCAGTCGGAGCTGACACGGATGGCAAACTTGACGTTCTGCTCCGCGATCAGGATGGTCACGCCCTCCGCCAGCAGGTTCTGCACCATTTCCGCCAGCTGGTTCACGATGATCGGCGCCAGGCCTTCCGTGATCTCGTCCAGCAGCATCATCTTGGGATTCTGCATCAGGCCGCGCGCGACGGCCAGCATCTGCTTCTCACCGCCGGAGAGCTTGTCTCCCTTGGAGGTCTTGCGCTCTTCCAGCCTCGGGAAGAATTTGTATACAGTCTCCAGATTCCACTTGTCGCTGCCGTCCACGCCCTTGCGCGCCGCCACGCGGAGGTTCTCCTCTGTCGTCAGCGTCGGGAAGATGTGCCGGCCCTGCGGCACATAGGCGATGCCCAGCCTGGCGATGGCATGGCTCTGCATGCCGACCAGCTCTTTTCCGGCGAAGGTGATGCTTCCCTCCGTGCGGCAGTGCTCCTTGGGGTTCAGCATGCCCATGATGGTCTTCATGGTCGTCGACTTGCCGACGCCGTTGCGGCCCAGCAGGCAGACGGAAGTCCCTTCTTCCACATCCAGGGTGACCCCGTTCAGAATATGGCTTTTGTCATAATAGGCCTGTACGTCCTTCAGCTGCAGCATCAATCGAGGTCACCTCCCAGATACGCCTCCTGAACATAGGCGTTTTCTTTGATCTCGTCCGGCGTTCCCGTGGCGATCAGCTCGCCGTCCCGCAGCACGGAGATCTCATCCGCGTAGTTGAAGACGATGTCCATGTCATGCTCGATAAAGATGATCGTCATGTTCTGGCGCTTGCCGAGGTCGCGGATGAGCTGCATCAGCTTGTAGGCCTCCTCTCGCGCTACGCCGGCGGCCGGCTCGTCCAGGATCAGCAGCTTGGGATCCATCGCCAGCGCGATGGCGATATCCAGGCGGCGCTGGTCGCCGTAGGACAGATACGCCGCCGTCTCGTTCAGCTTGTCCTCCAGGCCGACGAGCGAAAGGTAGCGGACGACCTCGTCCTTCAGGTAAGTGTCGCGGACGGGGAAGGGCCGGAAGGTCCGCCGGTTCATTTCGATGCGCGGGATCTGGACGTTCTCATAGACCGTCAGGTTGTTGAAGAGCTTGGAGATCTGGAAGCACTTCGTCATGCCCTTGTGGACGATCTTTTCCGGCGCAAGGCCGGTGATGTCCTCGCCGCGGAAGATGACCTTTCCGCTGGAAGGCGCCGTACGGTTGGTGATGAGGTCCATCAGCGTCGACTTGCCCGCGCCGTTGGGCCCGATGATCGCGCGCACCTGTCCCTCGGGGACGGTGAAGGAGACGTCCTTCGTCGCGTGCAGGGCGCCGAAAAAGCGGTTCAGCTTTTCCACTTTCAGGATCGGTTCGCTCACTTTCCGTCACCTCCCCTTGCCTTCTTCGGGATCTCGCCGTAATCCTTGATGTTCTTGTCGCGCAGGATGCCGTTCTGCAGGAACAGCACGCACAGCACGATGATCGCGCCCAGGATGAACTGATAATAGTTCGTCATGATGGATACCTGGGTCGAAATAAAGGTGACGATCGCGGCGCCGAGGATCGGGCCGTAGAAGCTGTACATGCCGCCGATGAGGCACATGATCAGACCCTCCGTCGAGGTGTTCGTGGAGAACATCACAGGGAAAGCGCCCATGTTGCGCATCGCGTACAGGATGCCGGCGATGGTGACGAAGAAGCTGGAGACCATGCAGGCATAGAGGCGCACGCGCGTCGTATTCATGCCCACGAAGGTGAGGCGCTCCAGGTTGTCGCGGCTGCCCTTCAGCACCGTCGCAAACGGGCTGCGGAAGAACAGGTAGATGAGCACGATGCAGATGAGGCACACGAAGAAGCTGAGATAGAAGTTCCCCTGCGGGCTGGAAGCGAAGTCCAGCCGCACGCTGCCCGTGATGCCTGTATCGCTGCCGACGTACTGGATCTTATAGACCATGGTGAACAGCAGCGTATTGATGCCCATGCTCATAAACGCGAAGCCCAGGTCGTCATTCGCCCTGAGGCACAGGATGTTGATGCCCAGCGAGATCAGCATGGACAGGGCCATTGCGCCCACGATGGCAGCCGGTTTGCCCCAGCCGGCACGGACGACCAGGATGACGTAGGCGTAGCTGCCCATGCCGAAGTACGTCGCCATACCGAGAGGCCGGAGGCCGCCGAAACCGAGGATGATGTTCAGCGCCGAGGCGAAGAGCATCATGATGACCATGCGGCTCATAAAGTCCAAAACGGGCGTCGAGGCGAAGAACGAGTAAATGAACAGCCCAAGCGCGATGACGGCGCCGATGGCCGCGTCCCGCTTCGTCTTGGACAGTGCCATGAATGCTTTCATCTCACTTCGCCTCCCTCTTGGTAAAGAGTCCCTGCGGATTGATGGCCATCGCGATGACCATGAGGGCCGCGGGCAGCAGGTTGTAATACTGCGGCAGGTAGATCGCGCCGAAGGCGTTGACAAGGCCGACCAGCAGCGCGGCCGGCAGGCAGCCGTCCATGTTCCTGAGGCCGCCGATGACGAGGATCGGCATGACGTTGCCGAAGACGGAGAGGCCTTCCTTCGGCGAGAGGCCGGTGATGGGCGCGTTGAGCACGCCGCCCAGGCCCGCGATGCCGATGCCGATCATAAAGAGAACGGAGAACATGAAGTTGACATTGACGCCCAGGTTGGCGACCATGGGGCGGTCCGAGATGATCGCGCGCGTCAGCATGCCCAGCTTCGTCTTGTTGATCATGAACCAGAAAGCGAAGGCGATGAGCGCGGAGACGGCGATCTCAAACACGTAGTACTTGGGGAACATGATGCCGAAGACGCGGAACCCTCCGCGCAGGAACTGCGGCAGCGCCATGAGGCGGATGCTGTAGCCCCAGATCATGACCATCATGTCGCAGATCATATAAGCCACGCCGTAGGTCAGCAGCATGATGTAGAGCATGTTCTTGCCGAAGAGCGGGCGTGTCGCCTTCTCGATGAAATAGCCGATAAACCCGACGATGAGCGGCACGACGACAAGCGCCGGCACGAAGCCGACCTTCGCCGCGATCGTGTAGGTGAGATAGGTGCCGAGGACGTAAAAGGCGCCCTGGCCGAAATTGATCATATTCATTCCGCTGATGATCAGGGAGATGCCTGCGACCATCAGGTAGGAAACCATTCCGTTGCTGATCCCCGTGATCAGCGTCTGGAAGAAGAAGGATACGGTCATGACTTCACCTCAGCCTCCTTTAGGATGGGAAAATGCGGCAGGCGCGCGCCTGCCGCATTGGTATAAGACGGATTACTCGGCGCTCAGGTCGCGGAATTCGTAGCCCATCTCCTGCGCATAGGCAATCATGTCTTCCTTGGTCGGGAGCATTTCGTCGCCGGAGTAGACGGCATACACGTCGCCGACCGGGATCTGCCACTTGCCGGTGGTGTCTTCCACGGCAGTGACGTAGTAGTAGGTGTGCGCGATGACGTGGTCGAAATCACGGAAGTAGAGGTCGTCGCCGTACAGCGTCTTGAAGTGGACGTTCGCCAGCGCCTTGGTCATGGCTTCGGGGCTCAGGTCGTCAGGCGTGGTGCGGGCAGCCTCGGCGATCGCCTTGATGCCGACATACCAGGTGTAGCCCATCTCGGAGGGGTAGATCTCGGCGTTGTAGTACTTGGCGCCGATGTCGGAATAGGCCTGAACGAATTCCGCATTGCCCTCGATCTCGTCCATCCAGAACGGCCAGAGGCCGACGCCGTGCACCTTGCCGTACGGATACGCGCCCGCCTGGGCCAGGGAGGTGGTGTTCGTAGAGTCGCAGGTGTACCAGCCGAGGTAGTCGCACATATCCCACAGGCCGAACTGCTGGCCCTGGTTGATCAGGGAGACGAAGTTCGGGCCGGCGACCGCGCCGATGATGGTGTCAGGCGCCTTGCCGACGACGGAAGAGATGATGGTGGAGAACTCGGTAGCGTTGGAAGAAACCTGGTTGGAACCGAGGTTGGCGAAGTCGGGGCCGAGCTCACGGTAGAAGAAGTCGCGGCTGTCGCCGGAGGCGCCGCCGTCGTTGCCGATAAAGAAGGCGCTCTTGTAGCCCTGATCGGCCGCGTACTTCGCGTTCATCTTGGCGATCGGCCAGGCCACGAAGCCGCAGGAGAACATGTACTTGGAGGCGTTTTCAATGGTCACGCGGGTATTCATCGTGCAGGGCGTAACCATCGGGAACTTGTTTTCTTCCGCCCAGGTCGCGCCGGTCGGCGCTTCGCCGTCGCTCTTGGGGCCGAGGATGGCGATGCAGCCCTCGTTGACCAGCTCGGTCGCCTTCTGGGCCACGTTCGCGGAGTCGCTCGCGGTGTCGCGGTAAACGAGTTCGAATTCGACGCCGTTCAGGCCGCCCTCGGCGTTGACTTCTTCCAGCGCGAGGATGGCGCCGGCTTCGGCCCAGGTGACGGTCGCGGCCGCCGCGGAAGAGCGGTCGGTCAGCACGCCGATCTTTACCGTCTCGGCGGCGGCAAAGGCAGAGAGAGACAGCAGCAGGCAAAGTGCCAGCGCGAGGGACAGGATCTTCTTCATGTCTTTTCCTCCTTAAGTCAGATGCTTTATTCTTGCGGTCTTACCGCATTGGAAACAGGAATCACTGCGCGTCCGGGTCGTGGACGTCGTCCTTGCGGACAAAGTAATCCGCGTTGCGCTGGGCGATGGAATCCTGCGGCTCCCGCACGTATGCGTTCTCCGCCTCCACCCAGCTGCCGTCCGTCAGGCCGAACATGCTCATGGTCGTAAAGGTCTTATAGCCCGTATCGTCAAAATGATAGTCGACGTAGTCGTTGGTCTCTTCCCTGAGGACATGGCGGCCCACATCCAGCATGGCCAGCATGGCCGCGTGCGCCGAGAAGTGGACGCCCGTCAGCTTGTAGCAGCGGGAATCCCGGAGGTCCTGCATGGAGATCTCCTCCGGATCATGCGCTTTGCCGCACAGATCGGGATACCACATCGGGAAATCGGTGTACCGCTCGCCCAGCGCGTTCAGCGCGTCGCGCAGCTTCAGCATCATCTCCAGCTTCACCGCACGGCTCGGGATCTTGTGCATCCAGAGGATGCAAAGCATGTCCGCGCCCGCGTCGATGTACGCGCGGCAGCGTTCCACCGTCTCGTCAAACTCATGCACGAGGTCACTGTCGCACCTGGCGATGAGGAAGCCGTTCATCCCGTTCGCGTCCAGCCCTGCCCGGGCTGCCTTAAAGCGGAGACAGGCATCCGCAATGGAAAGCTGCCCTTTGCGCCCCAGCTCGGAGGTATCCGTCACCAGAACGCCGGCCGCGCCGGCCTGCATGATCCGCATGCAGCCGTACTGCGCGTTGAGTGCGCGGCCGAGGCCGAATCCGTCGTCCGCATCGATGATGAGCGGCATCTGTGTCATCCGCGTGATCTGTTCCGTAACACGGACGAAGTCGTCGATGGACAGAAGCTGCAGGTCCGGGATGCCCGTCATGCCGCAGGCCAGGTCTCCGCTGGAGACCATGATCACCTCAAAGCCGTTCATCTCGGCCGCCTTCGCGGACAGACAGTCGTACAGCTCCGGAACGATGCGGACCTTGCCGTCCGCAAGCATCGCCCGCAGGCGGGCCGCTGCCGGCTCCTTTTTGTCCGGCGTCAGGACAAAGGGAATCGCCATTGGCGCCATCTCCTTTCGTTGTTATCCGTTTTTCTTGCGCTTACAGTCGCTCGGTGATATCAAAGCGCTTGAACTTCTCGGGATAGTCTTCCACCTTGTGGCCTACGATCGTGTATTCCTTGTCGCCCTTGGTGAACTGATTCTCCAGCGCCAGATACGCCTGGGGGTCAAACAGGCCGGAAGCGGAGAAGCTCTCGATCCCGGAAGCCGGCGCCGTCTCAAAGGTGTAGGCGACGCTCTGGTCGCGGTAGTTGACCAGCCCGTGCTCCAACATGCCTTCCATGGCCGCCTTCATCGTGTAATGGCTGGAGCACATGACAAAGCCCAGGGGCGTCAGCTCCTCCATCGTGACTGACGGATGATAATGGCCGTCCGCGCCCTTCGCCGCGCGCACATCCGCAAAGATCTTGGGTCCGGTAACGATCTTCGCCATCTCTTCCGCCTGCTCCCGGCTGCCCACGAGGACCATCATGGCGATGACGGTCTGTCCCATGGAAGCGCCGATGTCGATCGCCTCCTGCAGGCGCTCGCAGCCTTCCTTCATCTGCTCCGGGTCATCCGGGTTCGCGTTGCTGCGGGCGATGAGCAGGCAGTCCGTTCCCTCCAGCGCTGTCAGCGCCGCGCGGACCTTTGCCATATACTTGTCCCTGGGCAGGATCGTCGTCGACTCTTCCATATCCGCGGAGTCTTCCAACTGGATCGCAGCCGCGCCGGCGGCGGACAGGCGCTTGGCCGCGCGGTATACGGCCAGCGGGCCGCCGAAGCCGTCCTCGATGTCCGCGATGAGCGGGATGGCGCTCGTCGTCGCGACGCGGCTGACCACACCCTCCAGGTCCGTCAGGTTGGTAAAGCCGTAATCGATTACGCCGTTCAGTGAAATGGAGACCTCGCCGCCGGAGAGCAGGCTTACCGGAAAGCCGCACATCTCAACAGCATGCTGTGAAGCGCAGTCATACACGCACGGGACCAGAAAGCACCCTTTCTGCTCCGCGAGGACCTGCTTCAGCGTCTTTTTGCTGGACATCGTAAACGCCTCCTTTTGTTCTTTTGTTTGCCGGTCACCGTTTTCGGGGGGTGCAGGTTCGCCGTCCTGCCGCTCTGGGCCGTCTTCGCAATCGTTTGCAATCGATTGCATTTCTGATGTTTTGAATCTTATCAAACAAACCAAAATACGTCAATATAGTTTCGGTCAATTTTTAAACTTCGTCAATCCTGCACAACATTTGGGTGAAATCTGTCCAGTGTATTTTGGTAATTATATATATTACAATCGATTGCATAATTTTGTCTTTCAAGAGGCTGATTGATAACGCATTGTTGCCTTATCGATATAAAAGAAAAGGCTGCCGATGCAGCCCTTGCAATTCCTCAGTTTGTTCAGGTCGTTTCGCGCTCGCAGATCTCCATATTGAGGATCATCCTGTGCGCGACCGGCTTGCCTTCCAACGCATCCATGAGCGTCCTGGCCGAACTGATAGCGACCGCCGGTATGATCGTATCCAGCGAGGAGAGTCGCGGCCTGCACGCCTCACACAGCCGGGAGTTGTCCTCTCCCATGACCGAAAGCCTTTCCGGCACGTCCAGCCCCATGTCCTGCGCCGCGTGGAGCACGCCGATCGCCAGCATGTCCTGCGCGCACAGCACCGCGTCCGTCGCCGGCTCCTCCTCCATGATCCTCCGCAGGACAGCCTCTCCCTCCGGCCCGGTGGCCGGGATCCCTTCATAAACCCTGCCCTGCACGCCAAAGTCGCGGATGCCCGCTTCAAATCCGCTGCGGATGATCTTTGTGCTGATACGCCCGGCGTCGATCACCAGCGCCATCTGTTTCCTGCCGCGTTCCGAAAGCATCCTCACGCAGCGCCAGAAGGCGTCCTTCTCATCCACGCCGACGCAGTAGACGTTGCTCATCCCGAAGTCGGTCGCCTGGTTGACCATGACGACCGGGATATCCGGCAGGCAGCGTGAAATGGCCTGCGAGATCTCGTCACGGTTCATAAAGGTCACGCCGAGCAGCAGCGCGCCGAGCACGCGGCGGCTGGCGAGCTCCGTCAGGGCCTGCGCGACGGTATTGTCCTTCCCGGTGTACTGGATAAAGCAGGTATACCCGTTCTGCATCAGCTCGCGGATGACGCTGTAGAGCACGTTCCCCAGCCGGTGCGTGACCAGGTCGTCCGTCACGATGCCGATCATGCGGGAATTCTGCATGACCAGGGCGCGCGCGTTGAGGTCCGGCGTATAGTGGTGCTCCTCCAGCAGTCGCTCGATCCTCTCCCTCGTGGACTGCTTTACGCCGGGTTTTTTATTGACGACGCGGGAGACCGTCCCGGGCGATACGCCGGCAATCTTTGCGATATCATAAATCGTCATATTCCGTTACGCTCCTTGCTCCTCGTCCGTTCCCCAAAGACCTCTGTCAGGTGATTTCCCGCATTGCCGTCTATGCCCGCTGCGCCGCCGCAGCCATCCCGGCGCACGCCGCGATCATCAGCGCGTACAGCAGCACGTTGGGAAGCGCCGTCTTGTCCAGCGCCCATTCGATGCCGCCGACAAGCGCCACCAGGCATCCGAAGAGGAGCACCGGCGCAAGATGAAGCCCGCCTCTCTTCTCCTTCATGTTCAGCAGAAGGACCAGCAGGATCGCCGCGGCGCTCAGCACCTGTGAGACGCGCACGAAACCGACCTTCAGTACGCTGTCCATGCGCAGGCTTTCAAAGACGATCTGGCAGGCCGCATACAGCAGCAGCGCGCGCTTCGCCCGTGCGCCCCTTCCCGTCGGCACGTTCCGGCACGCCATGAGGATGCACAGCGCCGCCACAGCCTCCGGGATGAAGAGCGCCCACTGGTATTCGCCGTAAGCATTCTGCGCGGCAAAGGGCAGGCGGCAGAAGAAGCCCTCCTCCACCCAGTCGCCCAGGCCCTCGCCCGCAAAGCCCTCTGCCAGACGGCAGAGCGCGATGACGCAAAGCCCGGGGAGCGTCAGCTCATCCATCGCCTCCGCAAACCCGCCCCGCTGCATGCGCTGCAGCACCGCAGTCGGCCCGTCCTTGCCGCCCGCCGCCCGCATGGTCTTCCGCTCCCGGCGGGTCATGAGCCATGCTGCGGCCGCAACGCCCGCAAGCGCCCCGTAGAGCAGGAAGCCTCCCTCGCGCGTCATCAGCACATGAAGGAAGCCGACCTCTTTATAATAGGAAAGCCGGAAAAGACAGTACAGCAGCCTGGCGCCGGCAAAGCCGGAGAGCAGGAAGAGGGCGTCCGTGCCCGCCCCTCCCGGCAGCACGCGCGAGTACCGCTTGCCGGCCAGATCCATCAGCACGATGCCGGCGAGCGCCGCCAGCGTAACCATGGCGCCGTAAGGCGTCACCGGGACCGCTGCCGGCTCCTCCAGCACAGCCGGGCCCGTCACGCCCAGGACAAGCACCGCCAGCGCGGCGCCCAGCAGAATATAACCGAAACGAGAACGCACAGGTGTTCCTCCTCTTTGTTCAGCCTCATGATTTTTCATTGTAGCATACCCCGCCTCTCCCCGCAAGATTGCTTGACAGTCTCCCTCGGCGGCCTGTACAATGGACGCGAACACACAGAAAGAAGGCGCGCTATGGCCGGATTCCGCTTCGCTTCTTTATGCACCTGCCTCCTCATCCTCGCCAGCATTGTGCTTCCCGCCGCAGGGCTTGCCACAAAGCTCCCCGGCTATCACGGGGAGGCCGGACGAAACGCGCAGGACGGCTACACCTTCGTCACCTTCGGCCGTTATCCCTATGAGGAGGACGGCAGTGAGGCTCCCGTGCTCTGGCGCGTCCTCGGTCCCGGGAGCCCGGAGAAGGCGGACGTGATCGACGCCGTCAACGAGCCGGGACGCAGCTGGAAGAAGGCCGCCAACGAAGACGACCTGACCGGGGAAAACGCCGACCTCTGCTGCCTCATGACGGAGTACATCGTGGATGCGCTCCTCTACAACGACGTGAAGGACACGCAGGACGGAACGCCGCTCGATTATGAAAACACCATCGTTTACCGCACGCTGAACACGGAGGTGCTCGCCCGCCTGTTTGACGCCGGAGAGCAGGCCGTCCTCCTCGAGATGCCCGACCGCGGGCTGCTGGCCCTGCCCACGCGCAAGGGCGAACTCTTCCGCACGGATTACGGCTTCCCCGCCGAGGATTTCACCGAGAGCCGGACGCGGCGCGCCAAGGGCACGCCCTGGGCCTTCGCCCGGGGGCTCAAACACACTGCCGGGCAGTACAGCTGGTACTTCACTGCCGACTGGCGGCGCCCGGGTTTCCGCTGGATCGTCGGCGACAACGGCCACATCTCCGTATCGGGCGCGGACCGCGCAGGCGGCATCCGTCTCGTCTGCTACATCCACACGGACAGGCTGAAGAGCGCCGGCGGTTCCGGTACCTTCGAGGATCCCTTTCGGCTTGTGCCCGTTTCGGTCAATTAGCAAAACCTCCCAAAAAATCAACTGAACAGAACCCGTATTGTCAGTTTTTGCAAAGCGGGTTCTGTATTTTTTAGTAGAGATTCGGTTGACATCCTTATATAAACTATCTATACTTGATGCAGAGACATCGGATGTCTGATGTCGTGACAGCAGCCGACAGCTGACGGAAGGGAGCCTTCATGCAGATCGGAATGGCCAGGGGTGTCGCCAACGAAATTCGGTCCCAGATCGAAACCGACGGACTGACACCCGGAGAAAAGCTGCCCACGGAGAGCACGCTGATGCAGCGCTACGGCGTCAGCCGCTCCACGGTGCGGGAAGCGATGAAACTTCTGCAGGCGGAGAACGTCGTGGAGATCAGGCGCGGCCTGGGCTCTTACGTTGCCAGCAATACGGGCATCGGCCCGGATCCGCTGGGTCTTCGTTTTGAGGAGCAAGCCCATCTGCTGGAAGAGCTGATGGAGGCACGCCTCCTGCTGGAACCCGGGATCGCCGAATGCGCCGCCAGACGGCGCAGCGAGGCGGACATCGCCCTCATGGAAGCGTCCATCTCCGATATGGAGAAGGCCGCAGCAAACGGGGAAGACTATGACGCTTACGACTACCGCTTTCACACGGCGATCGCCGAGAGCACGCACAACCGTGTGCTGGAGCGTATCTTCCCCGTCATCCTCGAGGCGATCGAAAAGGGCTACGAGCAGACGGCGTACCTGCACGGGAGCGTGGAACGCGCGCTCTCCTACCACCGGCGAATCCTGGATGCGATCCGCATGCAGAACGCCCCCGAAGCCGGCAGGCTGGCAAGGCTGCACATTGAGCAGACTCTGCGGGATATCGCAGAGCACAAGAAAGGAGCAACCCCATGAAAAAGTTTCTGGCACTCCTCGTGGCGGTCATGATGCTCGCCGCGGCCACCGCGGTGGCTGACTCCACCATCACCTTCTGGTATTGGGCGGACAACCCCGACTATTCCAAGACCATGCAGGACATGATTGCCGACTTCAACGCCACCAACGGCAAGGGCATCACCGTTGTCGGTGAAGAGTATCCCTGGGACGGCGGCGGATTCAGCGGCAACCTGCTGACCGCGGCGATCGGCGGCGGCGGACCCGACGTTGCCACCTTCAAGCTGACTGCGACCCCCTCCTTCGTCGGCAACGACCTGCTGGAGCCGCTGGACAGCTATCTGGACGCCTGGGAGAACAAGGACGAGATCAACGACAGCCTCTATGAGGTCATGCGCAGCGCCGGCGGCAAGGACAGCATCTATGTCATGCCGTGGAACACCCAGGTCCTCTACGTCTACTATCGTCCCTCCATGTTCGAGGCGGCCGGCGTGACCGTCCCCACCACCTATGAAGAGTTCCTCGACGCCTGCGCCAAGCTGACCCGTGACACCGACGGCGACGGCAAGACCGACGTCTACGGCTTCGGCATGCGCGGCAGCAACGGCGGCCAGGAGCCCTGGGGCAGCTTCATCTACGCTGCCGGCGGCAGCTTCGAGCACCTGGACAGCGAAGAGTCCATCCAGGGCATGAAGGACTACATCTCCCTGTTCCAGAACGGCTATGCCCCCGCGACCGCCCCGAACGACGGCTTCGCGCAGGTCATCGATGCCTTCAAGTCCGGCCTCACGGCCATGACGATCCACCACATCGGTTCCTCCGCCCAGATGATGGAGCTCTTCGGCGAGGACGTCGGCGCTTTCATCTTCCCGGCCGGCAAGGGCCAGTGGACCTCCATGGGCGACACCGAGACCGTCATGTTCGCCTCCTGCAAGGATAAGGAAGGCGCTTTCGAGTGGATGAAGTACCTCGCGGCCGGCAAGGGCCAGGAGACCTGGTGCACCGTGACCGGCAACGTGCCGGTTGCCGCCTCCGTGCAGGCGCTGCCCGTCTTCCAGGAGAACCCCTTCATGCAGGTTTCCATCGAAGGCCAGCCCGTGGCCGGCATCCTGCCCGTGCTGGACACCACCACCGAGTGGATCTCCAACTGGCCGAGCATGATCCAGCAGGCTCTGATGGGCGACATCACTGCCGAGGACTGCATGCAGCAGCTGCAGGCTGCCCTGTGGGAGTAATCGCTTAAATCAATCCATGGCGGTGCGGGAGGTTCGCCTCCCGCACCCCCTGTTCCGGTCGGGAAGGGAGGAGTTATTTTGCAAAAACGGCGCTCGCGGCTGGGCGAAAACGGAATCTGGCCGTATGTCCTGCTGCTGCCCGCTCTCATTGTGATGGTCTCCGTCGTGGTGATCCCCATCATCAATGCAGTGGGCATGAGCTTTCAGTACTATAACCTGACGAGGCCCAACCGGACGGCCTTCATCGGATTGGATAACTACACGAAGATCCTTGGTTCCAAGCTCTTCTGGCAGTCGCTGTGGCGTACTCTCATCTGGGTCTTCTTCGGCGTCGGCCTCCAGTTTGTGTTCGGCTTCATGCTGGCGCTGTTGCTCAACCGCGACTACCGCGGCCGCGGCGTCGTGCGCGCAGTCAGCCTCATCCCGTGGGTCACTCCCGGCGTTCTGATCGCCCTCATGTGGCGCTGGATCCTGGACGGCAACTACGGCGTCTTCAATGACCTGCTGAAAAAGCTGGGCATCATCTCCGAAAACGTCGCCTGGCTGGCCACCAAGGGAACGGCCATGCCGAGCGTCATCACCACCATCGTGTGGCAGGGCATCCCCTTCTTCGCCATCATGCTGCTGGCCGGACTGCAGGGCGTCTCTCACGACCTGTATGAAGCCGCGGACATCGACGGTGCGACGAGGCGGCAGAAGCTCTTCTACGTCACCATCCCTTCCCTGCGCAACACCATCTACGTCACCACGATGCTGCGCATCATCTGGGTGGCCAACTCCGTGGACGTCATCTGGAACATGACAGAGGGCGGCCCCGCCTACGCCACGCAGACCCTGTCGGTCTACATCTATAAAGAAGCCAGTTCCCTCAACATGGGCTTTGCTTCCGCAATGGCTATCCTGCTCATGCTGGTGCTGCTGCTGGTTGCCATCCCCTACTTGCGTTCGACCTTCGGGCAGGAGGGCTGAGTCATGAAAAACACAACCTTCCACGAGTCCCGTGCTTTCCGCTTCTTCACGCTGTGGCTGCCGCTCATCCTGTTTTTGCTGTTCCTGCTGTTCCCCTTCTACTGGACGCTCGTGACCAGCCTCAAGACGGATGCGGAGCTCCATTCCCTCACCGTCGTGTACTGGCCGCAGCAGCCGACAATGGCAGCCTACCGTTACCTGTTCCAGCAGTACAATTTCCTGCATCCCATGCGCAACAGCCTGCTCGTGGCTGTCATCACCATGGCGCTCAGCCTTACGGTCTCCACGCTGGCGGCGTACTCGTTCTCACGTTTCCGCTTCCCGGGCCGCAAGCCGCTGATGATGCTGTTCCTCACCAACAACATGTTCCCCACCGTGCTGCTGCTGATCCCGCTGTTTACCAACATGAGAAAGCTGGGGCTGCTCTACACGCCCTGGTCCCTCGTGCTGTCCTATACCACGTTCACCATCCCCTTCTCCGTGTGGCTGATGAACGGCTACCTCAACGACCTCCCCGTCTCCCTGGAGGAGGCGGCTATGGTGGACGGCGCCAACCGCGCGCAGGCTTTCCTGCGCATCGTGCTGCCCATCCTGCTGCCCTGCCTGCTGGCTACGGGTGTCTACATCTTCATGCAGAGCTGGAATGAGTACACGTTCGCGGTGCTCTTCACCAACGAAAAGAGCCGTACGATCCCGGTCGCGCTCAAGAACCTCATCGGTCAGCTGGGCGTGCAGTGGGAGCTCATCACCGCCGGCGGCATCATCACCATCATCCCGGTCTGCATCATGTTCTTCTTCGCTCAGAAGCGGCTGGTATCCGGCCTGACGGCAGGCGCCGTCAAGGGATAACGCGCTTTTGAATACATCTTCACTTCATCTGAAAAGAGGAGACGCATTATGGCAAATTTTGAAGCAAAGGCGAAGCAGATCCGCGCTGACGTCGTGGATTCGCTTTACGCCGCGCAGTCCGGCCATCCGGGCGGATCGCTGTCCTGCGTGGAAATCCTGCTCGCGCTGTATGAAAACGGCGTCGTGCGCTACGACCCGAAGAACCCCAAGTGGGAAGAGCGGGACCGCGTCGTGCTCTCCAAGGGCCACGCCTGCCCCACGCTCTACGCCGTCCTGGCGGACGTCGGCTTCTTCCCCCGCGAGGAGCTGCTGACTCTGCGCAAGCTGGGCAGCCACCTGCAGGGACACCCCGACATGAACAAGTGCCCCGGCGTGGACGCCTCCACCGGCTCCCTGGGCCAGGGCATGAGCATGTCCGTCGGCTACGCGCTGGCCGGCAAGCGCCCGGAGCATGACTTCAACGTCTATGTCGTGACCGGCGACGGCGAGAGCCAGGAAGGCATCGTCTGGGAGGCCGCTATGGCCGCCGCGCACTACAATCTGGACAACCTCACCGTGCTGCTGGACCACAACGGCCTGCAGATCGACGGCACCAACGACCAGGTCATGTCCCTGGGCGACATCGTCGCCAAGTACGCCGCCTTCGGCTGGGAGACCTGCGTTGTGGACGGCCATGACGTGGATGCCATCGCCGAGGCCTGCAAGGCGCCCCGCTGCGGCAAGCCGCGCTTCATCTGCTGCAACACCGTAAAGGGCAAGGGCGTCTCCTTCATGGAGAACCAGGTCGGCTGGCACGGCAAGCCCATCAACGAGGAACAGTACAAGGCCGCCAAGGCTGAACTGGGGGTGTAACCATGGCTGAAATCAAATCGACGCGTATCGCTTACGGCGAGGCGCTGGCCAAGCTGGGCGCAGTGGATGACAAGGTTCTCGTCTGCGACGCTGACCTCGCCCATGCGACCATGACCGCTTTCTTTGCGGACAAGTATCCGGACCGTTTCTACAACTTCGGCATCGCCGAGTGCAACATGATGGACGCCAGCGCGGGCCTCGCCCACTGCGGCTACACCGTGTTCGCCAGCACGTTCGCCATCTTCGGCGCGGGCCACGCCTTTGAGCAGGTCCGCAACGCCATCTGCTACACCAACGCCAACGTCAAACTGGGCCTCAGCCACGCCGGCCCCAGCTGCGGCGAGGACGGCGGCAGCCACCAGGCCGTTGAGGACATCGCCCTCATGCGCACGCTGCCCCGCATGACCGTCATCGCGCCCTGCGACGCCGTTGAGATGGAAAAGGCCGTCTTCGCCGCCGCGAAGACCTACGGCCCCATGTTCATCCGCACCGGCCGCCTGCCCACCGAAGTCATCACCGACGAGAGCACGCCCTTTGAAATTGGCAAGGCGGTCACGCTGCGCGAAGGCAAGGACGCCGCGATCATCGCGTGCGGCATCATGGTCGCCCAGGCGATGCACGCCGCGGAGACCCTCGCTGCCGAAGGCATCGAGTGCCGCGTGATCAACATGCACACCATCAAGCCCCTGGACAACGAGGCTGTCCTGGCCGCTGCGCGCGACTGCGGCGCCATCGTCACCGCTGAGGAGCACTCCGTCATCGGCGGCCTGGGCGGCGCCGTTGCGGAAGCGCTGTGCGGCAACGCCTGCGTGCCCTTCGAGCGCGTCGGCATCCAGGACCGTTTCGGCCAGAGCGGCACGCCCGCCCTGCTGGCGAAGGAGTACGGCCTCACCGACAAGGAGATCGCCGAAGCCGTCCGCCGCGCCGTGGCAAAGAAGTAATCGAGGCGAATGAAAATGCAGAAGATTCAGGAATACACCTACGAAGGCAAAGGCCTCACCCGCGTCTTTGAAAACGAAAAGTGGATGGTCGGCATCAAGAACTGGAAGCCGGAGAACGACATCACCGGCATCACCTGCCTGGAGCGCCACAACATCACCGACGAGCTCTTCATCCTGCTCGCCGGCCGCTGCACCCTTCTCTACGCCAACGAGACCGAAAACGGCCTCGTCATCGAGAAGGTCGAGATGGAGCCCATGAAGGTCTACAACATCCCGACCGGCCTCTGGCACAACACCGTCACCCAGCCGGGCGTCAAGCTCATCCTCGTCGAGGACAGCGCCTGCTCCGGCGAGAACTCCGATGTTCTGAACCTCACCGAAGCGCAGCTGGACACCGTCCGCAAGCTCGTCGGCTGAGACCCTCTCAGTCACCTCCGGTGACAGCTCTCCCAAAGGCATCGCCCTGCCGGAGAGGGCCCCCAAGTTATAAACGGTGGAAACACCGTCAATAAAAGGAGGAAACCCCTATGAAAAAGTTTCTCGCACTGCTGCTGAGCGCCGTCATGGTGCTGGCCGCCGTCTCCGCCCTGGCGGAGGCTGAGCTGAAGCTCACCATCTATTCCCCGGGCAACGTCGAGTCCGTTCCCACCAAGACGATCATCGAGTATGCGCGTCTGGTGAACGAAGCTTCCGACGGCAAGATCGAGCTGACCGTGCACCACTCCGGCGAGCTCGGCAACGACGCCGAGGCTCTCCAGTCCGTGCGTATGGGCACCATCGACATCATCTTCGCCGGCACCTCCGGATACACCGAGTTCTATGACAAGGCGAAGATCCTGGACCTGCCCTTCCTCTTCAAGAGCGCTGAGCAGGCTTACGAGATCGTCAACGGCGAGATCGGCGAGAAGATCTTCGCGGACCTCGGCAACGCCGGTCTGGTTTACCTCTCTGAGGGCGACAACGGCATGCGTCACATCTCCACCACCAACCGCCCGGTGCACACCGCTGCGGACGTGGAAGGCCTGAAGCTGCGCGTTCCCACCAGCCAGATGTACCTCGACTGCTGGAAGGCGCTGGGCGCCAACCCCGTAGCCCTCGCGCTGAACGAGCTGGCCATCGCCCTGTCCAACGGCACCGCCGAGGGCCAGGACAACGCCACCTATCACCTCGTCGCCAACGCGACCTATGACGACATCAAGTACTTCTCCTACATCAACTACATGTGGATGGGCTGCACCATGGCCGCCAATGCCGCTACCTGGAACAAGATCGCTCCCGAGTATCAGGAGATCCTGAAGGAGCAGGCCAAGGTCGCCGCGAAGTACTCCTTCGACACCATCGCCCAGGACAACGTGACCGCGCAGGCCACCCTGGAAGCCGCCGGCGTGCAGTTCGACGAGGAGCCGGACGTCCAGTCCTTCAAGGACAAGCTGGGCATCCCCGCTTACTACGAGAACTACAAGGATCAGCCCTGGTACAACCAGGAGATCATCGACGCCATCCTGGCGCTGTAATCCGTCACCCGCACCCCGCCGGGGGAAAGATTTCTTTCCCCCGGTTTTCTTTCCGGATATTCAGGAAAGGGTTTAAAGCTATGCAGACTTACAAAAAGATCACCGACGGCTTCATCCGCGTCGTCGAGATCATCGAAACGCTGCTCATCGCGGGCATCGTGGGCGTCATGCTCTACGAGATGATCCTGCGCAACTTCTTCAACAAATCCTTCAGCTCCAGCACGGAACTCTGCGGCTTCCTGTTCATGTGGATGGCCTTCCTCGGCGTCTGCATCCTGTATGACAAGGAGCGCCTCATCACCCTGGATATCGTCTATGCGCACGCCCCCGAAGCGCTGCGCCAGCTCTTCTGGTTCCTCGGCAAGGCTGCTGCCCTGCTGTTGGGCATCGTCATGATCATCGCCTACGTCGGCATGTACCCCATCAATAAAACCAGCTATTTCTCCACGATGCAGTGGCTCTCCAAAGCGTGGCACTTCCTGCCCATGGCCATTGCGGGCGGGTTTATAACGGTCAAAACCGTCTGGCAGCTGCTGGACAGGGTCCTGACGCTGACCGGTAAGCAGAAGGAGGTGCGCGCATGACACTCTTCTTTGTCTCGTTCCTCGTTTTGCTGATCGCCGGCGTGCCGATCTCCATCTCCATCGGCGCCAGCGCCGTGCTGGGCTGCCTGCAGCTCGGCTATCCCATGATGGTCATCGGCCAGAAGATGGTCACCGGCATCGACTCCTACCTGCTCATCGCCATCCCGCTGTTCATCCTCGCGGGCAACCTGATGAACAGCGGCAAGATCACCGAGAAGATCTTCAACTTCGCCAAGGAAGTCGTGGGCTGGATCCCCGGCGGCCTCGGCCATGCGAACATCGTCGCCTCCGTCATCTTTGCCGGCATGAGCGGCTCCGCCACGGCGGACGCCGGCGGCCTCGGCACCATCGAGATGGAAGCCATGACCACCAACGGCTACGATCCGGAGTTCTCCGCCGGCGTTACGGCGGCCAGTTCCGTCATCGGGCCTATCTTCCCGCCCAGCATCCCGCTCATCATCTACGGCGCGACGGCCAGCGTATCGGTCGCCAAGCTGTTCATGGGCGGCGTGGTGCCAGGCCTGGTCATGGGCGTCGCGCTGATGATCCTGGTTTACATCTTCGCCGTGCGCCGCAAGTATGAGCGTCATCCCTTCAATCTGCGCGCGCTGGGCAAGCAGTTTGTCAGCTCCATCCTGTCCCTGATCACGCCCATCATCATCCTGCTGGGCTTCACCACGGGCATCTTCACGCCGACCGAAGCCAGCTCCATCGCGGTGGCCTACTCCCTGCTGATCGCCTGGCTCGTGTACCGCACGATGACCTGGAAGGACTTCAAGAAGTGCCTGCTGGAGTCCGCCATCACCAGCGCCAACACGCTGTTCATCATCGGCACCTCCACGCTGTTCACCTACGTGCTGGTCCGTGAGGGCGTCTCCACCAAGATCGCCGACTTCATCCTGTCCATCTCCAGCAACCCCGCCGTCATCCTTCTGGTGATCAACATCGTGCTGCTGGTCCTCGGCATGTTCATGGAGCCCGGCGCCATCCTGACGCTGATGCTGCCCGTTCTGCTGCCCATCGCCAAGGCGCTGAACCTGGACCTCGTCCACTTCGGCGTCATGATGGTCCTGAACCTGATGATCGGCCAGGTCACGCCGCCCTTCGGCGTGTGCCTCTTCGTCATCTCCGACGTGGGCAAGGTCAAGCTGGACAAGCTGTACACGGCCATCCTGCCCTTCCTCATCCCGCTGATCATCGTGCTCTTCATGTGCACGTACGTCCCGGGACTCGTCACCTGGCTTCCGAATCTGCTGCTGGGCTAACAGAAAACTGAAAACGGAAAATGACCGGCTGCGCGCTGCAGCCGGTCGCTTCTTATGTTTATGTAAGCTGTGACTGAGGGGTTTAACCCCACCACCATTCGCTTCGCTCACGGTCCCCCGGCTGGGGACGGAAGCTAAAGCCGGCAGGGCTCCCCTGAAAGGGGAGTTGTCAAGGCGCTGCCGAGACAGAAGAGTCATAACCTTCAGGGCACATATTCTATGAACGAATACCCGTGTTCTTCGGCATAGGCCTGTACCGCACTCCCGGCAGGGGTACAGAAAGTGAGTTCTGCCGCGCAGCCGACAAAGGCGGTGTCCGCAATCGCCGTATCCCCGCCTAGGAAGATGACTTTCTTCAATTCCGTGCAGTCTGCAAACGCCCCGGCTTCAATATTTTCCACATTCTCCGGACAGACGACGCTCTCAAAGCCCGTCCCCGCATAAGCGCGTTCCCGGATTTCCCGCAAACCGGATGGCAGCACCAGCCTCGACGTCATCCGGGGGATCCCGAAGTTCAGCCCCAGCGTCATGCTCTGTCCGCTTTCCCAATACGGCTTCAGGCACAGCGAGCAGGTTTCTCCCTCATCGAGCCACGCAGACAGGGTCAAACCCTCCTGCGTGCTTTCCGTGGCCGTTTCCTCCAGCTTCCCTTCTCTCCCATACAGCGCAGCCTTTACATACGCGTTTTTCCCACTCTTGCTGATCTCTATCGTATACGTTCCGCTGCAATCTGCTTTGAAAGCGTACCAGCGTTCCGCCTGCGGTATGCTGCAGGTCACTTGTTTCTTTGTTTCCATCAGCAGGGTCCCGAGGTACTTCTCGGCTTCCCACACGGCATAAAGCGTTGTATTTGTGCCTGTCGTGAAAGAACCGGACGGCAGGTATTCGGCCGTGGCAGCGGTTTTGCTCTTGCTCCAGCCCAGGAAGTTATAGTGCGCGCGATACGGCACTTCCCAATTCAGTTCGGCCGCTTTATTCGCTTCCACCGTCTGCTTTTCAGGGACTTTGCCAAGCTCGCCGCCGTTGGCGTTATAGGTAACGGTGCGGGCGTTTTCGCCGGTGGAGGGGACGCCGATGGAGAGGCGGAGGGGTAATCCTTTTTTTGTATCACCCCAATACGCATACACACGTAAATAGTATTTCTTCCCTTTCTCCAATTTTGCAGTTAATGATGTCTCTGTATCCCATCCGCCTATCTCTCCTTGGGTAATCTCATTTAAATATGTATCACCATACTCCGTTTTATACTCTGAAATGCTTGCATATATCTCATAGTACCTGTCCGTATTCTCAGTGTCATTCAATGTTCCCACAAACATATGGTTGCCACTGCTTCCAGCTACAAATTCATACCATACTGATGAACTCTCATACTTCATTGTCATCGATACCGTTTTGTCTGCAGTTATCGTTCCCAAAGCTTTATA